>NZ_JBQUZF010000024.1:0-544 GCF_056313985.1 Pinisolibacter sp. DMC19 | reverse complement strand
ATTTCGGTGGACGACAGCAGCCGGGCCAGGTCGATGATCACCACGAAGCCGGTCTCGCGCCGGATCACGCTGGCGATGTAGTCCGAGTTCCAGCCGACGCCGATGTCGGGCGCCGCGTCGGTCTGGTTCGCCGCGAAGGAGGCGACCTCGAACACCCGATCGGCCATCAGCCCGAGGGTCAGCAGCCGGTCGGCGAGGGGCACGTCGACCACCAGGACCCGGGTGTTGGCGGTCGTCTCCGTCTTCGTCAGCCCGAGCCGGAGGCGCAGGTCGATCACCGGCACGCCCTGGCCGCGGACGTTGCGCAGTCCCAGGAGGTAGGCGGGGCCGTTCGGGATGCGGAAGACCTCTTCGTGATCGAGGATCTCCCGCACCACCGAGACCGGAACCGCGAAGACTTCCGAGCCGAGCGCGAAGGTCACGAACTGGGTTTCGGTCTCATGGCCCGCCATCACGCGCTCTCCTTGAACTCGGCGTCCTCGGCGTCGGGGCCGCCCATCGCCATGTCGAGGGCGAAGCCGCGGACCCGGTCCTGCTGGGCGCT
>NZ_JBQUZF010000023.1:0-838 GCF_056313985.1 Pinisolibacter sp. DMC19 | reverse complement strand
CCGACAACGTCTCGTCGGGTTCGCAGCAGCTCTCCGCGGCCTCCGAGCAGATCGCGCAGGGTGCCAGCGAGCAGGCCTCGGCCGCCGAGGAAGCCTCTTCCTCGATGGAAGAGATGGCCTCCAACATCAAGCAGAACGCCGACAACGCCGCCCAGACCGAGAAGATCGCCCGTCAGTCCGCCAAGGACGCCGAGCTCTCCGGTGACGCCGTCTCCCGCGCCGTCTCCGCCATGGGCACGATCGCCGAGAAGATCGGCATCGTCCAGGAGATCGCCCGTCAGACCGACCTGCTCGCCCTCAACGCCGCGGTCGAGGCCGCTCGTGCCGGCGAGCACGGCAAGGGCTTCGCCGTCGTCGCCTCGGAAGTGCGCAAGCTCGCCGAGCGCTCGCAGGCCGCCGCCGCCGAGATCTCGCAGATGTCCACCGACACGGTGAAGTCCGCCCAGGAAGCCGGCGACATGCTCAACCGCCTCGTCCCCGACATCCGCAAGACCGCCGAACTGGTCTCCGAGATCTCCGCCGCCTGTCGCGAGCAGGACATCGGCGCCGCTCAGATCAACCAGGCGATCCAGCAGCTCGACAAGGTGACCCAGCAGAACGCCGGCGCCTCCGAAGAGATGTCGGCGACCTCCGAGGAACTCGCCGCCCAGGCCGAGGAACTCCAGACCTCGATCGCCTTCTTCCGGGTCGAGAACGTCGACACCTCGAGCCACCGTCGTCAGCCCGCGACGCCCAAGTCGCGTGCCCCGGCCGGCGGCCTCGCCCACCCGGTCGCCCACATGAAGAGCTCCGCCGCCCCGGCCAAGAAGACCGCCGCCGCGCCGAAGCGTCAGACCGT
>NZ_JBQUZF010000022.1:0-950 GCF_056313985.1 Pinisolibacter sp. DMC19 | reverse complement strand
CAAGGGTCGGTCGGTTCGCAGAACGCGCTGACGGCCGAGGAGATCGCCCGCGCCGACCTCGTCATCATCGCCGCCGACACCAACGTCGACCTCGCCCGCTTCGCCGGCAAGCGCGTCTTCTCCTCCTCCACCAAGGCCGCCATCGGCGACGGCAAGGCCCTCGTCCAGAAGGCCTTCGCCGAAGCCACCGTCCAGGGTGCCGCCGCGGCCTCCGCCGCCGCGCCGCTCGCCGACCGCGTCGCCGCCGAGAAGGCCGCCCGTTCGGCCGATCGCACCGGCGTCTACAAGCACCTGATGACCGGCGTCAGCTACATGCTGCCCTTCGTCGTCGCCGGCGGTCTCCTCATCGCCATCGCCTTTGCCCTGGGTGGCATCTACGTCTACAAGCCCGAGTATGCCGGCACCCTCGGTCAGGCCCTCTTCCAGATCGGCGCCAAGTCCGGCTTCGCCCTGATGGTGCCGATCCTCGCCGGCTTCATCGCCTATTCGATCGCCGACCGGCCCGGCATCGCCCCCGGCGCCATCGGCGGCATGCTCGCGGGCACCATCGGTGCCGGCTTCCTCGGCGGCATCCTCGCCGGCTTCCTCGCCGGCTATGTCGTCAAGTTCCTCAACGACAACATCAGCCTCGGCCGCAATCTCGACGGTCTCAAGCCCGTGCTGATCCTGCCGCTGCTCGGCTCCACCATCGTCGGCCTGCTGATGATCTACGTCATCGGCGAACCGGTCGCCGCGGCGCTGTCGGCGCTGACCGCTTGGCTCAAGGGCATGCAGACCGCCAATGCGATCGTGCTGGGTGCGATCATCGGCGCGATGATGGCCTTCGACATGGGCGGCCCGGTCAACAAGGCGGCCTATACCTTCGCCACCGGCCTGATCGCCTCGGCCGACAACGCGGTCTACGGCCCGATGGCCGCCGCCATGGCCGCCGGCATGACCCCGCCGCTCGC
>NZ_JBQUZF010000021.1:0-1117 GCF_056313985.1 Pinisolibacter sp. DMC19 | reverse complement strand
ACCCGCCCACGCCTGCGCCCGCTCCCGCGCCCACGAACCCGAGGAACTCCTCGAAAAAATCGAGGAGATGATCGATGACCATCATGACCTTTCCTGATCTCGCGCCGGCCGAACGGCCCCTCGGCACTCGGTCGCCGACGATCGCTTCGACCGAGGCGGTCATGGCCGATCGCTTGGCCGACATGGCCGTCGAAGCACTGCTGGTCGAGGTCCATCTGACGCCGAAGCCGGGTCTCGTCGACCGACGCAACGACGGCTCCCATCGAGACATGACGCTCGTCACCTTCCTGGCGTCGGCGGGCACGCTCGGACCGGGCTTCCGCAAGTCGTTCCTGGCCGGCGTCGCCGGTCGCGACGAGCCGGCGGACGTGCTGCGCGGCGAGTTGCGGACGATCGGCCTCGCCTCCGAGCGAGCGATGTTCGCCGCGACCGGCGGGGTCAACACCCACAAGGGCTCGATCTTCGCCTTCGGTCTGCTGCTCGGTGCCGCCGGGCGGTTGGTCGGCCGCGGTGACGACCTCGACGCCGACGGTGTCTGCGACGAGGTCGCCGACATGGTCGCCGGCATCGTCGAGCGAGAGCTCGGTGCACCACGGGAGTGGCGGACCGCCGGCGAGCGCCTCTTCGCCCTCCACGGCCTGACCGGCGCGCGCGGCGAGGCCGCGTCCGGCTTCGCGACGGTGCGCGACCATGGGCTTCCCGCCTACCGGCGCATGATCGCCGCCGGTCACGACACCGAAACCGCGCTGCTGGAGGTCTTCCTGACGCTCCTCGCCGTCAATCGCGACACCAATGTCGCGGCACGCGGCGGCATGGAAGGGCTCGCCTGGGCACGGCGCGAGGCGCAGGCGCTCCTGGATGCCGGTGGACTGGCGCGACCCGACGGACGCGCCCGGCTCGCCGCCCTCGACGATGCCTTCATCGCTCGGAACCTCTCGCCCGGCGGATCCGCGGATCTCCTCGCCGTCACCTGGTTCCTCGCCAATCTCGACGCCTGAAAACCGAATACCGTCATCGAAACGGGAGAAGACCATGTTCCAGCTCGAAACCTACCGCGCCCACGTTTCCGAACGCGGCGCGCTCGGAATTCCGCCGCTGCCGCTGTCGGCCAAGCAGA
>NZ_JBQUZF010000020.1:0-1195 GCF_056313985.1 Pinisolibacter sp. DMC19 | reverse complement strand
GGCCTGCTCGCTGGCACCCTGCGCGATCTGCTCGGAGGCCGCGGAGAGCTGCTGCGAACCCGACGAGACGTTGTCGGTGGCGATCGAGACGTCGCCGACCACGGCGCGCAGCCGCTCCGTCATCTGGCTGACCGCGGCGATCAGGCTGGTCTCGTCACCCTTGCGGACCGTCACCTCGACGGTCAGGTCG
Source organism: Pinisolibacter sp. DMC19 (assembly GCF_056313985.1). Lineage (NCBI taxonomy): Bacteria > Pseudomonadati > Pseudomonadota > Alphaproteobacteria > Hyphomicrobiales > Ancalomicrobiaceae > Pinisolibacter > Pinisolibacter sp. DMC19. The sequence continues at coordinate 1,005 of NZ_JBQUZF010000020.1, read as the reverse complement.
CCGTCGGCGATCTTGCGGACCACCTGGCGGGTGTAGTCCGGTTCGCCGCCGAGCGTCTTGAGGATGTCGCGGACGATGTAGAAGGCGATGCCGAAGCCGAGCAGGACGCAGAGGCCGATGCCGCTCATCACGAACAGCTTGGCCGAAGCGTAGATGGCGGTGCCTTCGTCGGCGGCGAGGTTGCCGTTCTTGCTGTTGTAGGCGACCAGCTTGACGAGCAGGGCGGAGGCATCGTCGTAGGCCTTCATGCCGTCGCCGTTGTAGATGGCCATCGCCTTTTCGGTTTCATTGCGCGCGGCGAATTCGAAGGCCTTCTCGTGGAGGCGCAGGTAGTCTTTCCACTTGGCGCGGAAGTTGTCGTAGAGAGTGCGCTCCTCGGCACTGGCGATCATCTTCTCGTAGGTCGCCTCGAGCTTGGTGATGTCGTCGAGCAGACGGGTCTGCTCGCCCTGCCACTGCTTCATGCCCGCCTCGTCCTGGGCGATGACGTGCTGGAGCTCGGAGATCCGGAAATCGGACGTGGCCGTGTTGATGCGGTTCGAGGTGTCGACGCTCGGCATCCAGTTGGTGGCGATGTCGACGGCCTTGCCGTTCACGGAACCCATCTGCATGAGCGAGAAGGTGCCGAGCGCGGCCATGAGCGCGATCAGGAGGCCGAAGCCGATCGCCAGTTTGACCTTCAGTGACATTTTCATCGATCCAGCTCTTCGGTTTGCGGAGTGGCAGGCGCTGCACCATGCGGCAGCGCGGCGGCGGCGATGGAGATCGGGTGATCGTCGGACGGGCCCGGGACGAACGTCGCGTTCACGTCGGCGATCTTCCCGGCCGGTCGTCCGGCACGGACAGGGGTCGTGGGGGGTGGCGGGAGGTTCCCGCCCCCCTCTCTCAGGCGGCCCTCGGGGCGGGCGGCACGGCGGCGAGCGTCGCCATTTCGGTGGACGACAGCAGCCGGGCCAGGTCGATGATCACCACGAAGCCGGTCTCGCGCCGGATCACGCTGGCGAT
>NZ_JBQUZF010000019.1:0-1269 GCF_056313985.1 Pinisolibacter sp. DMC19 | reverse complement strand
TGACGTTGCCCCCAAGTTTTATCCAGTTCTGAGTTCGCTCTGGCGGATGGGATTGCCTTGTTGGGCGGGGTGCGCGGCGGGAGACGGCGCGGAGCTGGTCGGGTTGCGCAGCGCCGTCTCACGACGCGGGAACGTGCGGGCGAACTCGGCCGGGGTCTGCCAGCCGAGCCGCGAATGCGGACGGGATTCGTTGTAGTCGGCGCGCCAGCGACCGAGCAGCGCACGGACCTGGGCGAGTGTGGTGAACAACGTCTCGTTCAGGAGTTCGTCGCGCAGGCGCCCATTGAACGACTCGATGAAGGCGTTCTGGGTGGGCTTTCCCGGTGCGATGTAGTGCCACTCGACCCGGGACCGGTCGGCCCAGCTCAGGATCGCATTGCTGGTGAACTCAGTGCCGTTGTCGCTGACGATCATCCTCGGCTTGCCGCGTGTCGCGACCAACCGATCGAGTTCGGTTGCCACCCGCAGCCCCGAGAGCGACGTGTCGGCGATCAAGGCGATGTTCTCGCGGGTGCAGTCGTCGACGATCGTCAGAATGCGGAAGCGGCGCCCGTCAGTCAGCTGATCCGAGACGAAGTCGAGGCTCCAGCGATCGTTCGGCCGCAGGGCGACCTGCATCGGCGCCCGTGTGCCGAGGGCACGCTTTCGCCCGCCGCGCCGGCGCACGCCGAGCTTCTCCTCACGATAGAGCCGGAACAGCTTCTTGTGGTTGACGACGAGGCCCTCACGCCGGAGCAACACATGCAGGCGACGATATCCGAACCGTCGGCGTTCCCGGGCGAGTTCCGTCAACCGCTCACGGAGCACGCGGTCATCCGGCCGCGTGGCCTCGTAGCGAATAGTCATGCGGCAGAAGCCGGTGGCTTTACACGCCCGCCGTTCGCTCATCCCATGGGTGGCCATGAGATGGGCAACGGCGTTCCGCTTCTCGGCGGGCGTCACCACTTCTTTCCCAGCAGGTCCTTCAGGGCGACGTTGTCGAGCATGGCATCGGCCAGCATCCGCTTCAGCTTGGCGTTCTCGTCTTCCAACGCTCGCAGGCGCTTGGCCTCCGAGACGTCCATGCCGCCGAACTTGGCCTTCCACTTGTAGATGCTCGCATCGCTGACCCCGTGTTTGCGGCACAGGTCCGAGACCGCAACGCCGGCCTCGTGCTCCTTCAGGATGCCGATGATCTGCTCTTCGGTAAAACGGCTACGCCTCATGCTCTGGTCCTCGAGTTGGGCCAGAGCGAACTTCAAACTGGATTAGGCCTGAGGGGCAACGTCA
>NZ_JBQUZF010000018.1:0-1873 GCF_056313985.1 Pinisolibacter sp. DMC19 | reverse complement strand
GGGGAAGCGGGACCCTTTCGGGGGAGGTCCGGTCGCGGTTTTGCCGGCCCGCGATCGGTCCCGTCGGATCCCGCTTCCCGGCTGCGTCAGGGAAGGTCGGGAGAAACCTTCCAGTCGCGCAGCCTGTAGACCGTGCCGGGGCGTGGGCGCGGGCTGTCGCCGCCCTCCCGCATGCGGCGCTTGAACGAGTGGATCGGGGTCGCCAGATCGTCGACCCGCACCTCCACGACCGACGGACCGTCGTGGGCGAAGGCCGCGTCGAGCGCCGGGCCGATGTCCTCGGGCTTCTCGGCATAGAAGCCGGCGAGACCCAGCGCACTCGCCGCCGCGGCGAAGTTCGGGTGGCAGCTCTGGCTCTCCAGCAGCGCCGACTGCACGTTCTTGAAGAAGATCTCCTGCCACAGCTGGATCCAGCCGAGCCGGCCGTTGTTGAGGACGACGTTGACGACCTTCTGGTTCCGCTGCGCCTGGGTGGCGAGCTCGCCGATCGTGTAGGAGAAGGCGCCGTCGCCGGCGACCGTGACGATGCGGGTGCCCGGCCGCGTCTCCGCCGCGCCGATCGCCGCCGGCGTCGAGTAGCCGAGGCCGCCCTGGCCGCGGGCATAGAGGAAGCCGCGTCCGGGCTTGCGGGCCGGCAGGTGGTTGGCGATCCAGCCGGCCGAGAAGCTGGCGTCGGAGACGACGATGTCGTCCTCGCCGAGGCGGGCGGCGAGTTCGGCCATGACGCGGGCGGGATGGATCGGCAGCGTCTCGCTCTCGCTCTCGACCCGCTTCTGCCGTTCGCCCTCGGCTTTGATCTCGGCGATGCGCGCCGCCCATTCGGGATGCGACGGCGGTTCGAGCCTCGCTTCGAGCAGCAGCAGCGCCTCGCGCACGTCGCCGAACAGCGAGACGGTCGGGTGGAAGGTGCGGCCGTGCTCGGCCGGGTCGGCGTCGATGGTGATCGTCGCCTGCTCGGGCAGCGGCAGCGTCCAGTTCATCGCGGTGTTCTGGCTCGCCTTGGAGCCGCACCAGATGACGAGGTCGGCCTCCTTGATCAGCTCGATCGCCGCCCAGGAGCCGAGCGGGTTGAGCGTGCCGGCGGCGTGAGGCGCGGTCTCCGGGACGGAGCCGCGGCCGGTCAGGCTGGTGACGGCGAGGCCGCCGAGCCGTTCGGCGAAACGGGTCGCCTCGGCACAGGCGTCGGCGCCGTGGACGCCGCCGCCGTAGACGATCGCCGGCCGCTTCGACCGTCGGATCAGCGCGACCGCCGCGTCGACGTCGCGGCCCACCGGCGCGGAGCGGACGAAGGGGGCGCGGATGGCGCGTTCGTCGACGCCGATGCGGATCGCCGCCTCGTCCCATTCGGCGTCGAAGACGTCGTGCGGGATGATGAGGGCGACCGGACCCGGCCGCGGCGAGGTGGCGACGCGGAAGGCGGTGCGGATCATCTCCGGCAGGGCGGAGACGGAGGGCACCAGCCAACTGTCCTTGGTGATGGTCTTGAAGAAGGAGAGCTGGTCGAAGCCTTGAGAGGCGATGCCCTTCTCCTTCAGCGTCAGCCAGTCGAGCGGCAGTTCGCCGACGATGCCGACCATCGGCACCGAGGCGTTGAGCGCCTCGATGAAGCCGGCCGGCAGCAGGTTGGCGCCGGGGCCGACGGTGACGTCGCAGACGCCGGGCTTGCCGGTGAGGCGGGCATAGGCGTCGGCGGCATAGGCGGCGTTGCGCTCGTCGCGCATCAGCACGTGGCGGATGCGGTCGGTCCGCCGCGAGATGCCGTCGTGCAGCGCCGTCGTCTGTCCCCCCGGCATGCCGAACACCAGCTCGACGCCGTAGCGCGCCAGCATCTCCGCAACCAGGTCTCCCATGTGGGCCATCGGTAGTCTCCTTC
>NZ_JBQUZF010000017.1:0-1962 GCF_056313985.1 Pinisolibacter sp. DMC19 | reverse complement strand
TTGGCGATCCAGGCCTCCATCGCCGCGATGCGGCGCTCGAGGCTGCGACGGTCCTCGTAGCCGTTGGCGATCATCCACTTCATCAGCACGATGTTCGAGGTCATGTACTCGATGATCGGCTCCTTGGAGAGGCGCACCGAGCAGGCGGCGGCGGAGCGCTCGGCCGAGGCGTCCGAGAGCTCGAAGGCCTGTTCTACCTTGAGGGTCGGCAGACCCTCGATCTCCAGGATGCGGCCGTTGAAGACGTTCTTCTTGCCCTTCTTCTCGACCGTCAGGTCGCCGGCCCTGATCGCCGCCATCGGAATGGCGTTGACGAGGTCGCGCAGCGTGATGCCCGGCTGCATCTCGCCCTTGAAGCGGACGAGCACCGATTCCGGCATGTCGAGCGGCATGACGCCGGTCGCCGCCGCGAAGGCGACGAGGCCGGAGCCGGCCGGGAACGAGATGCCGATCGGGAAGCGGGTGTGGCTGTCGCCGCCGGTGCCGACGGTGTCGGGCAGCAGCAGGCGGTTCAGCCACGAGTGGATGACGCCGTCACCCGGCCGCAGCGAGACGCCGCCGCGGTTGGAGATGAAGGTCGGCAGCTCGTGATGGGTCTGCACGTCGACCAGCTTCGGATAGGCCGCGGTGTGGCAGAAGGACTGCATCACCAGATCGGCCGAGAAGCCGAGGCAGGCGAGGTCCTTGAGCTCGTCGCGGGTCATCGGGCCGGTGGTGTCTTGGCTACCCACCGTCGTCATCTTCGGCTCGCAGTAGGTGCCGGGACGGATGCCCTTGCCCTCGGCGAGACCGCAGGCGCGGCCGACCATCTTCTGGGCGAGGGTGAAGCCCTTGCCGCTGTCGTGCGGTACCGACGGCAGGCGGAACAGCGTCGAGACCGGCAGGCCGAGCGCCTCGCGGGCCTTGGCGGTGAGGCCGCGGCCGATGATCAGCGGGATACGGCCACCGGCGCGCACCTCGTCGAACAGGACGTCGGACTTGACCTTGAACTCGGCGACGACGACGCCGTTCTTCAGCGCCTTGCCGTCATAGGGACGCAGCTCGATGACGTCGCCGGTCTCGAACTGGGAGACGTCGAGTTCGATCGGCAGCGCGCCGGCGTCTTCCATCGTGTTGTAGAAGATCGGGGCGATCTTGGTGCCGAGGCAGACGCCGCCGAAGCGCTTGTTCGGGACATACGGGATGTCCTCGCCGATGAACCACAGGACCGAGTTGGTCGCCGACTTGCGCGACGAGCCGGTGCCGACGACGTCGCCGACATAGGCCACCGGATGGCCCTTGGCGATGAGGGCGGCGAGCTGCTTGGTCGGGCCGCGGGCGCCCGCCTCGTCGGGCTCGATGCCGGCGCGCGGGTTCTTCAGCATGGCGAGCGCATGCAGCGGGATGTCGGGGCGGGTCGAGGCATCGGGGGCCGGCGACAGATCGTCGGTGTTGGTCTCGCCGGTCACCTTGAAGACGGTCAGCGTCAGCGACGCCGGGACCTCGGGACGCGAGGTGAACCACTCGGCGTCGGCCCACGACTGCAGCACGGCCGCGGCGTTGGCGTTGCCCTTGTCGGCGAGCACCTTCACGTCGTGGAAATAGTCGAACATAAGCAGGGTCTTCTTCAGACCCTCGGCCGCCACGGCGCCGACCTCCGCATCGGCCAGCAGATCGATCAGCGGCTTGATGTTGAAGCCGCCGAGCATGGTGGCGAGCAGTTCGGTCGCCAGCTTGCGGGAGACGAGCGCGTTCGTCTCGACGCCCTTGGCGACGGCATCGAGGAAGCCGGCCTTGATGCGGGCGGCGTCGTCGACGCCGGCGGGAACGCGATGGGTCAGGAGCTCGACCAGGAAGCCCTCTTCGCCCTTCGGCGGCTCGCGCAGCAGGGCGATCAGCCCCTCGGTCTGCTTGGCCGACAGCGGCAGCGGCGGAATTCCGAGCGCGCCGCGTTCGGAAACGTGGGCGCGGTAGGTTTCGAGC
>NZ_JBQUZF010000016.1:0-3450 GCF_056313985.1 Pinisolibacter sp. DMC19 | reverse complement strand
CATCGATCATCTCCTCGATTTTTTCGAGGAGTTCCTCGGGTTCGTGGGCGCGGGAGCGGGCGCAGGCGTGGGCGGGTTCGCCGCAGACGAGGCAGCGGCGCGGCGGGTGGCCGAGGTCGCGGCGGGAAAGGCCGCCTGCGACCGGATCGATCACGTCGAGGTCCCAGAGGCGGCCGAGCGGGTGGGTGTCCTCGAGGGCGACGGTCTCGCGCTTGAGGAGGCCCGCGTCGAGGTCGACCGAGACCAGCGCCTCGGGGCCGGCGGGGCCGTTGCCGAGGTGGGCGATCTCGGCGGCGACGTTCAGTTGGCCGAGGCGGTCGGCGAGGGCATCGAGGGCGACGTCGCGCAGGAGGCGCGCGGCGCGGTTGTCCTTGACCGGACCGGGCATGACGACGGTCAGGGAGACGACCGGCCGCCGACGCGTCGCGAAGAGCTCGAGGCGGCGCGCCACCCGCGCTTCGCGGGCGGCGAGCACCGTTTCGAGATCGACCGTCGGGCCGGCGAAGAGATCGTCTCCCATGACCTCACGCCTTCGGCTGACGGACGACGTCGATGACCGAGCCGTCGCGGTAGCGCACGATGCCGACGACACGGTCGAGGAACTCGATCGGCCGCGGCGTGCCGACCAGTTCGGTCGCCCGGGCGTGGAGGTCCTGGATCGTGGTGACCGGCAGACCGGCCGCCCTGAGCCGCTCGGCGACGTCGGGACGGTTCGGGTTGACGGCTATGCCGTGGTCGGTGACCAGCACGCCGACGGTTTCGCCCGGCGTCACGACGGTGGTGCACTTCTCGACGACCGTCGGGATGCGCGAACGGATCAGCGGGCCGACGACGATCGGCAGAGCCGCGCCCGCCGCGGTGTCGGAGTGACCGCCCGAGGCGCCGCGCATGACGCCGTCGGAGCCGGTGATGACGTTGACGTTGAAGTCGAGGTCGATCTCCAGCGCCGACAGGATCACCATGTCGACCCGGTCGACCGAAGCGCCCTTGGCGGTGAGGTTGGCGTACTGGTTGGTCGAGATCTCCAGATGCTCGGGGTTGCGGCCGAGCGAGGCGGCGGCGACGGCGTCGAAGCTCTGGGTGTCGAGGATGCGACCGACGAGGCCCTTCTCGTGCAGATCGACGATCGAGCCGGTGATGCCGCCGAGCGCGAAGCCGGCCTTGATGCCCTTGCGCTTCATCTTCTGTTCGAGGAAGCGAGCCGTCGCGGTGGCCGAGCCGCCGGTGCCGGTCTGCATCGAGAAACCGTCCTCGAAGAAGCCGGCATGTTCCATCACGTCCGCCGCCCAACGCGCGATCAGCAGTTCGCGCGGGTTGGAGGTGATGCGGGCGGCGCCGACCGAGATCTTGGCCGGGTCGCCGATCTGGTCGACGGGGACGACGAAGTCGACCTGATCCTGACGGATCGAGGCGGGGGCGTTGGGATAGGGAACGATCTCCTCGGCGAGCAGGATCACGGTCTCGGCGCGGGCCGCGTCGACCATGGCGTAGCCGAGCGAACCGCAGCGCGACTTGCCGGTCACCGCATTGGCGTTGCCGAAGGCATCCGCCGTCGAGACGCCGAGGAAGGCGACGTCGATGGCGATCTCGCCGCGGTCCATCAGATTGACGCGACCGCCGTGCGAGTGGATGTGGATCGGCTCCTCCATCAGCCCGTGGCTGATGGCGTCGGCGAGCTTGCCGCGCATGCCGGAGGTGAAGATCCGCCGGATGACGCCCGCCCTGATGTGCTCGATCAGCGGGAAATTGCAGGAGAGCAGCGACGAGGGGGCGAGCGTCAGGTCGCGGAAGCCCATCTCGGCGAGCTTGGCGACGACCGTGTTGATGGTCTGGTCGCCCTCGCGGAAGGCGTGGTGGAACGAGATGGTCATCCCGTTCTTGAGACCCGAGGCGCGGATCGCGTCCTCGAGGTTCTTCACCAGCTTGCGGCCGTGCTTCTCCTCGCGGGTGGCGAGATGGGGGGCCCGCGCGGTGACGCCTGCGAAGGGTTCGAGACCGGTCGGCAGGGTGAAGCCGGCGAGGCGGTCTTCGATGGTGTTGGTCATGGCTCGGTCCTCGCTCACTGCCGGACGCCGGAGGCACCGGCGCGTTGCAGGACGACGCGCGCGTGCTGGATGACGGGGGCGTCGATCATCTTGCCGTTGAGGGAGACGACGCCGAGGCCCTGGCGTTCGCCGGCGGCGGCGGCGGCGACGACGCGCTGGGCATAGTCGACCTCCTCCTGGGTGGGGGCGTAGGCGTTGTGCAGCAGGTCGATCTGGCGCGGGTTGATCAACGACTTGCCGTTGAAGCCCATGCGCTTGATCAGATCGACTTCCTTCAGGAAGCCCTCGTCGTCGTTGACGTCGGACCACACCACGTCGAAGGCGTCGATCTTGGCGTAGCGCGCCGCATGGAGGACGGCGCAACGGGCGTAGAACAGCTCGGTGCCGTCGCCGCGTTCGGTCTGCATGTCCATGACGTAGTCGAAGCCGGCGAGCGCGATGCCGATCAGCCGCTTCGAGGCCGTGGCGATGGCGACCGCGTTGATCACGCCGGAGGCGCTCTCGATCGCCGCCATCAGCTTGGTCGAACCGACCTCGCGGCCGCATGCGCGCTCGATGCGCTCGACATGGGCCTCGAGTTCGTGGACGTCCTCGGCCGTGTCGGTCTTGGGCAGGCGGACGACGTCGACGCCGGCGCGCACGACCGCCTCGAGGTCCTTCAGGCCGTAGGGCGTCGACAGCGGGTTGATGCGGACGACGGTCTCCATCGTCCGGTAGACCGGAAGGCGCAGCGCGTGGAAGACCAGCATCCGCGCGGCGTCCTTCTCGCGGAGCGACACGGCGTCCTCGAGGTCGAACATGATGGAATCGGGCTTGTAGACGAAGGCCGTCGACAGCATCGCGGCATTGGCGCCCGGCAGGAACAGCATGGAGCGGCGTAGTTTCATGCCAGGGTTCATGACAGCGCACTCCAGTCGGGGTTCCATTCGTCGACGGCGCGCGACACCGCGGTCTGGACGCGGGCGGCGACGACGCAGTCGAGCGCGCCCTTGTCCTCGATGACGACGAGGGCTTCCGTGATGCCGAGGCGGGCGAGGCAGTCGCGCGCCACCTTCTCGATGTGCGGGCCGAACTGGTGGATCACCTCCGACTGGAGCACGAGCTCGAGCCCGTCCTCCTTCGGTGCGATCCGGACCAGGAGGTCGCTCGACTCGAGCGTCCCGGCCAGGGCCTCCTTGACGATCTTCATGGGGTTCTTCCTCTCTGTGGCATCGCGCCCCGCGCTCTCCCGTCGTCGCGAACGAGCACGGGCTCAGGCGGCGGAAACGCGCGGGGGGCGATACCGGGTTTGAAGCAGTTGCAGGGTGGTCGGCGGCACCAGGCCGGCGATCCGCTCGAAATCGTCGTCGGCCAGCAGCCGGCGCACCTCGGAGGCCGAGATCGGCACCGAGCCGTGCTCGGTGCG
>NZ_JBQUZF010000015.1:0-2500 GCF_056313985.1 Pinisolibacter sp. DMC19 | reverse complement strand
TCTAAGTACCCGGAGGAAAGGACATCAACAGAGACTCCGCTAGTAGTGGCGAGCGAACGCGGATCAGGCCAGTGCCTTTAATTCTCCAACTCGAACGACTTGGAACAGTCGGCGACAATGGGTGACAGCCCCGTAGAGGTGTCGAGAATTAGAGGACATGAGTAGGGCGGGACACGTGAAATCCTGTCTGAACATGGGGGGACCACCCTCCAAGCCTAAGTACTCCTCAGCGACCGATAGCGAACAAGTACCGTGAGGGAAAGGTGAAAAGCACCCCGACAAGGGGAGTGAAACAGTTCCTGAAACCGGATACCTACAAACAGTGGGAGCCCAAGGTTCGTCCTGGGTGACTGCGTACCTTTTGTATAATGGGTCAGCGAGTTAGTCTGGCGAGCAAGCTTAAGCCGGTAGGTGTAGGCGTAGCGAAAGCGAGTCTGAACAGGGCGTTCAGTTCGTCGGATTAGACCCGAAACCGAGTGATCTAGCCATGGCCAGGCTGAAGGTGCGGTAACACGCACTGGAGGGCCGAACCGGTGCCTGTTGAAAAAGTCTCGGATGAGCTGTGGCTAGGGGTGAAAGGCCAACCAAACTCGGAGATAGCTGGTTCTCCGCGAAAGCTATTTAGGTAGCGCGTCGGATGAATACTCCCGGGGGTAGAGCACTACATGGGCTAGGGGGTCCTACAGATCTACCAAACCTAAGTAAACTCCGAATACCGGGAAGTACTGTCCGGCAGACACACGGCGGGTGCTAACGTCCGTCGTGAAGAGGGAAAAAACCCTGATCGCCAGCTAAGGCCCCTAATTCGTGGCTAAGTGGGAAAGGATGTGGAGATCCCAAAACAACCAGGATGTTGGCTTAGAAGCAGCCATCATTTAAAGAAAGCGTAACAGCTCACTGGTCTAAACAAGGGTTTCTGCGCCGAAGATGTACCGGGGCTCAAGCCACGAGCCGAAGCTGCGGGCTCGCAAGAGCGGTAGCGGAGCGTTCCCTAGGCTGTTGAAGCGGTAGCCGCGAGGCGCCGTGGAGGTATGGGAAGTGCGAATGCTGACATGAGTAACGATAAAGGGTGTGAGAGACACCCTCGCCGAAAGTCCAAGGGTTCCTGCGTAAAGTTAATCTGCGCAGGGTTAGCCGGCCCCTAAGGCGAGGCCGAAAGGCGTAGTCGATGGGAACGGGGTGAATATTCCCCGGCCTGGGAGCAGTGACGAATCCCGTGTGTTGTACGAGCTTATCGGATTGTTCGTGCAGCGAAGGGGTTCCAGGAAACAGCCTCCCGTATAGACCGTACCCGAAACCGACACAGGTGGACTGGTAGAGCATACCAAGGCGCTTGAGAGAACTCTGCTGAAGGAACTCGGCAAATTGCCTCCGTAACTTCGGGATAAGGAGGCCCCATGCTTGCGCAAGCAGGTGTGGGGGGCACAAGCCAGGGGGTGGCGACTGTTTAGCAAAAACACAGGGCTCTGCGAAGCCGCAAGGCGACGTATAGGGTCTGACGCCTGCCCGGTGCCGGAAGGTTAAGAGGAGAGGTGCAAGCTTTGAATCGAAGCCCCGGTAAACGGCGGCCGTAACTATAACGGTCCTAAGGTAGCGAAATTCCTTGTCGGGTAAGTTCCGACCTGCACGAATGGCGTAACGACTTCCCCGCTGTCTCCAGCAGAGACTCAGTGAAATTGAATTCCTCGTGAAGATGCGAGGTTCCTGCGGTTAGACGGAAAGACCCCGTGCACCTTTACTGCAACTTTGCGCTGGCATTCGTGTCGGCATGTGTAGGATAGGTGGTAGACTTTGAAGCGGAGGCGCCAGCTTTCGTGGAGTCATCCTTGAAATACCACCCTTATCGTCATGAATGTCTAACTGCGGCCCAACAGGGTCCAAGACAGCGCATGGTGGGCAGTTTGACTGGGGCGGTCGCCTCCCAAAGAGTAACGGAGGCGCGCGATGGTGGGCTCAGACCGGTCGGAAATCGGTCGTCGAGTGCAATGGCATAAGCCTGCCTGACTGCGAGACTGACAAGTCGAGCAGAGACGAAAGTCGGCCATAGTGATCCGGTGGTCCCACGTGGACGGGCCATCGCTCAACGGATAAAAGGTACGCCGGGGATAACAGGCTGATACTGCCCAAGAGTCCATATCGACGGCAGTGTTTGGCACCTCGATGTCGACTCATCACATCCTGGGGCTGGAGCAGGTCCCAAGGGTTCGGCTGTTCGCCGATTAAAGTGGTACGTGAGTTGGGTTCAGAACGTCGTGAGACAGTTCGGTCCCTATCTGCCGTGGGTGTTCGAGATTTGAGACGATCTGTCCTTAGTACGAGAGGACCGGGATGGACGCACCACTGGTGGACCTGTTGTCGTGCCAACGGCAGTGCAGGGTAGCTATGTGCGGAAGGGATAACCGCTGAAGGCATCTAAGCGGGAAACCCACGTCAAAACAAGATCTCGCAAAACAGAGCCGTGGAAGACGACCACGTCGATAGGCCGGGTGTGTAAGCACAG
>NZ_JBQUZF010000014.1:0-14304 GCF_056313985.1 Pinisolibacter sp. DMC19 | reverse complement strand
ATCGCCAGCGTGATCCGGCGCGAGACCGGCTTCGTGGTGATCATCGACCTGGCCCGGCTGCTGTCGTCCACCGAAATAGCGACGCTCGCCGCCGTGCCGCCCGCCCCGAGGGCCGCCTGAGAGAGGGGGGCGTCGTCGCGACACCGATCCGACGACGCCTCCTCGGGGCACCACCGCCCGCCAATCCGACGCCTCCGGCCACGCCGGACGCAAACCGGGAGCACGACCGACGTGAGCCGAGCCGCAGCCGTCCGATCTTCCGACGAGGCCGATCGCCTCTCCTCCCGCGATTTCCAGCGCCTCGCCACCTTCATCAGCGATTACAGCGGCATCAAGATGCCGTCCGGCAAACAGGTGATGCTGGAGGGCCGCCTGCGCCGCCGCCTGAGGGCGACCGGTCACGAGACCTTCGCCGACTATTGCAGTTACCTCTTCGAAGAGGACGGGCTCGAGGCCGAGGCGATCTTCCTGATCGACGTCGTCACCACCAACAAGACCGACTTCTTCCGCGAGCCGACGCATTTCGACTTTCTCGCCAAACAGGCCCTGCCGGATCTGGCGGCCCGCGGGCTCACGTCCATCCGTGCCTGGAGCTCGGCCTGTTCGATCGGCGCCGAGCCCTACACGATGGCGATGGTCTTGGCCGAATTCGCCGCCGCCCACCGGCCGACCTCGTGGTTCGTGCTGGCGACCGATCTCTCCACCGACGTGTTGGAGACGGCGCGCCGCGGCATCTATCCACGCTCGATGCTCGATCCGGTGCCGACCGCCCTGCGCAAGAGCCACGTCCGCGTCGCCCGCCGGGATGACGAGGCGGTCGCCCGGATCGCCCCGGCGCTGCGCTCCAATGTCGGCTTCGCTCGCCTCAACCTGATGGACGAGGCCTATCGGGTGGGCGATCCGATGCACCTGATCTTCTGCCGCAACGTGCTGATCTATTTCGACAAGGAGACGCAGAAGCAGGTCCTGCACCGGCTCTGCGACAATCTCGTTCCGGGCGGCTACCTGTTCATCGGCCATTCCGAGAGCATTACCGGCTTCGACCTGCCGGTGAGGACCGTGTCGAATACCGTGTTCCAGAAACTGCCGGACGGAGCGCCCCGTCCGGCACCGATCCGACGGAGGACCTGAGATCATGGCCAAGCCCGTACGCGTCCTGATCGTCGACGATTCCGCCAGCGTCCGCCAGACGCTCGCCCAGGTCCTGTCGCAGGATCCCGAGATCGAGGTGACCGGCGTCGCCTCCGACCCCTACGTCGCCGCCCGGCGCATCGCCGAGGAGGTGCCCGACGTCATCACCCTCGACGTCGAGATGCCGCACATGGACGGCATCACCTTTCTCAAGAAGGTGATGTCGCAGCATCCGATCCCGGTGGTGATGTGTTCGTCGCTCACCCTCGAAGGGTCCGAGACGCTGATGCAGGCGCTCGAGGCCGGCGCCGTCGACATCATCGTCAAGCCGAAGATCGGTGCCGCCGACCATCTCGCCGAGAGCGCGATGATGATCTGCGAGACCGTCAAGGGCGCAGCCAAGGCCCGCATCCGCCGTCCCCGCGTCGGTTCGGCGCGCCCGGCCGAGGACCCGCGCGGATACGGCGCTCCCGCGCCCAAGCTCTCCGCCGACGCGGTGCTGCCGCCGGCGCGGCCCTCGGTCACCGGCGCCATGGCCAAGACCACCGAGATCGTCGTCTGCGTCGGCGCCTCGACCGGCGGTACCGAGGCGTTGCGCGACTTCCTCGTCGCGCTGCCGGCCAACTCTCCGGGCGTCGTCATCGTCCAGCACATGCCGGAGAAGTTCACCGCCGCCTTCGCCAAGCGCCTCGACGGCCTGTGCGAGGTCTCGGTCAAGGAGGCAGAGAACGGCGACCCCGTCCTGCGCGGCCACGTGCTGATCGCGCCCGGCGGCCGCCACACGTTGCTCGAGCGCCGCGGCGCCCGCTATCACGTGACGGTGCGCGACGGACCGTTGGTGTCGCGCCATCGCCCCTCGGTCGACGTGCTGTTCCGCTCCGCCGCCCGCGCCGCCGGGCCGAATGCGGTCGGCGTGATCATGACCGGCATGGGCGACGACGGCGCCCGCGGCATGCTCGAGATGAAGCAGGCCGGCGCCTACACGGTGGCGCAGAACGAGGACACCTGCGTCGTCTTCGGCATGCCGAAGGAGGCGATCGAGCTCGGCGGCGTCGACCGCATCGTCGCCCTCGACGACATCGCCCGCGAGATCCTGATCGCCCAGCAACGCGCCTGAGACCGGACCCGCGACGCCTCGCATTCCCGAGGCGTCGCGGGCAGTGATCAGGCGATCAGGTCGTCGGGCAGGAGCCTCTCGGGGAAGTTCTGATAGGCGACGGGACGCAGGAAACGCCGGATCGACAGCGTGCCGACGCTGGTCGCCCCGAAGTTGGAGCTAGCCGGCCAGGGGCCGCCGTGCACCATCGAATCGACCACCTCGACGCCGGTCGGGAAACCGTCGACGAGGATGCGACCGGCCTTGCGCTCGAGGATCGGCAAGAGCGACCGCGCCGCGGCGAGATCGGCATCGTCCATGTGCAGCGTCGCGGTGAGCTGACCTGCGAAACCGAGGGCGACGTCGCGCATCTCGGCGAGCGACCCGACCCGGACGACGAGGCCGAGCGGGCCGAAGACTTCGTCCTGCAGGCCGTGATCGGCGGCGAAGACCGCACCGGTGGTCTCGAAGAGCTGCGGCGACGCCGCCCTCCCCTCCGCCTCGGTCGCGACCACGGTTGCGACGCCCTCGGCCGCCGCGATACGGGCACGTCCCGCGCGATAGGCGGCGGCGATGCCGTCGGTCAGCATGGTCTGCGGCGCGACCTCGGCCAGCGCCGCGGAGGTCGCGGCGACGAAGCGATCGGCGTCGGGGCCGTCGATCACCACGGCGATGCCGGGATTGGTGCAGAACTGGCCGGCGCCGAGCGTCAGCGATCCCGCCCAGCCGGCACCCAGCGCCTCGGCCCGGGCGGCGAGCGCCGCCGGCATGAGGAACATCGGATTGACGCTGCCGAGCTCGCCGAAGAAGGGGATCGGCTCGGGCCGTGCGGCACAGAGGTCGAAGAGCGCCCGTCCACCGGCGAGCGAACCGGTGAAGCCGACCGCCTTGATGCGCGGATGGGTGACCAGCGCCTCGCCGACGGCACGCGCCCCGCCCTGGACCAGCGAGAACACGCCGGCCGGTACGCGACAGCGGAGGATCGCCGCATGGATCGCCTCGGCGACGATCTCGCCGGTGCCGGGATGGGCCGAATGGCCCTTCACCACCACCGGGCAACCGGCCGCCAGCGCCGCCGCGGTGTCACCGCCGGCGGTCGAGAAGGCGAGCGGGAAGTTCGAGGCGCCGAAGACCGCTACCGGGCCGATCGGCCGCTGGACGAGGCGGATCTCCGGCCGCGGCGCGGGCTGACGATCCGGCAGCGCCCGGTCGTGACGGCGATCGAGGTGCTTGCCGTCACGGATGTGGGCAGCGAAGAGACGGAGCTGGCCGACGGTGCGGCCGCGTTCGCCCTCGAGCCGGCCGGCAGGCAGGCCGGTCTCCTGCGTGCCGATCTCGGTGATCGCCGCACCGCGCGCCTCGATCTCTTCGGCGATCGCCTCGAGGAAGGCGGCGCGATCGGCCCGCGACGTCGCCGACCAGACCCAGAACGCCTCTTCCGCCGCCTCGCAGGCGCGATCGACGATCGCCGTCGTGCCGGCCGAGAAGAGATGCGCCGGGCCATGCGCCGGGGTGGAGACGAAATGCGCGTCGCCATCGACCCATTCGCCCGCGACGAGGTGCCTGCCGTGTGGTGTGAATGCCATGATCGTTCTCCGGTGCGCGGGGCGGCGCGATCGGCGAAAATGCCGAGGTGCGTTGACGACAAAACAAATACAGTATGTATGCAAAATCACAAGTCACGCGAAGGAGCGAGAGAGCGATGAGCGACGTCGAGATCGTCAGCATCGAGACCCTGGGCGAGCGCATCGCCGCGGTCTTCGTCGAGGCCGGGCTCTCGCCCGATCAGGCGCGCGCGGTCGCCCGCGTCATCGCCGCCGGCGAGCGCGACGGCTGCAAGTCGCACGGGCTCTATCGCATCGAGGGCTGTCTGAAGACGCTCGCCGCCGGCAAGGTCGTGCCCGATGCCGATCCGGTCGTCCGCGACGACGGATCGGCGGTGATCCGGGTCGAGGCCGGCGGCGGCTTCTCCTGCCTAGCCTTCGAGCGCGGCGCGGCCCTCCTCGCCGAACGCGCCAAGGCCCTCGGTCTCGCGGCGCTGGTGATCAACGACTGCACGCACTTTTCGGCCCTGTGGCCCGAGGTCGAGGCACTGACCGAGCGCGGCGTCGCGGCGCTGGCGATGTGCCCGAGCTATGCGACGGTGGCGGTGACCGGCGGCGACCGGCCGCTGCTCGGCACCAACCCGCTCGCCTTCGGCTGGCCGCGGCCGGACACGAACCCGTATGTCTTCGACTTCGCCACCTCGGTCGCCGCCCGCGGCGAGATCGAGCTGCGCCGCCGCGCCGGCGAGGCCCTGCCCGAGGGCTGGGCGATCGACGCCGAGGGTCGGCCGACCTCCGATCCGACGCAGGCGCTCGCCGGCGCCATGCTGCCCTTCGGCGGCCACAAGGGTTCGGCGATCTCGACGATGATCGAGCTTCTGGCCGGCGTGATGATCGGCGATCTCGACAGCCGCGGCGCCCTCGACCGCCTCGGCACGACGACGCTCGCGCCCGGCCACGGCGAGCTGATCCTCGCCTTCTCGCCCGAACGCTTCGCCGCCGGCCGGCCGGGCGATCCCTTCGCCCGCGCCGAAGCGCTGTTCGAGGCGATCGTCGGCCAGGGCGCGCGGTTGCCATCGCAGCGCCGCTACGCCGCCCGCGCCAAGGCGGCGAAGGACGGCATCACCCTCACGCCCGCGGAGGCCGCCCAGCTCCACCGCTTCGAGACGCTCGGCCTCGCCGCGCTCGGCTGAGGCGGCCACGAAAAGAAAAGGCCCGCCGGAGGGCGGGCCTTCGAACCGAACGCGAGAGATTTCGACCATTCGACCTCGTGCAGAGGCCCTTCATGCTGAGGTGCCCGGCCGCAGGTCGGGCCTCGAAGCGCGAAGGGCCGGCCCGTCGTGGCTTCGCCCTTCGAGGCCCGGCTCTGCCGGGCACCTCAGGGTGAAGCCGAACAGGGAGCGGGACCGACCGGCCTTCATGAGGACCGCGCCGCCCGCTCGCCTCACGGGCGGTAGGTCTGCACCGCGCCGGGGAGCTTCGACCAGTCGGCGTACCAGGTCTCGAACAGCGCCAGCTGGGTCTCGACGAAGCCGCGCTGGCTCGCCGTCAGGGCGTCGGTCTCGTTGAAGTGCAGCGTGTATTCCGGGTTGCCCTTCAGCACCATCATGTACTTGAAGAACAACACCAGATCCGGCCCCTCGTCGAAGGTCGAGAGCACCTTCATCGCCGCCTCCAGCTCCTGGGCGCGGACGCGGGCGTCGGCATCGCCCTTGGCGGCGGCCTGGGCCAGCGCCGTCAGGTGCAGCACTTCCTTCGGCAGCACGTTGCCGATGCCGGTGATCGAACCGGTGGCGCCGCAGTTGACGAAGCCGTGGAAGACCGCGGTGTCGACGCCGATCATCAGCGTCACGCCGTCGCCGCCGCTGGTGATGTTTTCGGCCGCGTAGCTCATGTCGGCCGGGCCGCCGAACTCCTTGAAGCCGACCAGATTGGGATGCTCGGCACGCAGTGCGAAAAAGAGATCGGCGCGGGTGGCGAAGCCGTAGTAGGGGCTGTTGTAGATCACCGCCGGCAGGTCGGGCGCCGCCGAGAGGATCGCCTTGAAGTGGGCGCGCTGCGCCGCGATCGACGATCCGCGCGACAGAACGCGCGGGATGACCATCAGGCCCTTGGCTCCGACCTTCTGGGCATGGGCGGCGATCGCCACGGCCGAGGCGGTGTTGATCGCGCCGGTGCCGACGACCACCGGAATGCCGGCGGCCGTGAGCCGCGCCACGCCTTCCATGCGCTGCGCGTCGGTGAGGAGCGGCCAGTCGCCCATCGAACCGCAATAGACCACCGCCGACATGCCGGCCGCCATCAGCTCTTCGCCCTTGCGCACCAGCGCGTCGAAGTCCGGCGTGCGGTCGGCCTTGCACGGCGTCATCAGGGCGGGAATGCAACCTGTGAAGATGTTGGACGTCATCGGGGGCTCCTTGGTTTCCCGCCACGAGGGACGGTCGAGAGCGGGCGTCGGACGCCCGGCCACCGACCTGATCTGGGTGGAGACATACATTGTATTTTTGTTGTCGACAAGATCTCGCCGACGCGGACCACCCCTGCAAGGCCCGTTCGGTCCCCCTCCCACGCCCTCAGAGCGGCACGGTCTGGCGCCGATCGCGGGCGATCAACTGCTGGATCTGTTGGACGATCTGGTCGGCATGCGCGGTCGCCAGCCGGTCGGCGGCGGCGACGTCGCGCGTCGCGATCGCCTCGATGATGGCGTCGTGCTCGTCGGCGTAGCGGGCCGGCAGCCGGTCGTCGAAGGACGAGTAGTAGATCCGGAGGATGCGTCGCCCCTCGTCGAGCAGCCGGCAGAACAGCGCGAGATAGTAGGGATTGCGCCCCGCCTCGGCGATCGTGGCGTGGAAGTCGCGGTTGGTGGCGATCATCGCCAGCGCGTCCTCGGCGGCGACGGCGGCGGCGAAGTCGGCCTGTCGCGCCCGGATCGCCTCGAGATCGCCCGGCCGGTGATGTTCGGCGGCGAGCCGCGTGGTGACGCGGTACATCAGCGTCATCGCGTCGAAGAACGTGTGCAGGTTGAGGAAGTCGATGTTGGAGACGACCGTCGAGCGGTTGGGCAGCGTCGTCACCAGCCCCTCGCCGGCGAGCCTCACCAGCGCCTCGCGGATCGGCGTGCGCGACATCGACAGCCGCTCGGCGAGCTGGATCTCGTCGATCGGAGCGCCCGGCGGCAGCACCAGGTCGAGGATCTCGTCGCGCAGGATGTCGTAGACGAGCTTCACGCCCTCGCCGCGTCGCCGTTCGACCGGCGCGCCATCCGTCCTGTCCTTCATCGTATCGCCCCACCAACGGCCGATCGCTCGGCCGGAATCGTCAAAACACGACCGCTTCAGCCCTTGCGGACCCCTTCGAGGAAGTCGAGCAGCGACCGCCCCGCTCCCAGGATGTGCGCCCGGGTCAGTTCCGCCGCCAGATCGGCGTCGCGCGCGACGCAGGCCTCGACGATCGCCTGATGCTCGCGCCGCGCCCGGTCCATGCCCGAGGTCAGCGTCAGCTGGAGCCGCTGGTAGCGCTCGATCCGGTTCAGCGCAGAATCGACCACCTGCAGGAAATAGGGCCGGCCGCAGTCGCGATAGAGCATGTAGTGGAGCTGGCGATTGAGGTGGCCCCAGTTCTTCGGGTCCTCCTCGTGGCCGAAGCGGTCGGCGTAGTCGCGGGCGAGGTCGAGCGACTCCTGCGAGGCGACGCCCACCGAGTGGCGCACCACCTCCGGCTCGATCAGCGAGCGGAACTCGAAGATCTCCTCGATCTCGTCGAGCGACAGCGAGGCGACGACGGCGCCGCGATAGCGCTGCGTGGTGACGAGCCCCTGCTCCTCGAGCCGGGTCAGCGCCTCGCGCACCGGGATGCGGCTGACGTTGAACATCCGCGCGATGTTGTCCTGCCGGAGAACCTCGCCCTCGGCCAGGGTGCCGTCGGTGATCCCCTCGCGCAACGCGTCGAAGATCACGTCCGCCGGCGACGCCAACTGGGCCAGGTCCTGGGCTCTGATCTGCATCTCGCTCTCGCCTTCCAAACGAAATCCGATTTTCGGCACGGGTCGCGTGTCTGTCCAGCCCGTGATGCGCGATTGGGCAATTCGTGCCCAATTTTGTGTATTGAATATTGGATCCAATTCTGAAAGCCTGAGGTCGTCATGGATCGGATCCGCGATCGGATATCCGTTTAGGAGGGATTGGAATGAGCATGAAAAAGGGCCTCGGCCTCTTCGCGAGCCTCGCGTGCTTCGCGCTCGCCACCGTCGGACCGGCCAAGGCCGACAAGCTCGACGACATCATCGCCTCCGGCAAGCTGCGCTGCGCCGCCGTTCTCGACTTCCCGCCGATGGGCTCGCGCAATGCGGCCAACGAGCCGATCGGCTTCGACGTCGACTATTGCAACGACCTCGCCAAGGCGCTCGGCGTGAAGGCCGAGATCGTCGAGACGCCCTTCCCCGATCGCATCCCCGCCCTCGTCTCCGGCCGCGTCGACGTCGGCGTCGCCTCGACCTCCGACACGCTCGAGCGCGCCAAGACGGTCGGCTTCTCGATCCCCTATTTCGCCTTCCAGATGGTCATCCTGACCAAGGACGGCCTCGGCCTCGCCACCTACGACCAGCTCAAGGGCCGCAAGACCGGCTCGGTCTCCGGCACCTTCGAAGCGCTCGCCCTCGAGGCCGACGTCAAGAAGTGGGCCGATGCCAAGGGCTCGTTCCGCGGCTACCAGACCCAGGCCGACGTCTTCCTCGCCCTCTCGCAGGGCCAGATCGAAGCGACCGTCGTCACCTCGACCGTCGCCGCCGCGATCATCAAGGAAGGCAAGTACAAGGGCTTCGTCATGACCGGCACCGCGCCCTACGTGACGGACTACGTCTCGCTGATCGCGCTGCGGCAGGACCAGGGCTTCATCAACTATCTGAACCTGTTCGTGAACCAGCAGGTCCGCACCGGCCGCTACAAGGAACTCTGGGACAAGTGGGTCGGCCTCGGCGACGCGCCGAACCTGACCGTCCCCGGCGTCTATCGCTGAGCCTCGCCTCCGGGAGGGCGCGCGCCGCCCTCCCCGCTCCACATGATCGGTCGGGCGCAAGCGCCCGCTCCTCGGCCGGCCGCCACGCGGCCGCGCCATGCTCGACGGGGTCGCGATGAACTATACGTTCCACTGGTTGCCGGCCTTCCGCGCCCTGCCCGACATGCTGGCCGGCGCACTGGTCACGCTCGAGGTCGCGGCCGTGTCGATGCTGCTCGGCACCGTCTTCGCCATCCTCCTCGCCGTGGCGAGCGGCTCGCGTCATCGCGCGCTGCGGGCGATCGCCGTGACCTGGGTCGAGGTCGCGCGCAACACGCCGAGCCTCTTCCAGGTCTACATGGCCTATTTCGGCCTCGGCTCGCTCGGGCTCCATCTCGATTCCATGCCGGCGCTCTTGGCGGGTCTCACCTTCAACAACGCCGGTTATCTCGCCGAGACGCTCCGCGGTGGCCTGCGCGCCGTGCCGGAGACGCAGGTGCGCGCCGCCCGCTCGCTCGGCATGGGCGCGTTCCAGACCTTCCGGCTGATCGTGCTGCCGCAGCTCTTCCGTGTCGTCTTCCATCCGCTGACCAACCAGATGGTCTGGGCGATCCTGATGACCTCGCTCGGCGTCGTCGTCGGCCTCAACGACGACCTCACCGGCGTGACCCAGCAGCTCAACGTCAAGTCGTTCCGCACCTTCGAGTATTTCGCCCTCGCCGCGGCGATCTACTACGGCCTCGCCAAGGCGGTGACGCTCGCCGCCCGCCTCGCCGCCTGGCGCCTGTTCCGCTACTGAGGGAGACCGGAATGTTCGAAACCTCCTTCGGGCTCAACGAACTCGTCTTCATGCTGAAGGGCGCCGGCGTCACCCTCGCCCTCACCTTCTGGGCGGTTCTCGGCGGCACGTTGCTCGGCGTCGTCTTCGGCCTCCTCCGCGCCTCCGCCCCGTGGTGGGTCGGCGCAGCGCTCGGCCTCGTCCTCGACGTCTTCCGCTCGGTGCCGCTGCTGATCCAGTTCGTGCTGGCCAATGCCTTCAAGCCGATGATCGGCCTGCAGGCGAGCACCTTCACCATCGCCTGCATCGTGCTGGCGCTCTACACCGCCGCCTATTGCACCGAGATCGTGCGCGCCGGCGTGCTGTCGGTGCCGGCGACGACCCGGCGCGCCGCGCGGTCGCTCGGGCTGACGGCCATCCAGGACCTGCGCCACATCGTCTTCCCGATCGCGCTGCGCGTCGCCCTGCCCAACTGGATCGGCCTGACGCTCGGCGTGATGAAGGACTGCTCGCTCGTGCTGTGGATCGGCATCATCGAGCTGCTGCGCTCGTCGCAGATCGTCGTCACCCGCCTCCAGGAACCGCTGCTGGTCCTGTCGATCGCCGGGGCGATCTACTTCCTCATGAGCTTCCCGATCGCTCGCCTCGGCGCGCGTCTCGAAAACGGATGGCGCAATCAATGATCGAGATTCAGGACATCCACAAATCCTTCGGCCCGCTCGAGGTTCTGAAGGGCGTCTCGATGACCGTCGACCGCGGCGAAGTGGTCTCGGTGATCGGCGGCTCGGGCTCGGGCAAGTCGACGATGCTGATGTGCATCAACGGCCTCGAGCCGATCGCCTCCGGCCGCATCCTGGTCGACGGCGTCGACGTCCACGACAAGAAGACCAATCTCGACAAGCTCCGCCGCAAGATCGGTATCGTCTTCCAGCAGTGGAACGCCTTCCCGCATCTGACCGTGCTCGAGAACGTCATGCTGGCGCCGCGCAAGGTGCTCGGCAAGTCGAAGGTCGAGGCGGAGGAGATCGCGGTGCAGCAGCTGCGCCACGTCGGTCTCGGCGAGAAGCTGACGGTCTTCCCCTCGAAGCTCTCCGGCGGCCAGCAGCAGCGCATGGCGATCGCCCGCGCGCTCGCCATGTCGCCCGACTACATGCTGTTCGACGAGGTGACCTCGGCCCTCGATCCGCAGCTCGTGGGTGAGGTGCTCGACACGCTGCGCATGCTGTCGTCGGAAGGCATGACGATGATCGTCGTCACCCACGAGATCCGCTTCGCCCGCGACGTCTCCGACCGGGTCGCCTTCTTCCACAAGGGCAAGATCCTCGAGGTCGGCCATCCCGATCAGGTGATCGGCGAGCCGCGCGAACCCGAGACGATCGAGTTCCTGAAGTCGGTGCTCTGACGTTCCAGCTTCCCCCCCGGTCTTCCCGGGACCGAAACCGATCGGGCGGCATCGCGAGATGCCGCCCGAACCGTTTTCACCAGGCGTCGCGCCGTCGTCAGCCGAAGAAGCCGCGATCGAAGCGCTCGACCGCGAAGGCCGAGAGATCGACCGCCGGCGCCTCGTCGGTCGCGAGCTGCGCGACGATCTCGCCGGTGATCGGGCCGAGCGTCAGCCCCAGATGCTGGTGGCCGAAGGCATAGAGCACGCGGGCATCCTTCGTGCTGCGGCCGATCGCCGGCAGATAGTCCGGCAGCGTCGGCCGCGAGCCCCACCAGGTGGTGACATCGTCGCCGAAGGGGATGCCGAGTTCGGCGACGTGATGGCGCAGGCGGTCCCACTTGCGCGGATCGGGCGGCGCGTCGTGGCGCGAGAACTCGACGAAACTCGTCGCCCGGACGCCGGAGGAGAAGCCCGAGACCACCACCGCGCGATCCTCGAACACCACCGGCGGCAGATCGCTCGGCCAGCGCCAGCGCGCCGAGGCCGACTGGATGTGATAGCCGCGCTCGGCGACGATCGGCACGCGGTGACCGAGCGGCACCATCAGCTCGGCCGAGCGCACGCCGGCGGTGACGACGACGAGATCGGTGCCCGCTCGCGCGATCGTCTCGGGGCCGGCGACGCCGGTCTCGATCCGCCCGCCGGCGGCGACGAAGGCCTTTCGCATCGCCTCCAGCACCGCGCCGGGATCGGCGACGCTCGCCGTTCCCTCGTAACGCATCGCGTCGACGATCGGCCGGGCGACCGCTCCGACGAGGCGAGCGCGCTGCTCGGGGGGAAGGTCGTGGCAGGAGACGGCGTCGGAGGCCGGCCGGGCGAGGGCGCGGCGGCCGCGTTCCGCCGAGGCGCCGCTCTCCCAGGCGACGATGTGGCCGGTCTCGCGCAGCAGATCGGGCGCCCCGATCGCCGCCGCCCGCCGCCGCCACGCCGCCAGTGCCGGGGCGAGGAGCCCGCCGAGCGCCCGCTTGCCGCGGGCGAAACGGGCGGGCGATCCGGCGGCGAGCAGGCGCAGGCCGAAGGGCAGCCAGGTTCCGATCGCCGACGGCGGAAAGCCGACCGGACCGCCGAAGATCGTCAGCCGCTTCGGCATCTGCAGCGCCATGCGCCACGACGCCATCGGCTCGACCTGTTCGACCGCGACGTGGCCGACGTTGCCCCAGGAGGCCGGCGGCCGTTCCGGCGCGTCGTCGAGGAGGACCACCGCGAAACCGCGGTCGAGGAGCGAAAGCGCCGAGGAGAGGCCGACGATGCCGCCGCCGATGACCAGGACCGAACGAGGGCTCATGACGTCACCCCAGACCGTGCGGGAAGGGATCGGTCGGATCGAGGATCAGCGTCGCTTCCGCCGTGACCCAGGCCCGGCCGGTGATGCGGGGGCGGACCGTGCCGCCCTCGCCCGGCTGGTAGACGCCGGTGAAGCGGCTGCCGACGATGCTCTCCTGCACCCAGGACTCGCCCGGCGCCAGTTCGCCGTGGGCGGCGAGGCAGGCGAGCTTGGCGCTGGTGCCGGTGCCGCAGGGCGAACGGTCGTAGGCGTCGCCCGGGCAGAGCACGAAGTTGCGGCTGTTCGCCCCGTTCGTGCCCTTCTGGAAGAACTCGACGTGGTCGATCTCCGCCCCGTCGGCGCCGGTGATCCCGGCCGCGACCAGCGCCGCCCGCACCGCACGCGAGGCCGCGGTCAGCCGCGGGATCTCGGCATAGTCGAGGGCGCAGGGGGCATCCTCGGTCAGGAAGAACCAGTTGCCGCCCCAGGCGACGTCGCCGGTGACGCGGCCGAGCCCCTCGACCTCGAGGCTCACGCCGGAGGCGTGCAGCCGCGCCGGCACGTTGTCGATCGAGACGGTGTTGCGATCCTCGAGCGTTGCCGTGACGACGCCGACCGGCGTCTCGATGCGGTGGACGCCCGGCCCGATCCGCCCCATGTGGGCGAGGGTGACGACGGCGCCGATGGTGCCGTGGCCGCACATGCCGAGATAGCCGGCGTTGTTGTAGAAGATGAGGCCCGCCGCGCAGGTCGGATCGACCGGCTCGCACAGCAGCGCGCCGACGATCGCGTCGAAACCGCGCGGCTCGTTCAGCGAAAACCGGCGGACATGGTCGAAACGTTCGGCGAAGATGCGCCGCCGCTCGGAAAGCGGTCCCCGGCCCAGATCCGGGCCGCCGTCGACGACCAGCCGGGTCGGCTCGCCTTCGGTGTGGGAATCGACGATCTTCATCGGCACGGTTCTCCTGGGATGGTATTTCACCCGAGCATGGTGACCGATCGTGCCCGGTCCGTCTTGGCGGAAAGCCGGCCGCGCATTCGCAATTCGGCACAGACGCGAGCCCGACGCATGGAACCCCTCTCCTCGATCGCCCTGGCGCTCGCCCAGACGCTGACCGCCGACGATCTCTTCGACGCGGTGTCCGACACGGTCTACTTCGTCAAGGATCGCGACGGCCGCTACACCGCGATGAACCAGACGCTGGTCACCCGCACCGGCCGCACCGACAAGGCGGCGCTGATCGGCCGCACCGCCGACGAGGTCTTCCCCGGCGCCCTCGGCCGCCGCATCGCCGAGCAGGATCGGGCGATCACCGAACAGGGCCGCATCCTGACCGCCGAACTGGAGCTCCATCTCCACGCCGACGGCAGCGAGGGCTGGTGCCTCACCTGGAAGACGCCGCTGCGCGCCGCCGACGGGGCGATTGTCGGCCTCTTCGGCATGTCGCGCGACGTCCGCCCCGGCGCCGAGGGCGCGGAGGAGACCCGCACCCTCTCCGAGGCGCTCGCCCACGCCCGCGCCCATCTCGACCGGCCGCTCCGGATCGCCGATCTCGCCGCGCGCGCCGGCCTTTCCGCCTTCCGCTTCGACCAGCGCATCCGCCAGCTCTTCGGCATGTCGGCCGGCCAATGGGTGACGCGCCTGCGCATCGACCACGCTCGCGACCGGCTGCGCCATTCGACGGTGCCGATCAGCGAAATCGCCATCGAATGCGGCTACGCCGACCAGACCGCCTTCTCGCGCCAGTTCCGCAAGACGGTCCATCTGAGCCCGCTGAAGTACCGGCTGCTCCACCGCTCCTGACGCGCCGTGCGGGGGGGGACGGAACCGCGCGCTCTGCACCGCGAGCCAAGCCGGGAACACCGCGCGTCCATTGCCCGTCGGGCAGGGTGAAGCGGATGGCCGACCGCCCCCAACCGTTCGCCTCTTGAACGCGAAAAGCCCCTCCGGGAGCGATCCTGGAGGGGCCTTTTTGTTTGGTTGCGGGGGCCAGATTTGAACTGACGACCTTCAGGTTATGAGCCTGACGAGCTACCGGGCTGCTCCACCCCGCG
>NZ_JBQUZF010000013.1:0-20036 GCF_056313985.1 Pinisolibacter sp. DMC19 | reverse complement strand
GCGCACCCCGCCCAACAAGGCAATCCCATCCGCCAGAGCGAACTCAGAACTGGATAAAACTTGGGGGCAACGTCACCCGCGATCGAAGGTCGACTTCTTCACCGAGATCAACACGCCCGGCAAAGTGATCCTGATCAACGCCGAGAAGAGCCTCTTGAAGGACGAGGGCGCGGAACTGTTCGGCCGCTTCTTTCTGGCGCTGATCAACCAAGCCGCGGCGCAGCGGGCGACGTTGCCGGTCGCATCGCGCCTTCCCTGCTACGTCTATGTCGACGAGTGCCACAACTACATTCGCAACGATCCGAAGATTCAGGTCATCCTCGCGGAGGCAAGGCAGCAGAAGATCGCCATGCTGCTCGCGCATCAGTATCTCGGACAGATCGAGGCGCCGGTCTTGCGGGCACTCGCTGCGAACACCAGCATAAAGATGGCGTCGTCACTCGAAGGCGCCGATCGCGCGGCGATGGCGCGCGACATGAACTGCACGCCGGATTTCATCCGCGACCAGAAGGTCGGGTCCTTCGCCTGTTACCTGCGCGGTGTGACGCCCCGCGCGATCGGGCTCACCTTCCCCTTCGATGCGCTCGCCGGCTTCGAGCGGATGACGTCGGCAGAGCGCGCCGTCGTCCGGCAGCGTAACCGCGACCTCTATGCCTCACCGCTGCGCGAAGAGACATCGTCAGGCGCCGGTTCCGCGGCCAGCCCGCGCCGGCCGCGGCGCGATCCTGATTGAAAGCGCCGAAAAATGTGATCGCATGAGCATTCGTCGGCACTACGGCACATCCGAAGCCACTCCCGCTCATCCGTGACGTTTACGTGGTCCCGCACCATGTCGAATATCTGCGCCATGGAACCACTCGCGACACGAAAACGGCGCTCACATCTCAGGCGTGAAGCCCTGGATCGCGGCATACGCGTCACCGACGCCGACATCCGCGACATCTTCGAACCCTTGGCCCGCTACAGCCAACTGACGACCCGCCAGCTCATCGCCTTCGGCTCGCGCCACCCGATCATCACCCGCGCGCGGCTCGGCGAGTTGTGGCACGCAACAGCCGGACAGCTGTCGCACTGGCTGCGACGCCTCGGCGAGGATGTCGTCTTCGCCGATCACCTCGTCGTCGAAGACATGCATGCACTCGGGGTCGAGGCAGAGGTGCTGTTGCAGATCCGCGGGGTGATCCCATCCGAGCCCTGGGTCGCCGCCTGTCGGGTCGGCGGCAACAGCAAAGCACCGTCGCGCATCTATCGGCTCGCTCACGATCACTTGGTCTGCGATCTCATGGTCGACATCGAGATCGGCGCTCGGCGGGCCGGCGCAACGTTCCACACGCACATCGATCTCATGACTGCCGCACCCACCTCGACGCGCGCCGAGAAGCGGCCGATGCGCATTCCCGTGACGCTCGATCGCCGCACCTTCATCGAGCCCGATGCGCTCTTTGCGATCGGCCGTCGCGTCTTCGCCGTCGAAGCCGACCGCGGCACCGAGAGCATCACCAAGGTGATCGTTCCGAAGTTCCTGGCGTACCGCGAAATCGTCGCAGCGGGCGTCATCGACGACTGGTTCGGTATCGACAACCTGACGGTGCTCTTCGTCACACCGAGCGATGCCCGCCTGCGCTCGATGATGACCGCGCTCGCGCGCATCGCCCGCAACGGTCGCAGTGTGATGTTCGGCTTTCGCGCGGAGCCGGGCATGCATGATTTCCTGCGAGCAGCACCTCCGAGCGGGCATCTCTTCACCGCGCCGTGGCGCCGCGTTGGGCACGAGGATCTCGCGCTCGCGGATTTGGCGACCTGATCGAAGACTGTCTCTCACACTCTCGCCCGATGAGCCCTCCGGTTGCAGCACACGCAGTTTTCCGCCTTGCTCGAATGCGAGATCGACTGCATCCTCGGATTGCAATGGAAGGTTTCTCACCGACGGGGGCTCGCATGCGTCAGGTGATCGTCTTCGCGGCTGCGTTGCTGCTGCCTGTCTTGGCCAGTGCCCAGATCATCCAGAACCCAGAGGCCTTGCAGGAGCAGTTGGTGCCGGAGAGCTTCAAGCTCACCGCCTCTGCGATCGCGGAGAAGGTCCCCTACCATCGACTCTGGCGAACCTCGATCACCTATTCGATCGCCAACGACTCGGGGATGAACCTCTACATCGGCATCTCGCAGCAGGGGCTCGCCATCGGGTCCTGCACCGAGGTCGAGTCGACGACCAGCGGCCTGCCCCTGCTGCCGCCCCCGACCGCCATCGCCTATGCCGCGCCGATCGGCGGCGGGGAGCCACGCGGCATCTACGTGCCGAGCGGCGGCAAGGCAGGCGGCACCATCATCATGGCGGAGTGCGAGGCGCCCAATCCCGGCTCGCCGACGGCACAGCTTTCTCTGACGTTGATGCTCGGCAAGAAACCGAGCTTCACCAAGATGTTCACGTATCCCCTGTCGACCGACGCTCCCGTCCGGCAACTGTCCAACTGATACGGGTCGCACCATGCCCGATCCGTATACAGTGCTCGGGGTGGCGCAGGGGGCGAGCCTCGACCAGGTTCGCGCCGCATATCGAAGGGCGTGCAAGACGCGTCACCCCGACATGGGCGGCTCGCACGAGGCTATGGTCGAACTCAACGCGGCCTACGCCTTCGTGCTCGGAGAGCTGAAGCGCCGCCGGCAGAGCGAGCGTGACGACACCGCACGGACATCTCCGCGAGAGGAGGCACATCGCGGCACCGATAGACCAGACACCGATCGCGACATCGACGAAGAACTCGAAAATCTCCGCCGTGCTTCGGAGGACTATGAAGAGCGCATTCGCGCCAAGCGGCAGGAAGCGTGGAACGCCGGTGAGCGGGTGCAGTGGGCCAAGCTCGGGTGGGATGATCTCTTCGCCTACCTGGTACGAACGGCCCGCAGCGGGCTCAAGGGCGTCGCCCTGCTCGTCGCTGCGCTCATGGGGATCGGCTCGCTTCTCGTTGAACTCAATATCGTCAGTCTGCTGATCGTCGCTGGGTCGCTTCTCGGGCTCGCGATCTCCGTCGCCCTCAAGAACGACAAGGGCGGCCTGATGTCGGCGTCGCTCTTGCTGTTCGGCCTGATGACCGTCGTCCTGCCGCCGGTGCGCGCTGCGGTCTTCGCTGCGCCGCTCGCGACGATCGGTGTCCTGATCTGCCTCGCGCTGATCTTCAAGTTCGTGAGCCAAGGCGGCCGGGCCGGAGCGATGACCGGCGGCCTGCTCGCTGCCTATGTGCTCGCCGTCATCGTCGCCGGGGCGATCCAACGGCCGACACGGCAAGCGAACGCGCCAGTCGAGAAGACGGCGAGGTCTCTGCCGTCACCCGTTGCATCCTCGGTGGCACCACCCGCAGCGCCCGATATGACGCCCCAGCCACGGCAACCGGTCGCACCGCCCGAAGAGCGAACCCTCATCGCCTCCGATGGCGCCACGCTGAAGTTCGTGGAAGGCGTGAGCTATCGGCTGAAGGTTCGGACTGAGCGCCAGACGACACTTCGCGCGACGAACGGTCTGGTCCGGTTGGAGCGCAGTGGTGCGAGCACGGCACCGTGCGTCGACATGCTCGAATTCACAGCCGAACCGGGTGACGGCCCCTGGCGCTTCATCGAAGGCGCGATCCGCGCGTGCGAGGCGCAGGCCACTATGGTGGGGATGGTCGGAAACAGATGAACCGGCATATGCTGGCTTGGGCAAAATGCCCGTTCAACACTCGCGAATAATGTACGCGCTCAAGGCGCAGTAACACACTCGTGATCACTGAAATCCGCTAGTACCGAACTCTTTGCATAGCTCGATAATCGACGAAATACGCTCCATAGCGGATCATAGCGACACCGGAAAATTGCCGAATACGGAACCGCACCACTGCACATTGGTGAAGTCGGGTAAAATATTGAGTAATATCTGTTACCCATTCGTTTGTTTTTACAATTAGATCGGCAAGTTAGCTGCGCTATTCGATGCCCTTCCGCGCACCACTTCTCTCTCCGAGATCATCCGATAGCGTCCGAAAGACAACGGTTTGTCGCCGTGTCCTGTATGCGGGTCACCTCGACGTCGGCCGTGATGTCGTGCCCCCACAGAAGTCGAGCATCTCCTGCGTATCCCGGATGCCGCCGATCAGCGAACCGGCCACCGCCTTGCGGCGGAACACCATCGGCATCGAATCCAGCGCCGGCTCCAGCGGTCCGAGACAGCCGACGAGAACGAGCGTGCCGTCGGTCGCCGGCGTCGGGATGTCGGGGTTCACGTCGTCGACATAGGGCACCGTGTCGATGATCGGATCGAACGTGTCGGCGACCGACGCCATCTCGTCGGGATCGGTGGAGATGACGATGCGAGCCGATCGCCTATACCCGCCCGATGATCTCGTGGCCGGAAACCATCGGATAGTTCGAGCGACCCCGGTCGTTCTGGACGTTGTGCAGATCGGAATGGCAGACGCCGCACCGAGGATGTCGATCACCACGTCGTCGGGACGCGGGTCGCGCCGTTCGAGATGCCGAGGGGCCAACGGCGCCTCGGGCGCAGGGGCGGCCCAGCCGAGCACGTTCGGGGTCATGGCTCGTCCTCCGAACGACGATGAAAACGCGGAGCGGGAGCCGCTGCGATGCGCCGCGCCCGATCGGGTCCCGTTGCCCGCGCTCGGGCGCGTCCTGCCGAGCCACCCGGACATCAAGGTGGAACTCACGGTCGACGCCGGCTTCGTCGACATCGTCGCCCGGCGCTACGACGCGGGCGTTCGGCTCGGCGAGCAGGTCGCCAAGGACATGATCGCCGTGCCGATCGGGCCGGAGATGCGGTTGGCGGTGGTGGGCTCGCCGGCCACCTCACGAGTCTCGCCGATCTCTTCGGCTGACTGGCCCACCCGATGGCAACGAGGGGGCGCCGGCCTCTCACGAACGGTCGTCGACTGGGGACGACCCGATGTGGCCGGTCGTCGTCCTGCCGGTTCGAACCGCGTGGTCGTCTCGCCCGTTCTCGGCTCGGGCAACCCTTCGTTCAGAAGGGCCGCCCGAGCCTTCGGTCGTCGTGATCTTCAGGCACGCTTGCCGAATTCGGCGCTCGCGCGGGTCCAGGCGTGGGCCTGCTCGCTCATCGAGACACCGAGACCCGGACGGGTCGGCACGATCATCCGGCCGTTTTCGACCTCGAGCCGCTCGTTGAACAGCGGCTCCAGCCACTCGAAATGCTCGACCCAGGGCTCGCGCTGCATGG
Source organism: Pinisolibacter sp. DMC19 (assembly GCF_056313985.1). NCBI lineage: Bacteria > Pseudomonadati > Pseudomonadota > Alphaproteobacteria > Hyphomicrobiales > Ancalomicrobiaceae > Pinisolibacter > Pinisolibacter sp. DMC19. Next base: position 14,815 of record NZ_JBQUZF010000013.1, on the reverse strand, counting down.
CGGCGGCGAGGTGGACGTGGAGTTCCATCGAGAAGTGGGGCGCGATGGTCATGCCGGAGAACTCGGCGAGCGAGGCGACCTTCAGGAAGGGCGTGATGCCGCCGACGCGCGGGCCGTCGGGCATCAGGAAGTCGGCGCCGTTCTGGCGGATGAAGTCCCAGTGCTCGGCGAGCGAGGTCAGCATCTCGCCGGTGGCGATCGGCGTGTCGAGGGCGCTCGCGAGGGCGGCGTGGCCGCTCGCGTCGTAGCAGTCGAGCGGCTCCTCGATCCAGATCAGGTCGTACTGTTCGAAGATCCGGCCCATGCGCATCGCGGTCGGGCGATCCCACTGCTGATTGGCGTCGACCATCAGCGGGAAGGTCGGGCCGAGATGGGCGCGCACCTTCGAGACGCGCTCGATGTCCTTCTGCCAGTCGGGCTGACCGACCTTCAGCTTGATGCCGCCGATGCCCTTCTCGCGCGACGCGTCGGTGTTGACGAGCAGTTCCTCGAGCGGCGTGTGCAGGAAGCCGCCGGAGGTGTTGTAGCAGCGCACGCTGTCGCGCTGGGCGCCGAGGAGCTTGGCCAGCGACAGGCCGGCGCGCTTCGCCTTCATGTCCCACAGCGCCACGTCGAAGGCGCCGATCGCCTGCACCGCGATGCCGGAACGGCCGACCGAGGCGCCGGCCCAGGCGAGCTTGTCCCAGGCCTTGGCGATGTCGTTCGGATCCTCGCCGAGAAGGGCGGGAGCGATCTCGCAGGCATGCGCATACTGGCCGGGGCCGCCGGCGCGCTTGGAATAGGAGAAGCCGAGACCGCGATGGCCCTCGGTCGTCTCGATCTCGCAGAACAGGATGGCGATCTCGGTCATCGGCTTCTGCCGGCCGGTCAGCACCTTGGCGTCGCTGATCGGGTTCTTCAGCGGCAGATAGGTCGAGTGGAGCTTGATCCAGGAGATGGTTTCGGTGGTCATGGGAGTGGTCCGATGAAGGTGGGGGACCGGGCGGCGGCCGCCGCCGCCCGTCGGAGGTGGTCGGGTCAGCCCTGTGCCGTCTCGCCGAGTTCGAGCCGCTTCAGCGGTCCGACGACGACGAGATAGGAGACGGCGCCGACGAGGGCGAGCACGCCGACATAGACGAGGGCGAGGTCGAACGAGCCCATCTCCTTGACGATCCAGCCGATCATGATCGGCGTGACGATCGAGGCGAGGTTGCCGCACAGATTGAAGATGCCGCCGGAGATGCCCATGATCTCCTTGGGCGAGACGTCGCCGACGATGCACCAGCCGAGATTGCCGATGCCCTTGGCGAAGAAGGCGACGCTCATCACCACGATCACCAGCGTGGTCGAATCGACCCAGTTGGCGGCGACGATCGACGAGGAGAACAGCAGCCCGGTGATGATCGGCAGCTTGCGGGCGAGCGTCAGCGAGCACCCGCGGCGCAGCAGCCAGTCCGACCAGACGCCGCCGGTCAGACCGCCGACGAAGCCGGCGATGGCGGGGATGGCGGCGACCAGGCCGACCTTGAGGATCGACATGCCCTTGGCCTCGATCAGATAGGTCGGGAACCAGGTCAGGAAGAACCAGGTGATGGTGGTCAGGCAGAACTGGCCGATGTAGATGCCGATCAACATACGGTTGGAGATCAGCGCCTTGACGTCGGCCCAGCGGACCGGGGCTTTCTTCTCGCCCATGGTCGGCAGACCGCCGCCGGCCTCGATGTAGTCGAGTTCGGCCTGGTTGACGCCGGGATGCTGGCGCGGCTCGCGCACCCACTTCAGCCAGAACAGGCCGATCACCACGCCGAGCGCGCCGGTCCAGTAGAAGATGAAGTGCCAACCGTGGGCGGCGAGCGTCCAGGTCATCAGCGGCGTGAAGGCGGCGAGCGCGAAATACTGCGCCGACTGGAAGATCGACGTCGCGAAGGCCCGTTCGTGGTTGGGGAACCACATCACCGTCAGGCGGCTGTTGGCCGGAAACGCCGGGGATTCGGCGATGCCCATCAGGAAGCGCAGGGCGAAGAGTGCCGCGAAGGACCATGTGACCAGCCCGACGAAGCCCTGCATGAAGGTGAAGATCGACCAGACGATCAGGCCGACGCCGTAGACGATGCGGGCGCCGTACTTGTCGAGCACCCAGCCGCCGGGGATCTGCATCGAAGTGTAGGCCCAGCCGAAGGCGGAGAAGGCGAGGCCCATCGACACCGCGTCGAAGCCCAGTTCCTTGCGCATCGCCGGTGCGGCGATCGAAAGGGTGGCGCGGTCGACGTAGTTGAAGGTCGTGACGATGAAGATCAGGAAGAGAATCACGTAGCGCGCGTTGGTGCGACCCACCGCTCGTATGGTCTCGGTCATTGTGGCCTCCCTCGAAGCCGGTCGCCGGCTCTTTCGGCGCGACGAACCCTGTTTCCGGTCACGCGACGTGCCGGATTCGTTTGTCTCTGGTTCTTGAAACCGACGCCGCCCGCGATCCCGCGAGGGCACCGATCGACGCGCGACCCCACCACGGCCGAGAACCGACGTCCTCGCCCGCGAACCGGCGCGACGGCGCCGGAGATCTCGCGACACGGAGAATGCTAGCGCTTGCATTTTGTGCTGTCGAGCGGTTTCCGGGCGGATTCCGCGCGCGCCGCGGCCGATCGGCGACAAGTGCCTGATTTCGATCGATATGGCCATTTCGTCGCAGAAATTCACGCCGTATCGACATGTGTCCGGACCGTTTCGAGGCCACCTCGGCGCGCCATCCTTCCGAGCGCATCCGTCTGGCGTCTCATACAAGTGCTTGCATAGGCGGGCGCGTCGGGGCGTCGCTGCCCGGGGTGCTTGCGGAGAGACGGCGAAGACGGCTAGGACAGACCGGACAGATCGGGATCGTCGCATGTCGCAGTCGTCGGAACCGCCGGCCGGAAAGAACGTCGTGTCGCCGTCGAAGGAGGCGATCGGCGTCGAGGGCGCGACCCTCGACGACGTCGCGCGGCTGGTCGGCGTCCACCCGGCGACGGTGTCGCGAGCGATCAACCGGCCCGACATGGTGTCGCCGAAGACGCTCGAGAAGGTCCGCGCCGCGATCGAGCAGATCGGCTACGTCCCCAATCTGCTGGCCGGCGGGCTCGCCTCGAACCGCAGCCGGCTGGTGGCCGCGATCGTGCCGAGCATCGGCACGGCGATGTTCGCCGAGGCGATCGAAACCCTGACCGACCGGCTGCGCGAGGCGGGCTACGAGGTTCTCCTCGGCCTGACCGGCTTCGATCGGCCGCACGAGGAGGAACTGGTCGCGGCGATCCTCGGCCGCCGGCCGGACGCCGTGGTCCTGACGGGCATCGATCACTCCGCCAGGGTCCGCCGTCAGTTGCTCACCGCGCGGATCCCGGTGGTGGAGTGCTGGGACCTCACGCCGTCGCCGATCGACATCGTCATCGGCTTCAGCCATGAGAAGGCCGGACGGGCGGCGGCGCTGCATCTCCTCGGCCGCGGCCATGACGATCTCGCCGTGATCGCCGCCTCGGACACCCGAGCGCTCCGGCGGCGCGCCGGCTTCCTCGAGGCGCTCGACGAGCGCGGCATCGCCCCGCGTGCGGTCGAGACCACCGACACGCCCGGCAGCCATCGCCTCGGCCGCGAGGCCTTCGCCGCACTCGCCGACGGCGGTCGCCTGCCGAAGGCCCTGTTCTGCACCTCCGACCCCCTCGCTCAAGGCGCGATCACCGAGGCTCTGGTCCGTGGTCTTCGGGTTCCGGAAGACGTTGCGATCGTGGGCTTCGGCGACTTCCCGAACAGCTCGACGATCTCGCCGTCGCTCACCTCGATCTTCTTCGATCGCCACCGGATCGGCACGGCGGCGGCGGAGGCGATCCTGCGCGAGTTGGACGGCGACCCGCTCGGCGAGCGGGTGATCGACATCGGCTTCCGCGTCGTCGAACGCGAGAGTGCCTGAAACGCTCTCTCGCAGCCGGCCCTGCGCCTCCGGAGCGTCCGCCTTCGGCGCAATGCGGTCCGTGACGCGAACGACCGAGCCTTCGTCAATGACGATTGCCGTCTAACATACTATGTTCAAACGGCAATTCGACATTTTAGGCAATCCTTGGGGGGCGTGTTCGCCGAAGAATCCCTCACACCGGCCGACGTACCTCGTCCCGGAGGACGCCGCGGCGCGCGCGGCGGTCCCCCGGGACGAGACGTCTCGACGGGTGAGAGCGATCAGCCCTTCTTCGGCGGGTTGGCCGGCCAGGACTTGATCAGCGTGTCGTAGTCGACGGTCTCCGGCTTCGGCCGCTCGTTGGCGAGCTTGCGCTGCGGGGCGATGTTGCCGTCCTTCTCCGACTTGGAGAACCAGTACTCGGCGCTCTGCTTCTTGTTCATCTTCGGACCGCAGGCGCCCTGCACGCCCGACTTCTCGAGACGCTCCAGCACCGAATCCTGTGCGGTCGCGAGCGCATCCATCGCCTGCTGCGGCGTCTTGGCGCCCGAGGAGGCGTCGCCGATGTTCTGCCACCACAGCTGCGACAGCTTGGCGTAGTCCGGCACGTTGACGCCGGTCGGGGTCCACTGCACGCGGGCCGGCGAGCGGTAGAACTCGATCAGACCGCCGAGCTTCGGCGCCCGTTCGGTGAAGGACTTGTCCCAGATGTCCGATTCACGGATGAAGGTCAGGCCGACGTGGCTCTTCTTGAGGCTGACGACCTTCGACACGATGAACTGCTGGTAGAGCCAGGCGGCCTTGCGTCGCTCGACCGGGGTCGACTTGAGAAGCGTCAACGAGCCGACGTCCTGATAGCCGAGCTTCATGCCTTCCTTCCAGTAGGCACCATGGGGCGAGGGCGCCATGCGCCACTTCGGCGTGCCGTCGGCGTTCACCACCGGGCCGGGCTTGACCATGTCGGCGGTGAAGGCGGTGTACCAGAACATCTGCTGGGCGACGTTGCCCTGGGCCGGGATCAGCGCCGAGTCGTAGAAGGTCATGCCGGCCGCCTGGGGCGGGGCGTATTTCTTCAGCCATTCGAGATACTTGGTGACGGCATAGACGGAGGCCGGACCGTTGGTGTCGCCGCCGCGTTCGACCGAAGAGCCGACCGGGTTGCAGCCTTCCATGCGGATGCCCCACTCGTCGACCGGGCGACCGTTGGGCAGGCCCTTGTCGCCGTTGCCGGCCATCGACAGCCAGGCGTCGGTGAAGCGCCAGCCCAGCGACGGGTCCTTCTTGCCGTAGTCCATGTGGCCATAGACCTTGACGCCGTCGATCTCCTTGATGTCGTTGGTGAAGAACTCGGCGATGTCCTCATAGGCCGACCAGTTGACCGGCACGCCGAGCTCGTAGCCGTACTTGGCCTTGAACTTCGCCTTGATGTCGGGGCGGGTGAACCAGTCGTAACGGAACCAGTAGAGGTTGGCGAACTGCTGGTCGGGCAGCTGATAGAGCTTGCCGTCGATCCACGAGGTGAAGGACTTGCCGATGAAGTCGTTCAGATCGAGCATCGGATCGGTGACGTCCTTGGCCTCGCCCGCCATCCAATCGGTCAGGTTGACCGTCTGGTTGTAGCGCGGATGGGTGCCGATGAAGTCCGAGTCGTTGATCCAGCCGTCGTAGACCGACTTGCCCGACTGCAGCGCCGTCTGCAGCTTCTCGACGAGATCGCCCTCCTGGATGATGTCGTGCTTCACCTTGATGCCGGTGATCTCCTCGAAGGCCTTGGTCAGCACCTTCGATTCGTAGTCGTGCGTCGTCAGCGATTCCGAGACGATCGAGATCTCCATGCCCTTGAAGGGCTTGGCGGCGTCGGCGAACCACTTCAGCTCCTTCAGCTGCTCGTCCTTGGAGAGCGTCGAAGGTTGGAACTCGGTGTCCACCCACTTGGCGGCCGCCGCCTCGTCGGCGCGCGCCGCGTGGGCGGACATGGCGATCGCGAGCGTCGCCAATGAAATGCCGAATGCTCTCTTCATGGTCGTTTCCTCAGCTTTCGCGCCCTGTTCTTGTCGACGAGCCGGCTTCGGACGCATTCCGCCGGCTGCTGGTCTCGACGTCTCAGACGCGGCGGAACACCGCCGTCGCCCAGACGAGAGAGAGGCCGGTCGCCCAGACGAGGTCGCTCCCGGTCAGGGCGAGCCAGGCGAGATGGATGAAGGCGGCGCCGAGCAGCGAGACGAACAGGCGGTCGCCCCGTGTCGTCGGGAAGCCGAGCACGCCGACGCGTTCGATCTCGGGCGCGCGGACCGCGAGCACGGTCATCACGGCGAGCGTCGCGGCGATCACGGCGAAGAACAGACCCGTCTGCCAGGTCCAGGCCATCCATGCGGTGTCCATGGCAAACCTCACACGCGGCCGAGGGCGAAGCCCTTGGCGATATGATTGCGGACGAACCAGATCACGAGCGCCCCGGGGATCAGGGTGAGCGCGCCGGCGGCGGCGAGCAGGCCCCAGTCGATGCCGGAGGCCGACACCGAGCGGGTCATGATCGAGGAGATGGCTCTGCTGTTGGTCAGCGTGCGGGCGAGCAGCAGCTCGACCCACGAGAACATGAAGCAGAAGAAGGCGGCGACGCCGATGCCGTTGGCGATCAGCGGCAGGAAGATCTTTCCGAAGAACTTCGGGAAGGAATAGCCGTCGATCCGCGCCGTCTCGTCGATCTCGCGCGGCACGCCCGAGATGAAGCCCTCGAGGATCCACACCGCCAGCGGCACGTTGAAGATGCAGTGGGCGAGCGCCACGGCCCACACACTGTCGAAGAGCCCGACCGACGAATAGAGATTGAAGTAGGGCAGCGCAAAGACCGCCGGCGGCGCCATCCGGTTGGTGAGCAGCCAGAAGAACAGGTGCTTGTCGCCGACGAAGCGCCAGCGCGAGAAGGCATAGGCCGCCGGCAGGGCGACGGAGATCGACAGGATCGTGTTCAGCCCGACGTAGCCGAGCGAGAAGGCGAAGCCGTCGATCCATTCCGGCGAGGTGAAGATCACCGCGTAGTTCTTCAGCGTCGGCAGCGTCGGCCAGAGCGTCATCGAGGTGGAGATCTCGACGTTGCCCTTGAAGGACAGGTTGATCAGCCAATAGATCGGCATCATCAGGCAGAAGAGGTAGGAATAGAAGATGAGGCGACGGAGGTTCATGGTCAGGCCTCCCGGCTGTCTCTGGCGACGATCGCGGTGTAGAACACCCAGCTGACCGTCAGGACGATGAGCGTGTAGACGATCGACATCGCAGCCGCCTTGCCGAGGTCGAACTGACCGAGCGCGATCTTGACGAGGTCGATGGAGAGCACGGTCGTGGAGTTGCCCGGCCCGCCGCCGGTGACCACGAAGGGCTCGGTGTAGATCATGAAACTGTCCATGAAGCGCAGCAGCACGCCGATCAGCAGCACGCGGCCGAGCTTGGGCAGTTCGATGCGGCGGAACACGTCGAGCCGCGAGGCGCCGTCGATGCGGGCGGCCTGGTAATAGGCGTCGGGGATCGACTTCAGCCCGGCGAAGCACAGGAGCCCGACGAGGCTCGTCCAGTGCCAGACGTCCATCACCACCAGCACCACCCAGGCGTCGACGACGTTGCTGGTCGGGTTGAAGTCGAGACCGACGGCATTCAGCAGCCAGCCGAAGAGACCGATGTCGGCGCGGGTGTAGAGCAGCCAGATCATGCCGACGACGTTCCACGGCACGAGCAGTGGCAGCGCCATCAGGACCAGCGCGAAGGCGAGGCTGGTGCCGGTGCGCGGCATGCACAGCGCGACCAGGATGCCGAGCGGCACCTCGATGGCGAGGATCGTCGCCGAGAAGGCAGTGGAACGCCCCAGCGCTTCCCAGAAACGGCCGCCGAGTTCGCTCGACGGGTCGAGCAGCTCGGAGTACCAGGCGGTGCCGTTCCAGAAGAACTGGTTGTTGCCGAACGTGTCCTGGAACGAGTAGTTCACCACCGTCATCAGCGGCAGAACCGCGTTGAAGGCGACCAGCAGGAACACCGGCAGGACGAAGAACCAGGCTCGGTTGTCGAAGGATTTGGTCATCTCTCACCCCACCCGCCGGCTGTCGGCATAGACGTGGATCTGTGCGGGATCGAAGGCGATCCGGGCCTCGGGACCGGCCGGAATCTCGCCGTCGGGTACCAGGACCGAGAGCTTTCGCCCCTCGAAGAGGACGCGCGCGTAGCGGACGCGGCCGAGGTCGTCGATCCGCTCGATCGTCGCCGGATGACCCGTCGCGCGGGTGAGCCGGACGTGTTCGGGACGGATGCCGATCTCGATGCGGTCGCCCTGCGGCGGTCGGGAAAGGCCGCGCGCGAGCGAAACCGCGCAACCCCCCACGTGGGCGACGGCGCCTTCGACGCGGGCGGGCAGGATGTTCATGCCGGGCGAGCCGATGAAGTGGCCGACGAACGTGTGTTCCGGCCGGTCGTAGAGCTCGTCCGGGCGGCCCGATTGGACGATGGCGCCGTCGTGCATGACCACCACCGTGTCGGCGAAGGTCAGCGCCTCGGTCTGGTCGTGGGTGACGTAGATCATCGTGATGTCGAGGCGGCGATGCAGCGCCTTGAGCTTCGAACGCAGCTCCCACTTCAGCGCCGGATCGATCACCGTCAGCGGCTCGTCGAAGAGGATGGCCGCGACGTCGGGCCGTACGAGACCGCGTCCGAGCGAGATCTTCTGCTTGGCGTCGGCGCCGAGCCCGCGGGCGCGCTGGCCGAGATCGTCGCCGAGATCGAGGAGCCCGGCGATCTCGCGCACCCGCTCGTCGACCAGCCCCGGCGCGAGCCCACGATTGCGCAAGGGGAAGGCGAGGTTCTCGTAGACGGTCATCGTGTCGTAGACGACCGGGAACTGGAACACCTGGGCGATGTTGCGCTTCTCGGTCGGCAGCCGCGTCACGTCGGTCCCGTCGAAACGGACGGCACCGTGCGACGGCGTGACGAGACCCGAGATGATGTTGAGCAGCGTGGTCTTGCCGCAGCCCGACGGCCCGAGCAGCGCATAGGCGCCGCCCTGGCGCCAGACCGTGTTCATCGGCTTCAGCGCGTAGTCGGAGGGCTGCTGCGGGTTCGGCCCGTAGGCATGGGCGAGGTCGGCGAGTTCGATGCGGGCCATGGTCGACCTCTCACGCGGACGGACGGGCGCCGGGGGCGGACACCACACGGCCGTCGGGGCTGAAGACGAAGAGACGGGCGGGATCGACGTGGATCGCGATCGGCGCGCCGGGGGCGATCTCGTGGACGCCGGGCGTCAGCGCCACCCAGCGCAGGGGGCCGGTGTGGACGTGGACGTAGCTCTCCGAGCCGGTGATCTCGGTGACGTCGACGGTGCCGACGAGTTCGATCGTCTCGACCTCGCCCGGCGCCAGCCGCAGGTCGTGGGCGCGGATGCCGACGACATAGTCGCCGTCCGGCAGAGCGCCGAGCGGTCCGAGCGCCGACGCCTCCGCCCCCGAGGGCAGACGCACCGCGTCGCCGTGTTTGGTGATCGCCATGGCGTTCATCGGCGGATCGGAGAAGGTCTGCGCGGCGGCGAGCGAGGCCGGCCGGCGATAGGTTTCGGCGGCGGGTCCGTGTTGCAGGATGCGCCCCTCGCCGAGGCAGATCGTGTTGCCGCCGAGCAGCAGCGCCTCCGCCGGCTCGGTCGTGGCATAGACGAAGATCGCCCCCGTCTCGGCGAAGATCCGCGGCAGTTCCTCGCGCAGCTCTTCGCGCAGCTTGTAGTCGAGGTTGGCGAGCGGCTCGTCGAGCAGGACGAGATCGGCACCGCGCACCACCGCCCGGGCGATGGCGCAGCGCTGCTGTTGACCGCCCGAGAGCTTCAACGGCGTCTTGTCGAGATGAGCCTCGAGCTTGAGGAGCCGCGCGGCGGCCCGCACCTCGGCATCGATCCGGTCCGCCGCCACCTTCTGCACCCGCAGCGGCGAGGCGATGTTCTCGTAGACGCTCAGGCTCGGGTAGTTGATGAACTGCTGGTAGACCATGGCGACCGAACGCCGTTCGACCGGCTGGCCGGTGACGTCGCGCCCGTCGGCGAGAACCCGGCCCTCGGTCGGCCGATCGAGCCCCGCCATCACCCGCATCAGCGAGGTCTTGCCCGAGCGCGTCGGTCCGAGGAGGACGTTCACCGTCCCTCGCTCCAGCGAGAGATCGATGTCCCGGAGGTGCCACTCGCCTCCGGATGCTAGTGAAATGCCTTGGAGCGACAACGACATGTGCGCCTCGATCGGGTTCCGTCGGTGCATGGGGTCGGGTTCCCGCGATCGGTCGGATCGCGGGTCGACATGGCAAAAGGGTCCTCCGCACGCGGAAGCGGGTTCCGCGCGGCGTCGTGACGGGGTGTGGAAGGGGCGGCCTCAGCCGGCGGCCCAGTCCCTCGCGAGCGCCCGGGTGAGCGCCTGGAAGCGAGCGAATTTCGGCGCGTGCGCGGCATGGCGCGCGGCCGAGGGCTCGCAACGGCGGCGCACGCGGACCATGCGGGCGATCGCCGTCTCGAAATCGGGATGGGCGCCGATCGCCACCGCGGAAGCGATGGCGACGCCGCGGGCGCCGAGCTCGGTACCGTCGGTCACCTCGATCGGCAGGCCGAGCACGTCGGCGAACATCTGCGTCCAGATCTCCGAACGCGACGCACCGCCCGCCAGTCGGATCGACGTCGGCTTCGCCGCGTCGTACCCCGAGAGCAGCCGTTCGATGTCGACCCGGTGGGCATAGGCGATGCCCTCGAAGACCGCGCGCAGCACGTCGCCGAGCCGGTCGGAGCGCTTGACGCCGAGAAGGCCCGCCGGCGCGCCGCCGGGGCCGCCGAAGAGATAGGGGAAGAAGACGATGTCGTTGTCGCGGTCGAGCGCCTCGCAGACGTAGTCGTTGCAGACGTCGTAGACCGAGAGCCCGGCCGAGACCGCGCGATGAGCCTCGCCGTCGAGGATCTCGCGGCAGAACCATTCGAAATTCGACGCCGAGGTCGCCGCCCCTTCCGTCGCCAGGATCTGGTCGCCGACCGGATAGGGCATCTGCAGGAAGGGCACGACCGACAGGCGCGGCGCCTGGTGCAGCGTCGAATTGATCGAGAAGGTGCCGGCGATCATCGACAGCCGATCGGGGCCGACGACGCCGGAGGCGAGCGCGGCGGCCGCGACGTCGACGACGCCGCGCACCACGGGCGTCCCCTCCTTGAGGCCGGTCTGGAGCGCCGCCGCGGCGGTGACGCGGCCGACCACCTCGGCCGAGGGGCCGATCTCCGGCATCCGCTCGAGCCATTCGGGAATGCCGAGGTCGGCGAAGATCTCGCGGGAATAGGTGCCGGTCGCGACGTCGATCGCCCCGGCGATGCCGGCGTCGGTCGGATCGGTCGAGAAGTCGCCGCAGAGCCGACCGCGCAGGAAGTCCTTGCAGAAGAGGACGCGGCGGGTGCGGGCGACGACCTCGGGCTCGTAGCGGGAGAACCAGGCCATCAGCGCGATCGCCTGACCCGGCCAGATGCGCTGCTGGATGCGCCGGGCGGAGACGCCGGCGCGGCCGTTGCCTTCCCATTCGGCGACGAGGCCGGCGGCACGGCTGTCGGTCGAGACGACGCCCGGACGCACCGGATCACCGTTCTCGTCGGTCAGATAGATGCCGCTGCCGTAGCCCGAGCAGGACACCGCGACCACGTCGTCGGGCGAGGTTCCGGTCGCCTCGAGCACCGAGGCGATGGATTCGCAGGCCGCCCGCCACATGCGTTCGGGGTCGCGCTCGGTGTGGCCGGGCGCCGGAAACAACATCTGGTTCGGACGGCGCTCGCAGGCGAGTTCCCGCCCGTCGAGATCGAAGAGCGCCGCCTTCGTCATCGTCCCGCCGGCATCGATGCCGATCAGACGCTCCCTCATGGCTTTCCTCCTGGCCGGACATTGCCGGCCGATCATTCGTTTGCGTGTTCAACACGTCATTACATGTTGGATCATATCGAGAGCGATCGACGCGTCAATGCCCCTTTGGTGCTTTTTTCAAACGATGAGATCCGGCGAAATTTGTCGATCGTCTCCCATTGACAGCTCAGACAGGGTGTGATGCCCTTGAACTTGTAATAACGAGATCGGAGCATCCATCGCCACCTCGCAGGCGGGAAGCCTTCGCCCACCGATCCCACGCCAACCGCTTCGACCGGAGCTCTCGATGCCGTCCCGCGATTCCATCCTCGACGTCCTGCGTTCCGGAAGAAGCCCCGAGGTCCTGATCATCGGCGCCGGGATCAACGGCATCGGCACGTTCCGCGATCTCGCCTTCCAGGGCGTTCCCGCCCTGATGGTCGACCGCGGCGACGTCTGTTCGGCGACGAGCTCGGCCTCCTCGCGTCTGATCCACGGCGGCCTGCGCTACCTCGAGATCGGCGAATTCGCCCTGGTGCGCGAGTCGGTCGAGGAGCGCAATCGCCTCCTTCTCGACGCGCCCCATCTCGTCCGCCCGATTCGTGTCCGCATCCCGATGCGCGATCTGATGAGCGGCCTCTTCGCCTCGGCCGGCCGTTTCCTCGGCCTGGTGCGCTCGCCCGGACCGAAGGGCGCGCTCGTCGTGGCGCTCGGGCTGATGGTCTACGACCTCTTCGGCCGCCGCGACCGCACCATGCCGCTCCACCGCATGGTGCCGAAGCGCGAATTCCGCCGGACGATGCGCGGCCTCGATCCGTCGATCCGCTACATGGGCGAATACCACGACGCCCGCCTCGTCGCCCCCGAACGGCTCGGCTACGAGCTTCTCGCGCAAGCCGAGGCGGTCTGCCCCGACGCGATGGCGGCGACCTACGTCGCGGTCGCCGGACGACGCGGCGACGCCGTCGTGCTGACGGACGCCGAGAGCGGCGAGTGCTTCACCGTCCACCCCCGCGTCGTCGTCAACTGCGCCGGCGCCCGCGTCGACGAGGTCGACCTCGACCTCGGCATCCGCGAGAGGCTGATCGGCGGCACCAAGGGCTCGCATCTGGTCTTGCGCCACCGCGCCTTCGTCGAGGCGCTCGACGGCTGCATGCTCTATTTCGAGACCCCGGACCACCGCATCTGCCTCGCCTACCCGCTCGACGGCGACCACGTCCTGCTCGGTACCACCGATCTGCGCACCGACGATCCCGGCGACGTGGTCTGTTCGCCCGCCGAAATCGACTATCTCTTCGGCGTGATGAAGGAGGTGATGCCCGGTCTCGACCTCGACGTCGCCCAGATCGTCCACACCTACGCCGGCGTCCGCCCGTTGCCGGCGAGCGACGGCGTCGCCGGCGCGATCAGCCGCGATCATTCGATCCGCGTCTTCGAGCCCGAGGGCGACCGACCCTTCCCGGTCCTGTCGCTGGTCGGCGGCAAGTGGACGACCTTCCGTGCCTGCGGCGAGGAGATCGCCGACGCGGTGCTGAAGATCCTCGACCGCCCGCGCCGGTGCTCCACCGCCGGCGTGCCGATCGGCGGCGGTGCCGACTGGCCTGCCGACGTCGGCTCCCATGTGGCGGCGACCGCGGCGCGTTTCCGCATCCCCCTGGCCCGCGCGGCGATCCTCTTCGACCGCTACGGCACCGGCATGACGGCGATGCTCGCGCATTTTGCCGGCGAAACCGAAATTCCCCTCGTCCACCTGCCCGATCACTCGCGCCAGGAGATCGCCTTTCTGGCGAAGAACGAGCGCGTCGTGCATCTTGTCGACATCGTGCTGCGGCGAACCCTCGTCGCCCTGCACGGTCGAGCGACGTCGGACGCCCTCGCCGAACTCGCCGACGTCGTCGGCACCGCCCTCGGGTGGTCGCCGGAGCGTCGCGCGGAGGAGGCGCAGGCGGCCGCCGACGTCCTCGGCGACAACCACGACGTTCAGGGACGCCCGAGATGACAGAGACCCGCCGCCGCGCATCGCGTTCGAGCCCCGATCTCCTCGCCAGCCTCAAGCCGCTCGCCCCCCGCGAGGCCGGTTCGGGCCTGCCCCTGTGGTCGCAGCTCAAGACGGCGATTCAGACCATGATCGTCACCGAGCAACTCGGCGAGAATGCCCGCCTGCCGTCGGAATCCGAGCTCTGCGATCTCTTCGGCGTGTCGCGGACGGTGGTGCGCGAAGCGCTCAACCAACTCGTCTACGAGCGCGTCATCTACAAGCTGCAGGGCAAGGGCGCCTTCGTCGCCGGCAAGCGCGACGACCAGGGCTTCCTCGGCTCCAACATCGGCTTCTCCGGCGAACTGCATCACACCGACCACGCCATCAGCCGCACCATCCTGCGGCAGGAACTGTCGAAGCCGACCGAGCGGGCGCGCGAGATGCTGAACCTCGCCTCGCCCGACGAGCCGGTGGTGGCGCTCGATCGCGTACTGGCGGTCGACGGCGTGCCGCGCATCCTCGTCCTGACCTACGTCGTGTCGCGGCTGGCGCCCGGCTTCGAACAGGTGCCGATGCACAACCGCTCGCTCTACGAGACGCTGGCGCGGCGCTACGGCATCACCATGCGGCGGGCGGAACGCTGGCTCGAGGCCGCCTCCGCCACCGCCGAACAGGCCAAGTTGCTCGGCATCCCCAAGGGGGCGCCGGTCATCGCGATCGAGTCGATCTCCTACATGCAGACCGACGAACCGATCGAGTACTACACCGCCGTCTACAGGACGGATCACGCCCGGCTGCATTTCATCGTGAGCTGACGGCGTCGGCGCCGAGCTTCCTCGGCCCGCCCCGTCCCTCGCAAAACGAAGCCGCCGGGCATCGAACAGGCGATCACGATCGCTTCCTCCCCGTCGCATCGGCCCGACCGGCCGGTTCGGCGAAGGGCGGAGCGCGTCCGAAGGAAACCGAAGGGCGAAACGCCCGGACTTTCGAGGAAGGAGACTACCGATGGCCCACATGGGAGACCTGGTTGCGGAGATGCTGGCGCGCTACGGCGTCGAGCTGGTGTTC
>NZ_JBQUZF010000012.1:0-21470 GCF_056313985.1 Pinisolibacter sp. DMC19 | reverse complement strand
TTGGCGTCGATCCCGGCACAGGCCACCAGCCGACCGCGATGCCGACAGGTCACGAAGGTCTCGACACCTTCCTCCAGAGAAAGGCCGCAGGTCCCCAGCAGCGCCGCGATCTCGTCGCGCGCCCGGGGGAAGATCCCGAGATCGATCGTGTCGAAGAGCAACTCTTCGCAATCCTCGCCCATCACCGGCGGCTTTCCGTTGGTACCCGTCGCGCGCCGACACCGCCGGCGCCCCCCGTGGGCAGCAACCGGCGTGCCAAACAACGCCGAACCGGAAAGACCGCGTGTTTCTCAGGGGCAGGACGTCTACGCTAAGTAGTAGCGCGCAAGATGAATGTCCGGATTTCCGGAAACCGCGCAAAAACCTCGTCCGGACTTCCGGATATGGCGGTTTCTTGCCTTCTCCCATGCATGGTAGTATTTGCTGTCATGTCATATCGACGCGACGAGAAGGCCTCATCATGATGTTTTCGGCGATTTCTATTCGGGCTCGCCTCATTCTGACGATGACCGTCAGCGTGCTGCTGCTGATGACCATGGGCGCCTTCTTCTTCTTCGCGCTGACGCGGGTCGATCGTGCCGCCGCCGAACTCAATTCGCGCTGGCTGCCGTCGGTCCGTCTCCTCGCCGAGACCAAGTACAAGATGGAGAGCCATCGGCTGCGCTTCGTGCGCGCCGTGTTCACGCCCGACACCGCCGAGCGGACGGCCATCCTGGCGGCGGCGGAGAATCGCCGCGGCGAGATCGACCGGTCGCTCGCCGCCTACGACGGCATCCTGCGCAACGACGACGAGCGGGCGCGTTTCGCCACGGTGCGCGAGCGCTGGGTCGACTATCTCGCCGAGGAACAGGCGATCGCCGTCGGGCTGCCGACCCTGTCGGCGGCTGAGGCGTCGCGGCTGGTCAACGATCGCTCGCGCTTCGTCTTCGATTCCGTCAACGACGCGGTCAACGGCGTCATCGCCCACATCGGCGCCAACGCCGAGAAGGCTTCCGCCGAGGCCGTGGCGACCTTCGACCGTGCCATCCGGGTCAGCCTGTCGATCTTCGCCTGCGCCCTCCTCCTCCTCGGCGTCTTCGTCGTTCTCGTCATCCGCTCGGTGTCGCGGCCGATCGACCGTATCACCGCCACCATGCTGCGGCTCGCCGAGGGCGACCGCGCGGTGTCGCTCGAGGGGATGCACGGGCGCAACGAGATCGGCCGCATGGCCGCGGCAGTCGAAGTGTTCCGCGGTCACCTGATCGAACGCGACGCGGCGCGCGCCGAACTCGAACGCTCCTTCGAGATCCTCGAGGACATGGTCGAGAAGCGGTCGTCCGAGCTGAAGAAGACCAACGAGACGCTGAAGACCGAGGTCGAGGAACGCATCCAGGCCAACCGCCAGCTCGAATCCATGCATCAGGAGCTGATCCGCACCGAGAACCTCGCGGTGATCGGCCAGCTCTCCGCCGGCATCGCCCACGAGTTGAACCAGCCGCTGGCCGCGCTCGCCACCCTGTCGCAGAACGCCGCCCGCTTCCTCGATCTCGGCGACGAGGCGACGGTGCGCGGCAATCTCGACCGCATCGTCCGGCTGGTCGACCGCATGGGCATCCTGACCAGCCGCCTGCGCTCCTTCGCCCGCCGCACGGGGGCGGAGCGCGAGACCGTCGATCTCGGGCGCTCGGTCGAGAACGCCCTCGCCCTCCTCGGCCATCGCCACGACCGCGAGCCGATGAAGATCGTCACCCTGCCCTCGCCGACGCCGGTCCTGGTCAATGCCAACGCGGTGCGGATCGAGCAGATCCTGGTGAACCTGATCTCCAACGCCTTCGACGCCACCCGCTCGACCGAGGACGCCACCACCGTCATCGCCTGGCACGAGGCGGACGGGAAGGCGATCCTGACGGTGTCGGACAACGGGCCGGGCTTCCCGCCCGACATCCTGACCCGGATCTTCGAGCCGTTCTTCTCGACCAAGAACAAGAGCGGCGGCGGGCTCGGCCTCGGCCTCGCCATCTCCGCCGACATCGCCCGCATCTACGGCGGCGCGCTGACCGCCGCCGACGGGGCGGAGGGCGGCGCCGTCTTCACCCTGACGCTGCCGCTGGAGAGCGACGAGGTGACCGGAAATCCGGAAGCCGCGACGCCGGCATTTCCGGAAACCGAGACCGCCACGACGCCGTCGGCCGCGCCGGCGCCCTGAAACGCGCCGGTTTCGGCCGCATCCGGCGTTTGGCACGGTCGATGCGAAGCGACACCCGACAGATCGAGCGCGAACCGCGCTCGCAAGCCGGGAGTCCGCGGGACATGAAGATCGTCAGTTTCCTCGTCGCCGATCGCAAGAGCTGGGGCCTCGTCGTGCCGCAGGGCATCGTCGATCTCGGCCGCCGCCTCGGCACCACCTATCCGGACGTCCGCGCCATGCTCGCCGGCGACGGCATCGCCCGCGTCGCGGCCTTCCTCCATGCCCAGATCGACTACCGCGCCGAGGAGGTGGTCTTCCTGCCGCCGATCGAACGGCCGGAGAAGATCTTCTGCGTCGGCATGAACTACGCCGAGAAGCGCGCCGAGTTCGCCGAAACCAATCCGGCGCCGACGCTCTTCGTCCGCTTCCCCTATTCGCAGACCGGCCACGGCTGCCCGGTGCTGAAGCCGGCGGTGACCCGCGAGTTCGACTACGAGGGCGAACTCGCCGTCGTCATCGGCAAGGCGGGCTTCCGCATTCCGGCCGAAGAGGCCTATGCCCATGTCGCCGGCTACAGCTGCTACATGGACGGCTCGGTGCGCGACTGGCAGCACACCTGGTTCACCGCCGGCAAGAACTGGCGCGAGACCGGCGCCTTCGGCCCCTGGCTGGTCACCGCCGACGAGATCCCCGACCCGCACGCGCTGAAGATCGGCACCTGGCTCAACGGCCGTCAGGTCCAGGACGACAACACCGGCAACATGATCCATCGCATCCCGGATCTGATCGCCTACATCTCGACCTTCTCGCCGCTCGAGCCCGGCGACGTCATCATCACCGGTTCGCCCGGCGGCGTCGGCAAGAAGCGCAATCCGCCGCTGTTCATGAAGGACGGCGACGAGATCGAGGTCGAGATCGAAGGCATCGGCCGCCTGCGCAACACCATCGCCCAGGAGGCGATCGCCGCCTGAGGCGGCGCGCGACGGCGGAAGCCCCGCCGTCGCGCCGTCACGCGTCGCCGTCGAGACCGAACTTGCGGATCTTGTCGAAGAGCGTCGACTTGGGGATCGCCAGTTGCTTGGCGGCGCGCAACGCGTTGCCGTTCTGGCGGCGCAGCTCCTCGGCGATCAGCGACTTCTCGAAGGCCTCGACCGCCTGCGACAGAGGCAGCGCGCGCCCGTCGGCGCCGTCGTTGCCGCGAATGCCGAGGACGTGGCGTTCGGCGACGTTGCGCAGCTCGCGCACGTTGCCCGGCCAGGGCCGCGCCATCAGATCCTGGACGATCGCATCCTTGATCGGCGACGGCTCGCGCCCGAGCCGCAGCGCCGCCTGCTCGACGAAATGCTCGAAGAGCAGGGGCACGTCCTCGCGGCGCGCGCGCAGCGGCGGCAACTCGAGCTCGACCACGGCGAGGCGGAAGTAGAGGTCGCCGCGGAAGCGTCCTGCCTCGCTCTCGGCGGAAAGGTCCGACTTGGTGGCGGCGATGACGCGGAAGTCGACCGGGATCTGCTGGTTCGAACCGAGCCGTTCGACCACGCGTTCCTGCAGCACGCGCAGGAACTTGATCTGCATGGCGATCGGCATCGACTCGATCTCGTCGAGGAAGAGTGTGCCGTGGGTGGCGTGCTCGACCTTGCCGATGCGCTTCTTGATGGCGCCGGAGAAGGCGCCGGCCTCGTGGCCGAAGATCTCGCTCTCGAACAGCGTTTCCGGCAGACCGCCGCAGTTCAGCGCGACGAAGGGGCCGCGTCGGCCAGAGGCGTCGTGGATGCAGCGGGCGATCAGTTCCTTGCCGGTGCCGGTCTCGCCGAGGATCAGCACGTCGGCCGCCGTCGGGGCGATCTCGGAGATGGTCTGGCGCAGCCGCTGGATCGGCTGGCTGCGGCCGATGATCCGGTTTTCCAGACTGCCGAGCGCCGACAGCCGCTTCTTGAGGTTCTTCACCTCGGCGGCGAGCGCCGTCTTCTCCAGCGCGCGGCGGACGACCTCGACCAGATGCTGCGAGGTGAAGGGCTTCTCGATGAAGTCGTAGGCGCCGTCGCGCATCGCCTGGACGGCGGTGGCGACGTCGGCGTGGCCGGTCACCAGGATCACCGGCAGGTCGGGCTCGGCGATCGCCATCTCGCGCATGAAGGAGAGACCGTCCTGTCCGGGAAGCCGGATGTCGCAGACGATCACGCCGGAGAAGCCCGGCCCGAGCGAGCGCCGCGCCTTCTCGACGGAATCGACGCCGAGGGTCGGAATGCCCTCGAGCATCAGGGCCTGGACGCAGCCCAGGCGCACGTCGGCGTCGTCCTCGATCAGTATCACCCGCATTTCGGACACGTCGCATCTCCCGCTGATCACGTCGCCCGAGCGATCGCCGGGAACGAGGCCGCGGAGCCTATCGTATCGGGCGAGACGATCCAAGCACCCGTCGTACGGATACGGATGAAAGACGAAAATTCGTCTTGGGAGCAGTCACTTTCCTCAGTCGAACGACACGTTTCCGGATTTCCGGACATGTATAGGCGGTTTTTTCCGGAAATTCCGGTCTTTCACACCCGGCCGAGACGGTGGGTACGACGACGATCCCAATCATTTCAAGGCGATGGCGGTCACCAACGGCTCTGGCACGGCGGTTGCGGAGGACAAGCCGACCTCGGGACCTCCACCGGCTCGCATCACGCGACGAAACGGCGGCGGCCCACCGAGTGGCATCCATGCGCCGCGGACCGACCGCGCGCCGGAACAAGACCGCAGGGGGAACAATGTCCGTACAAGCCGAATATTCCGCACCCACGATCGAGACCCGCAACCTCTGGCCGGGGCTGTGGTGGAAGCTCCTCGACACCCGCATCGGCATCGTACCGCTGCCGATCTACGCGCTGCTGATCGCCATCATCGGCGTGATGCTCCACACCAACGGCGCGCCGGGCCACGGCGCCGCGACCGCCGGCAAGCTGTCGTCCGACATTCTCGTCTCGATCGCCATCCTGGCGGTCGGCGGCTTCACCTGCGGCGAGATCGGCAAGCGTCTGCCTATCCTGAAGAACCTCGGCGCCTCGGCAGTGCTGGCGACCTTCCTGCCGTCCTATCTGGTCTATGCGCACATGATCCCGGATCCGGTGATCGCCTCGACCAAGGAATTCTACAAGACGTCGAACTTCCTCTATCTCTACATCGCCTGCATCATTGTCGGCTCGGTGCTCGGCATGGATCGTCAGGCGCTGATCCGCGGTGCGATGAAGATCTTCGTGCCGCTGCTGTCGGGCGTCATCGTGGCGGCCGCCTTCGGCACCGTGCTCGGCACGCTGCTCGGCCTCGGCACCCATCACACGTTCTTCTACATCATCGTCCCGATGATGGGCGGGGGCGTCGGTGAGGGCGTGATCCCGATCTCGATCGGCTATGCGCTGCTCACCCACGGCGACCAGGGCACCATCCTCGCCGAGATCATGCCGATGGTGATGATGGGCTCCTTCACCTGCATCATCATGGGCGGCGTGCTCAACTGGTACGGCAACCGCAACCCCCACCTGACCGGCAACGGCCGCCTGACCGACGACGGCGACGATCTCGGCGCCACGACCAAGACCACCGAGAGCATCGTCGATCCGGCCACCATCGGCGCCGCCGGCGTCACCGCGGTCGCCTTCTATCTGGTCGGCGTCCTCGCCCAGCGCACCTGGGACTTCCCGGCGCCGCTCGCCATGCTGTTCCTCGCCTTCGGTCTCAAGGCGATCAACGCGATCTCGCCGAAGCTGCAGGAAGGCGGCAGGGTGGTGCAGAAGTTCTTCGCCACCTCGGTCACCTATCCGCTGCTGTTCTCGGTCGGCGTGTCGATCACGCCCTGGGAAAAGCTGGTCGGTGCCTTCACCTTCCTCAACATCGTGGTGATCGTCTCGACCGTCATGGTGCTGATCACCACCGGCTTCCT
Organism: Pinisolibacter sp. DMC19; assembly: GCF_056313985.1. Classification (NCBI taxonomy): domain Bacteria; kingdom Pseudomonadati; phylum Pseudomonadota; class Alphaproteobacteria; order Hyphomicrobiales; family Ancalomicrobiaceae; genus Pinisolibacter; species Pinisolibacter sp. DMC19. Next base: position 15,384 of record NZ_JBQUZF010000012.1, on the reverse strand, counting down.
CGTCGCCAAGCGGCTGAAGATGCACCCGATCGACGCCGCCGTCGTCTGCTCGTGCTCGGCGGCCCAGGGCGGCACCGGCGACGTCGCCATCCTGACCTCCGCCAACCGGCTGACGCTCCTGCCCTTCTGCTCGATCGCCACCCGTCTCGGCGGCGCCTGCATGGTGACCTTCGCCCTGACCATGATGCGGCTGATCGGCTGACCCGCGATCATCCGCCGTCGGCAAGACCGACCATCGCCTCGGCTGTCCCCTCGCGGGGGCAGCCGAACGCGTTTCGAGGAGCAATTTCCGCCGCTCGGGCCGGCCCGCTCAGGCGGGGTTGAGCAGACGGATCGGCGCGCCCTTCGCCCAGGCCTCGATCGCCTCCAGCGCCTGGCCGTAGGCGACGCGCCAGCTCTCCTCGGTGACGTAGCCGAGGTGCGGCGTCAGCACCGTTCCCGGCCAGCGCAGGATCGGGTCGTCGGCGGCGAGCGGTTCGACGTCGAAGACGTCGAGGCCGGCGCCGGCGATGGCGCCGGCTTCGAGCGCGGCGCCGAGCGCTTCCATGTCGACGAGGCCGGCGCGCGCGGTGTTGACGAGGAAAGCGGTCTTCTTCATCGCGGCGATCGCGGCGCCATCGACGATGCCTCGGGTACGATCGGACAGGACCAGATGGACGCTGACGACGTCGGCGGTGGCGAAGAGCTCGTGTTTCTCGACCCGCCGGACGCCGGCCGCCGCCGCCTTCTCGTCGGTCAGGTTCGAGCTCCAGGCGACGACCTCCATGCCGAAGGCCTGGCCGATCCGCGCCATCTGCGCCCCGAGCTTGCCGAGACCGACCACGCCGAGCCGCTTGCCGGCGAGCACCGTGCCGAGTGCCGTCTGCCAGACGCCGCGGCGCAGGGCGGCGTCCTGTTCGCCGATGCGGCGGGCGAGCGCGATGATCAGGCCCCAGGCGAGTTCGGCGGTCGGTGTCGGCAGCATGTCGGTGCCGCAAACGTCGATGCCGAGCCGGCGGGCGGCGACCATGTCGATCGAGGCGTTGCGCATGCCGGTGGTGACGAGGAGGCGCAGGGCCGGCAATTGCGCCAGCACGTCCGCGCCGAGCGTCGTGCGCTCGCGCATGGCGACGACGACGTCGAAATCGGCGAGCGCCGCAACCAGGTCCGCCGTCGCGACGAAGGGGTGTTCGAAGGCGGTCACCGTGGCGGCGGCGCCGAGGCGCGCCCAGTCGGCTGCGCGCGGGGCGGCCGCGAGGTAGTCGTCGAGAAGGGCGATCTTCATGGGTCTTCGGCCTCGAATGCCCCCGGCCCCGAGGATCGAGGCGGCTCCGGTGGGAGGGGCGGACGGGCAGTCCACACCGGCCGTCGCGGCGCTGTCAATCGCGCGGACCGGAAGCGCCTTACCGCAGCGACAGCCGTAGAAGCGCGCATGGCATTCCCGGCCATTGCTACTATAGTATCATGACAACCGAACATCTCGCGGCGTTCCTCATCGATCGCCCGGGTCTCGCGACATGAACCGCAACGCCGCTCGCTTCGCTCGAGGATCATCATGAACCGCCCCCTCCTGGTCACGGATCTGCTCGTCAGCGCGGTCTATGCCTTCGAACGGGAAGAGACGCCGGAGAGCCCCACCTGGCGGGCCGACGCGCGCTGGCTGATCGATCAGGACGGCGCAGGCGCCACCTCCTATGCGCTGGGCATCGCCCGACGCGCCTCCGACGGCGGCGACGCCGAGACCGCCCGCTACTGGCAGCAGGTCGCCGCCGAGATCGAAGAGATCAAGTCGACGCTCCGCGCTCGACCGGGAATGCCCTCTGCCCCGCCGGCCGAGACCCGCGCACCGGTCGTAACCGGCCGCGCCGCGCCGCGCCGTCGCGACGACGGACACCGGCGGCGGCTGGCCAAGGGCGAGATGCTCTTCGGCGAGGGCGATGCCGTCGGCCGCACCTTCGAGATCGTCGCCGGCTCGGTGATCCTGTCGCGCTCGCTGCCCGACGGGCGGCGGCAGATCCTCGATCTCGCCGGCCCCGGACGCCTGATCGGCCTCTGCGCCCGCGACGTCCTCGACCACGACGCGGTCGCCGCGGAGTCGGTGGTCGCCGTCGAGCGCGAACAGAGCGTCCTGATGGCCGACCCCGATCGGCGCGAGCGCGTCCTGCGCGTGCTGCTCGACGACGCCGCGCGGATGCGGGGTCTCGCCCTCCTCCTCGGCCGCATGACGGCGGCGGAGAAGATCGCGACCTATCTCCTCGGCGCCGTCGAGGAGACCGACGGCACCTGCGTGCTGCGTCTGACCCGCGGCGAGATCGCCGACCACCTCGGCCTCACCATCGAGACGGTCAGCCGCAACTTCACGATCATGAAGAAGTCCGGCCTGATCGAGGAGAACCGCGGCGTCCTCGTCGTGCGCGACAGGGCGGCGATGGAACTGGTCGCCAATCGCGGGACGACCGCGCCCGACGCCTGAGACCGGCCGAAAGACCGTCCCGTCAGCCGGAGAGAACCGCCCGAGCGGTCTCCTCGTCGGTTACCAGCACGTTGGCATAGCCGCCGCGCAACATGCCGCGAATCGCGTCGAGCTTCGACAGGCCGCCGCCGACGCAGATGCGGGTCGGCACCGAGAGGAAGTCCTCGACCGGCATGACGACATGGCGATCGTCGAGTTCGGTGCGCACCGCCCGCCCCTCGACGTCGAAGAAATAGCCCGACACGAAGCCGACGGCGCCGAGCGCGCCGTATTCCTGCAGGCTCTGCGCCGTCATGAAACCGCTGTGCTTCAGCAGCGTCTCGCCGCCGAGATCGGTGACGCCGAAGAGCGTCATCGAGCACGACCGCAACAGGCGGAAGTGCTGGGCGATGATCGGCTCCTCCATCAGCAGCGCCTTCATCCGCGGCGTCGAGACGATGCCGGGGGCGTGGAGATTGACACAGCGGCCACCGAGCTTGAGGGCGATGTTCGAGGTGCAGAGCTCAGGCGAGAAGTCGTAGGTGGCGATCGAGCTGCCGGTCACCTGGGCGATCGTCGTGCTCGGCAGGTTGAGCTGCGCCATCACCTTCGACAGCGCCATCACCGTGCGCCCCCAGGCGACACCGAGGATGCTGTCGGCGGCGAGGCGCTGTTCGAGCAGCCGAGCGCCGAGCCGCGCCACGCGCTCCACCACGGGGCGGCCGTCGCGCAGGTCGGGGACGACGTAGCATTCGTCGATGCCGGTGGCGGCGCGAATCTCCGTTCCGAGACGGACGAGGTCCATGCGCGCGAGGTCGACCGAGACGGTGACCATGCCCTCGTCGCGCGCGCGCTGCAGCAGGTTGAACACCGAGGCGCGCGAAATGCCGAAGCGCGCGGCGATCTCGTCCTGCTTCAGCCCCTCCTCGTAATAGAGCCAGGCAGCCGTCAGGACCGGATCGAGCGCGAACTGCGCCGGCGTCATCGCCTCTTCGAGACCTCGCAGGTCCGTGGCGTTCTTCTTCGACATTCTGGGGCCTCCACGCCCTTCCCTCCTTAACCCGTGTCGCGGCGGCGTGCCAGTGGGTATGTCGCTGATGCGAACCGATTGAATGGCAGTTTCCATTACAACCTGAAAAACGCCATTGACAAGTTCCAGGCACGTCTGAATTATGCCAACAACAACGACGTACCGGGAGGAACCCCGAGCATGAACATTCGTCCGTCCGCCGCATCCGCGGCCGGCGACCGTTGGAGTCGTCTCGTCGACGACGTCGTCGCCGGCACCTGGATCGATCCCGACACCGGTCGCCCGGCGCACGTTCCCTTCGATCGCGTGCTGATCGCCGACGATCTTTCCGGCTCCGAGGCGGCACTGGTCGCCTCCGTCATGCCGGCCGAGCGCTATGCCGTCGTCTGCGACGAGGCGACCCACGAGGCGCAGGGACGCGCCGTCGCCGCGGCGCTCGGCGCGCGTGCCGATCTGATCGTCCTCGACCACCCGCATGCCGACGAGGGCGACGTCGAGCGGCTGCGCGACCGCACCCGCGGCGCCGAGGCGCTGGTCGCGGTCGGATCGGGAACGATCAACGATCTCTGCAAGTACACGACCGCCGGCGACGGGCGCCGCTATTCGGTCTTCGGCACGGCGCCGTCGATGAACGGCTACACCTCGACCACGGCGTCGATCACCCTGCGGTCGGGCACCAAGACGACGATGAAGGCGCACGGCGCGCGCGGCGTGTTCTTCGACCTCGGCGTCAACGCCGCCGCCCCCGCCCATCTCGTCGCCGCCGGGTTCGGCGACAGCATCTGCCGCTCGACGGCGCAGGTCGACTGGTACTTCAGCCACCGCCTGCTCGGCACCGCCTATCGCGTCGCGCCCTTCGCGCTGCAGCTCGAGGACGAGGTCGAACTCTTCGCCCGTTCGGCCGCGGTCGGCCGGCGCGACCCGACGGCGATCGGTTATCTCCATCGGCTGATGGCGCTGTGCGGCTTCGGCCTGACGCTCACCGGCATGAGCCATCCCGGCTCGATGGGCGAGCACCAGATCTCGCACTGGATCGACAGTTTCGCCGGCGAGCGCCACCCGGGCACGGTGCACGGCCAGCAGGTCGGCGTCACCTCGATCACCATGGCACGGCTTCAGGAGCGGATCCTCGCCGAGACGACGGCGCCGAAGATACGCCCGGTCCCGGTCGACGAGGACGGCATCCGCCGCCGCTATCCCGCGAGCGCCGTCGACGCCATTCTCGCCGCCGCCCGCGCCAAGGCGATGGACGCCGCCGCCTCCGACCGGTTCAACGCGGAGCTCGAGCGGCACTGGCCGGACCTGCGGCACGAGTTGCTCGCCATGACGATCCCGGCCGATCGGCTCGTCGCCCACCTGGCGGCGGCCGGCGGGGCGACCACCGCCGCGGAACTCGGCATCGACCGGGCGCTCTACCACGACGCGCTGCGCCATTCGCCGGAGATCCGCGACCGTTTCTCCTTCCTCGACCTTGCCGCCGGCATGGGCATTCTCGAAGACTTCATCGCGGAGCAGTGCTGATGCGCCCTCTCGCCGACCTTCCGCTTTCCGCGCTCCACGGCATCCGTGCCGTCTTCACCGACATCGACGACACGCTGACGTCGGACGGGCGGCTTCCGGCCGACGCCTACGCCGCGCTCGAACGCCTCGAGGCCGCCGGGCTCGCCGTGGTGCCGATCACCGGACGCCCCGCCGGCTGGTGCGACATGATCGCCCGCTTCTGGCCGGTCGCCGGCGTGGTCGGCGAGAACGGTGCCTTCTACTTCAGCTACGACCGCGGCCAGCGGAAGATGATCCAGCGCTTCTTCGCCACCGACGAGGAACGGCGGACCAATCGCCGGCGTCTCGACGCCCTGCGCGAGCGCATCCTCGCCGAGGTTCCGGGCACGGGTATCGCCTCCGACCAGCTCTACCGCGAGGCCGATCTCGCCATCGACGTCTGCGAGGACGTCGCGCCGCTGCCCAAGGCGGAGGTCGACCGGGTCCTCGCGATCTTCGCCGAAGCGGGTGCGGTCGCCAAACTGTCGTCGATCCACGTCAACGGCTGGTTCGGCGACTACGACAAGCTGTCGATGACCCGCCGCTTCGCCGCCGACGTCTTCGACTGCGATCTCGACGCCGAGAAGGACCGCTTCGTCTTCGTCGGCGACAGTCCGAACGACGGGCCGATGTTCGGCTTCTTCCCGCTGTCCTGCGGCGTCGCCAACATCCGCGATTTCGCCGACGGCAGCGTCGAACTGCCGGCCTGGGTCGCCGAGGGCCACGGCGGCGCCGGCTTCGTCGAAGTCGCCGAACGCCTGCTCGCCGCCCGCCCGGCGGACGGCGCCGCCCCGCGGACCACGCTCGCCGGAGGGATGCGTCATGGCTGAGATCTTCGACCTCGCCGTCGTCGGCGGCGGCATCAACGGCTGCGGCATCGCCCGCGACGCCATCGGGCGCGGGCTCTCCGTGTACCTCTGCGACAAGGGCGATCTCGGCGGCGCGACGTCGTCGGCCTCCACCAAGCTGCTGCACGGCGGCCTGCGCTATCTCGAGCACTACGAGTTCCGCCTGGTGCGCGAAGCGCTCGCCGAGCGCGAGGTGCTGTGGTCGATCGCACCCCACATCGTCCGGCCGATGCGCTTCGTCCTGCCCCACGTCGCCGGCATGCGGCCGCGCTGGATGCTCCGGACCGGGCTCTTCCTCTACGACCATCTCGGCGGCCGCGCCGCCCTGCCGGGTACGACGACCGTCGATCTCGACAAGGGCCTGCTGGCGCAGGGCCTGCGCCCCGAGTTCACGCGCGGCTGGGAATATTCGGACTGCTGGGTCGAGGACAATCGCCTCGTCGTGCTCAACGCCCAGGCCGCCCGCGCCGGCGGCGCCGAGATCGCGCCGCGTACCGAGGCGCGCGCGATCGCCGTTCGCGACGGTCTGTGGTCGGTGGAGACCGTCGACCAGACGACAGGCGTCTCGCGCGAGATCCGCGCCCGCGTCCTGATCAACGCCGCCGGTCCGTGGGCCGGATCGGTCGCCGCCCGCCTCGCCGGCCGGCCGCCGAAGGGGCGCGTGCGCATGGTCCAGGGCTCGCACGTGGTGGTGCGCCGGCTCTACGAGCACGATCGCTGCTTCATCTTCCAGAACCCCGACGGGCGGATCGTCTTCACCATCCCCTACGAGGACGACTTCACGCTGATCGGCACCACCGACCGCGACTTCGACGGCGATCCCGCCCGGGTGCGCGCCTCGAAGGAGGAGATCTCCTATCTCTGCGCGGCGGTCGGCGCCTATTTCCGGCGTCCGCTCACCCCGGCCGACGTGGCGTGGAGCTATTCCGGAGTCCGGCCGCTCTACGACGACGGCGCCTCCGCCGCTCAGGCCGCCACCCGCGACTACGTGCTGGAGCTCGATCGCGATGGCGGCGCGCCGATGCTGTCGATCTTCGGCGGCAAGATCACCACCTACCGCCGCCTGGCGGAAGAGGCGGTCGACCGCATCGCCCCCTGCTTCGAGGACGGACTGCGCGAGCGCATCGGCGCGACGGCGGGCTGGACCGGACGCGTCGCCCTGCCCGGCGGCGACTTCGCCCCGGCCGACTTCCCCGCCCTCGTCGCCGCTCTCGCCGACGCCTGCCCCGGCCTCGGCCGACGCGAGGCGACGCGGCTGGTACGCTACTACGGCACGCGGGCCGAGACGATCTTCGGCGGCGGCACCTTCGCCGACCTCGGTCGCCATTTCGGCCACGGCCTCAGCGAACGCGAGCTCGACCACATGCGCGCCGAGGAATGGGCGGCCACCGCCGAGGACGTGCTGTGGCGACGCAGCAAACTCGGCCTTCATCTCGACCCGGCGGCGATCGCCGCGGTGGACGACTATTTCGGCGGCTCGCGCCGCGCGGCGTGAGACGATCGAACCGACCGACAGGCGAAGCGAAGGAGACGACGCGAAGGGAAGACAACCGCACGGCCGATCCGAAGATCAAGGCGGAAAACCGCCACGCGACGGCCGAACAGCTTCTGGGAGGAAGCAATGTACCTGGGCATCGACATGGGCACCTCGGGAGTGAAGGCGCTCCTGATCGACGAGGCGCAGTCGCTCGTCGGCGAATCGTCTTCTCGTCCGCTTTCGGTCGACCGGCCGAAGCGCGGTTGGTCGGAACAGAACCCCGACCTGTGGTGGGACGCCGTCTGCGAAGCCGTCGACGGCCTGCGCGAGCGCCATGCCGGCGCACTCGCCGCGGTCGAAGGCATCGGCCTGTCCGGCCAGATGTACGGCGCCACCGTCCTCGACGGCGCCGACCGGCCGCTCCGGCCCGCCATCCTGTGGAACGACACCCGCGCCGATCGCGAATGCCGCGATCTGGAGGCCCACGATCCGGATCTCGCCGCGATCGCCCATCGCCGGCCGACCCCGGGGGTCACCGCACCGAAACTCGCCTGGATCCGCCGCAACGAGCCGGAGGTCTTCGAGAAGATCCGCACGGTGCTGCTGCCGAAGGACTACGTCCGGCTGAGGCTGACCGGCGAGAAGGCGTCCGACCTCGCCGACGCCTCCGGCACCTATTGGGTCGACGTGGCGCGCCGCGACTGGTCGGACCGGCTGCTCGGCGCCACCGGTCTCGGCCGCGAGCACATGCCGCGCCTCGTCGAAGGCGTCGAGGCGAGCGGACGGCTGCGTCCCGAACTCGCCGCCCGCTGGGGCATGGATCGCGCGCCGGTCGTCGCCGGCGGCGGCGGCGACAACGCCTGCGGCGCCTGCGGCAGCGGCATCATCAAACCCGGTGTCGGCACGATCTCGCTGGGGACGTCCGGCGTGCTCTTCGTCGCCACCGACGCGCCGCGACCGAGCCTCGACCACGCGATCGAGAGCCTGTGCCATTCGGTTCCCGGCGTCTGGCACCAGATGGCGGTGATCCTGTCGGCGACCGCCTGCCTCACCTGGCTGTCGCGCCTGACCAAGCGCCCGGTCGGCGATCTCGTCGCCGATCTCGGCACCGCGCCGCGCGGGCCGACGCCGCTGCTCTTCGTGCCCTATCTCGACGGCTGCTGGGCGCCGACCTTCGACGTCGACGTGCGCGGCGCCTTCGTCGGGCTCGATCACACCACCGACGACGCGGCGATGACGCAGGCGGTGCTGCAGGGCGTCGCCTTCGCGCTCGCCGAAGCCGCCGCGGGCTTCCGGGCCAACGGCGCGACCTTCGACCGCCTGCTCGGCATCGGCGGCGGTTCGCGTTCGAAAGTCTGGCTGGCGATGCTCGCCGACTGTCTCGGCACCGAAATTGCGGTGCCGGAGGCGAGCGAACTGGGGGCCGCCTTCGGCGCCGCCCGCCTCGGCCTCATCTGTGCCACCGGCGCCGACCCGCGGGCCGCGCTGACGATGCCGCGCATCGTCGACGTGATCGCGCCGGACCCCGGCCGTTCCCAAGCCTATCGCGAGGCCTTCGCGCGCTGGTCGGACCTCGTCGGTCCGGTCCGCGCCGCGTCCCGCCCGCTGCCCTCCGGGATGTGACGGTCACGGTCGCATCCGGCCCTTCGCGGCCCACGAGACGTGACGCGCCGGTACGCAAAGAGGCCGGCGGGGAAGACCCGAAAAAGACGATCGGAGAGGAAACACCATGACGGAACTCACCAGCGATCCCATCCGCGACGACGCCCCGCAGACCTCGACCGGCGCCGCCGGCGGACCGACCCGCCGCCTGCTGCTCGGCGCCGCCGCGACGCTCGCCGCGACGCGCTATCTCGGCATCCGCCCGGCGGCCGCGGCCGAATACCGCTTCGCCGCGGCGCTCGGCTGGACCTCCTACGACTCCGGTCGTCATCTCCAGGAAGGCTTCAAGGCGGCGGTGAAGGAACTGGGCGGTGCACTGTCGATGACCGACGCCGGCTTCGACGCCAAGAAGCAGTCCGAGCAGATCGACAGTCTCGTCGCCTCCAAGCCGGACGCGCTCTTCATCACCCCGGCCGATGCGGTCGCCATCGCGCCCGCCGTCCAGCGTGCCATCGCCGCCGGCATCCCGGTCTTCGCCGCCGACAGCATGGTGCCCGGCGTCGCGGTCAAGACGACCGCCATGTCGAACAACTTCGGCATGGGCTTCCACACCGCCGACTTCATCGCCAAGCAGCTGAAGGGCAAGGGCAAGATCGCCCGCGTGATGCTGCCGCAGAACGAGAGCTGGGACCAGCGCACGCTCGGCATGGAATGGGCGCTCAAAGCCTATCCCGACGTCAAGGTCGTCGCCGAATGGGCCTTCGCGCTCGCCGGCAACGTCACGCCGCGCCAGGCGATGGACAACATCCTGACCGCCAACCCCGACCTCGACGCGGTGTGGTGCGCCTGGGACGGCGCGGCGGTGGAGGGCACGCTGGCTGCCCGCGCCGCCGACCGGCCGAACCTGATCCTGACCGGCATCGACGGCGGCTCGCAGGCCTTCAACTACATCCAGGCCGGATCGCAGCTGAAGCTGTCGATGGCCCAGACCTTCTACGAGATGGCCTATCTCTGCGTCCTCTACGCGCACGAGCACAAGGCCGGGCGTCCGACCCCGCGCACCGTGATCACGCCGACCTACGCGGTGACCAAGCCGATGCTCGCGAAGGGCATTCCGGACGACTACGACGTGCCCGGCCACGGCGACAAGCTCGGATGGGTCCGGGCCGTCTGAGCCCCTCGCGCCGTCGGGAGGCGCGATCGGCGCCTCCCTCCTTCTCCTCCATCGAACGTCGGGAGGCCCCATGGCCGACATCGTTCTCAGGACGCAGGGACTGACCAAGCACTTCGGCTCGGTCCACGCGCTGACCGACGTGGACTTCGCGCTGGAACGCGGCGAGATCCACGCGCTGCTCGGCGTCAACGGCGCCGGCAAGTCGACCTTCATCAAGATCCTGTCGGGCGTCTATTCCAAGACCTCGGGCGACGTCGAGATCGACGGCGTGCCCGTGTCGTTCCAGACGCCGCGCGACGCCATCGACCACGGCATCGCGACGGTGCAGCAGCACCCCGAGCTGATCGCCGATCTCGACGGCTACCAGAACATCTTCCTCGGTCGCGAGGGCGGGCGGCCCGGTCTCTTCCGACGGATCGACCATGCCGCGCTGCGACGGCGCGGCGACGCCCTGCTCGCTCGCTTTCCCGTCGACATCGACCTGTCGCGACCGGTCGGATCGCTCTCGGCGGTCGAGCGCGAGATCGTCGCGGTCCTCCAGGCGCTCTCGCACAGCGACATCCGCGTGATGATCCTCGACGAGCCGACCTCGACACTGACCGAGGTCGAGAAGAGCGTGCTCTTCCGCATGATGGCGGCGCTCAAGGCCTCTGGCATCGCGATCGTCTACATCACCCATCGCCTCGAGGAGGTCGTGGAACTCGCCGACCGCTTCACCGTCTTCCGCGGCGGCCGTCGGATCGTCACGATGGACGCCTCCGAGGTGCGCGAGCGCAGCCTGTCGATCGCCGAACTGATGCTCGGCGAACCGCTCGAGGACGTCTATCCGCCGAAGCGCGGCGAGGTCGCGACCGGCGGCCCGGCCTTCGAGGTCAGCGGGCTGCGTCTCGACGGCGTCTTCGAGCCGGTCGACTTCGAGGTCCGCCACGGCGAGATCCTCGGCATCTTCGGTCTCGTCGGTTCCGGTCTCGACGAGCTGTCGAAGTCGATGTTCGGCGTCGAACCCGACCATGCCGGCGCGATCCGCGTCGAAGGGCGCGAAGTGGCGCCGCGCAATCCGCGCGAGGCGCTCGCCGCCGGCATCTTCCTGGTTCCGGGCGACCGACGCTCGGAAGGCCTGACGCTGACCCGCAACTCGATCTTCAACATCAAGCTCGCCGCCCTCGATCGCGCCTCCGGCCGGCTCGGCCTGCTCACCGGCGGAGCCAACCGACGGCGCGCCCGCGAACTCGCCGAGATCGTCGCCCTGACGCCGCCCGACCTCGATCTGCCGGTCTCCGGTTTCTCCGGCGGCAACCAGCAGAAGATCGTCGTCGCCAAGGGCCTCTTCACCGAGGCGGCGGTCTACATCTTCGTCGAGCCGACCATCGGCGTCGACATCGGCGCGCGGTCGCGGCTCTACGCGCTCATCCGCGAACTGGCCGAGCGCGCTGCCGTCGTCGTCATGTCGACGGACTGCGACGAGGTCCATGGCCTCTCCGACCGCAGCTTCGCCCTCTACAAGGGCCGCCAGGTCGCCGCCGCCAGTTCCACCATCACCCGCAACGAACTCCTGAACGCCGGGATCATGGGGAGGCTGCAATGAAGTCCATCCGCTCGCTCCTGCCGCCGACCGCCCTGCGCGCGCTCGGCGTCCTCCTCCTCGTCGCGGCGATCGTGGCGATCTTCACCGCCGTCGAACCGCGCTATGCCTCGCGCGGCAACTTCGCCGCCGTCACCCGCCACATGGCGGCGAACGGCCTCGCCGCCCTCGGCCTGACGTTCGTCGTCGTGGTGCGCCGCTTCGACCTGTCGTTCCCGGGAATCGCCTGCTTCGCGGCGGTGACGATGGGCTGGCTCATCGCCGCCGGCTTCTCGCTCTGGCTGGCGATCGCCGTCGGCCTGGCGATCGGGGTGGCGATCGGCGCGGCCAACGGCTGGGCGATCGCCCATTTCGATCTGCCGGACATCGTCGTCACCATCGGCAGCGGCTCGATCGCCGCCGGCATGGCCTTCCTCTACACGGGCGGCCAGACGATCTTCCAGAACTTCATGACGTCGGGAATCCTCGACTTCAACGACGTGCGCATCTTCCAACTGAGCCTGTCGGTCTACATGCTGCTGGCGATCTACGGGCTCGCGGCGCTGCTGCTGCACCGCTCGCGCGCCGGCGTCGCCTTCCATGCCACCGGCGAGAACCCGGTCGCCGCCTTCTTCTCCGGCATCCGCACGCGGGCCTGCATCGTCGCCGCCTTCGCGCTGTCGGGTGCCGGCGCGGTGCTGGCGGTCGTCCTGCTGATCGCCGAATCCGGCAATGCCAGCACCAACCACGGCCTGACCCTGCTGATGCCGGCCTATGCCGGGGTCTATCTCGGCGCGGCCCTGCTCGGCGGTGCCTCGGTGCCGGCGAGCCTGCTCGGCACACTGGTCATCACCGTCCTGCTCGACGGGTTCTCGCTGCTGCGCGTGCCCTACTGGTACGGCGACGGCGTGGTCAGCCTGATCCTGCTCGCCGGCGTGGTGGTGTTCGACGAACGCTTCCGTCGCGGCTTCGCCGACACGCTGCGCGCCCTTGCCCCCAAGAACTCCGAGACCGGCGAGGTCCGCCCATGAGCAACGTCTCCTTCGCACAGGCCCCCGTCATGCCCTTGTCCAACATCGCGCGGATCCTCGGCCGGTGGTGGCTGCTCTTCGCCCTGTTGATCGCCGTCGCCGGCTTCGCGACCCTGCGTCCGCACATGGTCGACGCCTCGAACATCGCCACCATCCTGCGCTCCGCCAGCCTGACCGGGATCATGATCCTCGGCCTCACCGGCGTGGCGGCGGCGGGCAAGATCGACGTCGGCTTCATGCAGGTCGCCGCTCTCGCCGACATGGTCGCCGCGGCGCTCGTCGCCGGCGGCTGGGGCTGGCCGATCGCCACCGCCTGCGCCCTGGCGGTCGGTGCAGCCGTCGGCCTCCTCAACGGCTTCCTGGTCGGAACCCTCCGCCTCCAGCCGCTGATCGTCACCATCGCCACCGGCGGCGCCTGCGGCTCGGCCGCCGCCGCCATCGGCCGCGGCTCGCCGATCCGTATCGAGAGCGCCGGCCCGCTCGGCGATCTCCTCGCCGCCAACCTCGGCCCGGTGCCGCTGATCGCGATCGGCGTCGCCGCCCTCTACCTCGCCGCCTGGTACGCCCAGGAGCACCTGACCTTCGGGCGCTACATCTATGCGATCGCCCGCAACGAGGAAGCGGTGATCGAGGCGGGCGTGCCGACCCGTCGGCTGATCGCCCTGCTCTACGTCGTCTCCGGCGTCACCGCCGCCGCCGCCGGCGTGCTGCTGGTCGCCAATCTCTCCTCGGGTCAGCCGATGATCGGCGCCTCCTACTTCATCGACGGCCTGACCGCGGTCATGGTCGGCGGCATGATGATCCGGCTCGGCCAGCCCAACGTCATCGGCACCGCCTGCTCGACACTGTTGCTGGCGGCGCTGGTCAGCGGCGGCGCCCTGCTCGGCTGGCCGGACTACCTGCGCGACATCGTCAAGGGCTGCCTGTTGATCGGCGGCGTCGCACTCGCCGTGTGGATGGCGCGGCGGTCGCGGGTCGGCGAACGGAGGGGCGCGCGATGACCCGCTCCACCCCTTGCGTGATCGGCCTCGACTGCGGCACGGGCGGCGCCCGCGCCCTCGTCACCGACCTCGCCGGCCGCGTGTTGGGTCAGGCGACCTCGCCCTACCCCACGCACTACCCGCGGCCGGGCTGGGCGGAACAGTCGCCGGAAGACTGGTGGATCGCCGCCGTCGCCGCGATCCGTGGGGCGATCGCCGCCGCGGGCGTCTCGGCCGCCGACGTCACGGCGATCTCCGCCGACGGCACCTCCAGCACGCTCGTCGCGCTCGACGCGGCGCTGCAGCCGATCGGACCGGCCATCCTGTGGATGGACAACCGTGCCTCGGCGCAAGCCCGGCGGATGACGGCGACCGGCGACGCCGCGCTCGCGCGCTGCCGTGCCGGCGTCAGCTCGGAATGGATGCTGCCGCGCATCCTCTGGCTCGCCGAACGCCGGCCGGCCGAGTTCGAACGCACCCGCTGGTTCGTCGAGATGGCCGACTACCTGACGCTCCGTCTCTCGGGGCGTCTGACCCTCGGCCACAACCAGGCGACCAACCGCTGGTTCTTCGACGGCCGCGCCGGCGGCTGGCCCAGGGACTTCTTCGCCCGGATCGGCCTCGCCGGGATCGAGGCGCGCTTTCCCGCCGACGTCCTGCCGCTCGGCGCGCCGGTCGGCCCGCTCGGGCACGAGGCGCAGGCGGAGACCGGCCTGACGGCTGCGACCCGCGTGGTGTGCGGCGGCACCGACGCCTACGTGGCGATGGCCGGCCTCGACGTCTGCCGTCCCGGCAAGACCGCCCTGATCACCGGCTCGTCGCATCTCGTCCTCTGCCAGACCGACACGCCGCGCGAGATCGCCGGGCTCTTCGGTCCGCATCCCGACTGCGTCGTGCCGGGGCTCTTCGTCTACGAGGGCGGTCAGGTCTCCTCGCTGTCGATCGTCAAATGGTGGCACGACCACTTCGCCTCCGCGGGCCGCGACGGCGACGCCCACGGCGAGATGATGCGGGCGGCGGCCGAGATCGAGATCGGCGCCGACGGTCTGGTGGCGCTCGACTTCTGGCAGGGCAACCGCAACCCCTACACCGACTACGACCTCCAGGGCGCGATCTGGGGCCTCACGCTGCGCCACACCCCGGCCCACGTGCTCAGGGCGCTGGTCGAAGCGATCGCCTACGGCACGCGCAACATCCTCGCCGAGCTCGTCGGTGCCGGCATCCCGGTAACCGACATGACGGCGTGCGGCGGCGCGGCACGCAGCCGGTTCCTGCTGCAGATGCATGCCGACACCACCGGGATACCGATCGCGGTGCCGAAGGTGACGGAGGCGACCGCCTTCGGCTCGGCGATCGTCGCCGCGGTCGGCGCGGGGGCCTACGGCGGTCTCGCCGAGGCCGCCGGGGCGATGGTGTCGATCGCCGAGACCATCGATCCGGACCCCGCCACCCGCGCCGCCTACGACGAAGGCTTCGCGTTCTATCGGGAGACCCATGCGGCGCTGGCGCCGTTGATGCACCGCATGGCCGCGCGCCACGCCGCGCGGGTCTGACCCGCCACGACCTCGCTTCGATCGACGCGCGGGCCCCACTCCGGGTCCGCCGACGGCCCCCTTTTCGCAGTTCACGTTCACGAAGGAGACTACCGATGGCCCACATGGGAGACCTGGTTGCGGAGATGCTGGCGCGCTACGGCGTCGAGCTGGTGTTC
>NZ_JBQUZF010000011.1:0-80808 GCF_056313985.1 Pinisolibacter sp. DMC19 | reverse complement strand
GGCTACGCCTCATGCTCTGGTCCTCGAGTTGGGCCAGAGCGAACTTCAAACTGGATTAGGCCTGAGGGGCAACGTCAGTCCAATCGGGTTTCCACCAAGGCCGATCGCCCGGCGAGAACCTGGCCTGCGCGCCGGTGAAGTCGATACGCTGGAGGTTGGTCGCGCCGTCGAAGTTCGGCGGCCTATCGAAGCGGACATCTGCAAAACCGGCCAAATGTTCGAAGGCGCGGCAGGCAAACGAGACTTCTCTGCGAAAATGCGCTCCGAAGAAGGAGACGTCCGCGAACGTTGCAGGACCGATGCCGCCCCCATCTCGCCTGGCTCGATAGGACTTCCCGAGCTTCGTACTTTCAACCTTTCCCAGCTTCGACCACGCCTTCTGCCGGAGAGCGACGTCTCCGTCGCCCTTCTTTCCAGCGAAATCCGTTACTCCGCCGAAGACCGCCCCATCAAAATACGTGTCTGCACAAAATGTTGCGCCCGAAAATATAGAAAGAAAAATAAAACTTGCCCCAGCAAAATCCGCCGACCCGTCAAATACTACATCCTCAAATCTAGCTATTTTACAAAACGAAGTATTTTCGAAAACCACAACACCTATAAATATTGAACGGTCAAATCGCGCAATGTTGTAAAATTTAGAGCTGCCGAAATTGGAATATTTCCAAAAAACTGCCCCATGAAAATCCGCATTGCCATGAAAAGCAACATCAATGAATCGCGCACCACCGTCGAACGTCGCGTTGACGAATCGGACTTCCCTCCTGAACGTTGCACCGGCGAACCGCGCCATGTCTCCGAACGCCGCGCCGGTGAACCACGTCGGCCCACCGAACTCGAACCCCTCGAACGAAATCCCCCGGTTCTCCTCCGTCCGAAAATCCACTCCCTCGAACGTCACTATCCGGTGCGTATTCGTCGGTTGTCGTCGCCACTTGTTCCACCGCTCGCGTGCTTCTGTCCTTGCCTCGTCGGTATCCTCGCGCGGTCGTGCCAGGTCCAGAAAGAACGCCTGATCGTAGACCGGCTTCGTCCGTTTCCGTGGCTCCGCTTCTCCCGTCATCTCGTCTCTCGGCTGCATCGCGTCGTCGCTTATGCCTGCGATCCTCGCGCGAGTCTTCCTCAGCGCGCAAGCATGTCGCGACGCGTATCCTCAGTCGGGGTTCCCCCTCGCCGCCGCCCTCCTCGTGCCCACATCCGTGCTATGGTGGTGGGTGAACGAACAGAGAATCATGGCCGCGGTCGAGGGCGCACACGCCCCGTTTCCGCCCATCACGCCGAGACGCCGAGACGCATGACCAACGGTTTCGACCGCGACGACGATCCCTTCTCGCCCGGCTGGACGCCGCGACCGAACCCGCGCGCCGCCCACCCCGCCGCCGCGGACGACGACGACTGCCCGATCCCCATGCCCGGCGCGCCCGCGCGCGGTGAGAAACCGACCCCCGCGCGTGCCTTCGAGCCTGCCCCGGCGGCGCCCAAGCCCGGCGGCATCGCCGCCCGCGCCGCGGCCGCCAACTTCGCCCCGCGCGAGGAATCCTTCTTCGCCGGCCTCAATCCGGAACAGCGTTCCGCCATCGAGGCGACCGAAGGCCCCGTCCTGGTGCTCGCCGGCGCCGGCACCGGCAAGACGCGGGTGCTCACCACCCGCATCGCCCATATCCTCGCCTCCGGCCGGGCGCGGCCGAGCGAGATCCTCGCCGTCACCTTCACCAACAAGGCGGCGCGCGAGATGAAGGAGCGCATCGGCGCCCTCGTCGGCGAACGGGTCGAGGGCATGCCCTGGCTCGGCACGTTCCACGCCATCGGCACGCGGATCCTGCGCCGTCACGCCGAGCTGGTGGGCTTGCGCTCCGACTTCACCATCCTCGACATGGACGACCAGCTGCGGCTGATCAAACAGGTGATCCAGGCCGAGGGCATCGACGAGAAGCGTTGGCCGGCGCGCCAGTTCGCCGCCTTCATGGACGGCTGGAAGAACAAGGGTCTGACGCCCGATCAGGTGCCGCCGCTCGAGGCCCGCGCCTTCGGCAACGGCAAGGGCGGCGAGCTCTACCGCGCCTATCAGAACCGGTTGCTGACGCTCAACGCCTGCGACTTCGGCGATCTGCTGCTCCACGTCATCCGCATCTGGCGCGATCGACCGGACGTCTTGGCCGATTGGCAGCGACGCTTCCGCTACATCCTCGTCGACGAGTATCAGGACACCAACGTCTGCCAGTATCTCTGGCTGCGGCTGCTGGCGGTCGGCACCAAGAACGTCTGCTGCGTCGGCGACGACGACCAGTCGATCTACGGCTGGCGCGGCGCCGAGGTCGACAACATCCTGCGCTTCGAACACGACTTCCCCGGCGCCCTCGTCGTCCGGCTCGAGCGCAACTATCGCTCGACGACGCATATTCTCGCCTCCGCCTCCCATCTCATCGCCCACAACGAGGGCCGGCTCGGCAAGACGCTCTACACCGAGAAGGACGAACCCGACGCCGAGAAGATCCTCGTCGCCAATTCCTGGGACTCGGAAGAAGAGGCCCGCTCGATCGGCGACGAGATCGAATCTCTGCAGCGAAAAGGCACCCGCCTCGACGAGATCGCCATTCTGGTGCGCGCCTCGTTCCAGATGCGCGAGTTCGAAGATCGTTTCGTGACCCTCGGCCTGCCCTACCGCGTCGTCGGCGGCCCGCGCTTCTACGAGCGCATGGAGATCCGCGACGCCATGGCCTATTTCCGGGTCACGGTGCAGCCGGCCGACGATCTCGCCTTCGAGCGCATCGTCAACACGCCGAAGCGCGGCCTCGGCGACGCCACCCTGCAACAGGTCCACGCGCTCGCCCGCGCCCAGAGCGTGCCGCTGCTGGAAGCCGCCGCCCGCATCGTCGAGACCGAGGAGCTGAAGCCCAAGGTCCGCGGCACGCTGAAGGGCCTCGTCCAGAACTTCGCCCGCTGGCGCGACCAGCTCGACGCCCTGCCCCACGGCGAACTCGCCGGCCTGATCCTCGACGAGGCCGGCTATACCGAGATGTGGCAGAACGACAAGTCGGCCGAGGCGCCGGGCCGGCTCGAGAACCTCAAGGAACTGATCAAGGCGATGGAGGACTACGAGAGCCTTCCCGCCTTCCTCGAGCACGTCGCCCTCGTCATGGACACCGACAACGACCAGTCGGTCGAGGCGGTGAACCTGATGACGCTGCACTCGGCCAAGGGCCTCGAGTTCGACCACGTCTTCCTCCCCGGCTGGGAGGAAGGCCTCTTCCCCCACCAGCGCGCCCTCGACGAGGGCGGCCGTTCCGGCCTCGAGGAAGAGCGGCGGCTGGCCTATGTCGGCATCACGCGCGCGAAAAAGAAGGCGTGGATCTGGTTCGCCTCGAACCGCCGCATCCACGGTTCGTGGAACTCGTCGCTGCCCTCCCGCTTCCTCGACGAGCTGCCCGAGCCGCATGTCGAGGTGCGCGAGGGCGGATCGAACTACGGCGGCTACGGCCGCTCGCGATTCGACCAGGTGGAGCCCTTCGGCTCGACCTATGCGACGCCCGGCTGGCAGCGGGCGCAGGCGCAGAAACAGGGCCGCATGGTGCGCGGCTACGGCGCCGACCACGCAGACCACGCCGACGAGGATCGCGGTTCGACCGATCGCGGCTGGGCCGGCGCCGGTCGCGGCCGCTTCGGCGAGGCGGAAGGCCGCAACGGGCCGCAGGGCTTCGAGGAGCGCGGTTCGCGCTGGCAATCGGGGCCGGAGCGCTTCGAGCGTTCGCCGGCGCGCGACCGCTGGGGCAACCCGATCCGCGACAAGCACGTCAAGGTGATCGAGGGCTCGCTGATCGCCAAGTCGGTGACGGCGACGGCGTCGAAGTTCTCGATCGGCGACCGGGTCTTCCACCAGAAGTTCGGCAACGGCACGGTTTCCGACGTCGAGGGCGAGAAGCTCACCATCGACTTCGACCGCGCCGGGCAGAAGCGGGTGCTGGACGGGTTCGTGACGATCGTGGGGTGACGGGGCGGTCCGACGAGATCGATCGCCCTGTCCCGTGCAGAGGCCCTTCACACTGAGGTGCGAGCGCAAGCGAGCCTCGAAGTGCGAAGGGCCGAGAGGCAAGGCCCGTCGTGGCTTCGTGTTTCGAGGCTCGCTGCGCGAGCACCTCAACATGAAGCCGAACTGGGAAGTCCTACCTCCCTCTTCACCCCACCCGCCCGGCGCGCGCCAGCGCGTGCGCCACCAGCCGGTCGAGCAACTCGCCGGTTTCGACGCCGCTCGCCGCCATCGCCTTGGGGTACATCGAGATGTCGGTGAAGCCGGGGATGGTGTTGACCTCGTTGACGAGGATGCGCATCTCCGCCGTCACGAAGACGTCGACCCGCGCCATGCCGTCGCAACCGACGGCACGGAAGGCATCCGCCGCCACCGCGCGCACCGCCGCCTCGACATCCTCCGGCAGATCGGCCGGCACCGCCAGCGCCGCGCCATCGGCGTCGACGTATTTCGCATCGTAGGTGTAGAAGCCGTGCGCGGCGGCCGGGGCGATCTCGCCCGGGCGCGACACGAAGAGGCTGCCGGCCGGCGCCTCGAGCACGGCGCATTCGATCTCGCGACCGGCTACGAACTCCTCGACCAGAAGCTTGGTGTCGTGGCGGAAGCCTTCTTCGATCGCCGCGTCCCAGTCGGCGGGCGTCGAGACCTTCGAGACGCCGACCGACGAGCCCTGCCGCGCCGGCTTGACGAAGAGCGGCAGGCCGAGGGCGGCGACCACCTCGACGAAACTCGGCACCGCACCGGGGCGAAGCGTCAGCGATCGCGCGTTGGCGAGCCCCGCCTGGGTCAGGAGCCGCTTGGCGACGTCCTTGTCGAGCGCCGCCGCCGAACCGAGGATGCCGCAGCCGACCAGCGGCACACCGGCGACCGCCGAAAGGCCCTGCACCGAGCCGTCCTCGCCGTCGAGCCCGTGCAGCACGGGGAAGAGCAGGTCGATCCGCGGCCCCTCGCCCATCGCCCCGTCGGGGGAGACGACGATCGTCCGCCCGTTGCCGCCCGGCACCGGCACGATCTCGGTGCCCGCCTCCGGCCGATCGAGCCGGCCGTCGGCGAAGCCGCCGACGAACCAGCGTCCGGCTCGCGTGACGAAGACCGGCAGGACGTCGTATTTCGCAGGATCGAGCGCGCGCACCACGTTGGTCGCCGACATCACCGAGACGTCGTGTTCGGAAGACCGCCCGCCGTAGAGCACCGCGATCCTGAGCCCGGTCTTGTCGTTCGATCCCACCATGTCCGATCGTCCCTCGCGCATGTCCTCGCCGAGACCTTCGGCGATGCGGGGAAACTGAGGTGAGGATCGTGTCGCAATTCGGGCCGGCCGACGTCGCCGAGGCGGTGACGGATCGCCGCGCGGCGGGAATCCGGGGCCCAGACGCAAAAAACCCCGGCGGGGAGGCGTATACCTCCGACCGGGGCTTCCTGCGGATCGCCTCCGCCACTCACATCGTCCGCCAGTACATCCGTGGTCGACCCGAAGGGGGGCAGGGCTTACCGGCGATCTCGCCGCTGCTTTGCGGTTCCGATCGCCTTGGGTAGCAATAGACACCAACAATGTGAAGAAAGTGTGAACAGGCCGACCGGGGCAAATCCTCACGGGGAAATCCCCGACGGCGCCCCCCTTCTCCCCCTGCGGGAGAAGGTGCCCCGCAGGGGCGGATGAGGGGTATCGCGCGGCAGCGCGAAGGTGCGGCGTCGCATCATTGCGGGCTCACGCCCGCGCCCCCTCATCCGGCCTTCGGCCACCTTCTCCCGCGAGGGGAGAAGGAAGGACCGCCTCTCGCGGCGCACGGCCCCTCTCTGCCCCCACGCAGGCGACAGGCCGCGCATCCCGTGCTATGTCGCGGCCCATGCCGACCCACGTCTATCGCCTGACCACCACCCGCTCGATCGCGACCCGCGTCGCCGATGCCCTCGCCGACGGCGAGCTCGTCACCGCCTTCGCCGATGCCGCCGGCGCCTTCGACCACGGCGACGGCTCGTGGGGCGTCGAGGCGTGGTTTCCGGAAGCGCTCGACGAGACCGATCTGGCCGAAGCCCTCGCCGATCTGATCGACGCCGAGGGCATAGCCCCCCGCGACGCCGTGCTGGCCACCCTCGCCCGCGCCACCCTGAAGCCGCTCTCCGCCGCCGAATGGATCGAGACCGGCGTCGGCGGTCTGCCGCCGATCGCCGCCGGCCGCTTCCGCGTCTTCGGCGAGCACAACAGGCCGGAGAGTTTCCGCCGCGAAGACGTGCTGATCGAGGCATCCAGCGCCTTCGGCTCGGGCGATCACGCCTCGACCCAGCTGTCGCTTTCCGGTCTCGACGAGATCCTGAAACACGCCCGGCCCCGCAACGTGCTCGATCTCGGCACCGGCACCGGCATTCTCGGCCTGGCCTTCGCCCGCCTCGCGCCGACCACGCCCGTGCTGGCGACCGACATCGCGCCGCACGCGGTGGCGACCGCCGAGCGCAATCGCCGCATCAACGGCGTCGATCGCAGCTTCCGCGCCCTCCTCGCCGACGGGCTCGACGACGTCCGCATCGTCGCGCGCGCGCCCTTCGATCTGGTGCTCGCCAACATCCTGCCCGATCCGCTGTGCCGGCTCGCCGGTCCGCTCGCGGCCCTGATGGCGCCGGGCGGTTTTCTCGTCGTCGCCGGTCTCCGGATCGGCGAACAGGCGCGCCTCGTCGCCGCCTACCGTGCCCGGGGCCTGCGCCTCGTCTCCCGTCGATCGATCAAGGAATGGGCCTCGCTCACCTTCCAGAAGCCCTGAGCCCGCCAGGAGTTGCCCATGCCCGCCGTCCAGGTCCGCCTCGTCGCCGAAGGCCCCGAATCCGAACGCATCGAGCGCCTGCTCGGTGAGGCCTTCGAGATCGAGGGCTATCCCGTCACCCGCGAGGAGACGGTGCCCTATTCGGAGGTCTGGTCGGTCGACACCCTCGTCTTCGACGCCGAGAGCGAGGACGAGGCCGCCGACCTCGTCCGCGACGCCCTCGGCGACGATGCCTTCGAGCTCACGACGACCGTGCTCGATCTCGACGCCAACTGGATCGCCATGAGCGAGGAGATCCGCCACCCGGTCGTCGCCGGGCGCTTCTTCGTCCACGGCAGCCACGATCGTCATCGCCGCCCGCCGTCGGGCATCTCGATCGAGATCGACGCCGAGATGGCCTTCGGCACCGGCCACCACGCCACCACCTGGTGCTGCCTCGTCGCCCTCGACCGGCTGCTGAAGGCGCGCCGCTTCGCCCGTCCGCTCGACCTCGGCACCGGCACGGCCGTGCTCGCCATCGCCGTCGCCCGCGTGCTGCGCGTGCCTGTGATCGCCACCGACATCGACCCGGTCGCCGTGCGGATCGCCGCCGAGAACGCCCGCCTCAACGGCGTCGGCGCCGAGGTGCGCTGCATCGTCGCCGACGGCATGACCTCGCGGCTCCTCGCCGAAGAGGCGCCCTACGACCTCGTCGTCGCCAACATCCTCGCCCGCCCGCTGACCAAGCTCGCCTATCCGGTGGCGAGCGCGCTCGCCCGCCGTTCGGTCGTGGTCCTGTCGGGTCTCCGGACGATCGAACGCCAGCTCGTCCTCGCCGCCTGGGCGAAGCAGGGCCTGCGCCTCGCCTTCGAGGTCGAGCGCGACGGCTGGCTCGCCCTGGTGCTCGAGACCGGCGAACGCTGACACACCCACCGCGCGTCCAGCGACGACGACGCGACCGCCCATCGGTGGCCGCGAAGGCGCGCCCGTGCCCGCAAATCCGGCGGTTCCTCTGCCGCGTCGCGGTGCCCGGTTACGCAACAGCAAAGAAGTACCGCGGCGGCACTCCAGCAGCGAATCACTTTCTCGAGCCGCCTCGAGACTTGAGCTGAAAACGTTTTCGAGTTGGCTTTGAAATTAGATCGTATCCAATTCTAGTCGTCCGATTCACGCCTTCTCGCGAATAGATGATCAAAAAGGACGACACGACCGTAATAGCCGTTATTGACCGGACGTTGTCTTGGGACGAACATGACGACCGTCAAATCGGGACCGAGAGTGCGACACCGGATCCCGACGGGATGCACGAGACGGGAGGGTCGACATGGCTCGAATGAAGATCTCCAACGGTACTTGGATCCTGGTCGGCGACGGCCGCAGGGCGATGGTCCTGCGCAACGACGGGTTGGCCGAATCGCCGAATCTCCACTGCATCGCCACGCGCGAGACCCGCACGCCGGCGACCCACGACCTGGGGAGCGACGCGCCCGGCCGCGCCTTCGCGCCCATGGGCGGCGGACGCCGTGCCGCAATGGAGGAAACCGACTGGCACGACGAGGCCGAACGCCGCTTCGCCGCCAGCCTCGCCGCCGATCTCAACGCCGCTGCCCACGACGGCCGTTACGACGACCTGATCGTGGTGGCACCGCCCCGCATTCTCGCCGAACTAAGAGAAGATCTCTCCGGCGAGGCGCGTTCGCGGCTCCGCGCCGAGATCGACAAGGATCTGACCCGGCACACGATCGCCGACATCGAGACCATCCTGCTCGCGGCCAGCTGACCTCGGCATCCGGCGCCCGCTTCCCCCCCCTCGCGAGGCGCCGGATCGACTGCGGCAGCCAATTCCCGAACCGCGCCCTCCCCCGGGGCGCGGTTTCGTCGTCTCGGGGGTCTGACCCGCGCCGTTTCGTTTGCGTCGCCCGTCCGGACGGCTAAACTCGCGCGATGTTCCAGAGCTTCGACACCCTCGCCGACCCTTCGCTCGGCGCCCCCCGCCTCGCCCGCCTCCGCGCCCTGATGAAGATCGAGGGGCTCGACGGCTTCCTCGTGCCGCGCGCCGACGAATTCCAGGGCGAATACGTGCCGCCATCGTCCGAACGGCTGCACTGGCTGACCGGCTTCTCCGGCTCCGCCGGCATCGCCGCGGTCCTCGCCGACCGCGCCGCAGTGCTGACCGATGGCCGCTACACGCTGCAGCTCCGCGCCGAGACCGACACCACGGTCTTCGAACCGATCGACGGCGTCGCCACGCCGATCCACGCCTGGCTGGCCGAAGCGGTGACCAAGGGTGCCCGCATCGGCTTCGACCCCTGGCTCCACACCCGCATCCAGACCCGCCGCCTCCTCGGCGCGCTGGAGAAGGCCGGAGCCGAGCTGGTCCCCGTCGCGGAAAATCTCGTCGACCGCATCTGGACCGATCGCCCGGCCCCGCCCTCGGCGCCCTTCATGGTCCAACCGACCGAGTTCGCCGGCGAGGCGATCGAGGCGAAGATCGCTCGGCTGGCGGAGGCGCTGACCGCCGACGCCTTCCTGCTGACCCAGCCCGATTCGATCGCCTGGGCCTTCAACCTGCGCGGCCGCGACGTCGCCCACAATCCGGTGCCGCTCGCCTTCGCCCTGCTGCGCAAGGCGGGCCGTCCGACCCTCTTCGTCGAGGCCGGGAAGATCGACGCCGCCGTCGCCGCCCATCTCGCCCCCCATGTCGACGTCGCCCCGCGCGCCGAACTCCTCGCCGCCCTCGACCGGCTGGCGGCGGAGAAGGCCGCCGTGGCGCTCGATCCGGCGATGACGCCGGAGGTGCTGGCGCGTCGGCTCGAGGCGGCGGGCGCGCTGGTCGTCGAGGCCGACGATCCCGTCATCTTGCCCAAGGCCTGCAAGAACGCCGCGGAAGTCGCCGGCGCCCGCGCCGCCCATGTCCGCGACGGCGTCGCCATGGCGAAGTTCCTCGCCTGGTTCGATGCCGAGGGCCACAAGACCGACGAGATCGCCTGCTGCGAGCGGCTCGAGGCCTTCCGCGCCGAGACCGGCGAACTGGTCGACCTCTCCTTCGGCACCATCTCCGGCGCCGGGCCGAACGGCGCCATCGTCCACTATCACGCGACGCGGGCGACCAACCGGCCGATCGATCGCGACACGTTCTTCCTGCTCGATTCGGGTGGCCAGTATCGCGACGGCACCACCGACGTCACCCGCACCATCGCCGTGGGTACGCCTTCGGCGGAGATGAAGCGTGCCTTCACCCTGGTGCTGAAGGGCCATCTGGCGATCGGCGGCGCCCGCTTCCCCGTCGGCACCACCGGCGCGGCGCTCGACACGCTCGCCCGCATCGCCCTGTGGAAGGCCGGCTTCGACTACGACCACGGCACCGGCCACGGCGTCGGCTCGTTCCTGTCGGTGCACGAGGGGCCGCAGCGCATCGCCAAGACCGGTTCGGCCGAGCTGAAGCCCGGCATGATCGTCTCGAACGAGCCCGGCCACTACCGCACCGGCGCCTTCGGCATCCGCATCGAGAACCTCGAGCTCGTCACCCCGGCCGAACACGTCCCCGGCGGCGAGCGGCCGATGTTCGGCTTCGAGACGCTGACGCTGGTGCCGATCGACCGGCGCGCCATCGACGTCGCGCTGCTCGATGCCGGCGAGATCGCCCGGCTCGACGCCTATCACGCACGCGTGCACAACGAGATCGGCCCGTTGCTCGATCCGGCGACGCGCGCCTGGCTCGAGCAGGCGACCGCGCCGCTCGGCCGCTGAGGAAACGATCGCCCGACGCGGGCGAGGAGGAGGTTCGCGCATGGGTGACTATCGGCTCCACTGCTTCGGCGAGAGCGGCAACTCCTACAAGGCGGCGCTGATGCTGGCGCTCGCGGGGTGCAGCTGGGACCCGATCTTCGTGCCCTTCTTCGAAGGCGCGACGAGGAAGCCCGAATGGCGCGAAGGTCTGAACCTGATGGGCGAGGCCCCGGTCCTCGTCCATCGCAGCCGCGTGCTGACCCAGTCGGGCGTCATCCTCGACTATCTCGCCGAAGAGACCGGCAGGTTCGGCGGCCGCGACGGCGACGAGAAGCGCGAGATCTGGCGCTGGATCCTCTTCGACAATCACAAGTTCACCAGCTATTTCGCCACGCTCCGCTTCATGGTCGGCCTCAAGGGCATGCCCGAGACCGCGGCGACGGAGTTCCTGCGCGCCCGGGTGATCGACGCCTACAAGGTGGTGGAGAAGCAGCTCAACGTGACCGACTGGCTGGTCGGCAACCGCCCGACCATCGCCGACTTCTCGCTCGCCGGCTACGTCTTCTACGACGAGGAGGTCGGCCTCGACCGTTGGGAGATGTTCCCGGCGATCGATGCCTGGCGCCAGCGCATCTCCGAGCTGCCGGGCTGGAAACACCCCTACGAGCTCATGCCGCGCGGGCCCGCCGCATGACGGTCCTCGGTGTCGCGATCATGGTGCTGTGGACCGTGCTCTGCCTGGTCTGGGCGGTGCTCTCCATCCCCGGCGGGCTGATGGCCAATGCCTCGGGCGGCTTCTCGCCGAATGCCCACATGACGATGCTGGCGCTTCTCGCGATCGGCCAGCTGATCGTGCTCTCGGCCGGCATCCCCGGCGGCCGCGCCTTCTTCGAGGATGCCGACCGCGCCGCCCTCCTGTGGTGGATGGCGAAGCTGGTGGCGCTCGGCGTCGTGCTGCAGATCGGCGCGGTCGCGTGGTTCTTCAACTTCGGCCGGCGGTGAGGGCGAGCCCGCCGCGACGCCCTCGCCCCGGATCGACGGAGCCGACGTGATCGATCTCGCCGTCTATGCCGGCCTCTTCTTCGCCGCCTTCGTCGCGGCGACCATCCTGCCGATGCAGTCGGAGGCCCTGCTGGTCGGCGCGCTGCTGGCCGGTCATCAGCCCGCCTGGGCGCTGATCGTCTGCGCCGGCATCGGCAACGTCCTCGGCTCGATCGTCAACTGGTTCCTCGGGCGCGGAATCGAACGGCTGCGCGACCGCCGCTGGTTTCCGGTGAAGGACGCCGATCTCGATCGCGCCGCCGGCTGGTATCGCCGTTGGGGCAAGTGGTCCCTGCTCGCCAGCTGGCTGCCGATCGTCGGCGATCCGCTGACCGTCCTCGCAGGGATCTTGCGCGAGCCGCTGCCGACCTTCGTCGTCCTGGTGACGATCGCCAAGTTCGGCCGCTACCTCGTCCTCGCGGCCGCGACCCTCGCCTGGACGTGAACCGTCTCACGCCTCGGGCAGCGGCCTCGGCCGGCGATCCTCGCCGATTGCCACGAAGGTGAAGACGGCGCTCGTCACCTTCGTCATCTCGTCGCCCTCGCGCGGACGGCGCCAGGCTTCGATCAGGATCTTCATCGAGGTGCGGCCCGAGCCGACGATCGTGCCGTAGAAACTCACCTCGTCGCCGACCAGAACCGGCTTCAGGAAGGCCATGCCCTCGACCGCGATGGTGGCGGCACGGCCCCGCGCCCGGCGCGTCGCGACATTGCCGGCGGCGAGGTCCATGTGGGCCATCAGCCAGCCGCCGAAGATGTCGCCGGCCGGGTTGGTGTCGCCCGGCATGGCGATGGTGCGGATCACCGGCGGCGTGGACGGAGGAAGCTCGGACATCGCATCGTTCTCCCGGCATCGCGCGAATGCTGCGACGCACACGGGAGGAACATTGGCACGATCCATCGCCCTCGTCGACGCGGCAAGGCGCTCCGAAGACGGAGGGCGGAGACGTCCGGCTCGGTGGCGTCAGCGACGCTCGAGCGGGTCGATCCAGTGATGGCGCAGCGCGGTGAAGGTGCTCGATTCGCGCATGCCGCGATCGATGCCTTCGTCGAAACGGATCAGCGAGCGGCGCATGGCCGAACGGGCGGCGCTGAGGAAACGAAACATGGGGTCTTCTCCGTCGTGTCGCGTGGACATGCCGCTCCGCTCGACGTCTCCTCTTTCGGCTCGTTCGAAGGCCGATCGCGTCCGGCGCCCCACACCGTCACGTTCGAACGACGATGCCAGACGTCATGCATTAGACCAAGGTCGTAGATCGCATGGCATCTCCGCCCACCGCGCATGACCTCGGGCACCCTCCTTCGGTCTCGAGCGTATGGCGCTCGGGCGGCGAACCGGCTACCCATGAGGCAACGCGCGTCGCACGGAGGAGCCCGCCATGGCCGTGAAGATCGTCTCGACCAGCCCCATCGCCGGCCAGAAGCCGGGCACCTCGGGCCTTCGCAAGAAGACCCGGATCTTCATGGAGCCGGGCTATCTCGAGAACTACGTCCAGGCGATCATCGAGGGCGTCGGCGGCGTCAAGGATCGCGAGATCGTCGTCGGCGGCGACGGTCGCTACTTCAACGACACCGCGATCGGCGTCATCCTGCGCATGCTGGCGGCGAACGGTGCCAAGCGCGCCATCGTCGGCAAGGGCGGCATCCTGTCGACGCCCGCCGCCTCCAACCTGATCCGCGTGCGCAAGGCCTACGGCGGCTTCGTCCTGTCGGCCTCGCACAATCCCGGCGGCCCGGACGAGGACTTCGGCCTGAAGTTCAACGTCGCGAACGGCGGCCCGGCGCCCGAGCCCGTCACCGACGCGATCTTCGCCCGCACCAAGGACATCGCCGAATGGCGCATCGTCGAGGAGGCCGCCCCGTCGATCGCGACGCTCGGCACCTTCGACCTCGCCGGCATGGTGGTCGAGATCGTCGATCCGGTCGCCGACTACGTCGCGATGATGCGCAAGCTGGTCGACTTCGACCGCATCCGCGCCCTCTTCGCCTCGGGCTTCACCCTGCGCTTCGACGCCATGAGCGCCGTGACCGGGCCCTACGCCCACGCGATCCTCGAAGGCGAGCTCGGCGCGCCCCTCGGCACCGTCGTCAACGGCACGCCGCTGCCCGACTTCGGCCATCACCATCCCGATCCGAACCCGGTCCACGCCAAGGAGCTGTTCGACATCATGTTCGGGCCGAACGCGCCGGACATGGGCGCGGCCTCGGACGGCGACGGCGACCGCAACATCGTGCTCGGCCGCGGCATCTCGGTGGCGCCGTCGGACAGTCTGGCGCTGCTCGCCGCCAATCTGCATCTCGCCAAGGGCTATACCGCCGGGGTGAAGGGCATCGCCCGTTCGATGCCGACCAGCCGCGCCGCCGACCGCGTCGCCGAAAAGCTCGGTGTCGGCCTCTACGAGACGCCTACGGGGTGGAAGTTCTTCGGCAATCTGCTCGATGCCGGCATGGCGACGATCTGCGGCGAGGAGAGCGCCGGCACCGGCTCCGACCATGTCCGCGAGAAGGACGGTCTGTGGGCGGTGCTGATCTGGCTCGACATCGTGGCGACACGCCGCCAGTCGATCGCCGAGATCGTTCACGACCATTGGAAGACCTACGGCCGCGACTACTATTCGCGTCACGACTACGAGGCGCTGCCCTCCGACCTCGCCGACGCGCTCTTCGCCGATCTCAGGGCGAGCCTCGCCGGTCTGCCGGGCACGACGGTGGGTGGTCTCGCGATCGTCTCGGCCGACGACTTCGCCTATACCGACCCGACCGACGGTTCGGTTTCGACGAAGCAGGGTGTCAGGATCGGGTTTTCCGACGGCAGCCGCGCGATCTTCCGCCTCTCGGGCACGGGCACCGAGGGGGCGACGCTGCGTCTCTACGTGGAGCGTTTCGAGGCCGATCCCGCCCGCCACGATCTCGATCCGCAGGCGGCTCTGGCCGATGTTCTGTCCGCCGCCGATGCGGTGGCGGGGATCAGGGCGCGTACCGGGCGCGGCGGCCCGAACGTCATCACCTGAGGAAGCGCGAAGCGCCGGCCGCCTCGGCCGGCGCGTTCGAGACGATCAGCACCAGGCGGTGAAGCCGTAGTCGCGACGCGAACGCGCACGCATTTCGTCGCGGTCGGAAAGCTCGAGGTCGATGCGAGCGGAAGCCTCGCAAGGGGTCTCGGCCCAGGCCGAGCGGTTACCGGCGACGTCGGCGCCGAGGATGCGTTCGAAGAGCGAGATGATGCGGCTCATGGGATGCTCCGATGGTTCGGGTTCAACCCGCCCCGGTGCCGCTTCCCTGCCTGCAATCCGCAGATCACGTCATGCGTGATCCGTCATTTTTCGTACGACCAAGGTCGCACGGAAATATGGCGATACAGCGACGCGCATGGCGACTCATGTCCGTCATGCAATTTCGTGCGAGCTTGCGCGGCAATGCGGGAGGAACGCTTCGGCGCCGCCGCACGCCGCTTCGGCAGTGCGGCAGACCCCTCACGCCTCGCCGATCATCGCCAGCCATTCCTCTTCGGTCATGACCGTGACGCCGAGATCGCGCGCCTTGGCGAGTTTCGACCCCGCCCCCGGCCCCGCCACGACGATGTGGGTCTTGGCCGAGACCGAGCCCGCGACCTTCGCCCCCAGCCGTTCCGCCTGAGCCTTGGCCTCGTCGCGCGTCATCTTCTCGAGAGAACCGGTGAAGACCACCGTCTTGCCGGCGACCGCGGTGTCGGCCTTGGGCTTCTCGGCGTCGACGATGGTCAGATGGGCGACCAGCCGTTCGACCACGGCGCGATTGTGCGGCTCGCGGAAATAGGCGGCGATGCTGTCGATCACCGTCTCGCCGATCTGGTCGATCGCATCCATCTCCTCGCGCGCCACCGCGTCCTCGGCGACGATCTTCTCCGCCGCCTCGTGCAACGCCCCCCACGAACCGTAGGCCCGCGCCAGCTGCCGCGCCGTCGTCTCGCCGACGTTGCGGATGCCGAGGGCGAAGACGAAGCGTTCGAGCGCGATCGTCCGCCGCGCCTCGATCGCCTCGAAGAGCTTCGCCACCGAGACGGCGCCGAAACCCTCCTTGTTCTCGAGTTTCTTGATCGGGCTCTCGGCGTTGCGGGCGGCGAGTGTGAAGATGTCGCCCGGCTCCTTCACCGGGAAGTCGGGATCGTTGAAGAAGAACTCGATCTGCTTCTCGCCCAGCCCTTCGATGTCGAAGGCGCGGCGCGACACGAAGTGGCGCAGGTGCTCCTGCCGCTGGAAGGGACAGGCGAACTCGCCCGAGCAGCGACGGATCTTGCCCTCCTCGCCGGTCGCGGTCTCCTCGCGGGTGAGCGCCGTCTTCAGGTCGCACAGGCAGAGATGGGGGAAGTCGAAGGCGGCGCGGGCCTCGTGGGCGTCGTCCTTCACCACCTCGACGATCTGCGGAATGACGTCGCCGGCGCGCTGGACCACCACCGTGTCGCCGATGCGCGCGTCGAGGCGCACGATCTCGTCGGCATTGTGCAGCGTCGCGTTGGTGACGACGACGCCGCCGACCGTGACGGCCGCGAGCCGCGCCACCGGCGTGTGCGCCCCCGTGCGGCCGACCTGGATGTCGATGCCCTCGAGGATCGTCCGCGCCTTCTCGGCCGGGAACTTGTGGGCGATCGCCCAGCGGGGCGAGCGCGAGACGAAGCCGAGGCGGGTCTGGAGATCGATCCGGTCGACCTTGTAGACGACGCCGTCGATGTCGTAGCCGAGGTTCGCCCGGTCCGCCTCGAGCCCACGATAGACCGCCAGCAGCTCCTCGACCGACGAGCACCGCACCATCCGCGGGTTGATCGGAAAGCCCCAGCGGCCGAAGGCCTGAACCCGGTCGTATTGGGTATCGACGTCCCAGTCCGAGATCTCGCCCCAGGCATAGGCGAAGAACTTCAGCGGCCGCGCCGCGGTGATCTTCGCATCGAGCTGGCGAAGGCTGCCCGCTGCCGCGTTGCGCGGATTGGCGAAGACCTTGCCGCCCATCGCCTCCGCCTTGGCGTTGATCGCGGCGAAGTCGGCATGGCTCATGTAGACCTCGCCGCGCACCTCGAGCACCTCGGGCACGCCGGCCGGAAGCTCGCGCGGGATCTCGCCGATGGTCAGGACGTTCGCGGTGACGTTCTCGCCCTCCGCCCCGTCGCCGCGGGTGGCGGCATGGACGAGCCGGCCCTTCTCGTAGCGGATCGACAGCGACAACCCGTCGATCTTCGGCTCGGCGGTGAAGGCGACCGTCTGACCGTGGGTGGCGAGGAACTTGTGGACGCGGCCGACGAACTCGCCGACGTCCTCGTCGGAGAAGGCGTTGTCGAGGCTGAGCATCGCCACCGCGTGGCGGATCTTCTCGAACCGTTCCGAAGGCCCGGAGCCGACCCGCGCCGTCGGGCTGTCCGGCTTCTTCAGATCCGGAAACGCCGCCTCGAGCGCGATCAGCCTGAGGCGCAGCGCGTCGTAGTCGGCGTCCGTCAGCGTCGGCGCGTCGTCCTGGTAATAGGCGCGATCCGCCGCCTCGATCAGAGCGGAGACGCGCGCGATCTCGGCCACGGCTTCGAGCGGCGAGAGGGCGTCGACGGGGGTGTCGGTGGCGGGCATGCGGACCTCGGAGGGCGGACGATTCATTGCGGCGACATTACCCGTCGCATCGGCCGACTGCCATCGCGGAGGGCGGGAGGCGTGGCTGTGAGGACCACGCGCTGTGCCGCGAGGCCCTGCGCGATGCTTCGAGACGGATCGCCTTCGGCGACCCTCCTCAGCATGAGGCGCTTTTCATGTTCGATACGAGCACATACGCCTCATGCTGAGGAGCGCCGAAGGCGCGTCTCGAAGCATCGCGCACGGTACCGGACACTCGGCGCCGCCGACCCCTCACCCCGCCAGCAGGCTCTCCGCCGCCGCACGCGCTTCCGCGGTGATGGTCTCGCCCGAAAGCATGCGGGCGATCTCCTCGCGCCGCGCCGGCAGGTCGAGTTCGACGACGCGGGTCGCGACGCGGTCCTCGCCTCCGGGGACCGGTTCCTTCGAGATCAGGAAATGCGTGTCCGCCCGCGCCGCCACCTGCGGCGCATGGGTGACGCTCATCACCTGGACCTTCTCGGCGAGCCGCGCCAGCCGCTGACCGATGGCACCGGCCACCGCGCCGCCGACGCCGGTGTCGATCTCGTCGAAGATCAGCGTCGGCGCCGAACCCTTGTCGGCGAGAGAGACCTTGAGCGCCAGCAGGAAGCGCGACAGCTCGCCGCCCGAGGCCACCTTCATCATCGGCCCCGGACGGGTGCCGGGATTGGTCTGGACGTGGAACTCGACCCGGTCGATGCCCTCGCCGCCCGGCTCGCCCTCGCTGCGGTCGACGATGAACCGCGCGCGCTCGAGCTTCAGCGCCGGCAGTTCCGCCGCCACCGCCGCCTCGAGCGCCTCCGCCGTCGCGGCGCGCGCAGTCGACAGCGCCCGCGCCTTGGCGGCGTAGTCGGCCTCCGCCGCCCCGACCGCCGCCTCGAGCCCGGCGAGTTTCTCCTCGCCGTGGTCGAGATCGGCGAGATCGGCGGCGAACTTGGCGCGCAGCGGCGCCAACGCATCGACCGTGCAACTGTGCTTGCGCGCCGCGGCACGCAGCGCGAAGAGCCGTTCCTCGGTGCGCTCGAGGTCGCGCGGGTCGAAGTCCGCCTCGCGCAGCGCCGCCTCCAGCGCCGTGCGCGCGCTCTCGAGCAGGTCGATCGCTTCGCCCATCGGTTTCATCGCGCTTTCCGAGAGGCCCGGCAGCGACCCCGCCTTGCGCTCCAGCGTCCGCATCAGCGTGGCGATGGTCGGCACCGGCGAATGCGGCCCGTCGAAGGTCTCCACCGCCTCGGCGAGATCGCCGGCGACCTTCTCCACCTGCATCATGCGGTGGCGCTTGGTGGCGAGTTCGGTCTCCTCGCCGACCTCCGGCTTCAACTGGTCGAGTTCCTCGAGGCTGGCGCGCAGATAGTCGGCCTCCCGCCGCGCCGCGTCGATGCGGGCGCGGTGGCCGTCGCGATCCTTGACCGCCCGCCGCCACGCGCTCCAGGCGGTCCCGACCGCCGAGACCTGCGGCTCCAGCCCGCCGAAGGCGTCGAGCAGCCGGCGATGCTCGCGTTCGTCGACCAGTGCGCGATCGTCGTGCTGGCCGTGGATCTCCACCAGCCGCTCGCCGAAGTCGCGCAGGAGCGTCGCCGAGACCGGACTGTCGTTGAGAAAGGCGCGGGTGCGGCCGTCGGCGCTCTGGACGCGGCGGACGATCAGCTCGCCCGAAGCCTCGATGTCGTTGTCGGCGAGCACCCGGCGGGCCGGATGATCCTCGGCGAGGTCGAAGACGGCCGTCACCTGCCCCTGTGTCGCGCCGTGGCGCACGAGGCCGGCATCGCCGCGCCCGCCGAGGGCCAGCGCCAAGCTGTCGAGCAGGATCGACTTGCCGGCACCGGTCTCGCCGGTCAGCACCGTCAGTCCGCGCGAGAAGTCGATCTCGAGCCGTTCGATCAGAACGATGTCTCGAATCGACAGTGCCGAGAGCATGAGACGTCCGTGATTCTGCGAAAACCCGATCGGAACGATAGCCGCGACGAGAACAAAACGGAACCCCCGTCTCGTCCCCGTCGCCGATCGATCAGAGCAGCTTCACCGACTTCAGCGGCTGGGTGATCGACTTGGAGATCCAGCTCGACTTGTCCTCGCTCGGCTCGTAACCGCCGTTCTGGAGGAGCGTGTAGCTGTCCTTGTACCACTGGCTGTCGGGGAAATTGTGCCCGAGGATCGCCGCGGCGGTCTGCGCCTCGTTGATCACGCCCATGGCGTAGTAGCATTCGACCAGACGCGCCAGCGCCTCTTCGACGTGGCGGGTGGTCTGATACTGCGAGATCACCAGCTTGAAGCGGTTGATCGCGCCGAGATACTGGTGCTTCTTGAGATAGAAGCGACCGATGTCCATCTCCTTGCCGGCGAGCTGGTCGCGCACGGTCAGGACCTTCTTGCGGCCGTCCTCGGCATAGGGCGAGTTCGGATACTTCTCGATCAGCTCGCCGTAGGCGGCGAGCGCCTTGGCTGTCTGGGCCTGGTCGCGGCTGACGTCGGGGATCTGCTGGAACAGGCTCTCCGCGACGATGTACTGGGCATAGGCCGCGTCGGGGCTCGACGGATAGAGCGTCACGAAGCGCTGGCCGGCCGAGATCGCGTCGGTGAAGGCGTTGCGCTCGAACTGGGTGTAGGCCTGCATCAGCAGCGCCTGCTTCGACAGCTGCGAATAGGGGTGGAGCCGGTCGACGTCGTCGAACTTCTTCACCGCGTCGGCCTTCTTGCCGGCCTGCAGCTGCACCAGACCCTCGTTGTAGAGCTGGTCGGCGGATGCGGTGTTGTCGACTTCGTCCTTGGCCGAGGCGCAGGCGCCCACCGTCAGCGCCACGGCGACCGCGGCAGCCAAGCGAAGACGCGACCCGGTGCGCCGGAGCGCCGCGACGGGATCCGCCGAATAACCCATGCCCATCACTTCGCCATCCCTCACACGCGCGTCGTCGCGCCGAATTGGTTCGTCCTCGCCCCGCCCCCGAAAGACGGACGACGGCCGAGCCCTGCGATCCGCGTTCTAGCGCGTCGGAGAGCCGCCGTCATCTTCGTGGGTAGGCATTGGTTCGAATTTGTGGCGAGACGCCCGAAATCGGCGATCAGGCGACTTCGGCGCGGAAGGCCGGCGCCACCATGCCGAGACCGAGTTCCGCTGCCGGGGAGGACGGACGGCTCGACGCCTCGACCAGCGCCCAGGCGGTCGGATCGGCGAAGAGGGCCGAGAGCGTCATGAAGTTGAGGCGATGACCGCCCTTGTAGGAGCGATAGAGGCCCTGGATCGGGGCGCCCGACAGAGCGAGGTCGCCGATCGCGTCGAGCAGCTTGTGACGGACGAACTCGTCGACGAAGCGCAGGCCTTCCGGATTGAGGATGCGGTCGTCCTTGATGGCGACCGAGTTCTCGAGGCTGGAACCGCGGCAGAGCCCCATCGGCAGGAGCTTCTCGAGGTCCGAGACGAAGCCGAAGGTGCGGGCGCGGGCGACCTGATTGCGGAAGACGTCGGCGGTGAGGTCGATGCCGATCGCCTGACGGCCGATCACCGGGTTGGTGAAGTCGATCGTCACCTCGTAGCGGGCGCCGTCGTGCGGACGCAGCTCGGCCCAGGCGGCGCCGTGCTCGACGCGAATCGGCTTGAGGATCTTCAGCACGCGGCGCGGCGCGGTCTGGCGCACGAGGCCGACCTGATCGATCGCCTCGACGAAGGCCTCCGACGAGCCGTCCATCACCGGAACTTCGCCGCCGTCGATCTCGACCACCAGATTGTCGATGCCGAGAGCGCGCAGCGCCGCCATCAGATGCTCGATGGTGGCGATGGACGCGCCCTTGGGATCGCCGACCATGGTGCAGAGGTCGGTCGCCGCGACGTGTTTCCATACGGCGGGGATCTCGACGTCGCCACCGTTCATGCCGGTGCGGACGAAGGTGATGCCGGTGTCGGCATCGGCGGGATGGAGGGCGAGATGGACGCGAGCGCCGGAATGGACACCGATTCCCACGATCCGCACGGTGTCGCCGATCGTGGTCTGGAAAGTCGTCGCGTTGCGAGCCATCGTCTTCACCCGTTGCTCTCCCCCTGTCCCTGCGGACCGTGCGGAGAACTCGTCCCCTGGAATTCGAAGGTTCCCGAACCCGCGCCGCACACCGTCCCCTCGGCATGCCGTCGCGGCTCCGACCCGGAACCACACCTGCACACTACCGTTCTCGACGTCTCGTGCGAAATCACGCTTGATTACACAATGTTACCATCTGCAAAATTCGATAAGTCATTTAATTTCAATAAATTGAAACACCTGTGACGAGAATGCGGCAAGGGCTCCGTCACATGTGTGACGGAGCCCTCCGTGATTGTCCGGATGCCTGGATTCGTCAGTTGGTCTGACGACGCAGGAAGGCCGGGATCTCGAGGTTGTCCTCGTCCAGCGACCGCGTCACGACCGGCTGACGGCCGTGGGCGTCGAGGTTGCCGGCAGCCGAGCGCGGCGCCTCGGGGGCACGGGCGAGCGGCCGCTTGGCGAACTCGTCGTGGCCGGCCGGGCGATAGGCGTCGGCGCGCGGGGCGGCCGGCTCGCGGAAGCTCGGCTCACGCATCTGCGGCGCGTGATCCTCGGCCTCCTCGCGACGGCCGAGGCCCTGGGCGAGACGACGCAGCAGGCCGCGCGGGCGGGCTTCGTCGCCGTCGAGGTCTTCGGCCGGGGCCGCCTGACGCTGGGCGATCGGCGGGAACTCGTCGATGCGCGGCACGCGGGTCTGCGCCGTCGGACGCTCGGCGGTCGGCGGGATGTAGGGGTTGCGGTCGATGGTCGGCTCGGGACGGACCATCGGCTGCTCGAGCTCCTGGATCGGATCCTTGTGCGCGAAGGTCGGCTGGGCCGGCTCGTAGCGCTGGATCGTCACCGCCGGATCGGACGCGGTCGGACGGGCCATGACCGGCTCGGCCATCGGGGCGACCGGCTCGGACTTGATCTCGAGCTCGATCTGGGCGGCGAGCGCGTCGCGGACCATGTCCTCGGTGCGCATCGGCGCGGGCGCCGGAGCGACCGGGGCCGGAGCGGCGACGGGCGCCGCATGCACGGCGATCGGGGCGACCGGCGCCGGAGCGGCGGCGGCGACGCGATGCGGCTCGAGCGCGGCGGGAACCGGACGGCCGGCGGCACGCAGACGGTTGGCGAGATCGGCCATGCGCGCTTCCTGCGAGCTCCCCGAATCCATGCCCTTCATCATTTCCTGGTCGATGCCGGTGGCGACCACCGACACGCGGACCACGCCCTCGAGGCCGTCGTCGAAGGTGGCGCCGAGGATGATGTTGGCGTCCGGATCGACTTCCTCGCGGATGCGGGTGGCGGCCTCGTCGACCTCGAACAGGGTCAGGTCCTTGCCACCCGAGATCGAGATCAGCACGCCCTTAGAGCCCTTCATCGAGGTCTCGTCGAGCAGCGGGTTGGCGATCGCCGCCTCGGCCGCCTGGAGGGCGCGCTTGTCGCCCGACGATTCGCCGGTGCCCATCATCGCCTTGCCCATGCCGCGCATGATCGAGCGGACGTCGGCGAAGTCGAGGTTGATGAGACCCTCCTTCACCATCAGGTCGGTGATGCAGGCGACACCCGAGTAGAGCACCTGGTCGGCCATCGCGAAGGCGTCGGCGAAGGTGGTGCGCTCGTTGGCGACGCGGAAGAGGTTCTGGTTCGGAATGACGATCAGCGTGTCGACGCTCTTCTGCAGCTCGGTGATGCCGCTGTCGGCGATGCGCATGCGGCGCACGCCTTCGAACTGGAACGGCTTGGTGACGACGCCGACGGTGAGGATGCCCATCTCGCGCGCCGCCTTGGCGATGACCGGAGCCGCGCCGGTGCCGGTGCCGCCGCCCATGCCGGCGGTGATGAACACCATGTGCGCGCCGGTCAGGTGATCGTTGATCTCGTCGAGCACCTCGTCCGCCGCGGCACGGCCGACTTCCGGCATCGAGCCGGCGCCGAGACCCTCGGTGACCGCGACGCCCATCTGGATGATGCGTTCGGACTTCGACAGGGTGAGAGCCTGCGCGTCGGTGTTGGCCACGACGAAATCCACGCCCTTGAGGCCGGCCTGGATCATGTTGTTGACGGCGTTGCCGCCGGCTCCACCCACACCGAACACGGTGATCCGCGGCTTCAGTTCCCGAATGTCGGGCATCTTCAGATTGAGCGTCATGGCATCCTCGCTGCTCCCGCCCCGAGCTCCGGCGGGTATTCGTCCCCAACCGCTCGCCGCGCCGAAGCGCGACGAACCCTCACGTCACCAACTCTCTCTCAGCCATTGGCCGACCCGGGCGAGATAACGCCCCCCGGTGGCGGCCGTCGGCCGACGCTGGTCGCGCAGATCGAACTGTTCGATCTGGGCCACCTGCGGATAGATCAACAGGCCGACGGCGGCGGCGAAGGCCGCGCCCTTGGCCGCCTGCGGCAGCCCGGCGATGCCGAGCGGCCGTCCGAGACGCACGTTGCGTCCGAGAATGCGTCGCGCCACCTCGACCACGCCGGTCAGCTGGCTCGCCCCGCCGGTCAGCACGACCCGCTTGCCGACCCGACCGGCGAAGCCGGAATGGGCCAGGCGGTCGCGCACCAGCTCGAGAATTTCCTCCACCCGTGGGCGGATGATCCGGGTCAGCGCGCCGCGCGGCACGTTGACGACGTCGTGGCGCTCGGCGCCGACCGACGACACGCCGATCACCTCGTGGTCGTCCGACGAGGTGGCGAGCGCCGAGCCGTGCAGCGTCTTGATGCGCTCGGCGTCGGCGACGCGGGTCGAAAGGCCCTGCGCGATGTCCATCGTCACGTGGTGGCCGCCGATCGCGATGGCGTCGACGTGGCAGAAGGCGCCGTCGGCGAAGACCGCCATCGAAGTGGTGCCGCCGCCCATGTCGACACAGGCGACGCCGAGATCGGCCTCGTCGTCGACCAGGGTGGCGAGACCCGAGGCATAGGGGGTCGCGACGATCGTCTCGACCTCGAGATGGCAGCGGTTGACCGCCAGTTCGAGATTGCGCACCGGCGCGCAGTCGGTGTCGACCACGTGCATGTCGACGGCGAGCCTCTCGCCCAGCATGCCGACCGGATCCTTGATGCCGCGGGCGCCGTCGAGGGCGTAGCCGATCGGCAGCGAATGAATGAGCGTGCGGTCGTCGGTCAGCGAATGCGACGCGCCGGCGGCGAGAACGCGCTGGATGTCGGCCTCGTCGACCGCGTCGGTCGCGACGTCGACGTTGGCGCGATAGACCTCCGAACGCAGCCGCCCGGCGGTGATGTTGAGGATCAGCGATTCGATCGTCAGCCCGGCCATGCGCTCGGCCGCGTCGACGGCGAGGCGGATCGACTGCTCGGCCGCGTCGAGGTCGATCACCATGCCCGACTTCATGCCGCGCGAACGCTGCATGCCGTAACCGAGCACGGTCATGTCGTGGGTGCGGCCCGGCAGCACCTTGTCGTGGGCGCGCGGGGTCAGCTTGGCGATCAGGCAGGTGACCTTGGTCGAGCCGACGTCGAGTACCGAGACGACGGTGGCCCGGCGGGTCGACAGCGGCCGCATGCGCGGAACGGTGTGTTGGATCGGAGGCTGCATCATCCCCGCGCCTCCTTCTTGGCGCCGAGCTTCGCCTTCATCTGGTCGCGCCGCGCCGCGGCGGCGGCGTCGGACAGGCGGACGAAGAGACGATCGGGCACGCGCATGTCGACGACGACCAGATCGCGGTCGAGGAGCTTCTTGCCGTCCTGCAACGCCGCGACGCGAGCGAGGGCTGCGGCCGGCTCGTCCTCCGGCAGGAGGATTTCGACGCCGTCGGTGGTGATCAGGTTCCAGCGCCGCTCGGCGACCAACACGGCGGCGCGGATGCGCGGACGCAGCGACGGCGCCGAACCCATCAGCGCGACCGCCTCGCCGACGCGACCGTTGGCACCGGTGCCCACGACGAGCGGAAGACCCGCGTTGCGGGTCTCGAGCACGTCGCTCATCACCGCGCCGTTGCGATCGACGACCCGCACCTTGCCGTCGTCCTGCCACAGCGCGAAGGGGCGCCGCTCGGTCAGGTTCACGACGATGCGGTTGGGATAGAGCTTCTTGACGACGACGTCGGCGATCCACGGGATCTCGGCGATCCGCTCCCGTGCCCGTTCGACGTCGACCATCAGCAGCGACGACGTCTGGGTGACGTCGATTCGATCTGAAATTTCGGTCGAATCGGCTTCCTGCAGGCCGTGGATCTCGATCGAGGCGACCGAGAAGCCCATGCCGGCGGTGAGCGCATCGACCGTCGTGCGCCAGGCGCCCGACAGGACCATGCCGTAGACGCCCCAGGCGCCGAGGAAGGCGAGAGCGGCGAAGGTGCCCTGCATCGGGCGGACGGAGGTCAGACGATCTTCGACCGCGCGGGAGCAACGACGCACGAAACGCACGGCCCTGCGCCAGTGAAACCCCGCGTCCTGCGGCATTTCACGGGCGTAAGGGTAGCGCGGTTCCCGCTCTCGTCCCCTCACCGATCGCAACTCGCGTCCTCCACCAGCCAAGTCACCAGCGCTTCGAACGAAATGCCCGAATGCGCCGCCATTTCCGGGGCGAGCGACGTCGACGTCATCCCCGGCTGCGTGTTCACTTCGAGGCAGACCAGTTCCCCGGTACCGCCGTCGTCCAATCGGAAGTCGGCCCGCGAGACGCCGCGACAGCCGAGAGCCCGATGAGCCTCGACCGCCAGCATTTGGACCTCTTGGTAAATATTC
This sequence comes from Pinisolibacter sp. DMC19, assembly GCF_056313985.1. NCBI lineage: Bacteria > Pseudomonadati > Pseudomonadota > Alphaproteobacteria > Hyphomicrobiales > Ancalomicrobiaceae > Pinisolibacter > Pinisolibacter sp. DMC19. The sequence goes on along the minus strand of NZ_JBQUZF010000011.1, from coordinate 54,968 downwards.
GGTAAAATTTGCGCCGGAAGGACGTGACGAGACCCCCCTTTCCGGTACTTGGCATCGAAGTCGTAGAACACCTGCCCCTCCGGCAGGATCTCGATGATTCCGAGCGCCCGCTCCTCTCCCGGAGCCCCCATGACGGCGCAGGTGAGCTCGCGTCCGGCGACGAATTTTTCCACCAGAACCGTGTCGCCGTAGGGCCAGTCGTCGCGCATCAGCTCCTGCGGCGGGTGGGTCCGGTCGGCCGTCACGATGATCACGCCGAAGGACGAACCCTCCGCCACCGGCTTCACCACGTAGGGCGGCGCCATCGGGTGTTCGCGCGCCGCCTCGAAGCGACTGGTGACGATTCCGGTCGCCGTCGGGATGCCGGCCTGGGCGAAGACCATCTTCGCCTTGGCCTTGTTCATCGCCAGCGCCGAGGCGAGGATGCCCGAGTGGGTGTAGGGGATGCGCAGCGTCTCCAGCATGCCCTGGATCGCCCCGCCCTCGCCCCAGGGGCCGTGCAGCGCGTTGAAGGCGGCATCGGGCGCAAGCGCCTCCAGACGGGCGTAGACGTCCTTGCCGACGTCGAGGCGGGTCACCCTGTGGCCCGATCGCTCGAGGGCGCCGGCGCAGGCCTCGCCCGACCACAGGCTCACCTGGCGCTCGCTGTCCCACCCGCCCATCAACACCGCGACATGTTTCGACATTCGACTTGTCCTCGATCGGCGATTCGCGGGGGCCGCGAATCGGATTCGTCCCGTCGCCCGGGAAGGCTCCCGGAACGCGAGACGCTCTACGCCACTGGAAATCGGCACCGACGAAACGCGGGGGTGCCACTCGGAACTCGGGCGCGCGAGACGCACGCGCCGCGCGACGGCGGGAGCCGTCGCGGAAGAAGACTCGGCGATCGGCACCACGCCGATCCGCCGTCACGCACCGGGGCCAGATGCGGGCCCGGTCAATGCTCCGTCGTGGTCGGCCTCACAGGCCGAGGAAGGGTACCACTTCGCGACCCTCGGCGAATCGGCCGAGACGCTTGATCTCCCATTCCAGACGAACGCCCGAGGTCTGCAACACCCGCGACCGAACCGTCTCGCCGAGCAGCTCGATGTCGTAGGCGGTCGCGTCGCCCTCGTTGATCAGGAAGTTGCAGTGCATCTGCGAGACATGCGCCCCGCCGACCACCAGCCCGCGGCAGCCGGCGTCGTCGACCAGCTTCCAGGCGGAATGGCCCGGCGGGTTCTTGAAGGTCGAGCCGCCGGTCTTGGAGCGGATCGGCTGCACCGTCTCGCGATGCTCGGTGACGGCGTCCATCTGCGCCTTGATCGCGTCCTTGTCGCCGGGCGTGCCTTCCATGATCGTCGACAGGAAGATCAGGTCGTCGGACACCGACGAGTGGCGATAGGAATAGCCCATGTCGTCGTTCGAGAGCGTCAGGATCTCGCCGGCACGGTTCATCGCGGTGACGGTGACGACGCGGGCGCGGGTCTCGCCGCCGTTCGCCCCGGCGTTCATCCGCAGCGCCCCGCCGATGCCGCCGGGAATGCCGAAGTAGAAGGCGAAGCCGTCGAGCCCGACGTCGAGCGCCACCCGCGCCACCTGCTTGTCGGCGATCGCCGCCCCGACCTCGAGCCGGGTGTCGGAGACCGGCTTCACCCCGCCGAAGCCCTTCTGCGAGAGGCGGATGACGACGCCGTCGACGCCGCCCTCGCGGATCAGCAGGTTCGACCCGAGGCCGACGATCGTGATCGGCACCTCGGCCGGCAGCCGCTTCAGGAAGGTCGAGAGATCCTCGGCGTCGGCCGGCTGGAAGTAGAGTTCCGCCGCGCCGCCGACCCGGAACCACGACGTGTCGCCGAGCGCGAAGCCCGGAAGGAGCGCACCGCGGATGTCGCTGGTTTCGAGACGGGCGAGAAGATCGGTCGACATGGCTGACTTCGGTCCTGGAGAATGCGGCTCAGCCTTCGGCGAGCTGCTTGGGCAGCGCGTAGGCCCACTGTGTGATGTTGCCGGCGCCGAGGAAGACGACGTAGTCGCCGTCCTTGGCCTGCGCCCGGACGATCTGGGCGATCTGCTCCGACCCTTCGAGCGGCACGACGTTGCGATGGCCGCGACCGCGCAGGCCGCCCACCAGCGCGTCGCGCGAGGCGCCGGGGATCGGCTGCTCGCCGGCGGCATAGACGTCGGCGACGAGCACGCTGTCGGCGTCGTTGAAGGCCTGGCAGAACTCCTCGAACAGCGAGGCGAGGCGCGAATAGCGATGCGGCTGCACCACCGCGAAGACACGACCGCCCTTGCCCTCGCCGGTGACGGCGGCGCGCGCCGCCTTGAGCACCGCCATGATCTCGACCGGGTGGTGGCCGTAGTCGTCGAAGACCGAGACACCGTTCCAGGTGCCGGTCGGGGTGAAGCGCCGCTTGACCCCGGTGAAGTCGGCGAGGCCCTTGCGGATCGCTTCCGCCGCGATGCCGAGCTGATCGGCCACCGCCACCGCCGCCGTGGCGTTGGAGACGTTGTGGATGCCCGGCATGTTGACGACGAGATCGTCGATCACCCGTTCGGTGCCGGCGATGCGGTCGCGGATGGTCACGCGGAAACGCGACTGCTGGCCCGCCGCCGAGATCTGCTCGTAGCGCACGTCGGCCTGCGGGTTGGTGCCGTAGGTGACGATGCGGCGATCCTCGATCTTGCCGATCAGCGCCTGCACGTCCGGGTGATCGAGACACATCACGGCGAAGCCGTAGAAGGGCACGTTCTCGACGAAGTGGCGGAAGGCGTCCTTGACCTTGTCGAAGGTGACGTAGTGGTCGAGGTGCTCGGGATCGATGTTGGTGACGACCGCGATGTCGGCCGGCAGCTTGACGAAGGAACCGTCGCTCTCGTCGCTCTCGACGACCATCCACTGGCCGCCGCCGAGACGGGCGTTGGTGCCGTAGGCGTTGATGATGCCGCCGTTGATGACGGTCGGATCGAGCCCGCCGGCATCGAGCAGGGCGGCGACCATCGAGGTGGTCGTGGTCTTGCCGTGGGTGCCGCCGACGGCGATCGCCGACTTGAAGCGCATCAGCTCGGCCAGCATCTCGGCGCGGCGCACCACGGGGAGGAAGCGGGCGCGCGCCTCCATCAGTTCCGGATTGTCGGCCTTGATGGCGGAGGAGACGACGACCACGCGGGCCTCGCCGAGGTTCTCGGCCTTCTGGCCGACGAAGACGGCGATGCCCTTCTCGCGCAGGCGCTGGACGTTGGCGTTGTCGGCGGCGTCCGAGCCCTGGACCTTGAAGCCGAGCGTGTGCAGCACCTCGGCGATGCCGCTCATGCCGATGCCGCCGATCCCCACGAAGTGAACGGGACCGATGGTGGAGGGCATCTTCATGGGGGTGTTCCTTCGGATGGCTGCGTTCCCGCGCGCGCGGCGACGGTGATTCGCACGTGTCTAACCAGCTTTTCCCGGAATGTCGAACGGTTGCAACCGTGTGACCGGCAGGTCGGCGCACGGCGCACGACCCACCCTCACCGCCGCCGCGCCGCGACCTCTTCGACGAGATCCGCCAACCGCACCACCGCGTCCGGCTTGCCCGCGACGCGCGCCGCTTCCGCCGCCTCGGCGAGCTGCTCGGGACAGGTCATCGCCTTGGCGATCTCCTCGGCGAGCCGCTCGGGCGACAGCTCGTCCTGACGGATCGTCCAGGCGCCGCCGGCCTTCGCGAGATGCGCGGCATTGGCGGCCTGATCCTGGTCGAGCGCGCCGGGCAGCGGCACCAGGATCGACGGACGGCCGATCACCGCCAGTTCCGTGACGCTCGAGGCGCCCGACCGGCAGATCACCAGATGCGACGCGGCGATCCGCGCCGGCAGGTCGATGAAGAAGGGCTCGACCTCGGCCGCGACGCCGAGCCGGGCATAGGTCGCGCGCACGGCGTCGAGATCCTCGGGCCGTGCCTGCTGCACGATCGAGAGCCGCGCCCGGAGTTCCGGCGCCATCGCCGCGATCGCCGGCGGCACCGCCTCGGAGAAGAAACGCGCGCCCTGGCTGCCGCCGAAGACCAGCAGGCGGAAGGTGCTCTCGGTGGTCGGCGCGTCGTAGGGCACGCGCGCCGCCGAGATCACCATGTCGCGCACCGGATTGCCGGTCTCGACCGCCTTCTTCGCGAAGTCGCCGATCAGGCTCACGGAGGGAAACGACAGGGCGATCCGCGTCACCCGATCGGCGAGCGCGCGGTTGGCGCGGCCCATCACCGCGTTCTGCTCGTGCAGCACGGTCGGGATGCCGCGCATCTGCGCCGCGATCATCGGCGGGAAGGTCGGGTAGCCGCCGAAGCCGACCACCACCTTCGGCCGGATGCGCCCCATCAGCCCCCAGGCCTGGACGATGCCGCGCGCCAGCCGGAACGCCGTCTTGGCGAGCGACGCCGGATCGCGGCCCTTGAAGGTCGCCGAGGAGACGATGTTGACGGCGCGGGCCGGGAAGGCGCGGCCGTATCTGTCGGCACGTTCGTCCGTCGCCAGTTCGACGACGTGGCCGCGGCGGCCGAGTTCGGCGGCGAGCGCCTCGGCGGGGAAGAGGTGGCCGCCGGTTCCGCCGGCCGCGAGCAGGATGGTGTCGCCCATGGGGTCTTCTCCGGATCGCCGGCGGCTCACGAGGCGTCGGTCGCGCTCGCGTCGTGCCGCTCGATGTGGACGGGCGGTGCGAAGCGCGTCGTCTGCGGCCTCCGGCGGGTCAGCGCGATCAGCGCCCCCATCTCGAAGGCCACCGCCATCAGCGACGAACCGCCGTAGGAAATGAAGGGCAGCGTCATGCCCTTGGCCGGCATCAGCTGCAGGTTCACCGCCATGTTGATGCCCGACTGCACGCCGATCAGCACCACGAGGCCGACGACGGCGTAACGGATGAAGCCGTCCTCCTCGCGCGCCGCGTGGCCGAGGCCGCGGAAGACGATCCAGGCGAAGATGCCGACGATCACCGCGCAGGCGATCAGGCCGAACTCCTCGCCGACCACCGCGAAGACGTAGTCGGTGTGGGCGTCGGGCAGCATGCGCTTGACCGTGCCCTCGCCCGGGCCGCGGCCGAACCAGCCGCCGTTGAGGAAACTGTCGTGCGCCTGCTGCGCCTGATAGCCGTCGGCGGTCATCAGCTTCTTGCCGCCGGCGCCGTTGGCCTTGTCGAGGAAGCGGTTGATGCGGGCATGGACGTGGGGAACGAAGGTGTAGGCCGCCCACACGCCGAAGACGCCGACGCCGCCGAAGCCGAGGATCCACCACATCGACATGCCGGCGACGAAGAACACCGCACCCCAGGCCGCCGAGGTCAGCAGCGTCTGACCGATGTCGGGCTGGGCGATGAGGAGACCGTCGACCAGCATGAAGAGACCGACGGCGAAGATCGTCGCCGGCATGTCCGGCTTCTTCTCGCGCGAGGCGAAGAGCCAGGCCGTGACGATGATGAAGGCCGGTTTGACGAATTCCGACGGCTGGATCGAGAAGCCGAGCACGGTGATCCAGCGCCGCGCGCCCTTCACCTCCTGGCCGAAGACCAGCACGGCGACGAGCAGCACCAGCGACCCGACGAAGACGAGGAGCCCCATGCGCCGGACGTCTCGCGGGCTCGCCAGCGACACGCCGAACAGGATCGGCAGCGCCAGCACGAAGAACACCGCGTGGCGCTTGATGAAATAGAAGCTGTCGGAGGCACCGATCCGTTCGGCCACCGCCGGGGAGGCCGCGAAGGAGAGCACCAGCCCTCCCGCCAGCAGGGCCAGCGCCGCCGCGATCAGCGTACGGTCGACGGTCCACCACCACTCGGCGAAGATCGAACGATCGGTCCGGTTCATGCGCCTCCCCCTCCCGGCGGCACGAGGCCGGGCAGCGCCCGAACGAGGTCGCGGAAGTGGTCGCCGCGCACCTCGAAGTTCTTGAACTGGTCGTAGGAGGCGCAGGCCGGCGACAGGAGCACCACCGGCTCGGCCGCGCCGTCGGCCGCGGCGTCGCGCGCGGCGGAAAGCAACGCGGCGTCGATCGTGCCTGAACGCTCGTAGGGCACGCGGCCGTCGAGCGTCGCGGCGAACTCGTCCGTCGCGACACCGACCAGATAGGCCTTGGCGACTTTGGGGAAGAAGTCGCCAAGGGTCGAGATGCCGCCCGACTTCGGCTTGCCGCCGGCGATCCAATAGACGCGGTCGAAGCTCGCCAGCGCCTGCGCGGTCGAATCCGCGTTGGTCGCCTTGCTGTCGTTGACGAAGAGCACGCGGCCGATGTGCCCGACCTGCTCCATGCGGTGCGCGAGGCCGGGGAACGACGCGAGACCGGCGACGATCGCCTCGCGCGTCAACCCCAATGCCCGGCAGGCGGCGACCGCCGCACAGGCGTTCTGCGCATTGTGACGGCCGCGAAGGGAGCCGATGCCCGAGAGCTCTGCGAAGGCTTCGGCCTCGCCGTCGACCGCGACGAAGATCGTGCCGCCGTCGGCGAAGACGCCGTCGTTCAGCCGGTGGGCGGCCGAAATGCGAACGACCTTGTGCCCCTCCGACGCGATCAGATCGGCGATTGCGGCGCTCATCGCATCGTCGACGCCGACGATCGCGGTCTGCGCCGCCTCGACCATCCGTTCCTTGATGGCGGCATAGGCCTCCATCGTGCCGTGGCGGTCGATGTGGTCCTCGGAGAGATTGGTCAGGATGCCGACGCTCGGATCGATCGACGGGGCGAGGTCGATCTGGAACGACGAACATTCGACCACGTAGGTCCGCGTCGGCGCGAGCGGATCGAGCGACAGCACGGCGCGGCCGATGTTGCCGCCCATCTGGCCGTCGCGCCCCGCGCTCAGCAGGATGTGGTCGATCAGCGCCGTGGTGGTCGACTTGCCGTTGGTGCCGGTGATCGCCACGAAGGGGGCCGACGGCATGCGGAAGCGGCGTTCGCGGGCGAAGAGCTCGACGTCGCCGATCACCGGCACGTGCGCCGCCTTCGCCGCCTTCACCGTCCAGTGCGGTTCGGGATGGGTCAGCGGCACGCCGGGGGCGAGGATCAGTGCCGAGACGGCGCGCCAGTCGATCTCGGCGAGCGAGGCGACCTCGACGCCGGGAAGCGCCGCCGCCTTGGTCCGGCTCGCCTCGGCATCGTCCCAGGCGACGACGCGGGCGCCGCCGGCGACCAGCGCCTCGGCCGTGACCAGACCCGACCCGCCGAGCCCGAACAGCGCGACCGTGTGGCCGCGAAGGCTTTCCACCGCGATCATCGCACTCACCTCAGCTTCAGCGTCGCCAGACCGATCAGCGCCAGCACGACCGAGATGATCCAGAAGCGGATCACCACCTGCGGCTCTTTCCAGCCCAGCTGTTCGAAGTGATGGTGGATCGGTGCCATCCGGAAGACGCGCTTGCCGGTGAGCTTGAAGCTCGTCACCTGGATGATGACCGAGAGCGCCTCGAGCACGAAGAGGCCGCCGACGATGCCGAGCACGATCTCGTGCTTGACGGCCACCGCGACCGAGCCGAGCAGGCCGCCGAGCGCCAGCGATCCGGTGTCGCCCATGAAGATCGCCGCCGGCGGGGCGTTGAACCACAGGAAGCCGAGACCGGCCCCGACCACCGCCCCCAGCACGATCGCCAACTCGCCGGCGCCCTGGATGTGGTTGATGCCGAGATAGGCCGAATAGTCGACGCGGCCGGTGAGATAGGCGATCGCCGCGAAGGTCGCCGCCGCGATCATCACCGGCACGATGGCCAGACCGTCGAGACCGTCGGTGAGGTTCACCGAATTGCCGGCGCCGACGATGACGACCGCGCCGAACACCACGAAGAACCAGCCGAGATCGAGGAACAGGTCCTTGAAGAAGGGGAAGGCGATGGCGGTCGCGTGAGACGACCGGCTCCACCACACCATCACGATCACCGCGATGCCGGCGATGACGAACTCGAGCGCCAGACGCTGCTTGCCCGAGAAGCCCTTGTGGCTCTGCTTGGTGACCTTGAGATAGTCGTCCCAGAAGCCGATGGCGCCGAAGCCCAGCGTCACCGCGGTCACCGCCAGCACGTAGACGTTGGAGAGGTTGGCCCACAGCAGCGTCGAGACGACGAGACCCGAGAGGATCATCAGCCCGCCCATGGTGGGCGTGCCCTTCTTGGTCAGCAGGTGCGAGGCCGGGCCGTCCTCACGGATCGGCTGGCCCTTGCCCTGCTTCACCTTGAGCGTGGCGATGATCGCCGGCCCGAACAGGAAGACGAAGAGGAGCGCCGTCAGGATCGCGCCGCCGGTGCGAAAGCTCTGGTAGCGGAACAGGTTGAAGAGGATGAACCTGTCCGAGAGTTCTCCCAGGATGTAGAGCATCGAACGTCGTCCCCGTCAGTTCTGCTCGCCGCCGGCGCGGGCCGCCGGAAAGCGCGTGGAGAGTGCCTCGACCAGCGGCCCCATGCGGCTGCCGTTCGACCCCTTGATCATGACCGCGTCGCCGGGCCGCAACGCATCGCCGAGCGCCGCCTCGATGTCCTTCGACACCGCAGCCGCCGCCCCGCGCATCCGCGCCGGAAGAGCTTCGAACAGCGCCTGCGACAGTGGTCCGGCGCAGAAGACGAGATCGACGCCGGCGGCTTCGAGCACGGGCGCGAGTTCGACGTGCAACGCCTCGCCCTTGGGCCCCAGTTCCAGCATGTCGCCGATCGCCGCGATCCGGCGGCCGCCGGGACCGACCGGGGTCTGGCCGAGCAGCGCGATCGCCGCGCGCATCGAGGCCGGATTGGCGTTGTAGCTCTCGTCGAGGAGCGTCGCCTCGCCGTCCGCGAGCCCGAGCGCGGTGCGCTGGCCGCGGCCCTTGGGCGGCGTCGCGGTGGCGAGCGCGGCGGCGGCCTTCGACAGGTCGGCGCCGAGGAGTTCCACCGTCGCCAGCACGGCGAGCGAATTCTTGACGACGTGCCGCCCCGGCGCACCGATCCGGTAGCCGACCGAGTGGCCGAGCACGTCGGCGACGACCGACGAGCCGTCCGCCTCGAGGATCACCGAGACGAGACGCGCCTCCGCGCCCTCCGCCTCGCCGAAGCGGACGATGCGGGCGCCGGCCTCGAGCGCGACCTCGGCGAGACGACCGGTCTGCGGAATGTCGGCGTCGATCACCCCCGCACCGTCGGGAAGGAGGCCGGAGAAGATCTCGGCCTTGGCCTCGGCGATCTCGTCGACGTCGCGGAACTGGGCGAGATGGACCGGCGCCACCGTCGTGACGACCGCCACGTGCGGACGCACCATCGCGGTGAGCGGCGTGATCTCGCCCGGCGCCGACATGCCGATCTCGAAGATCGCGAACCGCGCGTCGGCCGGCATGCGGGCGAGCGTCAGCGGCACGCCCCAGTGATTGTTGTAGGAGGCGACCGACGCATGCGTCTTGCCCTGTTCCGACAGGACGTGGCGCAGCGCCTCCTTCGTGGAGGTCTTGCCGACCGACCCGGTGACGGCGGCGATCCGCGCCTTCGACCGCGCCCGTGCGGCGAGACCGAGCGAGATCAGCGCGGCCATCACGTCGGCGACCACGACGTAGCGCCCGTTCGCCGGCAGGCTCGCCAGCCGATCCTCGGCGACGACGCAGACGGCGGCGTCGTATCTCAGTGCCCCCTCGACGAAGTCGTGGCCGTCGCGGGCATCGCCCTTGATGGCGAAGAAGGCGTCGCCGGCGCCGATGGTGCGGCTGTCGATCGAAATCCCCTCGATCCGCTCGACCGGCCGGCCGACGATGCGGCCGCCGCAACCGGCGGCGAAGTCTGCGAGGGTCCAGAGCGGCGCGGTCATCGAACGAGGGCCTCCAGGGCGGCGCGGACGGAATCATGGTCGGAGAACGGCAGCACGGTCTTGCCGACGATCTGGCCCGTTTCGTGGCCTTTGCCGGCGACGACCAGAAGATCCCCCGCCCGGAGCATCGACACGGCCTGCGCGATCGCCGCGCCGCGGTCGCCGATCTCGATCGCGCCGGGGGCGGCGGCCATGATCTGGCGACGGATCTCGGCGGGATCCTCGGAGCGCGGATTGTCGTCGGTGACGATGGCGACGTCGGCCATGCGGACGGCGATCTCGCCCATCATCGGGCGCTTGCCCGGATCACGGTCGCCGCCGCAGCCGACCACCACGAAGAGGCGGCCCGTCGCATAGGGCCGGACCGCTTCCAGCACCTTCTCGAGCGCGCCCGGCTTGTGGGCATAGTCGACGAAGACCGGCGCACCTTCAGGCGTCGCCCCGACCCGGTCGAGACGGCCCGGCGCACCGGCGAGATGGGCGAGCGCACCGAGCGCGTCCGCGACGGGCGTACCCGTGACGATGGCGAGCCCGGCGGCGACCAGTGCGTTGGAGACCTGGAACGTGCCGAGCAACGGCAGGTCGACCGTGTGGGTCGCGCCTTCCGCTTCGATCGTCAATCGCTGGAGACCGGCCTGCGTCGCGACGTCCGCGAGGCGGAGCCCCTCGCCCGCCCGACCGACGGTGAAGACGCGGCAGCCCGCCGCCTTCGCCCGTTCGGCCGCCTTCAGCCCCTCGTCGCTGTCGACGTCGATCACCGCCGGCGCGCCCTTCGGCAGGAGACGTTCGAACAGCGCCATCTTGGCATCGAAATAGGCGGCGACCGACGGGTGATAGTCGAGGTGGTCGCGCGACAGGTTGGTGAAGGCGCCGGCCGCGACCGAGACGCCGTCGAGCCGGTGCTGGTCGAGCCCGTGCGAGGACGCCTCGAGCGCCACGTGGGTGACGCCGGTCGCCGCGAGATGGGCCAGATCGCGGGCGAGATCGACCGGATCGGGCGTCGTCAGCGAGCCGTAGGTGGCGCCGTCCGGCGCGACGATGCCGATCGTGCCGATCGAGGCGGCGGGGCATCCCAGATGCGCCCAGATCTGGCGGGTGAAGGCGGCGACCGAGGTCTTGCCCGAGGTGCCGGTGACGGCGACGATCGTGCCGGGCTGGGCCCCGTGGACGCGCGCGGCGAGCAGCGCCAGCGCCCGACGCGGCTCGGTGACGCGCAGGACCGGCACGGCGAGCGCGCCGACGTCGGCCCCCTCGCCCGCCACCACAGCGACCGCACCCTTTTCGACCGCCTGGGCGGCGTAGCGCGCGCCGTCGGCCTTGGTGCCGGCGAGGGCGGCGAAGACGAAGCCCGGCTCGACCTTGCGGCTGTCGGCGGTGATGCCAGAGACCTCCGGATCGACGGAGAGGTTCGCTTCGATCGTACCGCGGATCAGTTCGCCGAGACGCATGGGGCCTGGTCCCTGTCGTGCCGCCGAGACGGCGTCAGTTGGAGGCGACGCTGCCCTTGGGCACGTCGTATTTCGGCATCACGCCCAGCAGCGGCGCGATGCGACGGATGATGTCGCCGGCGGCGGCACCCGCGTTGAGGCCGGCCGTCGCCGGGCCCTCGCCGCCGGCTTCCGCCTTGGGCTCGTCGAGGACGGTGAGAACCAGATACTGCGGATCGTCCATCGGGAAAGCCGCCAGGAACGAATTGAACCGCTTGTTCCCCGAGTATTTTCCGTGGTCGATCTTTTCCGCCGTGCCGGTCTTGCCGCCGACGCGGTAACCGGGGACGGCGGCGCGCGAACCCGAGCCGCCCGAACCCGAGGTGGCGTTGAGGAGGAAGAGGTAGCGCATCTTGTCCGAGGTCTCGGGCTTGATGACCTGCGTCGCCTTGAAGCGCGTCTCCTCGATGGTGCGCGGATAGAAGGTCGGGTCGGCGAACCAGCCGCCGTTGATCACCGCCGCACCCGCCGTCGCCGTGTGCATCGGCGTGACCGAGATGCCGTGACCGAAGGACATGGTGGCGGTGGAGACGTCGGAGAGGCGCTTGGGGAAGAGCGGCGTGGCGACGTCGGGCAGCTCGGTGTCGAGCCGGCGATGCAGACCGATCTTCTCGAAGAAGGCGCGCTGCGCCTCGGAGCCGACCTTCAGCGCCATTCGGGCCGAACCGTTGTTCGACGAATAGAGGAAGATCTCCGGCACCGTCAGCGCCCGCCCCTTGGAATGGAATTCGCCGATCCGCTGCGAGCCGAACTGCATCGGCGTGGTGTCGTAGACGTCGTTCAGCGTGACCTTGCCGGAATCCAGCGTGAAGGCCGAATTGAACACCTTGAACACCGAACCCATCTCGTAGACGCCGAGCGTGGCGCGATTGAGATGGTCCTTGAGGAAGGCCTCCTCGCGCTTGTTCGGGTCGAAGTCGGGCAGCGACACCATGGCGAGCACTTCCATGGTGCGGGCATCGAGCACGATGCCGACGCCGGCGACCGCATGGAAGCGCTGGATCGCCGACACCATCTCGTCGCGCACCACGTGCTGGACGCGGATGTCGAGCGACAGACGCTTCGGCTTCAACTCGCGCTCGCCGGCGAAGCCCGCCGCGTGCAGCGCGTCGAGCCCCATGTCGCGGTCGATCGCCCGTTCCATGCCGAGGATGCCGCGATTGTCGACGTCGACCGTGCCGACGACGTGACCGGCGAGCGCCCCACCCGGATAGAAGCGGCGGTTCTCCTCCATGAAGCCGATGCCCGGCAGACCGAGGCGGAAGATCTTCCGCTTCTGCTCCGAGGTCAGTTCGCGGCGCAGCCAGACGAAGCCGGCCTTGGAGGCGAGCTTGCGCCGCACCGCCTCGTCGTTGCGCATGTCCGGGATGACCGAGCCGAGCGCCTCCATCGCCTCGTCGACGTCGAGAATGCGCTTGGGCTCGGCATAGAGCGACGACGACTTGACGTCGGTCGCCAGCACCTCGCCGTTGCGATCGAGGATGTCGGGACGCGCCGTCGAGACCTGGTTGCGGCCCGACGCCAGTGCTTCCGTGTGCTCCTCCGCCGCCGAGCCGAGCGAGAAGAGCCGCAGGCCCACCGCCACGTAGACGGCGGCGAAGCCGAGACCGGCGAGCACGATGCGTTTGCGCGAGGCCTTCGTCTGGCGCAGCGTCGGGTTCTCGCTCGCCGCCGGATCGGCCGCCGCGTCGGGCTTCGAAGCCGGCACCGCCTCCTCCGCCGCGGGCATCGCGGCGAGGGCGGCGGCATGATCGACGATGTCGGACTCGGGAAGGCGGATGTCGTCGCTCACCGGGGCACCTTGGTCGGTTCGAGGGGCTTCTGCACCGGCCGGGCGGCGGGCGGCGGCGGGGCGAGCATCATCGGCTGGGCACCGGGACCGGGCTTGGGGATCGACCCCGTCGTGGTCGGCACCGGCGGCTTGCCTGCCGTCTGCGGCAGACGATCGAGGAACTTGCCGATCGACCCGGTGTGATCGACCGCCTTCTCCGGCTGGGCGAGCTTGACCGAGGCCTTGGTGATCGGCCGCGGCATCGGCGCGGCGACGACCGGCGTCGGCACCGAGACGACGCCCGAAGCGGAGGCGGTGCCGTTCGTCATCGGCTTGTCCGGCGTCGTGGGCGTCGCCGGCACCGCCGGCTTGAACGGGATGTCGTCGATCGCGCCGATCTGGGTCGGATCGAGCGGATCGAGCTCGAGGAAGCCGCGATGGCGCTCGGCCAGCTCCTGCAGGCGCTTGGGCTGGTTGAGCAGGCTCCACTCGGCCTTCAGCGTGGCGATGGCGTCGCGCTCGGCGTCGATCTTGCGGTTGATCTTGGCGACCTTCGCCGCCGCGCGTTCCGCCTCGTACTTGAAGTCGTAGACGACGCCCGCGCCGAGCAGCATGAGCGCGATGAGGACGAAGTTGATCATGCGGGTCATCGCCGACCCCCCTTCCCGGAAAGAACGACCTCGGGCAGACCCAGTGCCGCCGCGTCGATCGGGCGCGGATCCGCGCCGGTACGCACGCCCGCCCGGAGCTTGGCCGACCGGGCGCGCGGATTGAGTGCGATCTCCGCCGCGCCGGCCTCGTCGGCACCGCGGGCGGGGAGCGTGAAGGTGGCCGGCTCGACCCGGTCGCGCGGCGCATGGCGCGATCCGCCCGCCTCCGTGCGGCTGCGGTCGGCGAAGAAACGCTTGACGATGCGGTCCTCGAGCGAATGGAAGGTCACCACGACCAGCCGCCCGCCGGGGCGCAGCGCCCGTTCGGCGGCGGCGAGCGCGCGGACCAGTTCGCCGAGCTCGTCGTTGACGGCGATGCGCAGCGCCTGGAAGACGCGGGTCGCCGGATGGATGTCGCCGGGCTTCGAGCGGATGACGCTCTCCACCACCTTGACCAGTTGCTTCGTCGTCTCGAAGGGCGCGGTCTTGCGCGCCTCGATGATGGCGCGGCCGACCTGCGCCGCCCGCTTCTCCTCGCCGTAGGCCCAGAAGATGCGATGCAGCGTCGCCTGATCGGCACCGTTGACGATGTCGGCGGCCGAAAGCCCGTCGCAGGCCATGCGCATGTCGAGCGGCCCGTCGAAACGGAAGGAGAAACCGCGTTCGGCCCGGTCGAGCTGCATCGACGACACGCCGATGTCGAGCACCACGCCGTCGACCGCCGCGAGCCCGAGGGCGGCGACGTGTTCGTCGAGTTCGCCGAAGACGCCGGGCACCAGCCGGAGCCGTCCGCCCGAGGCGGCCACCAGCGCCTGCCCCGCCTCGATCGCCGTCGGATCGCGGTCGATCGCCACCACGGAGGCGCCCGTCTCGAGGATCGCACGGGTGTAGCCGCCGGCGCCGAAGGTGCCGTCGACATGGGTCTCGCCGGCGGTCGGCGCCAGACGCGCCATGACCTCCGCGAGCATCACCGGCAGATGCGGCCGGGCAACCTCCGCCCCGCTCGCCTCGCTCATCGCACGACCTCCGTTCGACCGGGCGCGCGCTCCGCACCCCGCGACGTCTCGTTTCTCCGCCCGCACCCGCCCACCGGCCCGGCGACGCTTCCGTCGGGGCGAACCGGCGAAAGGGCGCGAAGAGGAACGGCGAGCGACATCGGACGATCATCCAGGCCCGACCACTCTCGCGGTCCGGTTGCGCCATCATCGGAACGCCGACCCGTTCCGACACTTCCCGCCATTGGACACCGCGCCGGTTAATCGGGCGTTTACGATGAAGAAATCGTTGACGATCCGCGGTTTCGGACATGCCGAGATCGAGGCTTGTCGCGGGTCTCCGGCGATGGTCTCATCCCGCCCACGAAGGAGGCACCGCCATGTTTCGTTGGGGAATTCTGTCCACCGCCCTGATCGGCCGCGAGCTGGTCGTGCCCGCCATCCTCGATGCCGAGAACGGCGTGCTCGCCGGCATCGCCAGCCGCGACGAGGCCCGCGCCCGCGCCATGGCCGCCCGCTTCGGCGCCCCCCTCGTCTTCGGCTCCTACGAGGCGATGCTGGCCTCGCCCGAGATCGACGGCGTCTACATTCCGCTGCCGACGTCGCAGCACGTCGAATGGACGCTGAAGGCGGCGGCGAGCGGCAAGCACGTGCTGTGCGAGAAGCCGATCGCGCTCGGCGCCGCCGAGATCGACGCGCTGATCGCGGCGCGCGACGCCCACCGGGTGCTGATCTCGGAGGCCTTCATGGTCACCTATTCGCCGGTCTGGGCGAAGGTGCGCGACCTGATCGCCGGAGGGGCCATCGGCCGCCTGCGCCAGGTCCAGGGCGCCTTCGCCTATTACAATCGCGATCCCGACAACATGCGCAACCGCCCCGACCTCGGCGGCGGCGCGCTGCCCGACATCGGCGTCTATCCGACGGTGACGACCCGCTTCGCCACCGGCTGCGAGCCCAGGCGCATCCGCGCACGGCTTTCCCGCGACCCCGACTTCGGCACCGACGTGTGGTCGTCGGTCACCGCCGACTTCGGCGACTTCGAACTGAGCTTCTACGTCGCCACCCAGATGGCGGCGCGCCAGTCGATGGTCTTCCACGGCGACGACGGTATGATCGAGGTGCGCTCGCCCTTCAACGCCGACCGCTGGGGGCCTGAGGAGATCGAACTCTCGACCCGCGACCACGGTGCGTCGCGCATCTTCCGCTTCCAGGATTCGCGCCAGTACCGCCGCGAGGTCGAGGCCTTCGCCGACGCCGCGACCGGCGGCACCTCGCCGGTCTTCACGCTGGAATCCTCGCGCGCCAACCAGCGGATGATCGACGCGATCTACCGCGCCGCCGAGCGCGACGGCTGGGAGACCGTGTGAGGCGACATACGCCCTTGCCCCGCCTTGCATCGGGCCGGGCGATCGGCGACAACCGCCGGCGATCCGGCGGGCGCCGCCCGGCCCGGAGCCCGCGACCGGACACGCCGACCGACATGTTCTCCGTCATCTTCGTCGCCTACAACTCCGGCCAGGTGCTGGCCGATGCGATCGCCTCGGTGCCGGCCGGTCACGAGGTCATCGTCGTCGACAACGCCAGCGCCGACGACGGCGCGGCGATCGCCGAGGCCGCCGGCGCCAGGGTCGTCCGCAACGCCGAGAACCTCGGCTTCGGCCGCGCCTGCAACATCGGCGCCGCCGTCGCGACGATGGACAACCTGATGTTCCTGAACCCGGACGCGCGCCTGCGCGACGGGGCGCTCGACCTGCTCGAAGCGGCGATCGCCGCCCGGCCCGACTGCAAGGCCTTCAACCCGCGCTTCCACGAGCCCGACGGCCGCCAGTTCTTCCGCCGCCGCACCCGGCTGATCCGCCGGCCCTATCTCTTCCGCTTCCCCGTCCCGACCGAAGACCGCGAGATCTTCTTCGCCTACGGTGCGGCCCTCGCCATGCGCCGGACCGACTTCGAGGAATTCGGCGGCTTCGACGACACGATCTTCCTCTTCTACGAGGACGACGATCTCTCCGCCCGCATCCTCGGGTCGGGGGCCAAGATCCTCTACGTCCACGACGCGGTCGTCGACCACCTGATGGGCAAGTCGTCGTCGGGCGACTGGATCGCCGGCTTCATGTTCAAGGTCTACCAGGAGAACCGCGCCAAGCGTTACGTCTACGCCAAGCACGGGGTGCCCTTCTTCCGGCCGCTGCGGCTGATCCGCGCGCTGGTGAAGCACCGGCTCGCGGTCGCCCGCGGCAACGACTTCGACACCCGCTACTGGGACGCCGTGCTGCGGTCGCTGCGCGAGCCGCGGCTCGACCGCCTCGCCTGAGGCGACCTTCGCGTCTTTCCGAAGAGGTTCGGATCGACGTCCGTGCGCGATCCTTCGAGACGCGCCTGCGGCGCTCCTCAGGATGAGGCGCCAGAGATTTCCCGAGCAAATACAAACGCCTCATGCTGAGGAGGCGTTCGAAGAACGCCGTCTCGAAGCATCGCGCACGGTGCCGAACCGACTCCACCGAATTGTGCAGACGTCCCCTGACGCGGGAGCGAAGGGGGAAAATTGCCAGTCGGCCTGTAAGCCGGGTTCTGTATGGCCGGGCTTGCGCCCTGCGTGGCGGCCATTCCTCTGGGACGTCCGTCGCCGAACGCCTCTCGCGACCAACCCGGGCGACTGGTCCGGAAAAGACCGGCATCCTCGCGGATGCCACGTCGCCCCTATTCGGTCTTGCTCCCGGTGGGGTTTGCCGTGCCGTCCCCGTTGCCGGGTCCGCGGTGGGCTCTTACCCCACCTTTTCACCCTTGCCCGGATCGCGATCCGGGCGGTTTGTTTTCTGTGGCACTTTCCCTGAGGTCGCCCTCGCCGGTTGTTGACCGGCACCGTCTTTCCGTGGAGCCCGGACTTTCCTCCCCGGACGCCTTCGCTCCCCTCGACCCGCGAGGAGAAGGAAGGCGTCCGGAGCGGCCGCCCGGCCGACTGGCGCAGGAGGAATGGTCGATCGCGGCGACGGGGTCAAGCCTCGCCGGCAAAGTCTCGCGGTTGCAGGTAACCACGGCTCGTCGTTTCGGTTGCTCGGTCGCTGCCCTCGCGCCATGATCGGTGCCGTCCCGAACGGCGTCGCACGGCGCCGATTGTCACGCGAGCCGACGATGCCGAGCCTGCAAGCCCTCGCGCTCACCTCCGCCGTGGTCCTGCCGCTCGCCGCCGCGGCCTACGGCATCCTCCGGCTGGGCTTCGCGGCGATCCGTCGGATCAAGCAAGCCAAGAAACGGCTGACGGGGAGCGCCTCCCTCTTCACCCCGTCGCTCCGCACGGCTTTCGTCGCGATGGTCCTCGCCTTCGCCTTCTGGCTGCCGACCGGCATCGTCCGCGAGATCGTCACGACGGGTGGCCATGTCGTCCGGCGGTCGGGCGAGCCGATGGTGCTCGTCCTGGCGGAGCAGCCGACGAAGACGATCGTCACCGCCCTCATCGAGACGCTCGCCGCCTGGGGCGGGCTCTACGGCTTCGCCCGCTTCGTCCTTGCCATCCGCGAGGAGGACTGAGCGCGGACGGCGCCCGCCCGCTCACTCCATCCCCGTCGCCGCCTTCGCCCGGGCGCAGTATTCGCGGGAATATTTCGGCACCGTCGTCCGCGTGACGCCGCCCTGGTACTTGGCGATGGCGAGGCAAGGGTCGCCCTTGGCCGAGGCATGGGCCATGCCGAGCTCCTTGAGGCCCCAGACGATGTTGGTCTCGGGCTCGAGCAGCTTCTCGTTCGGGCCGGTGAACCCCATGTGGCGCGCCGTCGAGGGCATCACCTGCATGATGCCGACGACCCCGTGCGTGCCGCGGAGCTTCGGGTTGTACTTGCTCTCGACCCAGCCGACGCCGACTGCCAGCCAGAGCGGAACCTTGTTCGCCGTCGCCTCGCGCCGCAGGATCGTCATGTAGGGCAGCGCCTCCTTCGGCACCTTGCGCGGCTCGCCGGCGAGACCGCCGTGCGGCGGCTTCGCCTCGCGCGGCCCCGGTGCGGCCTCGCCCGCCGGCGCAGGTTCGGGCATCTCGCCCTCGACGTCGACGCCGGGCGGCATCTCGCTCGGCGCGACGATCGACGGTCGGGCGGCGTCGGCCGGCGACAGGGGCGGAATCGGCGGCGCTGGTCGCGGACGCGGCCACGGCACCTTGACCGGCTTGGCGGCGACAGGCGCCGGCGTCGGAGGCGGCGGCACGAAGCCCCCCGGTGCCTGCGGAGGCACGAAACCGCCCTGCGGCGGAGGAACGAAGCCGCCCTGCGGCGGAGGAACGAAGCCGCCCTGCGGCGGCACGGGCACGAAGCCATCCGACCGCGGCGACAGGGGCACGAAGCCGCCCGGCGGCGTCGCCGGCAGCGGTACGGCGAGCGGCGGCAGCGTCTCGCGCAGTTCGGGCAGGGGCACCACCGGCCGGACCGGCTCGATCGGCGGCGGCGGTGCGACCTCGGGCTCGCTCACCGGCCGCGGCGGCACAGCCGGCGGCAGAGGCGGCTGCGGCGGCACCGGACGTCCGCCGTCGAAATTCGAGAAGGCCCCGTCGATGCGCTCCTCGACGCCCGCCTCGTCGGCCGCGGCCGGCAGCTGCGCGACCACGACGAGACCGAAGGCGACGACCGCCGCACGTCGTCGCCCGCGCGCGAGGAAGCCCGCGCGGGTCGGGTGCCGGGCCGGCCCTCTCATGCGATGCGGTTCCGGCCGAGCGCCTCGATCACGTAGCGCAGCCGGAAGAGTGTGGTGGGATCGGCCATGCCGTCGACCTTCTCGCGCCGCCAATGGCGCTGGAAGGCCTCGACGACGTCGACCGTCGCCGCGTCGAAGGTGCCGGTGACGGCGATGCCGTAGCCGACGGAGGCGAGCATCGTCTGTAACGCCGCGACCGGCGGCGACCGCTCGCCCAGAGAGAGGACGCGCCCGACCGTCCCCTCGGGAGTGCCCGTCACGTCGATGCCGATGCCGGCGGCGGCGAGCGCGTCCCACGGGAACTTCTCGCCCGGATCGCGCTTGCGCCCCGGCGCCACGTCGGAATGGGCGAGCACGCGGCCGGCCGGAATGCCGTGGCGAGCGACGATGTCGCGGGAAAGCGCGATCACCGCCGCGATCTGGCGGGGGGCGAAGGCGGCGTAGCCCGGATGGATCTCGGGATCGCAGGCCGGGTCACGGTCCGGCGCGGCGGCGAGATCCCACCAGTGGCCGGGATGGGCGATCTCGATGCCGATCGAGGCGGAGTTGACGTCGTCCTCGCCGGCCCACGACGACTTCCCCGCATGCCAGGCGCGCCGCACCTCCGGCACCATCTGGGTGATCGCGCCGTCCTCGGCGACGACGTAATGGGCCGAGACCTGGGCGGCCGGGTTCTCGAGCCAACGCATCGCCCGTTCCGCCGTCCCCATGCCGCGCCCCGCCGGCATGCCGGTATAGTGCAGCAGCAGCAGATCCGGCCCGCTCTCCGCCCAGCGTCCGCGCCGCTCGCCGTGGTTGGGCGAGGGACGCACCGCGGCGGCAAGCCGGCAATCGGGCGCGAAGGGCGCGGCGGGGTCGCTCATGCCACCGTCGTTCATGCCAGCCCCCGCTCGACGCGGATGCGTTCCCAGGCGCCGTTGATCGCCGCCAGCCGGTCGTTGAGGATCGCCATCGCCTCGCGCGGCAGGCCGTGGGCGAAGTGGCGATCGGGATGGCATTCCGCCACCGCCTGCCGCCACGCCTTCTTCACCTCCTGATCGCTCGCCTCGGCCGAGACCCCGAGCAGACGATAGGGGTCGGGCCCGCGCCGGCGCACGAAGCCGCTCGCGATGCGCTCGAAGGCGGCCTCGTCGAGGCCGAAGATCTCGCCGACCCGCTCGAGGAAGGCCATCTCCGCCTCGTGAATGTAGGAGTCGGCGGACGCGATGTGGAAGAGGCCGGTCAGCACGTCGGCGAGGAAGACCGGATCGTTGCCCGACACCTTGGCGATCCGCGCCGCATGCGCCTCGTAGCCGGCGACGTCGCGCCGGGCGAGATCGAAGAGGCGCTCGACGTTCTTCTCCTCGCCCTCCGGCACTTCGATCACGCGGCGAAAGGTCTCCACCTCGTCGGCGGTGACGACGCCGTCGGCCGCCGCCATCTTGGCCGAGAGCGAGATCAGCGCGACCGTGAAGGCGACCTCGCCGCTGCCGGCGAGCCAGTCGGAAAAGCGTCGCGACACGGTCTCGAAGAACGGCCCGACACCGGTCAGATCGCCGACGAAATCGGCGATGCGGCCGATCGTCGACCACAGCCGCGAGCCGGCGGCACCCGCCGTCTCGACCGCGTCGTCGATCACTTCGCCGATCTCGCCTCTGTCCTTCGTCGTCACCGGAACGCTCCTCTTCGTCGCCGGCAACTTAACCGAAGTCGGCCGCCGGCTGAACCCGCAGGCCGCGCGACGCACCGATGCGCCGCGACGAGGAGCCCGGGACGGGCTTCCGCCTGCGACGAAAGCAGACGTTGGCCGACGCAATCAGGCTCCGTGCAGAGGTCCTTCATGCTGAGGTGCGAGCGTCAGCGAGCCTCGAAGCGCGAAGGGCCGAGTGGCACCGCCCGTCCGCGGCTTCGTATTTCGAGGTCCGGCTGCGCCGGGCACCTCAACATGAAGCCGAACAGCGGGAAGACGTCGAGGCCTCAGGCCCCCTCGCCCGCCACCGCCTCGCGCGGCTGTTCGCCCCAGGTCTCGACCGTGGCAAAGCCCTCGAGCCCGTCGGGATCGTCCTCGAAGGCGTGTTCCACCTCGACGAACGTGTCGGGGTAGAAGCCGTTGAACCGCGTCCGGAGCGACAGCGAATAGGCGCCGATGTGGCCGATCTCGATGAAGTCGCCGGTGTCGACGGTCGAGGGCAGCCAGAAGGGTCGCGACAGGATGTCGACGGAATCGCAGGTGACGCCGCAGACCCGGAAGTCGTCGAGCCGCTTCGGATCACCCGACCGGCGACGGCGCGCCGGGTCGGGGATGAGACGGGCGGGAAGCGTGATCTTGCCGGTCCAGCTGTCGGAGAGCGACCCCCAGATGCCGTCGTTGATGTGGATGCGCTTGCCGTCGCGCAGCAGCACCCGGACGATCACCGAGAGCGACCTCGCAACCATCACCCGGCCCGGCTCGGCCACCAGCTCGACGTCGTCGAAACCGTGGCGGGCGACGTCGCGGCCGATGTCGGCGACGAGCGCCGCCGGGTCCGGCACCGACTTGTCGGGTCCGCGCGGATCGCGGCCGTAGGGAGCCGGGAAGCCGCCGCCGATGTCGAGCCCGTGCAGCGTCACGCCGGCCTGCCGCCGGACCTGAGCGGCGAGGCCGAGGGCGGCGTCGTAGGTGGCGATGTCCTCGACCTGCGAGCCGACGTGGAAGCAGATCCCGGCGCGGAAACCGGCGCGATCGACCCGCTGCAGCAGCTCCACCGCCTCACCGGGCGCGGCGCCGAACTTCTTGGAGAGCTCGTAGGCGGCATGCCCCTTGGTGGCGAGCCGGACGAAGAGGCCGATCGAGGCGGGATCGAGATCGAGCGCCTGGACGACGAGGCGGATCTTCTCGAACTCGTCGGGATGGTCGACCACCGTGGTGCGGATGCCGAAACTCTCGAAGGCGCGGCGGATGTCCGACACCGCCTTGACCGGATGCATGTAGAGCTGCTCGGCCCGCGGCGCGGCCGCCTTCACCGTCTCGAACTCGTGGCGGGAGGCGACGTCGAAGGCCGAGACGCCGGCCTGCGCCACGGTCTCGACGACGAAGGGCTCGCCGTTGGTCTTCACCGCATAGGCGGTCTTGCCGGGGAAGGCCTCGAGGAAGGTCTTGACGTCCCGCGTCAGCACGCGCGGCCGGAAGCAGTAGACCGGCTCGTCGGGCCTCAGCGCCAGCGCCGCCTCGCGCCCGGTGGTGAACCGCCTCATGCTCGTCTCCTCGGATGGTCTCGTCGCGCGCGGCCGTGCGCCGCGGAAGGCGATCCTGCCGCGTTCGAACGACGACGGGAAGACGGTCTTTCAGTCGCCCTGCGGATATTCGGGATCGCCCATCGGCTCGTCCTCGCCTTCGCCGATGCCGCCGGGGACCGATCCGGTGCGGATCTTGTCCTCGGGGAAGATCGAGTCGTCCTTGAAGAACGACAGCAGGCGGCCACCCTCCGGCACCGGCTCGTCGCCGCCGCGGCAGACGTGTCGGCCCTGCGAATGGTGAGCGAGATCGAGGTGGAGATGATCCTGATGCGCCGCGCCCGAGGCCGGGCCGAGCACCGTGGTGAAGTCGTCGCAGGACGAACCGCCGACCTGGCGCAGGAAGTTCGCTTCCGAAGCGTCGGCCGAACGCCAGCCGCTCTTCACCCGCACGGTGCGTCCGTCCGCCAGCTTGAAGCCGGAGACGTCGAGCGCGTTCATGTAGGCGTGCTCGGACATGTAGCGGCTGCCGGCGATGCGGCGGCAGGAATAGGTGCCCATGTGCTCGACGCCGACCACCGGCTGGCCGAAGAAGGCCTCCGCCGCCGGCTGGACCACGCGCTCGAACCAGTTGTCGGCGGCCGCCACCATCGGGCAGTTCATCGCCGTCGCTTCGTTGAGGCCCACCTTGTTCGGACCCTTGCCGATGGTCGAGACCTTGAAGGGGCGATCGGCGCCGCAGGCACCCGGCCCGTCGACCTCGTCCATCGGGCGCACGGTTTCGGACGGCACGACCGCGCCGGACGAAAGGCATTGGCTCTCCGCCTGGCTGCGCCAAGCGGCACGCCGCGGCCCACCCCAGGAGCCGAACAGCGAACAGCCGCCGACGCCGGCGGCGAGCACGAAGACGAACGCAGGATACAAGATACGCTTCATGATCGCGACAATGCGCGCAGATCCGGAAAGGTTTCGTTAATGTCGCGACGGTTTTCCTGAGCCCCGAGTCGCCCCCTCCCCGTCGCGCGGCCGTCGCCGCGCCGCATGCTTCGTGAGCCCGTCCGTGATCGCCCGCCCGTCCCTCGCCCTCGCCGCCCTCCTCCTCGCCGGCCTCGCCGCCATGGCCGAGGAGGCGCCCCCGCCCGCCGCCACGGCACCCGCAGCCGCGCCCAAGCCCTGGGATCCGGCCGAGAAGGCGATCCGCAAGCGCGTGCCCGAGGCCCATGTCGCCGTGCCCGACACGACGCATCTCACCGCCGCGACGCCGCTGCCACCCGCGCTCGCCGGCTCGATCCGCCGGGTTGAACTGCCCGCCGGCGACCGCCGCGTGGCGCTGACCTTCGATCTCTGCGAGACGGCGAACGAGGTCGCCGGCTACGACGGCGCCATCGTCGACACGCTGCGCCGCCGCGGCGTCCGCGCCACGCTCTTCGTCGGCGGCCACTGGGCGGCGACCCACCCGGAGCGCTTCCGCGAACTCGCCCGCGATCCGCTGTTCGAGATCGCCAACCACACCTGGACCCACGCCAACCTGCGCACCGTCGACGACGAACGCCTCGCCCGCGAGGTGCTGGCACCGGAGGCGACCTTCGCCGAGGTCGCCGGCCTGCCGCGTTCGAAGCTCATGCGCTACCCGTTCGGCGCCTGCAACGACCGGGCGATGGCCGCGGTCAACGGCGCCGGCATGGCGGCGATCCAGTGGGACGTCTCGACCGGCGATCCCTCGCCCGGCACGGGTGCTGCGGCGATCCTCGCCAACACGCTGCCGACCGTCCGCCCCGGCTCGATCGTACTCGCCCATGCCAACGGCCGCGGCTGGCACACCGCCGAGGCGCTGCCGAAGCTGATCGACGCGCTCGAGGCCAAGGGCCTGCGCTTCGCCACCGTCGGCGAGTTGCTCGCCTCGGGGCGCCCGGTCGTCACGCCCACCTGCTACGACAACCGCCCCGGCGACACCGACCGCTACGACCACCTGCCCTTCCACCCGCCGGCCAAACCCGCCGCCGCCCCGGCGACGCCGCCCGCGCCGGCGCCGATCCGCGGGGCGACGCCGTGACGAACACGCCCTTCGCCCCCCGCCGCCATGCTCTCGGCCCCGTCGATCTCGTTCCGCTCACGCCCGAGGCGATCCCGGCGCTCGCGGGCGCCGTCGCCGCGCTCGACCCGTGGAAGCGCATCGGCGTCGCCCCCGAGGCCTGGGCGGCGCGGATGGCGAAGACGACGCCGGGCGGTCATCGCTTCGTGCTGGAGCGCGAGGGAGACAGCGTCGGCTATCTCTCGATCCGCCATCCCTTCATGCGCGGCCCCTATCTCGAGACCATCGCGGTGTTTCCGCAGGCACAGGGCCACGGCATCGCCCGCGCCGTGATCGACTGGATGGCGGCGGAGGCGACGCGCGACGGCGAGCGCGAACTCTGGCTCTGCGTCACCGAATGGAACGTGCGCGCGCGCACCGCCTATGCCGCGCTCGGCTTCGTCGAGGTGGCACCGCTCGCCGATCTGGTGGCCGACGGCCAGAGCGAGATCTTCATGCGCCGGACGCTTTCCCGCCCGACCGCCGCGGCCCGCTGACCGAACGCACGCGCAACGCTCTTTCGCGGCGGTGAAATTCGACGCATTCTCGGGCCGACACCCGAACGGAGGATGTGCCCATGGCCACCGTCCTGATCACCGGCGCGGCGCGCGGCATCGGTCTCGCCCTGGTGACGGCCTATGCGGAGCGCGGCGACGACGTCGTCGCCACCGTCCGCGACCCCGAGCGCCTGCACGACCTCGCCGCGGTGATCGAGAGCCATCCCGGCCGCATCGAGGTCCACCGCCTCGAGGTGACCGATCCCGCCTCGATCGCGGCGCTTGCCGGCCGGCTCGCCGGTCGGCCGATCGACGTGCTGATCAACAATGCCGGCGTGCTCGGCCCCGAACGCCAGTCGACTCTCGACATGGACTTCGACGGCTGGCTCGAGACCCTGCGGGTCAACACCCTGGCGCCGCTCGCCGTCACCCAGGCGCTGTTGCCCAACCTCCGCCTCGTCGAACACGCCAAGGTGCTGACCATCTCCTCCGGCATGGGTTCCATGGCGCAGCAGAAGTCGGATTCGGTCGCCTATCGCTCGTCGAAGGCGGCGGTGAACAAGGTCATGCAGTGTCTCGCCACCGACCTCGCCGACGAGGGCATCGTCGTCGCGGTCTGCCACCCCGGCTGGGTCAAGACCGACATGGGCGGCTCGGAGGCCGACATCTCTGCCGAGATGAGCGCCACCGGCATCACCCGCATCGTCGACCGCATGAGCCTGTCGCGCGCACCGGTCTTCCACGTCTGGGACGGCGGCGCGCTGCCCTGGTGACGGCGCCCGATCTCGCGGTCGCGTGGAATTTCCTTCTCTCCGCCACCGCAACGCAGCGACGAATTCGCCTTCCGCGTGGTCGGTGCAGGGGGTAGATTGGAACAAAGCCGTCGTAGAACGGTTGATGGAGCGATATCCCCGATCGGAATCGTCAGGAGGAGCCCATGAACCGGACCCGTCCCTTCGACTTGATCATGTTCGCGGCAGCGTTCCTGTTCGTCTCCGGCCTCTGCGTCGGCCTGATCTGAGACGACCGCCCGCCACTGATTTCCTGCGGCCCACGTCCTCGACGCGGGCCGCATTCGCTTCATGAACGGAGTTTAAGCTGACGGCATCCCGCGGACGTGGCAGACCTTCGCGGGTTCCTCCCCGCTCTTTTCATCGGAGAATTTCCATGTCCGCGCTTCCCGCCTCCGCCGCGCCCCGCAATTGGGACAGCGGCCTCAAGGCCATTCACTGGACCATGGCGCTGCTCATCCCCGCCGCCTGGGTGCTCGCCGTCGTCCGCGAGGATCAGCCGCGCGAGATCGCCGCGAAGCTGATGATGGCGCACAAGTCGATCGGCGTGCTGGTCTTCGCCCTGCTCCTCGTCCGCATCCTGTGGCGTCTGACCCATGAGGCGCCCGAGACCGAAAAGACCCCGTGGGAGCCGCTCGCCGGCCTCGTCGCCAAGGCCGGTCACGGCATCCTTTATCTGCTGATGATCCTGGTGCCGATCGGCGGCATGGTGACGAGCTTCGCCAACGGCCGCTCGGTGCCCTTCTTCGGCCTGTTCGAGATCGCCTCGCCCTGGGCCGAGAAGCAGCCCTTCGCCCACACCGTCGGTGGGATGCACGAGTTCTTCGGCCATGCCCTGCTGGCGGTGGCGCTCGCCCACGCGATCGCCGGCATCCTGCACCACGTCGTCCTGAAGGACCGCACGCTGATGAAGATGCGCCCCTTCGCCAGGGACTGAGCGAGAGGCTCGCGCCGAAACGACGAAGGCCGCCCCGAGGGCGGCCTTTTTTTTGCGTCGCGATGCCGTCCGCTCTCAGTCCGACGACAGGATGACGTTGCGCACGATCGGATAGATCTGGTTCTCCCAGCGGCGTCCCGAGAAGACGCCGTAGTGGCCGACGCCCGCCTGCATGTGGTGGCGCTTGCGATAGGGCTTCAGCGACGAGGCGAGATCGTGCGCCGCCGCGGTCTGGCCGAGCGAGCAGATGTCGTCGCGCTCGCCCTCCACCGTCAGCAGCGCCGTGCGGCGGATGGCTGCGGGATCGACCTTGCGGCCGCGATGCGTCATCAACCCCTGCGGCAGCCGCGCCTCCTGGAACACCCAGGAAATCGTCTCGAGATAGAACTGCGCGTCGAGATCGAGCACCGCGAAATACTCGTCGTAGAAGGTCTTGGTCGTCTCCGCCTTCTCGGTCTCGCCCTTGACGAGGTTCCAGTAGAGCTCGAGATGCGCCTTGACGTGGCGCTCCATGTTCATCGCCATGAAGGCCGAGAGCTGGAGGAAGCCCGGATAGACCCGCCGTCCGCCGCCGGGAAAGCGGCTCGGCACGGTGGCGATCAGGTTCTTCTCGAACCAGTCGTAGGGCTTCGACGTGGCGAGTTCGTTGACCTCGGTCGGGTTGATCCGGGTGTCGACCGGCCCCGCCATCAGCGTGATCGACCGCGGCGTCGACGGGTCGTCCTCTTCCGCCATCAGGGCGGTGGCGCACAGCACCTGGACGCAGGGCTGGCACACGGCCACCACGTGGGTGCCCGGGCCGAGCACGCGCAGGTACGTCATGATGTCTTCGACGTATTCCTCGAAGCCGAAACCGCCCTGGGTCAGCGGCACGTCGCGGGCGTTGTGCCAGTCGGTGACGTAGACGTCGTGATCGGCGAGCAGCGTCTTGACCGTGTTGCGCAGCAGCGTGGCGAAGTGGCCGGAGAGCGGCGCCACGACGAGCACCCGCGGCTGCGGCGTCGCCACGTCCTTGCGGAAATGCAGCAGCGTGCCGAAGGGCGAGACGAAACGCGCCTTCTCCTCGACCGCGACCCGTTCGTTGCCGACCGTCACCGTGTCGATGCCCCAGGCGGGACGGGAATGGGAGAGTTTCGCCCGCGCGATCATCTCGTAGGCGGCGGCGAGCGAGGAGAGCCCGCTCTGCGGCATGCCCGAAAGCCACGGCACCAGTCCCGAACGCAGCGTCGTCGCCACCGTGCGGAGCGGGTCGAAGAGGTCGTTGCGGCTCTGATAGGCGAGATAGAGCATGCGCTGGTCGGGGTCCGGATCGCGAGGTCTGCCTTTCGAAAAGGCTAGTGCAAATTTTTGGCACATGCGAGATAATTCTCTTCGCGGACGCGAAGCGGAGTGCCGATCCCGACGGGAGGCACCGGCCGTGCGCCGGGAGGAGAGACGAAATGGCCGCCACGCTGACCATCTCGAGCCGGAACTATTCGTCGTGGTCGCTGCGCGGCTGGCTGATCGCCAGACTGAGCGGCATCGCCTTCGAGGAGAAGCTCGCCTCGCTCGACGATCCCTCGACCCGCGCCGAGCTGCTGCTGCTGTCGCCGTCCTTCCTGGTGCCCTGCCTCGCCCACGACGGGCTGGAGATCTGGGACACGCTGGCGATCGCCGAGTATCTCGACGAGCTGCGCCCCGACTGCGGCCTGATCCCCAAGGACAAGACGGCGCGCGCCCGCTGCCGCTCGATCTCCGGCGAGATGCATTCCGGCTTCGCCAACCTGCGCTCGGCGCTGCCGATGAACCTCAAGGCGCACTACCCCGGCTTCAAGGTCTGGGCCGGCGCGCTCGGCGACATCGCCCGCATCGAGAAGATCTGGTCCGAGGCGATCGCCCGTTCCGGTGGCCCCTTCCTCTTCGGCGCCGCCCCGACGCTCGCCGACGCGATGTTCGCCCCCGTGGCGGCGCGTTTCACCACCTACGACGTGAAGCTCGAGCCGATCTCGGAAGCCTATCGCGCCACCATCATGGACTGGGCGCCGATGAAGGAATGGATCGCCGCCGCGCTCGAGGAGCCGGAGGATCTCGACGAACTCGACGTCGAGTTCTGACACCGACGGGGTCCGGATCAAGTCCGTGCGCGATGCTTCGAGACGGCGTTCTTCGAACGCCTCCTCAGCATGAGGCGTTTGTTTTTACAGAGAAAATCTTCAGAGCCTCATCCTGAGGAGCGCCGCAGGCGCGTCTCGAAGGATCGCGCACGGACGATCCGGCCCTTGTCCGAACTGCGCGAAGGTCCCCCGAGGGGAGGGGTAAGGCCCGACGGCGGCGGACGGCGAAGCCTCACCCCGCCAGCAGCTCCGACAGCGGCTTGGCCGGCATCGCCGTCTCGACCAGCTCGAGGTCCTGCTCGATCTCGTCGAGATGCACCGTCATCTGCCGCACCGCCTCTTCGGCGCGGCCCGACGTGATCGCCTCGACCAGCGCGGCGTGGTGGTCGACCTTGCAGCACTGCGACCGCGAGCGGCGGTAGAGCAGGATGATCAGCGAGGACCGCGCGACGAGCTCGCGCAGGAAGTTCTCGTAGACCCCCTGCCCCGCGATGCGGGCGATCACCAGATGGAATTCGCCCGACAGCCGAATGGCGGCGCGGTCGTCGCCCTCGCGCTCGGCCTGCTTCTCGCGGGCGAAATGCTCGGCCAGCAGCTTCGCGCCGGCGGCATCGCAGTTCGCCGCCGCGAGTTCGGTGATCACCGGCTCGATCAGCCGGCGGGCGGAGAAGACCTCGGCCGCGTCCTTCACCGTCGGATGGGCGACGAAGGCGCCGCGGTTCTTCTCGATGACGACGATGCCCTCGTGGGCGAGCGACTGCAGCGCCGCGCGCACGATGGTGCGGCTGACGCCGTAGATGGCGCCGACCTCGTCCTCGCCGAGCTTGGTGCCGGGACCGAGCCGCTGCTCGAGAATGGCGCGGACGATGTCGCGATGAATGACCTCCGCGCGCGAGGCCCGTGCCCCCCGGCTGTCGCCGTCCGTCGCGGTGATCGTCATCGTGTCACTCCCCGATCCGGCGGGCATCGCGGCCCGTCCGGGAATCCGGCGCGATCGCGCCCTGTGCATCCAATATAATCCGCGCGACGCTGCGACAACCGGCAATTATTGTATACAATGTTGTCGTACTTCGTGTGCATATGCCTCTTTTTCAGGCATGAACGTCCCTGCCCGCCGCGCCGGCAGGCACCGGCGAAATCGGGGAAAACCCTGATCGATCAAGGGCGCCACCGCCCATGTCCGCCTTGGCACGCCGCTTGCGAAATCTCCGTCGACCCTTCCGGTCCCGCGCCTCTCGCAGACGGAGCAAGCATGGCCCAGCCCGCCGCCCTCGAACTCGCCGCAGTCACCCGCCGCTGGGGCCCCGTGACCGCGGTCGACGGCATCGACCTGAAGATCCCCGCCGGCACCTACTGCTGCCTGCTGGGCCCGTCGGGCTGCGGCAAGACGACGACGCTGCGCATGATCGCCGGCCACGAGACCGTCTCCGACGGCGACATCGTGCTCGGTCATTCGAACGTCACCGACCTCGAGCCGGCCAAGCGCGGCACGGCGATGATGTTCCAGTCCTACGCGCTCTTCCCCCACCTGAGCGTCCTCGACAACGTCGCCTTCGCCCTCAAGATGCGGGGCGTCGACAAGCCGACCCGCCACGGCCGCGCCCGCGAGCTGCTCGACCTCGTGGCGATGGCGCCTTACGCCGACCGCCTGCCGTCGCAGCTCTCCGGCGGCCAGCAACAGCGCGTCGCACTCGCCCGCGCCCTCGTCACCGAACCGCAGATCCTGCTGCTCGACGAACCGCTCTCCGCCCTCGACCCGTTCCTGCGCGTCAAGATGCGCACGGAACTGAAGCGCCTCCAGCGCGAACTCGGCATCACCTTCATCCACGTCACCCACGGCCAGGAAGAGGCGATGGCGCTCGCCGACCTCGTGGTGCTGATGAACGGCGGCCGCATCGAGCAGCAGGGCACGCCGCGCGAGATCTTCAACGCGCCGAAGACCGAATTCGTCGCCCGCTTCATGGGCGGCCACAACGTCGTGACCATCGGCGAGGCGAAGTTCGCCGTGCGCTCGGACCAGACCCGTCTGATCCCCGGCGACGGACCGCGCCCCGCCTTCGTCCGCACCACCGAATATCAGGGCACCCACGTCCACGTCGCCGTCACCACCGCCGACGGCGCCGAACACCTCGCCCTGATCCAGGAAGCCGAATTCGACCGCGCGCCGCTCGAACCGGGCGCGGTTGTCTCCATCGCGTGGGACGAGGCGAACGCCCACCCGCTCGCGTGAATTCCGACCCACTTCTTCGGCCTCGCCGTCGGCGACGCCTCACCTCGGGAGACTGCCAGATGTCCGACGTGACTTCCAAGACCACCGGCCTCGATCGCCGCTCGTTCCTGAAGGGCGCCGCCGGCGTCGCCGGCTTCGCCGCCGGCTCGGGAGCCATCACCGGCTTCCCCTATGTGAAGTCCTCGGAGCCGAAGGTGCTGCGCTACCTCGGCACCGCCGTCAACGAAGGCGACGACATCGCCAAGAAGTGCTTCGCCGACACCGGCATCAAGCTCGAATACGTCACCGCCACGACCGACGACGTCACCAAGCGCGTCATCACCCAGCCGAACTCCTTCGACGTCCTCGACACCGAGTACTTCTCCCTCAAGAAGCTCATCCCGTCGGGCAACATCCTTCCGCTGAACGCCAAGAAGATCAAGGAGTTCGACAACATCACCCCGGTCTTCACCAAGGGCCAGCTGCCCAACGGCAAGAAGATCGGCGGCCAGGGCACCGCGCCCTGGAAGGTGCTCTATCTCGAGGGCGAGAACTCCAAGACCTTCGCCAAGGCGCCGACCGAGTTCGTGACGCTGATCCCGACCGTCTACAACGCCGACACGCTCGGCATCCGCCCCGACCTGATCAAGCGCCCGATCTCGTCCTGGGCCGAGCTCTTGAACCCCGAGTTCAAGGGCAAGGCCTCGATCCTGAACATTCCCTCCATCGGCATCATGGACGCCGCGATGGTGGTGGAAGCGACCGGCCAGTACAAGTATGCCGACAAGGGCAACATGACCAAGGCCGAGATCGATCTCACCATGAAGATCCTGACCGAGGCCAAGAAGGCCGGTCAGTTCCGCGCCTTCTGGAAGGACTTCAACGAGTCCGTCAACCTGATGGCCTCGGGCGAGACCGTCATCCAGTCGATGTGGTCGCCGGCCGTGACCAAGGTCCGCTCGATGGGCATCCCTTGCGTCTTCCAGCCGCTGAAGGAAGGCTATCGTTCGTGGGCCTCGGGCTTCTGCGTGTCGAAGGCCGTCTCCGGTCCGAAGCTCGACTGGGCCTACGAGTTCGTCAACTGGTTCCTGTCGGGCTGGGCCGGCGCCTATCTCAACCGCCAGGGCTACTACTCGGCCGTCCTCTCGACCGCCAAGGCCAACATGGAGCCCTACGAGTGGGCCTACTGGATGGAAGGCAAGGCGGCCGAGAAGGACATCCTCTCGCCGTCGGGCCAGCTGCTCGAGAAGGCCGGCGCCGTGCGCGACGGCGGTTCCTACGACGACCGCATGGGCAACGTCGCCTGCTGGAACGCCGTGATGGACGAGAACGACTACATGGTCCGCAAGTGGAACGAGTTCATCGCCTCGTGACGCTGCGCCGTCCCTGACGCCTGCCCGCCCGGAGCGATCCGGGCGGGTCCTCCCGCCGCCGCCGAGGAGCGACGCGATGAAGTTGGTCACCATCCCCGCGACGATCACCCGCCACATGGTGGCCTGGGCCCAGGCCGCGCCGCTGGCGCTGGTCTTCCTCGCCTTCTTCCTGATCCCGCTCGCCCTCGTCGTCATGGTCTCCTTCTGGGACTACAACGACTGGGAGATGATCCCGACCTTCTCCGGCCGCGGCTACACCGAGAGTTTCGAGGGCTGTCTGACCAAGCTCCCCGAAGCCTGCACCATGCTGAAGACCTACGGTCAGACGCTGAAGTTCTGCTTCCTCGTCTGGGCGCTGACGCTGGTGATCGGCTTCACCGTCGCCTATTTCCTCGCCTTCCACGTCCGCTCGACCACCTGGCAGATCGCGCTGTCGCTGCTCTGCACGATCCCGTTCTGGACCTCGAACGTCATTCGCATGATCGCCTGGATCCCGCTCCTCGGGCGCAACGGCCTCGTCAACAAGGCGCTGGTGGGCGCGGGTTTCGTCGACAAGCCGGTGGAATGGCTGCTCTATTCCGAGTTCTCGGTGGTGCTGGCGCTGGTCCACCTCTTCACCTTCTTCATGGTGGTGCCGATCTTCAACTCGATGGTCCGCATCGACAAGGCGCTGCTGGAGGCCGCCCGCGACGCCGGCGCCACGGGTTGGCAGACGCTGTGGAACGTCATCGTTCCCCTCTGCAAGCCCGGCATCGTCATCGGCTCGATCTTCGTCGTCACCATCGTCATGGGCGACTTCGTGACGATCGGCGTGATGGGCGGCCAGCAGATCGCCTCCGCCGGCAAGGTGGTCGAGACCCATCTCAACGCCCTGCAGTTCCCGGTCGCCGCCGCCAACGCGGTGATCCTGCTCGGCGTCACCCTGATGATCATCGCCGCCATGTCCCGCATCGTCGACGTGCGCAAGGAGCTGTGAGATGACCGACGCCCGCCCGCGCGCCTTCTATCTCCTGGCGGCCTTCTTCACGGCCTATGTGCTCTTCCTCTACGGGCCGATGATCGCGATCTTCGTCCTGTCGTTTCAAGGAGCCGACGGCGGCCTCACCTTCCCGATGAACGGCGTGTCGCTGACCTGGTTCCGCAAGCTCTTCGAGGGCGGCGGCATCGTCGACATCGCCGCCGCCTTCTGGCGCTCGATGAAGCTCGGCCTCGTGGTGATGCTCTTGACCGTGGTGATCTCGGTCTCCGCCGGCCTCGCCTTCCGCCGGCGGTTCCCGGGCTCGGCCTTCCTCTTCTACGTCGCGGTGGCGAGCCTGATCGTGCCGTCGATCGTCACCTCGCTCGGCATCGGTCTCGAGTTCCGCCTGCTCGACGATCTGGTGAAGCACCTCGCCGACGCCTACGGCTGGGCCGACGTCCAGCGCCACTACACCACCGCCATGGGCCTCTTCACCTCGGGCCTCGGTGCGCATCTGACCTGGACGCTGCCTTTCGGCCTGCTGATCATGTTCGCCGTCTTCAACCGCTTCGACCCGCGCTACGAGGAGGCCGCCCGCGACCTCGGCGCGACGCCGTGGCAGACCTTCCGCCACGTGGTGCTGCCGATCATCCTGCCGTCGGTCGTCGGCATCGGTCTCTTCGGCTTCACCCTGTCGTGGGACGAGATCGCCCGCTCCAGCCAGGCGATCGGCTCGGTCAACACGCTGCCCCTCGATCTGCAGGGCTTGACCACCACGGTGACGACGCCCGACATCTACGCGCTCGGCACGGTGACCTCGGCGGTCTCCTTCCTGGTGATCGCGCTGACGCTCTCGACCATCCGCGCCATCGCCTCCCGCCGCACCCGCCACGGCGACGATTCCGGCTCCGGCCTCGTGTGAGACCCCCATGCTGATCCATCTGGTCAATCCCAACACGACCGCCTCGATGACCGAGAAGGCGGCGCTCGTCGCCCGCGCCGTCGCGAGCCCCGGCACCGAGATCCGCGCCGACGAGAGCCGCACCGGCCCCGCCTCGATCGAAGGTCCCTTCGACGGCGCCATGGCCGTGCCCGGCATGCTCGCCCGCGTCGAAGAGGCGATCGCCGCCGGGGTGGACGCCCATGTCGTTGCCTGTTTCGACGACACCGGCCTCGACGCCGCCCGTGCGCTGTCGCCGAAGCCGGTGATCGGCATCTCGGAGGCCGCCTTCCACGTCGCCAGCCTCGTCGCCGAGAAGTTTTCGGTCGTCACCACGCTCGCCCGGTCGGTGCCGACGATCGAGGCGAACCTCGCCCGCTACGGCCTTTCCTCGCGCTGCGCCCGGGTGCGCGCCGCCGACGTCGCGGTGCTGGAACTGGAGGAGCCGGGGTCGGACGCCTGCCGCCGCATCTCCGACGAGATCGCCCGCGCCCTCGTCGAGGATCGCTGCGAGGCGATCGTGCTCGGCTGCGCCGGTATGACCGATCTCGCCCGAGAGTTGTCGCAGACCCACGGCGTGCCGGTGATCGACGGCGTCGCCGCGGCGATCACGCTGGCCGAAGGGCTGGTCAGGCTCGGTCTCGCGACCTCGAAGATCGGCGGATGGGCCGCGCCCCTTCCCAAGGCATGGGAAGGCCCCGCCCTCCTGCGGATGCACGGCGCCGCGTGACGCCTCAGGCGCAGAGCGCCGGCAGGGTGTGCGCGGCGCGCCGTTCCTCGTCGGCGACCATCGCCTGCTGACCGGTGAGCACGCTCGCCGCCAGTCGGCCGAGTTCGTCCGGCCGCCCGAGGCCGTTCGCCCTGAGCGACGCGATCGCCGCGACGATGCCGACCGCACCGAGATTGGCGGCTGCACCCTCGAGCGTGTGGAGCACCCGGCGCACCGTCTCGGTGTCGTCGTCGCCGTGGGCGGTGCCCAGTTCGTCGATCAGATTGGTCGCATCGGCCCGGAAGATCGCCCCGAGCTCGGCGAGCCCCTCGACGCCGATCGCCTCGGCGAGTCCGTCGCGGCGGGGTCCGTCGAGCACGTCGGCGGCGGCCGGTTCGACGGCCGTCGACGGCACCGGGCGTCCGATCGGTTCGCAGAGCGCCGGCAGGGCGGGCGCATCGACGACCGACAGCGGGAAGCGATCGAGCACGGCGGCGAGCTTCGCCCGTGTCACCGGCTTGGAGACGAAATCGTCCATGCCGGCGGCGAGGCAGGCCTCGCGGTCGGAGGCAAAGGCATTGGCGGTCAGACCGACGATCGGCAGCGCCCGGCCCGGCCCGTCGCCGGCGCGGATCGCCCGCGTCGCCTCGAGCCCGTCCATCTCGGGCATCTGCATGTCCATCAGGACGATGTCGATGCCGCCCTGCGCCAACCGCTCCACGGCCCGCCGGCCGTTGTCGACCACTTCCGCCGCGAAGCCGAGCCGCGACAGGATGCCGACGGCGACGGTCTGGTTCACCCGATTGTCCTCGACCACCAGCACCCGCCCGCGCGGCAGGGCACCTTCGGCGAGACGGGTCTGCGGGCCGAACC
Organism: Pinisolibacter sp. DMC19; assembly: GCF_056313985.1. Classification (NCBI taxonomy): domain Bacteria; kingdom Pseudomonadati; phylum Pseudomonadota; class Alphaproteobacteria; order Hyphomicrobiales; family Ancalomicrobiaceae; genus Pinisolibacter; species Pinisolibacter sp. DMC19. The sequence continues at coordinate 18,998 of NZ_JBQUZF010000011.1, read as the reverse complement.
CGGTCGCCCGAGGCAGGGCGGCGGTCGCCGCCGTCGTTCCGGCGACGCGATGGGCGAGGACCGTCGCGAGACGACGCGTGGTCAAGGCCCCCTCGACGACGTCTGCGACCTCGCCGGCGAAACGACGCGCGCCGAACCCGAAGACCACGACCTCCTCGCGCCGGTCGCGACCGCTCTCGCCGCGCATCCGCTCCCAGGTCGCCACGTCGGCGATCGTGATCCGCCGACGTCCGGCCTCGGGAACGGCCGCACCGCCACCGGCGACGACCGCGAAGAGACGCCCGATCGCCCGCTCGACGATCGGCGTGTCGGCCGCGACCCCGAGCGCGAAGGGAACGTTCGGCGCACCGACGTCGCTCTCGCCGATGCGCTCGACCGGGATTTCGAAGCGGAACGTCGTGCCCCGGCCCTCCCGGCTCTCCACCCGGATGTCGCCGCCCATCGCCTGGACGATCCGGCGGGAGATGGCGAGCCCCAGCCCCGAGCCGCCGAAGCGCCGGCCGATCGAGGCATCGGCCTGGGTGAATTCCTGGAACAGCCGCTTCTGGTTCTCCGGCGAGATGCCGATGCCGGTATCCTCGATCAGGAACCGCAGCGTGCACGAGCCGTCGCGCCGGCCGATCTCGAAGACCCGGATCGCCACGGCGCCGTGGTCAGTGAACTTGACGGCATTGCCGACCAGATTGACCAGCACCTGCCGGAGACGCGTCGGATCGGTGAGATGGCGCGCCATCGGATGGGCCGCGACGATCGCCAGCCCCTTGGCCTCGGCCCTGGGCGACAGCATGTCGACGACGCTCTCGACGATCTCGCCGAGATCGGTCGGGCGGCTCTCGAGATCGACCTTGCCGCTCTCGAACTTGGAATAGTCGAGGATGTCGTCGATCAGGCCGACGAGACCGTCGGAACACTGGCGGATCATCCGGAGCTGTTCCGCCTGTTCGGCCTCCAGACGACCGCCCGCCAGCAGTTCGGACAGGCCGACGATGCCGTTCAGGGGCGTACGGATCTCGTGACTCATGGTGGCGAGGAAGGCGGTCTTGGCACGGTTGCCGGCCTCGGCCTCGGCAGCCGACTGCGCCAGTTCCTCGGACAGGCGTTGCAGGCGGAAACGCGTCGCCTCGAGCTGACGCAGCTGGCGCCAGATCAGCACGATCACGGTGGCGAGCGCGAGCGTCATGGCCGCGATCACCCCGGCGAGCATCTGATAGATGCGCGAGGTCTCGACGCGGTCCAGCGCCTTGAGGTCGGCGAGCACATGATGGGTCTGGGTCAGCAGCGTCTCGGTCGTCTTGCGCAACGCATTCGCCGCCTCGGCCAGAGCGTCGATCTCGCCCGGTGCCGCCTTTCCGGTCGCCGCCATCCGATCGAACACCGGCGCCATGCGCCGCACCGCCTCGCCCAGGGCCCGCACGGGTGCGACGAGCCGCGGATCGTTGCGGAACTTGGAGGCGAGATCCGCCTCCTCCATCACCACGTTGCGCGAATAGAGGATGTCGAAGCGCAGCAGAATGTCGTCGATCGGCGCACCGATCGGCCGATGCGACGCGCCGTGCAGCGCCTCGCCGAGGCGCACGACCTCGCGATCGGTCTGATAGGCCGCCCACATCGCATCCTCGCGGACGGAAGCGGCGACCGACTGGTTGCGCACCCACAGGGCATGGAACGTCCCGAGCACCGCGCCGAACAGCATCAGGCCGGCGAAGAGCATCGCCACGATCGCCTTGTTGCGGCGGATCGCAACGATGTAGGCGCGAAACAACCGATGCCCGTTCATTCCCGGCTCCCGTTCGATCCGACGGTCGACCGGAGGTTCAGCGAACCTCGATCGACTTCACCTGCCACGCGGACCGCGCGAAATAGGTTTCGTTCCACAGACCCCGATCGGCATCGAACGGGTAGATGACGAAGATCGGCCCCTTGTCGCGCACCGGCATCGGCCGGCCGTCGCGACGGGTGGCCAGGATCACCGGCCACTTTCGGAAATCCTCGATCGGAACGTCGACGGCATATTCGTTGAGCGCCACGATCCGGAGCATCGTCCCGCTCGCCCCGACCTTGTCGAGGAGAGCGGCACCGAGCGGACCTTCGAAGCGCGTCTTGCCCTTGGTCCAGGGCGTCTCCGTCTCGGTGACGCGCCGGGGCAGAGCCTCGAGCATCGTCATGTCGAAGGCCGCGGTCTCGCCGACGTTGGTCTGCGAGATCTTGCCGGTGACGGTCAGAACGGGTTCTCCGGCAGGCCGGGCGAGCGGCGCCGCCATCGACGGCAGCACCGCCAGAACCACGGCCGCGACGGAAAAGGCGGCGAAGGTCAGAGCCGCCGAGCGACGATTGGGCGTCATGTGGTGTCTCCGATCGGCCGATCGGCCGCCGTCAGATCGCGACGATGGGGTGGATGGTCCTCAGGCCGCCGAAGCTTCCGCTTCGTCGCAACCGCCGGCGATCGCGGCGATCTCGTCGAAGAAAGAGAGGAAGACCTCGACCAGCATCGGGTCGAAATGCCTGCCTGCACCCTCGACGACGAAGGCGCGTGCCTTGTCGAGCGGCCAGGCGTTCTTGTAGGGGCGGACCGACCGCAGGGCGTCGAACACGTCGGCGAGCGCGGTGATCCGGCCTTCGAGCGGGATCGCTTCGCCGGCCAGCCCCTGCGGGTAGCCGGTGCCGTCCCACTTCTCGTGATGGCTGATGGCGATGTTGGCGGCGAGCTGGAGCAGGCGCGAGTTCGAGCCCTCGAGGATGTTCCAGCCGAGTTCGGCGTGGGTCTCCATGACCTTCCGCTCCTCCGCCGACAGCGGACCCGGCTTGAACAGGATCTCGTCGGGGATGCCGACCTTGCCGACGTCGTGCATCTGCGCGGCGATCTCCACCAACTGCGCATCGCATTCCGGCAGGCCGACGCCGCGGGCGAGGATGCCGCAGATCCGCGACATGCGGGCGATGTGGTCGCCGGTGTCGGTGTCGCGCCGTTCCGTCGCCCGCGACAGGCGCCAGATGACCTCGCGTTCGCGATCGGCGAGTTCGCGGGTCTTGGCCGCGACTTCGAGGTCGAGTTGCTCGGCACGCGCCGACATCGCCTTCTGCGCCCGGCTGAGCGCCAGGAGGTTGCGCACCCGCACCTTGAACTCGAGCGGCTCGATCGGCTTGGAGAGAAAGTCGGTCGCCCCCGCCTGCAGCGCCTCGAGGCGGACCGACCGTTCGACGATGGTGGTCACCATGACGACCGGCACCATCGCCTGACGCGGGATCTGGCGGGCGCGACGAATGAACTCGATGCCGTCGATGCCCGGCATGACGTAGTCGACGAGAATCAGGTCGACATCCACCTCGGCCAGAGCTTCGAGCGCCGCCAGCGGATCGGTGAAGGCCATGGTGTCGCTCTCGTCGAGGCGCCCGACCAACTGGCGGAGCAGAACGAGATTGGCGACGCTGTCGTCGACCATGAAGACGGTGTGCATCGGCGGTTCCTCCCCGATTTTTTTCTGCCGTCAGGTAACGCATGAATTTTCTGCAAACTCAATGCAATTCAACTTCGACGCCAAACGATAGACTTTGAGCGGTAAACAGACATTCAAACCAATCGAAGAAAGAGGGCGCCTCAACGCGAAAATACAATGACGCTGCGTCAGGGAATTGGTTTATAATTTGATAATTACGTATGAATACAAATATGAAGAGCATTGTTTCAAATTGTATATTCTCGATCGACACCAGCCTTGACGGTCCATCGCCGCGACGCGATCGGCGCTTGCCGGATCGCCCCTCGAAGCCGTAATGCTCATGGCGAGGAGATCGTCGGCATGGCGCGCACGTTGGGTTCGGTGGGAGAGAAGACCTTCGAGGCGATCCGGGCCGCCGGCACCCGCCTGATCTGGCAGCACGGCTTCGAGGCGATGAGCCTGCGCCGTCTCGCCGCCGAGGTCGGCATCCAGCCGGGATCGCTCTACAACCACTTCGAGACCAAGCAGGCGCTGCTGTTCGACATCGTGCGCACGCACATGGAGACGCTGATCGCCCGCCTCGACGAGGCGCTGGTCGGCCACGACACCCCGCGCGACCGGCTCGTCGCCTTCACCGCCTTCCATGCCCGCTATCACATGATGCGGCGCATGCAGGTCTACGTGGCGAACTCCGAGCTGCGCAGCCTCGACCCCGAGAACCGCGCCGTGATCGTCGCCATGCGGCGCGACTACGAGCGCCGGCTCGAGACCATCCTGGCGACCGGCCGCGACGCCGGCCTGTTCCGCGTCGACGACCTGCAGATCACCACCTATGCCCTGATCTCGATGATGACCGGCATCTGCGAGTGGTACCGCCCCGAAGGCCGCCTCGGCGAGAGCGAGCTGGTGACGCTCCACGTCGACCTGGTGCTGCGCGCCGTCGGGGCGTGAGCCCTCCGACCAAGAACGCAGCCCCCTCTCCAGACCCCCGTGGATCCGCCCTTCCGCCCCCTTGACAGCGCGAAAATAAAAAACGAACGTTCGTTCATATCGCGCATCCGAACCGTCGGCCTCTCGGGAACCTTCGGAGGGACAACGGATGCCGTCGGCGGCCCGGTCTGTCGGAGGAAACGTTCATGTCGGTCATCTCGGACGGGCTCGACCGTCGCGCGCCCGCCCATGCCGCCAATCGCGCGGCGCTCGAGGTGCGGCTCGCCGAACTCGAAGCCCGCGTCGCCCGCGTCGTCGAAGGCGGCGGCCCCTCGGCCCGCGCCCGCCACGAGGGTCGCGGCAAGCTCTTCGTGCGCGAGCGCATCCGCCTGCTGCTCGATCGCGGCTCGCCCTTCCTCGAGATCGGCCAGCTGGCGGCGAACGGCATGTACGGCGACGAGGTGCCCTCCGCCGGTCTCGTCGCCGGCATCGGCCGCGTCTCGGGCCGCGAATGCATGGTCGTCGCCAACGACGCCACGGTGAAGGGCGGCACCTATTTCCCCGTCAGCGTGAAGAAGCACCTTCGCGCCCAGGAGATCGCCGCCAAGAACCGGCTGCCCTGCGTCTATCTGGTCGACAGCGGCGGCGCCAACCTGCCCAACCAGGACGAGGTCTTCCCCGACCGCGACCACTTCGGCCGCATCTTCTACAATCAGGCCCGCATGTCGGCCGACGGCATCCCGCAGATCGCCGTCGTCATGGGCTCCTGCACCGCCGGCGGCGCCTATGTGCCGGCGATGTCCGACCAGTCGATCATGGTGCGCGACCAGGCGACGATCTTCCTCGGCGGCCCGCCGCTGGTGAAGGCCGCGACCGGCGAGATCGTCACGGCGGAAGACCTCGGCGGCGCCGACGTCCACACCCGCACCTCCGGCGTCTCCGACATGATGGCCGAGGACGACGCCCACGCCCTCGGCCTCGCCCGCCGCGCCGTCGCCGGTCTCGCCCGGCCGAAGCCGGCGGGACCCGAGACGCGCGCGCCCCGCGATCCCCTGCTCGATCCGGACGATCTGCTGTCGGTGGTCTCGGCCGACCCCAAGCACCCGTTCGACGTCCGCCAGATCATCGGCCGCATCGTCGACGGCTCGGAGTTCGACGAGTTCAAGCCGCTCTACGGCACGACGCTGGTCACCGGCTTCGCCCACATCTGGGGCTATCCGGTCGGCATCGTCGCCAACAACGGCATTCTCTTCTCGGAGAGCGCGCTGAAGGGCGCCCATTTCGTCGAACTCTGCGCCCAGCGCGGCATTCCGCTCCTGTTCCTGCAGAACATCACCGGCTTCATGGTGGGGCGGAAATACGAGGCCGGCGGCATCGCCAAGGACGGCGCCAAGATGGTGACGGCGGTCGCCTGCGCCGACGTGCCGAAGATCACGGTGGTGATCGGCAATTCCTTCGGCGCCGGCAACTACGGCATGTGCGGCCGCGCTTACGACCCGAACTTCCTCTTCATGTGGCCCAATGCCCGCATCTCCGTCATGGGCGGCGAGCAGGCGGCGGGCGTCCTCGCCCAGGTCAAGCGCGACGCGCTGGAGGCCCGCGGCATCGCCTGGGGCCGCGACGAAGAGGAGATCTTCAAGGCGCCGATCCGCGCCCAGTACGAGGAACAGGGCTCGGCCTGGTACTCGACCGCGCGGCTGTGGGACGACGGCGTCATCGACCCGCGCGACACCCGCCTCGTCGTCGCCCTCTCGCTCTCCGCCGCCTTCAACGCCGCCCCGAAGCCGACCCGCTTCGGCGTCTTCCGTATGTGAGGGCCGCCCGATGACCACACCCGCGCCCCGCCCGCTCCGCCGCCTCCTCGTCGCCAACCGCGGCGAGATCGCCGTCCGCATCATGCGGACCGCCAAGGCGATGGGCATGGAGACCGTCGCCGTCTTCTCCGACGCCGACGCGAACGCCCTCCACGTCCGCTCAGCCGACCTCGCCCATCGCCTCGGCCCCGCCCCGGCGCGCGAGAGCTATCTCGATCCGCAAAAGATCCTCGCCGCGGCGCGGGCGACCGGCGCCGACGCCATCCACCCCGGCTACGGCTTCCTGTCGGAGAACGCCGACTTCGCCGAAAGCGTCGAAAAGGCCGGCCTGATCTTCGTCGGTCCACCGGCTTCCGCGATCCGCGCCATGGGCTCCAAGGCCGCCGCCAAGGCGCTGATGGAGAAGGCGGGCGTCCCCCTCGTCCCCGGCTATCACGGCGAGGACCAGTCCGACGCCACGCTCGCCCGCGAGGCCGTCCGCGTCGGTTTCCCCGTGCTGATCAAGGCGTCGGCCGGCGGCGGCGGCAAGGGCATGAAGGTGGTCGAGCGCGAGGCCGACTTCGCCGAGGCGCTCGCGTCGGCCCGCCGCGAGGCCAAGGCCGCCTTCGGCGACGACCGCGTGCTGATCGAGCGCTACCTCACCCGGCCGCGCCACATCGAGGTTCAAGTCTTCGCCGATGGTCACGGCCACACCGTCCATCTCTTCGAGCGCGACTGCTCGCTGCAGCGCCGCCATCAGAAGGTCGTCGAGGAAGCCCCCGCCCCCGGCATGACGGCCGAACGGCGCGCCCGGATCGGCGAGGCCGCCGTCCGCGCGGCCGAGGCCGTCGGCTATGTCGGCGCCGGCACGGTCGAATTCATCGCCGAGGGCGACGGCTTCTGGTTCATGGAGATGAACACCCGCCTCCAGGTCGAACACCCGGTGACCGAGTGCGTGACCGGCCTCGACCTCGTCGAATGGCAGCTCCGCGTCGCCCGTGGCGAGCCTCTGCCGCTGGCGCAAGGCGACATCCGCCTCACCGGCCACGCCATCGAGGCCCGGCTCTACGCCGAGGACCCGGCGCGCGACTTCCTGCCCCAGATCGGTCGCCTCACGCGCCTCGCCTTTCCGGACGGCGTGCGCGTCGATGCCGGCGTCGAGACGGGCGACGAGATCTCGCGTCACTACGACCCGATGATCGCCAAGCTGATCGCCCATGCACCGACCCGCGACGAGGCGATCGCCAAGCTCGCCGCCGCCATCGCCGCGACGGCGATCGACGGGCCGGTGACCAATCTCGACTTCCTCGGTCGGCTCGTCGCCCATCCGGGCTTCGCGAGCGACGCCCACGACACCGGCTTCATCGCCCGCCATGCGGCGGAGCTCCTGCCGAACCCGCCGGCCGATCCGCGCCTGACCATCGCCGCCGGCCTGATCCGTCTGGCGCTCGACGATCGCGACGCGGTGCGTGCCGCCTCCGACCCGTTCTCGCCCTTCGCCACCGCCGGCGCCTGGACGATGAACGGGCCCGCCCGCCGCGTCGTCACGCTCGGCCATGACGGCAGCGAGACGGAACTGGTCTTCCTGACCGACCGCGCCGGCACCCGCCTCCTCGGCGAGGCCGGGCCGATCCCCGTCGCCGCCCGGCTCGACGGCGAGCGTGCCACCGTCACCATCGGCGACACGCGTTTCGCGGCGCGTTTCACGACCGACGGCGCCGCCCTGAGCCTCGCCTCGCCGCTCGGCCGCGCCCGTTTCGTCGAGCGCGACCCGTACGAGGCCGCCGCCGCCCACCACCACCACGCCGATCGTCTGGTCGCCCCGATGCCGGGTTCGGTGGTGCAGGTGCTGGTCGAGGCCGGCACGACCGTCACCGCCGGCACGCCGCTGGTGGTGGTCGAGGCGATGAAGATGGAACACGTCGTCCGCGCCCCCCACGACGGCGTGGTGGAGGCTCTCCGCGTCGCCGTCGGCGACGTGGTGGCCGACGGCTTCGAACTGGCGGTGATGGCGGCGGAGGCGTGAGCGCGGGTCTCGCCCGCACGCCGAGGCCTCACACCCCGGCGACCACCGCGACCGGCGCGTCCGCATCGGCCACCGTCACCGCGGTCTTCCCCCCGCAGAAGCGCTCGATCAGGCCGCAGGCGTCCATGAGCGCCGCGTCGAGATCGCCGACACCCATCGACTGGATGGTCAGCACCACCCGCGCGGTCTCGGGCGTCACCAGCGATCGGGCGTCCTGGCGCCAGTTCCAGCGGCGGCAGAGGACCTTCTCGGCGTCGGTATAGACCACCTCGCCGGGCTTCGGCGCGGCGTCGGCCGGATCGGCGTCCGCCGCTCCCGACATGTCGAGGAACGTGTCGTCGGGGCGCGAGAAGCGGAAGAAGACGTCGCCCGCCACCCGGTCGAGATCGTCGGCGCCGATCGGAAAGACGTGGCTCGACGACACCGCGTTGTAGGCGTCGACGAAACCGTTGATGCGCGGCGCCTCGCGCTCGGCCAGCACGTTCTTCACCAGCCGTTCGACCGAGCAGCGATAGCGCGTCGAGGCGATGCCGAAGCGCTTGTAGGCGAGCCGCCACGCCCTGATGCCGGGGATGTCGCCGAGCTCGCGCCCGCCCCAGGCGGCACGCACCGCGGCCGCCCGCTCGCCGATCAGCGCATCGAGCGCCGCGGGGCGATCTTCAGGGATGGCGAGCCCGGTCGCGACGATCACGCCGACGCGGAATTCGGGGAAGGTCTCGGTCAGTTCGGAAATGTCGACGCGCATGGGTCCTCGGCCGGATCGATGATGCCGGTCGAGATTATGCGGGCGCGAGGGCACCCGGCAACCGACCTGTCGTCAGCCCGGCACGCCGGTCCAGCGACGAATGCGGGCGCGGGCCTCGTCGACGTCGGTGGTGGTCCAGGCCAGCATGGTGGCGGCGCGGGCGCGCGAATCGAGCCGGTGCAGCCACGGGCCGACCATCAGGATCTCCTGCACCGTCTCGCTCTTCAGGCCGATGGCGCGGGCGAGCGCCACGAAGGGGCCGGTGTCGAGCCCGACCATCATGTGCTGCACCAGTTCGAGCGGCAGGCGCGACAGTGCCGCGAGCACGTGGACGATCTCGGCGAAACGGTCGGTCTGGGCGAGCTTGCGGACGAAGGGATCGACGTTGTGTCGGACCTCGCCGAGGCGCGACAGCACGGCCGAGGCGGCGTCGAAGTCGTAGGGCTCGAGCCAACCCGCCTCCGTCACCCGGATCGAGCGGGCGACGTGATGGGTGATCTCGTCGGCGCGCGGGCGATCCTCGAGTTCGATCAGGGCGCGACGCACCTCGGTCGAACCGTTGGTCCTGAGGAAGTGGACGACCAGATCGGGCAGGTCGGACCGGCCGACCAGCACCAGACCGACGGTGCTGTCGTCGCGCGCCTGCAGCGACAGGCGGGCGAAGGCCTTGTCGGAGAGATGCGCCCCGACGTTCGACGTGACGACGCGGCGGACCTCGTCGTTGCCGCGCAGCACGAGGATGTCGCAGACCCGCATCGAGATGGTCGGGCGTTCGGCGATGGCGCCCATGTGGGCGACGCCGCAACGCTTGGCGATGTCGCAGAGGTCGTCGTCGCCGAGCGCCGGCGACAGCCGCAGGATCGGTCCGGCGACGTCGATGGAATCGTGAGCGAGGATCAGCAGCACCGCGCGCGGCGGAGCCTCGGCGGTGGCGATGCTCTCGGACAGCTCCAGCCGCGCCTCACGGCTCGACGTCGGCGCGATGCGGACGAGGATGGTGTCGAAACTCTCGATGTCGTCGCCGTCGAGCACCTTGGAGCCGACCTTCCACAGCCGCGTCATGGCGCGGGTGAGGCGATCGCAGAAGGCGGGCGTCGGATCGGACTGATCACCGATGTGTTCGGCCACACGGGCAAGATCGCGGGAAATGTTCAGGCTGGATTCGATCGACATTGCTCGAACGGCTTCCATTCGTCGGCGAGTGTCGATTGAACCTCTCGAGCGGTGTCGAAATCAAGTGTGGTCGTTGCTCAGGGTTTGCGAAGCGTGAACGCGAAAAGGCCGGCTTTTCAAACATTTCACGAGTAACCCAGCGTCAGCACGAAGTCGTGGGAGCGCGACCGACGGTCGCGCTCCACCGGTTCTTCTCAGGCGCCGACGTCGGCCGAACCGGCGAGCGGGTCGGGGCCGAAGCGGTTGTCGCCGACGGTTCCGCGCAGGCAACCGGCTTCGATGAAGTACCAGAGCGAACCGATCACCGGCACGAACTGGATCAGCACCCACCAGCCGGACTTGTCGCGATCGTGGAAACGCTTGATGCCGACGCAGACGCCCGACCAGATGGAGAAGGCGACATAGCCGAGGCCGAGCGCGATGTAGGGCAGCGCGGCGATGCCTTCGACATGGTAGGTGCCGTCCTCGCCGATCTCGCCGGGGAAGACCGTCCAGAGAACCGTGAAGACGACGCCGACGACGATGGCGATGATGATGTAATAGAGCGCCGCCAACCAGAACTTCGCCCGGTTGATGCGACCCTCGTGGGTCAGAAGAAGCTTTTTCATGTGCCCTCGCGTGACGCCGACGATCGGCGCGAGTGCGTAGAAGACCGTATGCCGCACCGCAGCACAAGCAGCGGCACCGTGCATAATCGTGGCGCATGCAAAGAAGATCGGCGAGACGAGCGAGGGCGACCGGCGAGGCCGGTTTCGCGTAGTCGCCGATCGGGAAAGATGGCGCTCCCTAGGGGACTCGAACCCCTGTTTTCGCCGTGAGAGGGCGACGTCCTAGACCGCTAGACGAAGGGAGCAGCGGTGCGGCGTTGGCCGGACGGGGGTCGATATAGCCGCCCCTCTCGCCCCACGCAAGGGCCAACGCGCATTTTCGTCGGCGAAATCTCGCCGGCATCCACAGATCGATGAAAAGGCGAGGTTTTCCGCCATTCTCGCCGAAGGCGGCGTGGCCGACTTCGATCGGATGCGGTAGCGGCACGCGCGGTCGGCGAGGCGAGGCCGCGCGCGCCTGCGAAAACGCGAACGGCGGCCCGAAGGCCGCCGTCCCGTTTCGTGTGACACGTCGCGCCGTCGTCTCGTTCGGCCTCACAGGCCGCCGAGGCAGACGTATTTGACGTCGAGATAGTCGTCGAGGCCGTAGTGCGAGCCCTCGCGGCCGAAGCCCGACGACTTCACGCCGCCGAAGGGCGCCACTTCCGTGGTGATGACGCCGGCGTTGATGCCGATCTGGCCGAACTTCATCTTCTCCGACATGCGGATCGCGCGGCCGAGGTCGCGGGTGAAGACGTAGCCGGCGAGGCCGTATTCCGAACCGTTGGCGAGCGCGATCGCCTGCTCTTCCGTCTCGAAGCGGAAGAGCGGCGCGACGGGGCCGAAGATCTCGTCGCGGGCGAACGCCATGTCGGTCGTCGCACCGGTCAGCACGGTCGGCTCGAAGAAGGTCTGGCCGAGGGCATGGCGCTTGCCGCCCACCGCCACCTTGGCACCCTTGGCAAGGGCGTCGGCGACGAAACTCTCGACCTTGGCGACCGCCTTCTCCTCGATCAGCGGGCCCTGGACGACGCCGGCCTCGGTGCCGGGACCGACCTTCAGCGCGGCGACGGCGGCGGTGAACTTCGCCGCGAACGTGTCGTAGATGCCGGCCTGGACGAAGAAGCGGTTGGTGCAGACGCAGGTCTGGCCCGAGTTGCGGAACTTCGAGGCGACGGCCTGCGAGACCGCCAGATCGACGTCGGCGTCGTCGAAGATCACGAAGGGCGCGTTGCCGCCGAGCTCCATCGAGACGCGCTTCAGCGCCGTCGTGGCGCGGCCGGCGAGCATGCGGCCGACCGCGGTCGAGCCGGTGAAGGTCAGCTTGCGCACCGCCGGGTTCTCGATGAACTCGTCGCCGATCGGGCCGGGCACGCCGGTGACGATGTTGACGACGCCGGCCGGCACGCCGGCCTTCTCGGCCAGGATGCCCCAGGCGAGGCCGGAGAAGGGCGTGAGCTCGGCCGGCTTGACCACGGCGGTGCAGCCGGCGGCGAGCGCGGCGCCGAGCTTGCGGGAGATCATCGAGGACGGGAAGTTCCACGGCGTGATCGCCGCAATGACGCCGACCGGCTCCTTGTTGACGAGGATGCGGCGATCGGCCCAGGGCGACGGGATGGTGTCGCCGTAGACGCGGCGGGCTTCCTCGGCGAACCAGCGGACATAGGCGGCGGAACCGCCGACCTCGCCCTTGGCCTCGGCCAGCGGCTTGCCCTGCTCGAGGGTGAGGAGCTCGCCGAGCGCATCGACGTTCTCGAGGATCAGGTCGGCGAGGCGATGGAGGATCGCCGCGCGCTCGGCCGCGGTCTTGCCCGACCAGGCCGGGAAGGCGGCCTCGGCCGCGGCGATCGCGCGGGCGACCTCGGCACGGCCGACCGACGGCACCGTGCCCAACACTTCGCCGGTCGCCGGATTGGTCACCGTCAGGGTGGCGCCGCCGTCGGCACCGACCCACTGGCCGGCGATCAGATTGGCTTCGCGAAGGAAGGGATTGCGGGCGGCCATGGGCGGCTCTCCTCGTTCGATGTCGGAAGGGGATGTCCGAAGGATCGACAAGAGGTAGCCACTGTCGGGCGATCGTCAAGGGGGCGCGCAGCCCCGCGCGGCGCGTGTTCGCCGAGCGAATTCCGGCGCATCGAGCGGCGACGACCGGACCGCGCGTCAGCGGTGGCCGTGGCCGTGGCTGCCGTGGAGATGGTCGCCGTGGTCGTGCTCGTGGGTGTCGCCGGCGCCCTCGTGCGGGTCGGCGTGGTCGTGCGCACCCTGGTGCAGATGCTCGTGCTCGTGGCCGTGCTCGTGCGTGTGGGTATGGGCATGCGGATGGGCATGGACGAGGTCGCCGTGGCGATGCTCGTGCACGTGAGTATGGGTGTGGGGATGAGCGTGGCGATGCTCGTGCGGGTGCGCATGCGGCTCGGGATGGGTGTGGCCGTGGGCGGAGGTCTCGTCGTGCATCGCGTGTCTCCCTGTGGCGGGGGCGTCAGCGTTCGCGTTCGTCGACCTTGGGGCCGAACACCTTGCGCACGACGCTCTCGCCCGCCTCGACCGTCATCTTGACCTGATCCGGCGCCAGTTTGAAGCGGGTCGGCACGCGGCCGAGCTGGGCGGCGCGCGCCGTCCCCAGATCCTCGAAGGAGACGCGGTCGAGCCGGATCGAGACGGCGTTGCAGTCCCAGCCCTCGGTCGAGCCGCGCACCTGCGACACTTCCTCGGGCGAGAGCGAGCAGCGCCACTGGCGCAGCCGCTGTTCCCACAGCTTCATCTGCAGGCGCATGACCTCGTAGGACGAGCGCACCGCGCTGTCGACGGCGGTGTCGGCGACGGCGTCGAGCAGTTCCTGGGCGTTGGGACCCTCGAGCGTCTTGGTCCAGTCGCCGGCGACGTTGCGGCCGGCGTCGACGACGATGAACTGGAAGTTCGACACCGAGATCGCATCGGCCTTGGTCATCGGCCGCCACGGCTCGCGGGCGGCGGCCATCTGGACGTTGAAGGCGGAGAGGCCCCAGTTGTCGGTGAGGCCGCCGTCGAGCAGCTTGACGTATTTGATCTTGTCGCCGTTGCGATAGTCCTCGAGCGCCTTGAGGTAGGCCTTGACGATCGGCGAGGTGTCGCGCGAATGGGCCTGGGCCTCGAGTTCGTCGGGCAGCTTGAAGCCGCACTTCTGCGACCAATTCTGCACCACGACGGGGGCGAAGACGATCGGCACGGCGGCCGACGCCGCAACGGCGTCGGAGATCGGATAGCTCTCCCAGTCCGAGCAGATCGCCGCGAAGGTGACGGGCTCGAAGACGAAGGGCGTCTTGGCGTAGATGTCGGAGGCGTTGATCCAGACGACCGGGCGGCCGGGGCGCGACAGGTCCTTCAGCGTGGCGTTGCCGAAGAGGTTGTTGCGCAGCCAGGTCGGCAGGCCCGAGCGGTCGTTCACGCCGCCGTCCATGGCGCGCATCATGTTGCCGACCGAATAGACCTGCGTGCGCAGGGATTCCTCGGCGTCGCGGTAGAGGAAGCGGGCCTCGAAGTCGGAGAGCGCGCCGCGCCCCTTGAGGCCGAAATAGGCCGCCGTCACCGAGCCGCCCGAAACGCCGGAGACGAAGCGGACCTGATCGATCATCGCGCCGCCGCCCGGCGCCTCGACCTCCGACAGGCCCTTCAGCACGCCGAAGGAGAAGGCGGCCGCACGCGTGCCGCCGCCGGAGAAGGCGAGCGCCACGATGGTCGGACGCAGCGTGTCGTCGCCGGCCATGGTGGCGACCGGCGTCAGACGCGGCAGGGTCGAGGGACGGTTGACCGGCGCATTGTCGATCGAGGCGCAGCCGACGAGGAGGCTCGCGAGGAAGGCGGAGGCCGCGAGGGCTCGCGCGAGGAACGGCTTTCGCATGGGACGACGGTCGACGCTGATCGGAGGGGGACGAGCGCCCTCAGTGCCGGGGGAATGCGGCAGGGAGAGGGCGGGAGCGGCCGACGGCGAGCGCAAGCCGTCGCGGCGATCGGCGAAATCGCCGGCGGATCGGATGCGATGATTTCACGAAATCGCCCTTCAATTGCTCCGTTTTGGGGAGAGCCTGACATTCCTGTCCCCGGTCGGGAGGAAAGACGCATGGTCGCGGGTCTCGATCCAGCCGGCGCGCTGGTCGCCTTTCAACGCTTCGGGCTCGGCGCCCGCCCCGGCGATCTCGCCGAGGCGGCGCGCGATCCGCGCGGCTTCGTCCGCGCCGAACTCGACCGCGCGGGCACGCCCGCGGTCGGCGCCGATCTGCCGACGACGGAGGCGGCGCTCGCCGCCCTGTTCGAGGATCAGGAGCGGGTGAAGGCCGAGCGCGAACGCACGGCGGCGATGGCGCCCCAGCCGACGACGCAGCCGTCGATGCCGGCCCAGACCATGATGCCGCCACCGGCGATGACGCCGCCGGCGCCCTCCCCCACCCCTGCCGCGAACGCGAAGCCCAAGCCGGCCGAGCCGTCGCTCGAGCAGAAGCTCTTTCGCGCCGAGGCCTCGGCGCGGCTGAAGGCGCAGGTGGACGCCGGCGTCGGCTTCGTCGAACGGCTGGTCGCCTTCTGGTCCAACCATTTCGCGATCTCGGTCGCCAAGGACCAGTTCGTCCGCGTCGCCGCCGGGCCGTTCGAGCGCGAGGCGATCCGCCCCCACGTGCTCGGCCGCTTCGCCGACATGGTGCGCGCCGTCGAGCGCCACCCGGCGATGCTCCACTATCTCGACAACCAGCAGTCCGTCGGCCCGGATTCGAAGGCCGGTCAGAACCGCCGGCGCGGCCTCAACGAGAACCTCGCCCGCGAGATTCTCGAGCTGCACACGCTCGGCGTCGGCGGCGGCTATTCTCAGGAGGACGTGACGTCCTTCGCCCGCGTCATCACCGGCTGGACGGTCGCCGGCCGCGACGGCAAGCAGGGGGCGCCCGGCAGCTTCGTCTTCAACGCCGCCGCCCACCAGCCCGGTCCCGCGACGGTCTTCGGCCGCACCTATCCGCAGGAGGGCGAGGCGCAGGGCGACGCGGTGATCGCCGATCTCGCCCGCGCGCCCGCGACCGCACGGCACGTCGCGACGAAGCTCGTCGCCCATTTCGTCGCGGATCGGCCGCCGCAGCGCCTCGTCGACCGCCTCGCCGCGGTGTTCCGCGACACCGACGGCGACCTGAAGGCGGTGGTGCTCGCCCTTCTCGCCGACGACGAGGCGTGGTCGGCGCCGGCGACCAAGCTGCGCACGCCGAACGAGTTCCTGGTGGCGATGATGCGGGCGACCGGCACGCTGCCGCCCGATCCCGGCCCGGTGCTCCACTCGCTGAACGCCCTCGGCCAGCCGCTGTGGCAGCCCTCCGGCCCCAACGGCTTTCCCGACACGGTCGCCGCCTGGGCGGCACCCGAGGCGATGAAGCTGCGCCTCGACGTCGCCTTCGCGGCGGCGGGCCGCGTGCGCGACATCGGCCACCCGATCAGCGTGCTCGACAGCGCGATCGGGCTCGCCGCCTCGCCCGAGACGCGCGAGGCGGTGGCGCGGGCCGAGACCCGGCAACAGGCGCTGACCCTCGTCTTCATGTCCCCCGAGTTCCAGCGGAGATGACCATGGACCGGACCGCTCTCTCCTGGGCGCCGACGCGCCGCACCCTCCTCGGCGGTGCCTGTGCCTTCGCCGCCTTCGGCGCCGGGTCGATCGCCGCACGCGCCGCCGACCGCCCCGATCCCCGCCTCGTCGTCATCGTTCTGCGCGGCGGGCTCGATGGGCTCGCCGCGGTCGGACCGATCGGCGATCCCGACTATGTCCGCCACCACGGCGAGGCGGCGCTGCGGCTCGACGGGGCGAAGCCGGCGCTCGATCTCGACGGGTTCTTCGCCCTCAATCCGGCGATGCCGACCTTCCACGAGCTCTGGCGCGCGCGCGAGGCGACGGTGGTGCATGCGGTGGCGACCGGCTATCGCGAACGCTCGCATTTCGACGGCCAGGACGTACTCGAGAGCGGCCAGCCCGCCCCCGGCCGGGTCGAGAGCGGTTGGCTCAACCGCGCCGTCGGCGCGATGATCGGCGCCCCCGTCCGCGGTCTCGCCGTCGGCTCGACGGCGCCGCTGGTGCTGCGCGGGTCCGCACCCACCCTCGGCTGGGCGCCGCAGATGCTGGCCCCGGCCGGCGACGCGCTCGCCGAACGCCTGCTGGCGCTCTACCGCCACACCGATCCGGCGCTCGGGCAGGCGCTCGCCGACGGGCTCGTGACCGATCGCATGGCGATGCAGGGCGGCCTCACCGGCGAGATGGCCAAGGCGCGCGGCGGCATGGACAGTCCGGCCGGCATGCGTCAGGCGGCGGCGGGCGCCGCCCGCCTCCTCGCCACGCCCGACGGCCCGCGCGTCGCCGCCCTCGCCTTCGACGGCTGGGACACCCACGCCGGCGAGGGGGTCAACGGCGGCAACCTCTTCAACCGCCTCGGCGGCCTCGACGGCGCCTTCGCCGAGTTCCGCTCGGGCCTCGGCCCCGCATGGCGCGACACGGTGGTCGTCGCAGTCACCGAGTTCGGCCGCACCGTCCGCATCAACGGCACGGCGGGCACCGACCACGGCACGGCGACGGTGGCGCTGCTCGCCGGCGGCGCGCTGAAGGGCGGCCGGGTGATCGCCGACTGGCCCGGCCTCACCGACGCCGCGCTCCACGAAGGCCGCGACCTGAAGCCGACCACCGACCTCCGCGCCGTCCTCAAGGGCCTCCTCGCCGACCGCTTCGGGCTGTCGGACAAGGTCCTGGCCGAGACGGTCTTCCCGGGCACGGCGGGCGTGGCGCCGATGAAGGGGCTGGTGGGGTGAGGGTGGGCTGGCCCGTAGGCGATTGACGACGATGTTGCGACTGGAACGCAGCCGGAGAGGAGGCGGGCGGCGCCTGGAATGGGCCGGGAGCGGTCGTTCGCCTCACAGGCAACATCGTGGGACTAAGCCGCAATTCGGCGCTGTGGCAGCGCAACCAGTATTGACGCTCACCTAGCGAAACCGTGAACCTTCGATCGGCCGCACAAAACTATAGCAACTAAAATCCGGGAAAACCAAAGAATCATCCATAGATCCAAGCCTGTAGACCTTCTTGCCACCAGTTCTTATAAAATTCGCCAATCGATCACAGAATTCTTCATCTACCGCATCTTTCATTCTTAGATAATAGCTTACTTCCAGGGACGAACCGTTCCGCACGACATATGGAATGATGGCACCATCACGACTCCCTATAGCCGCTAAATTTGCGGAAAGCGCCAATAGCGGAAGTGATTCTGGCCAAAATTTTCGAACTTCTTCTAGGGCTCTGGTTTTGAGATCGAGACCCCAGATGGTGACCCAGCCATCGACGATCCGTTCCCAAATGGGCTGATCAGACGCAGGCTCCCCAGACCAATATCGTTCGGCAAGCTCCTCCCATCCCTCGACAAGGACGTTCTTGTCGTCGCGCATCTTTGCGATCCAAGCAGCATCAACACGAGAAGAGCGGTCGGCCGATACCCCAGCATCTGTCAGGTATTCGGGGACGAAGTGAGCTGACCATTTGTCTTTGTCACAAACCTGAATAGCACTATCAATAGTATCAAATATAAATATGCCCGTAAGCCTAGAAACAACGGCTGGAAAGTGCCGCTCTCTAAAATCATCTAATCGAAATTCAGCCGAAGCTCTCATTTCGTTTCCATCTCGCAAGAGATCCGCCATACCAAAACTCAAGGCACCAGCGCGATCGGACTGCGGAAGGCATGACGGAGAATAGAAATTCGATCGAACTACATTCCAAGCAGCCATTGGATTTTCTATATTTATATAGAAAAATCCTTCAAAATTCTCTGACATCACCGCCCCTCTACCAAAAAGATTTACAGACAATTAAAGTCAAACTTTATAAACCTCATTGAAAAACAAAACAAGTGTCTTATACTGCCAGGTCCTAAACGACACCTCTTGGGGATTCACTTGGCTGCAAGCGTCCACGTTGTCTGGCAGCTTAAGATGGCGCTTTCTGCTATACATGCGACAAACTAATCGCTCGGCCGCGTGCTCATATGCCCCCTCCGAGTCACATCCAGCCCATTCTTGCCCCAAGAAAAAACAAAACGAGCCGGGGTCGCCCCCGGCTCGTCTCTCGTCTCAACCCGGGGTCTCGACCGTTCAGGCCTTGACCGTCTCGGCCACGTCCACGAAGGCGGGGATCTGGTCGAAGTTCATGTAGCGGTAGACCTCGGCCGTCTTGCCGGAGAGCGTGCCGACGGCGGCCATGTATTCTTCCATCGTCGGGATCTTGCCGAGCAGCGCGGCGACCGCGGCGAGTTCCGCCGAGGA
>NZ_JBQUZF010000010.1:0-117332 GCF_056313985.1 Pinisolibacter sp. DMC19 | reverse complement strand
GCGCACCCCGCCCAACAAGGCAATCCCATCCGCCAGAGCGAACTCAGAACTGGATAAAACTTGGGGGCAACGTCAGAACCTGCGACGCCTGCTTCTCCAGACGGAAGAAGAAAGCGCGAGCGAGGTGGTAGAGCTCACTTTTGGAGAGTTCCTCGACGGGCGCCGTGCGGAGGAAGGCCTCGGCTTCGTCGAACCGACGATCGGCCTCCAGGCGTTCGATACGCGCAAGCCTCGTTGCCTCCGCGTAGGAAACGGAGCCGAGCGACTTGACGATCTCGCCTTTACCGATGGTCTTGCGCAGCTTGTCGGGAACGCGAACGCGGAATTGCCAGACGCTGCCGCGTCGCGAAAGTCCGGGTACTCTGGCCATCTGCTCGTCGCCTTGTGGAGCGCCGTTGTGTAGCAGAGCCGTTTCGTAACCCTTTGATTTCCGTAGTTTCCTAGCCATTTCAAAGCGATGGAAGGAGAATGGCGGAGAGGGTGGGATTCGAACCCACGGTACGCTTGCACGTACAACGGTTTTCGAGACCGCCCCGATCGACCACTCCGGCACCTCTCCGCAGAAGCAAGGACTCGTGGTCGACGAGCGAGGTCCCTATACACAGGCCCGCCGCGCGCCGCAAGGCCCGTCGAACATTTCTCGTGAACGTTCCGCATCGTCCACAGGCGACCGCGGTCGCGACCTCGCCACCCACCCGCATGCGGTACGGCGCCCGGGATCGCGACAGGGGCTCGTGCTTCGGCGGACCTTGCCCGCATGCCTCGTCCGCGATGCCGCGGGGGCCCCGCGCCATCTGGCGGCGGGCGCCGGCGCAGGCTATCGTCGCCCCATGTTCAGCGAAGAAGAACTCGAACGCTACGCCCGCCACGTGGTCCTCGCCGACGTCGGCGGGCCCGGCCAACAGAAGATCCGCGCCGCCCATGTCCTGGCGATCGGCGCCGGCGGGCTCGGCTCGCCGATCCTGCTCTATCTCGCCGCCGCCGGCGTCGGGCGAATCACCGTGGTCGACGACGACGTCGTCTCGCTGTCCAATCTCCAGCGCCAGGTGATCCACGCCACCGCCGACATCGGCCGGCCCAAGGTCGAGAGCGCCCGCGAGGCGATGGGGCGGATCAATCCGCATGTCGAGGTCGTGCCCGTCGCCGCCCGCTTCACGGCCGAGAACGCCGCGGCACTCGTCGAGGGCGTCGACGTCGTGGTCGACGGCTCGGACAACTTCACCACCCGTTTCCTCGCCGCCGACACCTGCTTCGCACTCGGCCGGCCGCTGGTCACCGCCGCGGTCTCCGAGTTCGACGGCTCGATCACCACGCTGATGCCCCATCTCGACGGGGCAGACGGGCGCCCCAACCCGAGCTACCGCTGCCTCTTCCCGGCGCCGCCGCCGCCCGGCCTGGTGCCGGCCTGTGCCGAGGCCGGCATCCTCGGCGCCGCCGTCGGCGTGCTCGGCACGCTCGCCGCGACCGAGGTGCTGAAGCTCGTCACCGGCGTCGGCGATCTCCTTCTCGGACGCCTGCTGATGGTCGATCTGAAGTCGATGCGCTTCGAGACCATCGACTACGCCCGCAACCCCGCGATCAAGCGGCCGCCGGTACCGGGTCGGGACTGAAGCGCCGCCCCGAAACGAGGAACGGCCGGGCGATGCCCGGCCGTTCCTCGTTTCTGCGATGTCGTGCGCCTCACATGCCGCGGACGGCCGGGCGGACCGAGCGCAGCTGCGGCTCGCGCATGGTCTCGCGCCAGGGCGCCGAGCGGTAGACGCCGAGGATGCGGTAGTCGGCGAAGAAGCCGAGCTCCTCCAGCGCGTTGGAGAGCCCGCGCTCGCTCGGGTGGCCCTCGACGTCGGCGAGGAACTGCGTCGCCGTGAAGTGGCCGTCGACCATGTAGCTCTCGAGCTTGGTCATGTTGATGCCGTTGGTGGCGAAACCGCCCAGCGCCTTGTAGAGCGCCGCCGGCACGTTGCGGACGTTGAACACGAAGGTCGTCATGATCGGCCCGACGCCCGGCGCCGCGCGCAGGTCCTCGGTCGACAGGATGACGAAGCGGGTGGTGTTGTGGTCCTGATCCTCGATGTCCTCGGCGAGGATGTCGAGACCGTAGATCTCGGCCGCCAGCCGCGAGGCGATGGCGCCGCGGGAGGGATCGGCGATCTGCGAGATCTCGCGGGCGGAACCCGCGGTGTCGGCGCCGACGATCGGCCTGAGGCCGAGCTTGCGCAGGTTCTCGCGGCACTGGCCGAGCGCCTGCGGATGGCTCTGCACCGTCTTCAGGGTCTCGAGCGACGCGCCCTTCGGCGCCATCAGCTGATGGCGGATCGGCAGGAAGTACTCGCCGATGATGTGCAGGGTCGACTGCGGCAGCAGATGATGGATGTCGGCGACGCGGCCGGCGATCGAGTTCTCGATCGGGATCATGCCGAGGTCGGCCGTTCCGTTCTCGAGCTCGGCGAAGCAGTCCTCGAAGGTCGCGCAGGGGATCGCCTCGAAGTCGGGATAGACCTCGCGGGCGGCGATGTGGGAATTGGCTCCCGGTTCACCCTGGAACACGATCTTCTTGCGGCCGGTCATGGCTGGTCCTTCACTGATTGCCGGCGGTGCCGGCGGCGAGAATGGTGCGGGCGCGCTCGAGGTCGTCCGGCGTGTCTACGCCGAGCGGCACCGTCGCGACGACCTCGACGTCGATGCGCATGCCGGCCTCGAGGGCGCGCAGCTGCTCGAGCTTCTCGCGTCGCTCCAGCACCGAGGGCGGCAGCGACACGAAACGGCCCAGCGCCGAACGACGATAGGCATAGAGCCCGATGTGGTGGAAGAGCGGTCCGTCGCCGTGCGGCGCCGTGGCGCGGGTGAAGTAGAGCGCCCGGAGCCGGTTTTCGCCGATCAGCGAGCCGACGACCTTGACCACGTTGGGGTTGGTCTTCTCTTCCGCGCGCACGATCTCGGCGGCGAGGGTCGCGATGTCGACGCTCGGTTCGCAGAGCGGCGCGATCGACGCGCGCACCGCGGCCGGGTCGATCGTCGGCAGATCGCCCTGGACGTTGACGATCACGTCGTGGCGGCCGTCCGGGTCGACGAGGCCGAGGGCCTCGTGGATGCGGTCGGAGCCCGAGGGGTGGTCGGGGCGCGTCAGGATCGCCTCGCCGCCGTGGTCGCGCACCGCCGCGACGATCGCGGCATCGTCGGCGGCGACGAAGACCGGACCGATGTCGGCCTCGCGGGCGCGCCGCCACACCTGCACGATCATCGGCACGCCGGCGATGTCGGCGAGCGGCTTGCCCGGCAGGCGCGTCGCGGTCATGCGCGCGGGGATGAGGATCATCGGTCGGAGCGCGGGGGCGGACATCGGCAGGGATCTCGCGAGACGGCGTGAAGAGGCTCGACGGCTCTTATAGTTATGGACAGGCTCTCGGAAAAGCACGTAGTGTCCCGCTCGGAGGGGCAGGACCGGAAATGCGGCCGCCGTCGCCGTCGGGAAGGGGCTTCCGGGCGGTGCCGAGGGCGCGAGGCGCGGTCGTGCCGACACCGGTCGGGCGGGTTCGCAGCCCGCGACCACTCGGACGGAGTTCCACATGGATTTTCGCGCGATCAATTCTTACGCCGGCGCGCTTTTCGGTGCCGGTATCTGGGCCATGGTCACCGGCATCACCGCATCGATCATCTTCGCCCCCGAACTACCCGACAAGCCCGGCTTCGTCGTGGCCGTCGCCGGTGCGCCGAAGCAGGAGGCGGCGCCGGCCGCCGCCAAGGTCGAGCCGATCGAGGTGCGCCTGAAGACCGGCGACGTCGAGCGCGGCAAGAAGAGCTTCTCCAAGTGCGCGTCCTGCCACACGCCCGAGAAGGGCGCCGGCGCCAAGGTCGGCCCCAATCTGTGGGGCGTGGTCGGCGGACCCAAGGCCCACATGGCCGGCTTCAAGTATTCCGGCGGCATGGCCGATCGCGGCAAGGCCGGCGAGAAGTGGACCTTCGACGACCTCGACAAGTTCCTGACCGACCCCAAGGGCTTCGTCGCCGGCACGGCGATGGGCTTCGCCGGCATCAAGGACGCCGCCGATCGCGCCGATGTGATCGCCTATCTGCATTCGCTCTCCGACAGCCCGGTGCCGCTGCCCTGAGGCCGTGGACGAGGCGAAACGAACGGCGGCCGGGAGCAATCCCGGCCGTTTTCGCACGTGAACGCCGGTGATCGGCGAGACCGACCGCGGCGGCGACTGCGAATTCGTCGCGAAACGTATAATCTCGCCCGAATCGTCGGATTGTCTCCGATCGATCGACCACGAAAGCGAGATCGAACGCCCATGCGCCTTCTCACCCTGGCCGCCGTCCTCCTCGTCGCCGGAGCCACGCTCCTCGCCGCCCCGAAGGGCCATGCCGAAGAGAGGGTCTGGCGCCATGGCGCCTCGCTGATGGGCGAACCGAAATACCCGAAGGACTTCGCCCATTTCGACTACGTGAACCCGAACGCGCCGAAGGGCGGCACGCTGCGCCTCTCCGACACCGGAACCTTCGACAGCTTCAATCCGGTGATCGCCAAGGGCAACGCCGCCTCCGGCCTCGAACTGATCTACGAACACCTGATGACCTCGGCGCTCGACGAGGCGTCGACCGAATACGGCGAGATCGCCGAGGCGCTCACGTGGCCGGCGGACTTCTCGTCGGTGACCTATCGGTTGAACCCGAAGGCGCGCTGGCACGACGGCAAGCCGATCACGCCGGAAGACGTGGTGTGGTCCTTCCAGGTGATCACCGCCAACAATCCCGCGCAGGCCTTCTACTACAAGCACGTCGTGAAGGCCGAGGCGACCGGCGCGAACGAGGTCACCTTCACCTTCGATCAGGCGGGCAATCGCGAACTGCCGCAGATCGTCGGCCAGCTCATGGTTCTGCCGAAGCACTGGTGGGAGGGCACCGGCCCCGACGGGAAGAAGCGGTCGATCACCGAGACGACGCTCGAGATGCCGCTCGGCTCCGGTCCCTACCGGCTGAAGGGCTTCGATGCCGGCCGCACCGTGGTCTACGAGCGGGTCAAGGACTGGTGGGGTGCGGGCCTCCCGACCCATGTCGGCATGTGGAACTTCGACGAGATCCGCTACGAGTATTTCCGCGACGAGACGGTCGAACTCGAGGCCTTCAAGGGCGACGGCTACGACGCCCGCTTCGAGAACATCGCCAAGAACTGGGCGACCGCCTACGACTTCCCCGCCCGCGCGGAGGGGCGTGTCGTGCTGGAGAAGATCCCGGTCGCCGGCCGCGGCATCATGGCGGGCTTCGTGCCGAACCTTCGCCGGGCCAAGTTCGCCGACCCGCGCATCCGCCTCGCGCTGTCCTACGCCCTCGACTACGAGGAGATGAACCGGACGCTGTTCTTCGGCGAATACGACCGTATCCCGAGCTACTTCTTCCCGACCGAGCTCGCCTCCTCCGGTCTGCCGCAGGGCCGCGAGCTCGAGATCCTGCACGAGGCGGAGAAGGCCGGACCGATCCCGAAGGACGTCTTCGAGAAGCCCTTCGCCAATCCGGTCGCCAAGGATGCCGTCGCCGCGCGCAACAATCTGCGCGAGGCGTTGCGGCTCTTCCAGGAAGCCGGCTGGGTGATCAGGAACGGTGTCATGACCAAGGCCGACACCGGCGAACCCTTCCGCATCGAGTTCCTGAACAACGGACCGACCTTCGAGCGCGTCGGTGTCCGGTATCGCGAGAGCCTCGCCAAGATCGGCATCGACTTCTCGCTCCGCGTGGTGGACTCCTCGCAATACGTCAATCGCGTCCGCGCCCGCGACTTCGACATGATCTACACCGGTTGGGCCCAGTCGCTGTCGCCCGGCAACGAGCAACTGAACTACTGGGGTTCCGCGGCCGCCCGCCAGGAGGGGTCGCAGAACTGGGGCGGCATCGAGAACCCGGCGATCGACGCGATCATCAAGGTGATCCTCTACGCCAAGGACCGCGGCGAGCTGGTCGCCGCCACCCGCGCACTCGACCGCGTCCTCCTGTGGAACCACTACGTGATCCCGGGCTGGACCTCGGCCAATACCCGCATGGCGCGCTGGAACCGCTTCGGCCGGCCCGATCCGCTGCCCTCTCAGTCGACCGGCTTCCCGGCCATCTGGTGGTTCGACGCCGCCGCCGCGGCCAAGACCGGGGTGCCGAAGTGAGGAACCGTGCCGGGGCGACCCGGTCGGGACATGCCGGTCTCACCCGGCGCGAGGCGTTGGCGGCCGGCGTCGCAGGCCTCGCGGCCTGCGCCGTTCCGGCGAGCCTGCGCGCCGCCGAAGGGCCGCGCCACGGCTTCTCGGTCTGGGGCGATCTGAAGTATCCGCCCGACTTCGCCCATTTCGATTGGGTGAACCCGAAGGCGCCGAAGGGCGGCACGTTGGCGACCCAGGCCTCGACCTGGGGCTACAATCAGAACCCGTCGACCTTCAATTCGCTGCACGACCTGATCCTCAAGGGCGACGGCGCCATCGGCCTCGGTCTGACGCGGACGAGCCTGATGGAGCGCGCCTTCGACGAGGCCGACGCGGTCTACGGCATGATCGCCGAGAGTCTCGAGATCCGCGACGACGGCGCCACGCTGATCTTCCACCTGCGCCCTGCGGCGCGCTTCTCCGACGGTTCGCCCCTGACGGCGGAAGACGCCGCCTTCTCGCTCGTGACGCTGAAGGAGAAGGGTCACCCGCTCGCCGCCGAACTGCTGCGCGAGATGGTCTCGGCGACGCCCGAGGACCCGCATCGCCTCGTCGTGCGCCTGTCGGAGAAGCGTGGCCGCGCCCTTCCCGGCATCGTCGCGACCCAGCCGATCTTCTCCAGGGCCTTCTGGGCGAAGCACGACTTCGAGAATTCGCTGCTCGAGCCGGTGCTCGGCTGCGGCCCCTACCGGGTCGGCCGTTTCGAGGCCGGCCGCTTCGTCGAATACGAGCGGGTGAAGGACTGGTGGGGCGCCGATCTGCCGGTCGCCCGCGGCCGCTGGAACTTCGACCGCATCCGCTTCGACGTCTATCGCGAACGCACGGTCGCCTTCGAGGCCTTCAAGGCCGGCGAGACGACGCTGCGCGAGGAGTTCACCTCGGCCACCTGGGCCAAGCAGTACGATTTCCCCGCCGTCGCCGACGGGCGGGTGAAGAAGATCGAGCTCGAGGATCGCTCGCCCTCGGGCGCGCAGGGCTGGTTCCTCAACGCGCGACGGGGCAAGTTCGCCGACGTGCGGGTGCGCGAGGCGATCGGCCTCGCCTTCGACTTCGAATGGACCAACCGCAATCTCTTCTTCGGCTCCTACACCCGCACCGCCTCGTTCTTCGTCAATTCCGACCTCGAGGCGACGGGCCGACCGTCGCCGGCCGAACTCGCGCTGCTCGAGCCCTTCCGCGGGCGGGTGCCGGACGAGGTCTTCGGCGAGGCGTGGCGGCCGCCGGTGACCGACGGCACCGGGCAGGACCGCACGCCGCTGCGCCGGGCCTCGGAACTGCTCGCCGCCGCCGGCTGGATGCGCAAGGACGGCCGTCTCGTCGACGGCGTCGGCCGCCCCTTCGAGATCGAGTTCCTCGAGGCCGACGGCGCCTTCTCCAAGGTGGTCGGCGGCTTCGTCAAGAACCTGCAGGCCCTCGGCATCCTAGCCGCCGAGCGCATCGTCGACCCGTCGCAATACGAGAAGCGCATGCTCGAGTTCGACTTCGACGTCGTCTCCCGCCGCTTCTCGGTCGAGGCGACGCCGGACGAGACCAGCCGCCGCTTCTGGCACTCCTCGTCGCGCGACACCGTCGGCTCGTCCAATCTCTCCGGCATCGCCGACCCGGTCGCCGACGCGCTGATCGAGGCGATGCTCGCAGCCCCCTCGCGCGAGGCCCAGGTCGCAGCGGCTCGCGCCCTCGACCGGGTGCTCAGGGCCGGGCGATGGTGGGTGCCGCAATGGATGAAGGCCAACCATTGGATCGCCGTCTGGGACGTCTTCGATCGACCCATGGTGAAACCGCGTTACGATCGCGCCATCGAATCGACCTGGTGGGTGGACGAGACCCGCGCCAAAGCCCTCGGCAAGGGCCTGTGAGGAAAGACGCCCGATGGCCGCCTATGTCCTGCGCCGCTTCCTGCTGATGATCCCGACGCTGATCGGCATCATGGCGATTTCCTTCGCCATCGTGCAGTTCGCCCCCGGTGGTCCGGTCGAGCGCGTCATCGCCCAGGTGACCGGCACCGACGTCGGCGCCACCGCCCGCGTCTCCGGCGGCGGCGGCGACTTCGGCGGCGTCCAGGCGGGCGGCGGCGGTGCCGACGTGTCGTCGAAGTACCGCGGCGCCCGTGGCCTCGATCCGGAGTTCATCAAGAGGCTCGAGAAGCAGTTCGGCTTCGACAAGCCGCCGCTCGAGCGCTTCTGGATCATGATGAAGAACTACGCCGTCTTCGACCTCGGCCAGAGCTACTTCCGTTCGATCTCGGTGATCGATCTGGTCAAGGAGAAGATGCCGGTCTCGATCTCGCTCGGGCTGTGGATGACGTTGATCTCCTACGGCATCTCGATTCCGCTCGGCGTCTCCAAGGCGGTGCGCGACGGCTCGCGTTTCGACGTCTGGACCTCGGCCGCCATCGTGGTGGGCTACGCCATTCCGGGCTTCCTCTTCGGCATCCTGCTGATCGTGCTCTTCGCCGGCGGCTCGTTCTGGGATCTCTTCCCCTTGCGCGGCCTGACGTCGGAGGGCTGGAGTGGGATGTCCTGGCCGGCGCGGATCGTCGACTATCTCTGGCACCTGGTGCTGCCGCTGACCGCCATGTCGCTCGCCGCCTTCGCCACCACGACGCTGCTCACCAAGAACTCGTTCCTCGACGAGATCCGCAAGCAATACGTGGTGACGGCGCGGATGAAGGGCCTGACCGAGCACCGCGTGCTCTACGGCCACGTCTTCCGCAACGCCATGCTGCTGGTGATCGCCGGCTTCCCGGCCGCCTTCATCGGCGCCTTCTTCGCCGGATCGCTGCTGATCGAGACCATCTTCTCGCTCGACGGCCTCGGCCTCCTCGGCTTCGAGAGCCTGGTGAATCGCGACTATCCGGTGGTCTTTGGCACGCTCTGGGTCTTCTCGCTGATGGGGCTGGTGGTGAACCTGGTCTCCGACCTGACCTACACCTGGATCGATCCGCGGATCGACTTCGACAGCCGGGAGGCGTGACCATGGCACTCTTCGCCCCCCTCTCGCCGCTCAACGCCCGGCGCCTCGCCAATTTCAAAGCCAACCGCCGCGGGGCGTGGTCGCTGGTCGTCTTCCTGGTACTCTTCGGCGTGTCGCTCGTCTCCGAGCTCATCGCCAACGACCGGCCGATCCTGATCGTCTACAAGGGCGAGATCCTGTCGCCGCTCCTCACCGACTATCCGGAGGAGAAGTTCGGCGGCTTCCTGCCGCAGACGCAGTATCGCGATCCGGTCATCCGCGACGAGATCGAGGCGCACGGCTTCATGGTCTGGCCGCCGATCCGCTACGCCTACAACACGCCCAACAACGAGATCCCCGAGCCGGCGCCTGCGAAGCCCTCGTGGATGTACGGCAAGGAGAAGCGCTGCGAGCGCTATCCCGGCGGCGTGAACGATCCCGGCTGCACCATCGGCAACTGGAACTGGCTCGGCACCGACGATCAGGCCCGCGACGTCGCCGCCCGGCTCCTCTACGGCTTCCGCATCTCGGTTCTGTTCGGCTTGGCGCTCGCCGTCGTCTCCTCGATCGTCGGCATCGCCGCCGGTGCGGTGCAGGGCTATTTCGGCGGTTGGCTCGACCTCGCCTTCCAGCGCTTCATGGAGATCTGGTCGTCGCTGCCGCATCTCTACCTGCTCCTGATCGTCTCCTCGATGTTCGTGCCGAGCTTCTGGATCCTGCTCGGCATCCTCCTGATGTTCTCCTGGGTCAGCCTCGTCGGCCTGGTCAGGGCCGAGTTCCTGCGCGCGCGCAACTTCGAATATGTCCGCGCGGCGAAGGCACTCGGCGTCGGCAATGCCCGCATCATGTGGCGCCACCTGCTGCCCAACGCGATGGTGGCGACGTTGACCTTCATGCCCTTCATCCTCAACGGCTCGATCACCACCCTGACCTCGCTCGACTTCCTCGGCTTCGGCCTGCCGCCCGGCTCGCCGTCGCTGGGCGAACTGCTGGCTCAGGGAAAGAACAACCTTCAGGCTCCCTGGTTGGGGCTCACCGGCTTCTTCCTGATCTCGCTGATGCTGAGCCTCCTGATCTTCGTCGGCGAAGCCGTGCGCGACGCCTTCGACCCGCGAAAGACCTTCTCGTGAGATGTGCTAGGATCGGGGGCGAGGAGAGCGTCATGAACAAGACCGTGCATCGCGAGATCGTCGCCTCGGAGCTTCCCGCCGATCTGCGCGGCGACATCGATCCGTCGCACACCGTGCGGGTGGTGGTCGAGGACCTCGGCGACCGCAAGGCCGAGCGGATCGCTGCGGCCGAACGGATCCTGCGCTATGCCGGTCTCTCCAAACACAAGCACACGACCGTCGAGCAGGCGGTGGCCAAGATCCGCGAAATCCGGGACGAGTGGGATTCCTGATGAGGATCTACCTCGACGCGAACTTCTTCATTCGGCTGATCGAGGGCGACGCCACCGAAACGGCGGACTTCCTCGCCCGGGCGATCGACGGCGACCATGCGTTGATCACCAGCGAGATGACCTTGCTGGAAACGCTGACCGGATCGATCCGGGACGGGGACGAGCGCGAGATCGCCGCCTACGAGGACATTCTGGCGCCGGGAGGATCTCCTCTCGACGTTCGTCCCATCGACCGGCGCGTCCTCCGACGGGCGGCGGAAGTCCGGGTCACGCTGCACGACAAGACGCCGGACGCCATCCATGTCGCCACCGCTATGGAAGCGGACTGCGACGTCTTCGTCTCCTCCGATCGCAAGCTGCGCGTTCCGAGCGGCATGCGGAAAGTCTCTCTCGAAGAACTGGGCGGACTGGCTTGACCTCACCCCTCCTCTCCGTCCGCGATCTCTCCGTCGCCTTCCATCAGGGGGGGCGGACGAGCCTCGCCGTCGATCGGATCTCCTTCGACATCGCGCGCGGCGAGACCCTGGCGCTGGTCGGCGAGTCCGGGTCCGGCAAGTCGGTGACCGCCCTGTCGATCCCGCGCCTCTTGCCCTATCCGGCGGCCTCCCACCCCTCGGGCGAAATCCTTTTGAAGGGCGTCGACCTCCTGAAGGCCGACGAGCGGACGCTGCGCGGCGTTCGCGGCGCCGACGTCACCATGATCTTCCAGGAGCCGATGACCTCGCTCAATCCGCTCCACAGCATCGAGCGGCAGGTCGCCGAGATCATCGAGCTGCACGACCTCTCGCGTGGGCAGTCGACCCGCAGCCGCGTGCTCGAACTGCTCGAGGCCGTCGGTATCCAGCGCGCCGCCGATCGGCTCGGCGCCTATCCCCACCAGCTCTCCGGCGGCCAGCGCCAGCGCGTGATGATCGCCATGGCGCTCGCCAACGAGCCGGATCTGCTGATCGCCGACGAACCGACGACGGCGCTCGACGTCACCGTCCAGGCGCAGATCCTCAAGCTCCTCTCCGAGATCAAGGGGCGGATGGGCATGTCCGTCCTCTTCATCACCCACGATCTCGGCATCGTCCGCAAATTCGCCGATCGCACCTGCGTCATGACCGCTGGCAAGATCGTCGAGGCCGGACCGACGGCCGAGATCTTCGCCGCGCCGCGCCACGACTACACGAAGAAGTTGCTCGCCGCCGAACCGAAGGGGGCGCCGCCGGCCGTCGATCTCACCGCCCCGGTGGTGGCAGAGGCCGAGGACGTGAAGGTCTGGTTCCCGATCAGGAAGGGCTTCTTCCGCCGCACCGTCGATCACGTGAAGGCGGTCGACGGCGTGTCGCTGACGCTGCGTGCCGGCCAGACCATCGGCATCGTCGGTGAATCCGGCTCCGGCAAGACGACGCTGGGCCTCGCCCTCCTCCGCCTCCTGCCCTCGACCGGCCGTATCGTCGTGCTCGGTCGCTCGGTCGAGGGGCTCGACGCCAAGGCCATGCGGCCGATGCGGCGCCAGGCGCAGATCGTCTTCCAGGACCCGTTCGGTTCGCTGTCGCCCCGCCTGTCCGTCGGCGAGATCGTGGCGGAGGGCCTCGAGGTCCACATGCCGAAACTGTCGCCGCGGGAGCGCGAGGCCAGGGTGATCCGCGTGCTGGAGGAGGTCGGCCTCGACCCCGAGACGCGGCATCGCTACCCGCACGAGTTCTCCGGCGGCCAGCGCCAGCGCATCTCGATCGCCCGCGCCATGGTGCTCGAGCCGGCGGTGGTGGTGCTCGACGAACCGACCTCGGCGCTCGACATGTCGGTGCAGGCGCAGGTCGTCGACCTGCTGCGCCACCTCCAGGCGAAACACGGCCTCGCCTATCTCTTCATCAGCCACGATCTCAAGGTCGTGCGCGCGCTCGCCGGCGAGGTGATCGTGATGAAGGACGGCAAGGTGGTGGAATCCGGCCCGGCGATCGAGATCTTCGAACGGCCGACGACCGACTACACCAAGGCCCTGATGGCCGCCGCCTTCCGCCTGGAGGCGGTCGAGGGCGCGGTCCGCCAGTGAGACGGGACGGACGGCCCCGTGGAGGGTCAGTTCCTCCGCGTGGTCACGCGGCCGCGACCCGCTCGTCGATCGTCTTCAGCATCAGATCGATGTCCTCAGGCCGCGACAGGCGATGGTCGCCGTCGTCGACGAAGGTGATCGTCGCATCGTCCAGCGCCAGACGTTCGCCGATCCGCAGCGCGTGGCGCCACGGCACGCTGGCGTCGCGCTTGCCCTGGAGGATGGCGACCGGGCAGCCGGTCTCGATCGTGCCGCCGAGCAGCAGGTTCCGCCGCCCGTCCTCGATCAGCCCGCGGGTGATCATGTAGGGCTCGTCGGAGTATTCGGACGGCTCGGCGTAGACGCCTTCCTCCAGGATGGTGCGGCGGATCTCGTCCGAGAATCCCGCCCACATCAGCTCTTCGGTGAAGTCGGGGGCCGGTGCGATCAGCACCATGCCGGCGACGCGCGTGCCGGTGCGGCCGACGCGGGCGAGTTCGGCGCGGGCGAGCAGCAGCGCCATCCAGCCGCCCATCGACGAGCCGATCAGGATCTGCGGACCTTGCGTGGTGGCGAAGACGGCGCTCGCCTCTTCCTGCCAGCGCGAGATCGTGCCGTCGACGAAGCGGCCGCCGGAGACGCCGTGGCCGGAATAGTCGAAGCGGGTGACGGCGAGGCCGCGCGCCGCGCCGTGGGCGTCGAGCGCCAGCGCCTTGGAGCCGACCATGTCGGAACGGAAGCCGCCGAGCCAGAAGAGGCCGGGCGCGGCACCCGCTCGCCGCTCGATCGCGACGTCGCGTGCCGCATCGCCCGTACCGACCGTCAGCCTCTCGACCATCGCGCTCTCTCCTCGCATCCGACGTCGTCGCTCCTATCGGCGGACCGCGTGCGTGGGAAGCATTTTCTTCACCGCGTCGCGGCGATCGGGTGGCTTCGCGACGCCTCGCCACGCCCGCGGGTGGTCTCGGGCGTTGACTTCCCGGCGATTTCGGC
The DNA here is from genome assembly GCF_056313985.1 of Pinisolibacter sp. DMC19. NCBI lineage: Bacteria > Pseudomonadati > Pseudomonadota > Alphaproteobacteria > Hyphomicrobiales > Ancalomicrobiaceae > Pinisolibacter > Pinisolibacter sp. DMC19. The sequence continues at coordinate 103,786 of NZ_JBQUZF010000010.1, read as the reverse complement.
GAATTGTCGAGCAACGGTTCGACGCACCGACCCTCGTCGGCCGAAAGCCTCGGCGCATCGCGCGCGGGGCTTTCCGTGCAACACGCGAGGGGACCGCATCGTCATCGAGCGCGGTCGCCGGTCTGTCGACGTCATCAGAGGAGATCACGACCATTCGCCGTCCGTTCCGCGCTCCGCCGCCGCCCAAGGAAGGGCCGCGCATCAACCGAGAGATCCGTGGCGTTCCGCAAATCCAGCTGATCGACGAAGAAGGCACCAACGTCGGCGTCGTCGCCTTCTACGACGCGCTCGATCGTGCCGAAGAAGCCGGCCTGGATCTCGTCGAGATCGCCCCGAACTCGGTTCCCCCGGTCTGCAAGCTGCTCGATTACGGCCGCTTCAAGTTCCTGGCCCAGAAGAAGGCCGCCGAGGCGCGCAGGAACCAGAAGGTGGTCGAGATCAAGGAGATCAAGCTCCGTCCGGGCATCGACGACCACGACTACGACACCAAGATGAAGCAGTCCCGCCGCTTCTTCGAGGAAGGTGACAAGGTCAAGGTGACCCTGCGCTTCCGCGGCCGCGAGATGGCGCATCAGGATCTCGGTCTGCAGGTTCTCGCCCGCTTCCGCGACGACACCGCCGACATCGCCAAGGTCGAGGCCGATCCGCGCCTCGAAGGCAAGCAGATGATCATGATTCTGGCGCCGCGCTGAGCGGTGCCGGAGCAGCCGGCGACCCTGCCGGCACAGCCTTCGACGCCCCGCCTCGGCGGGGCGTTTTCCATCCGGCCCCTCTTCGCGACGCGGCCGGACGATGACGGGGACCGTCTGATGAGCACGACTCTTCGGCAGTTGCGCTGGCGCACCATCGGCGACGATGCGGCCGTCACCGGCCTCGAACACGTCGAGCTGAAGATCTCCGACAGCCAGATCGCCGCCGAGGGCGTGGCGATCGGCGGGGCCGGCGAGGCGGCCTTCGGCGCCCGCTGGCGCATCGTCGTCGATGCCGAATGGGCCTGCGTCCGCTCCCTCCACCTCACCCGCCTCGGCGGTCCGACGCTGGCGCTGCGCCACGACGGTTACGGCGGCTGGTCCGACGGCGAGGGCAAGCCGCGCAAGGAGTTCGCCGGTCTCCAGGACTGTCTCGTCGCCGGCTCGCCCTTCGGCCTGATGGCCATGGTCAAGCGGCTCGGCAAGAAGGCGGAGAAGGCGCAGAGCCTCGAGGCGATCGTCGTCGACGTCGCCGCCCTCGAGCCGGTCAAGGCGACGGTCGCGCTGAAGCCGCTCGACGGGGGAAAGAAGCTCGCCGTCACCGTCGGCGAGAGCGCCTTCGAGGTCGAACTCGACGACGAGGCGACCCCGACCCGCCATGGCGAGGTGATCGCGCTCGCCTGAGGCTCGGCGCGGTTCGTTCCCCGTTGCATTTCCGACATCTTGCGCCTATAACCCCGCGGTCTCGCGAACCGGCCGGCTGATCCAAGGGCATGCCGAGGCGGTTCATGAAGGCTCGAACCCAAAGTCAATTCGGGACACGAGGGTTCACATGCGGTCTGCCGATCGCGTGGCCGGTGGTGCTTTCGGGCGCCGCCGTATTCGCGTCCCCAAACTCGAGAGAGCCAAATGCCCAAGATGAAGACCAAGAGCGGCGCCAAGAAGCGCTTCAAGCTCACGGCCACCGGCAAGGTGAAGGTCGCTCAGGCCGGCAAGCGCCATGGCATGATCAAGCGGACGACGAAGTTCATTCGCGACGCGCGCGGCACCACGGTGCTCGCCGAATGCGACGCGAAGATCGTCAAGCAGTTCCTGCCCTACGGCTGAGCCGCACCGCCAGACCCCACCATTCGTAAGGATTACCAGCCATGGCTCGTGTCAAGCGCGGTGTCACCTCGCACGCCAAGCACAAGAAGGTTCTGAAGGCCGCCAAGGGTTACTACGGCCGCCGGAAGAACACCATCCGTACCGCCAAGGCGGCCGTCGAGAAGGGCATGATCTATGCCTACCGCGACCGCAAGAACAAGAAGCGCAACTTCCGCGCCCTGTGGATCCAGCGCATCAACGCCGGTGTCCGTCAGGTCGCCGAGACGATGACCTATTCGCGCTTCATCGACGGCCTCAACAAGGCCGGCATCGAAGTCGACCGCAAGGTCCTCTCCGATCTCGCGATCACCCAGCCGGAGGCCTTCAAGGCCCTCGTCGAGAAGGCCCAGGCCGCTCTCGCCGCCTGATCGCCCGACCCGGACGGTTCGAAAGGCCCCGCGCGAACTCCGCGCGGGGCTTTTCTTTTTTCCGCCGCCTTCGCCCCCTCTTGCTCGCGCCGGCCCCCCGGTGCATCGAGGGGCGGCGAAACGAAGTCCGATCGACACGATCGGAGCTTCGTTTTCCGTTCGTCGAAAGGGCCGTGTCCGGACAAGGCCCTTTCGACGAGCCGGATCCGGCATCGCGGAGCGATCTGCCGGATCCCGAACGAAACGGGGATCGACGGCATGCTGCGCTACAGGAACGACATCGACGGTCTGCGTGCGGTCGCGGTGGTGCCGATCGTGCTCTATCACGCCGGGGTGTCGCAGATTTCCGGCGGCTTCATCGGTGTCGACGTCTTCTTCGTCATCTCCGGCTTCCTGATCACTTCGATCATGCTCGGCGACATCGAGGCCGGTCGCTTCTCGGTCGTCGGCTTCTGGGGCAAGCGCATCGTCCGCATCTTCCCGGCGCTCTTCGTCATGCTCACCGGTGTGATGGTCGCGAGCTGCCTCTTCCTCTTTCCCGGCGATCTCCGGGCGCTCGCCTTCTCGACCGCGGCGGCGGCCGCCTTCGTCTCCAACATCTGGTTCGAGTTCACCACCGGCTATTTCGGCCCGGCGGCCGAGACTCTGCCGCTGCTCCACACCTGGTCGCTCGGCGTCGAGGACCAGTTCTACATCGTCCACCCGCTCCTCATCGCCGTCGTCCACCGCTTCGCGTCCGACCGGCTGAAGCCGGTGCTGGTGGTGACGGCGCTGGCCTCGTTCGCGCTCGGCCTGTGGCTCTGCCTGTCGATGCCGGTGCACGGCTTCTACGGCCTGCCCGGCCGCGTCTGGGAACTGGCGCTCGGCGCGCTGGTCGCCGCCGGTGCGGCGCCTCTGCTCGCCTCGCAGCGCGCCCGTGACATGGCGGCGCTAGGCGGCGCCGGCCTGATCGCGCTGGGTTACCTGCTGATCCGCCCGACGAGCCTCTTCCCCGTGCCCTGGGGCGCGCTGCCGGCCTTCGGCACGGCGCTGATCATCGCCTATGGCGACGGCGCGATCACCGCGCGGCTGCTCGCCGCCGGGCCCGTCCGCTTCATCGGCAAGATCTCCTATTCGCTCTACCTCTGGCACTGGCCGATCATCACCTTCTGGCGCCTGCGCCACGACATGGTGCTGACGCCGGCCGACACGGCGATCGTGGTGACGCTGTCCTTCGCCGCCGCCGTGCTCTCCTATCGCTTCGTCGAGCGCCCGACGATCGACGGCTTCCGCGGCTTCCGCCCCGGCCGGCTGGTGGCGGGTGGCCTCGTCGGCGTCGGCCTGATCGTGGCGACGGCCGGCGTCGTGCACCTCAATGCCGAGAACTGGCGGACCTATCCGCCGGAGGTGCGCAAGGTCGCGGCTTATGCCGACTACACCGCGACCGCCGACCACAGGGCGCAGTTCCTCGACGGCACCTGCTTCGTCTCGCTCGGCGAGGTCTTCCAACGCGACGCCTGCCTGAAGCTCTCGACGACGAAGCCCAACATGCTGGTCTTCGGCGACAGCCATGCGGCGCAGTACTGGAGGGCGATCGAGGAGCGTTTCCCGGCCTGGAACGTGATGCAGGCGACGGGTGCGGCCTGTCGCGGCCTGTGGAACGTCCGCGCCGAGAGCCACTGCCTCGGCTTCATGCCGTGGATCCTCGACGACTGGCTGGTGAAGAACCACGTCGACGCCATCATCCTCGCCGGCCGCTGGCTCGACGGCGAGGACGATCTGGTCAAGGACACCGTCACGCGGCTGGTGGCGCGCGGCGTGCCCCTCACGGTGATCGGCCCGACGGTCGAATACGAAGGCGAGATGCCGGCGATCCTCGCCGACGCGATGATGCGCGGCGACCCGGAACTGGCGGCGAAGAAGCGCCTGATGGAACGCCGCGCCCGCGATCGGACGATGGCGCCGATCGTGAAGGCCGCCGGCGCCGTCTGGGTCTCCGCCTGGGACGCCGAATGCCCGGCCGACAAGTGCCGCCTCTTCGACCCAGAGGGCGGGCCGATGCACTTCGACTACGGCCACCTGACGCTCGCCGGCGCGCGGGAGATCGTCAAGGCGATCCCCGAGCCGGTGAGAAAGTGAGGGCGGCGCGACCGGCTCCCCTTCTCCCCTCGCGGGAGAAGGTGGCCCGAAGGGCCGGATGAGGGGGCATTCCCTCACGACGAGCCGAGCGGTCGCGGCGGCTGCGCGCGTGCCGCGCGCCACCCCTCATCCGCCCCCTGACGGGGGCACCTTCTCCCGCAGGGGGAGAAGGGAGGAGCGTGCGGCGCCTCCGCCCCCTCAGTGCGCCTCTTCCCAGTTCGCAGCGGCGCGGGCTTCGACCACCAGCGGCACGGCGAGGCGCACGGCGGGTTCCGCCGCGCTCTCCATGACGCGCTTGACCAGCGGGATGGTCGCCTCGACTTGCCCCTCCGGCACTTCGAACACCAGTTCGTCGTGCACCTGCAGCAGCATCCGGGCCGAGAGCCGGGCATCGCTCAGAGCGGCATCCATGCGGATCATCGCCCGGCGGATGATGTCGGCGGCCGAGCCTTGAATCGGCGCATTGATCGCCGCGCGCTCGTTGAAGGCACGCATCGCCGGGTTCTTGTCGGTGATGCCGGGGTAGTGCGCCCGCCGCCCGAACAGCGTCGTGACATATCCCTTGTCGCGCGCCTCGCGCTTCGCCGCCTCCATGTAGGCGCGGATGCCGGGGAAGCGCTCGAAATACTTGTCGATGTAGGCCGCGGCCTCCCCCCGCCCGATGCCGAGCTGGTTGGCGAGCCCGAAGGCCGAGATGCCGTAGATGATGCCGAAGTTGATCGCCTTGGCGCGACGGCGGATCGACGGGTCCATGCCCTGAACCGGCACGCCGAACATCTCGGACGCCGTCATGGCGTGAATGTCGATGCCGTCGGCGAAGGCCTGACGCAGCGCCGGCACGTCGGCGACATGGGCGAGGACGCGCAGCTCGATCTGGCTGTAGTCGGCCGAGATCAGAAGGTTGCCCGGCGTCGCCACGAAGGCTCGGCGGATCTTGCGGCCCTCTTCGGTGCGGACCGGAATATTCTGCACGTTGGGCTCGGACGAGGAGAGCCGCCCGGTCGTGGTCGCCGCCAGCGCGAAGGACGTGTGGACGCGCTTCGTCGTCGGGTTCTCGAAGCTCGGCAGCGCGTCGGTATAGGTCGACTTGAGCTTGGCGATCTGACGCCAGTCGAGGACGCGCGCCGGCAGGTCGTGGCCCTGGGCCGCGAGATCCTCCAGCACGTCGGCGCCGGTCGCCCAGGCGCCCGTGGCGGTCTTCTTCGGCGCGGGCAGGCCCATCTTGCCGAAGAGGATCTCGCCGAGTTGCTTCGGGCTCGCGACGTTGAAGGGCTCGCCGGCGAGCGTCTCGATCTCGGCCTCGAGCCGCGCCATCCCTTGCGCGAAGTCGCCCGACAGACGCGCCAGCATCTGCCGGTCGATGGCGATGCCGCGCCGTTCCATCGCCGCGATGACGGGGACGAGCGGCCGTTCCAGCGTCTCGTAGACGGTCGTGAGGCCTTCCGCCGCCAGCCGCGGCTTCAAGAGGCGCCACAGGCGCAGCGTCACGTCGGCGTCCTCGGCCGCATAGGCCGTCGCCCTGTCGATGGCGACGCGGTCGAAGGTGACGGACGACTTGCCCGAACCGGCCACCTCCTTGAAGGCGATCGGCGTGTGCTCGAGATGGCGCTTGGAGAGCTCGTCCATGCCGTGCCCGCCGCGCCCGGCGTCGAGCGCGTAGGACATCAGCATCGTGTCGTCGAAGTTGACGATCGCGAGCCCGTGGTTTCCGACCACCAACGCGTCGTATTTGAGGTTCTGCCCGACCTTGAGCACGGCGGGATCGGCCAGCAGTCCCCCGAGGGCGGCGAGTGCTGCGCGGATCGGGATCTGCCCCGGCGCCGGCCCGTCATCGAAGAGGCCGCCGTCACCCGAGCGATGGGCGAGCGGCACGTAGCAGGCCTTGCCCGGCGCGGTGGCGAGGCTGAAGCCGACGATCTCCGCCTGCATGGCGTCGAGCGAGGTGGTCTCGGTGTCGAAGGCGACGACACCCGCCTCGCGGGCCTCGGCGATCCACGCCTCGAGCCGTTCGAGCGTGCCGACGGTCTCGTAGGCCGACGTGTCGATCGGCCCGCAGGGCACGGCGCGGGCGGCGGCGAGCGCGGCCGGCGTGCCGACGATCGAGGCGGAATCGGCGGCGCTCCCTCCCCCCTCGCGGGGGAGGGTCGGGGAGGGGGTCTCAGCCGCGTCGTCGGCGAAGAGGTCTGTGGCCGCCTGCGGGCGTGCAGGCGGAGGAAGGGCCGCACCCTCGCCGCTGGCACTCGCCGGCGGCCAGTGCAACACCGGCACGCTCGCCTTCTCGATCGCTTCCGGAACCGCCCCGGTCGCCTCCGCCACCCGGCGGGTGAGCGAGCCGAAGTCCATCGCCTTGAGGAAGGCGACGAGGCGCGGCCCGTCGATCTCGGCGACGGCGAGATCCTCGATCGGCGTCTCGACCGGCACGGCGCGATCGAGCGTGACGAGGCGCAGCGACAGGCGCGCCGCCTCGGCGTGGTCGATCAGCGACTGGCGCCGCTTCGGCTGCTTGATCTCGGCGGCGCGGGCGAGCAGCGTTTCGAGATCGCCGTATTCGTTGACGAGCTGCGCCGCCGTCTTGATGCCGATGCCCGGCACACCCGGCACGTTGTCGACCGGATCACCGGCCAGCGCCTGCACGTCGACGACCTTGTCCGGCGTGACGCCGAACTTGTCGAAGACTTCCGGCGTCTCGATGCGCTTGTCCTTCATCGTGTCGAGCATGACGACGCCCGGCTCGATCAGCTGCATCAGGTCCTTGTCGGAGGCGACGATGGTGACGTCGGCACCGAGCGCGCGCGCCTGCGTCGCATAGGTGGCGATCAGGTCGTCCGCCTCGAAGCCGATCTGCTCGACGCAGGCGACGTTGAAGGCGCGGGTCGCCTCGCGGATCAGGCCGAACTGCGGCCTGAGATCCTCCGGTGCCTCCGGCCGATGGGCCTTGTACTGGTCGTAGATCGCGTTGCGGAACGTCACGCCCGAGGCGTCGAAGATCACCGCCAGATGGGTCGGCACGACGCTTCCGGTCTTCTTCGCCTCCTTGAGGAGGCGGAACAGCATGTTGCAGAAGCCGGAGACCGCGCCGACCGGCACGCCGTCCGACTTGCGGGTGAGCGGCGGCAGCGCGTGATAGGCGCGGAAGACGTAGGACGAGCCGTCGACCAGGAAGAGATGGTCGCCGGCCTCGACCGGACGGGCGGAAGCGCCGTTGGGGAGGATCGTGTTCATGGGGCGCATGGTAGCGACCCCGGACGACGGGACAAGCTCGGATCGCGCTCCTCCCCGGGGAATGCGCATCATGTGTCCGATCGACGCCCGAAACGCGAAACGGCGCCCGCGGCGCCGTTTCAGGTCTTCGTCGACGTGGTCGACCTCAGGCGCGGAGCGTCGCGCCGGTCGCCTTGGTCACGGCGGCCACCACCTTGGCGGCGACGGCCTCGAGGTCCTTGTCGGTCAGCGTCGCCTCGCGCGGCTGCAGCTGGACCGCCACCGCGACCGACTTCCGGCCCTCGCCGAGCGCCGCCCCGCGGAACACGTCGAAGACCTGCACGTCGGTGATCAGCGCCTTGTCGGCGCCGCGCACCGCCTTGAGGATCTTCTCGGCCTCGACCTTCTCGTCGACGACGAAGGCGAAGTCGCGCGAGAGCGCCATCAGCTCGGGCAGAACCAGAGCGCCCTTCGACTTGGTCGCCTTGGCCTTCGGCTCGGGGATGGCGTCGAGATAGACCTGGAAACCGACCAGCGGCCCGGTCACGTCCATCGCCTCGAGGGTGGCCGGATGGATCTCGCCGAAGTGGGCGAGCACGTTCTGCGGCCCCATCTGCAGCGTGCCGGAACGGCCGGGGTGGTACCAGGCCGGCGCGGTGCGGGCGATCTGCAGGCGGTCGACCGCCACGCCGAGCGCTTCCAGCACGGCGAGCGCGTCGGCCTTGGCGACCGTCCAGGTGACCGCGCCCGCGGCGCCGAGCCAGTGACGGCCCGCACCGGTCGACGACGCGGTGCCGCGGCGCAGGCCGGCGGCTTCGAGCTTCTGGTCCTCGGGGCGATCACCCTTGAAGACCTGACCGACCTCGAACAGCGCCACGTCGGCGGTGCCGCGCTTGACGTTGCGGCCGACCGCGGTCATCAGGCCGGGCAGCAGCGACGGGCGCATGTCGGAGAGATCGGAGGCGATCGGGTTGGCGAGCGCCAGTTCCGCCTTGCCGCCGCCGAAATGCTCGGCCTGGGCCTTCGACACGAAGGACCAGGTCACGGCCTCGAGCATGGCGCGCGTGGCGAGCAGACGGCGCGCCTTGGAGCGGCGGATCTGCAGCGACGTCAGCACCTTCTTGCCGACGGTGCCGGTGGCGTCGAGCGGCGTCGAGACGACGTTCTCAAGGCCGTGGATGCGCATCACCTCCTCGACCAGATCGGCCTTCTGCGTCACGTCGGCACGCCACGACGGCACCGCCACGCGGAACGTGTCGTCGGGGGCGACGACGAAGAAGCCGAGCTTCTCGAGGATGTCGCGGATCTCGGCGCGATGGAGCGAGAGGCCGGTCAGGCGCTTCACTTCGGCGATCGGGAACTCGATGATCCGCTCGGTGATCGGCGCCTCGCCGACCACCACCGGCTCGGAGGGCTCGCCGCCGCACAGGTCGAGGATGATCTGGGTGGCGTAGTCGAGGCCGTTCTCGAGGCCCGCCGGATCGACGCCGCGCTCGAAGCGATAGCGCGCGTCGGAGACGATGCCGGTGCGACGGCCGGTCTCGGCGGTGCGGGCCGGGTCGAACCAGGCGCATTCGACGAAGACGTCGGTGGTCTCGTCGGAGCAGCCGGTCGCCTCGCCGCCCATGATGCCGCCGAGGCCGAGCGGCCCGGAGGCGTCGGCGATGACGCATATGCGCTCGTCGATCGCATAGGTCTTGCCGTCGAGCGCCTCGAGGCTCTCGCCGCTCTTGCCGTAGCGGGCGACAATGTCGCCGGTGAGCTTGGCCGCGTCGAAGACGTGCAGCGGCCGGCCGCGATCGATCGAGACGTAGTTGGTCATGTCGACCAGCGCGGAGATCGGGCGCAGGCCGATCGCCTTGAGGCGACGCTGCATCCAGTCCGGCGCCGGGCCGTTCTTCACGCCGCGGATGTGGCGGCCGTGGAAGGCCGGGCAGGCGACGACGTCGCCGGCGGCGAAGTCGAGCGACACCGCGACCGGCGAGGTGTAACGGCCGGGCGTCTTGCGCGCCGCGTCGGGCTTCAGCGTGCCGATGCCGCTCGCGGCGAGGTCGCGGGCGATGCCGCGCACGCCGGTGCAGTCGGCCCGGTTCGGCGTCAGCGACACGTCGATCACCGGATCGTCGAGATCGGCATAGTCGGCGTAAGCAGTGCCGACGGGGGCGTCGCCGGGAAGCTCGATGATGCCGTCGTGATCCTCGGAGAGCTCGAGTTCGGCCGCCGAGCACATCATGCCGTGGCTCTCGACGCCGCGGATCTGGCCGACGCCGAGCGTGATGTCCTTGCCCGGGATGTAGGTTCCGGCCGGCGCGAAGACGGTGCGCAGCCCCTCGCGGGCGTTGGGCGCGCCGCAGACCACCTGGATCGGCGCCGGGCCGCCGAAGTCGACCATGCAGACGCGCAGGCGATCGGCGTTGGGGTGCTGCACGGCGGAGACGACGCGGGCGACCACGAAGGGCTTCAGGACCGCGCCCTTGTCTTCGACGCCTTCGACCTCGAGCCCGATGCGGGTGAGCATCGCGACGATCTCGTCGAGCGTGGCCTCGGTGTCGAGGTGGTCCTTCAGCCAGGAGAGCGTGAACTTCATGGGATCGGTCCCGTCGGTGCGTCGGCGCGAACGGCGCGCGACGAATGATGCGAAATGGTCGGGTTCAGACGCTGAGGCCGCCGAACAGCGTCGGCAGGTCGAGCGGGCGGAAGCCGTAGTGCTTCAGCCAGCGCACGTCGGCGTCGAAGAAGGCGCGCAGGTCCGGCATGCCGTACTTGAGCATGGCGATGCGGTCGATGCCCATGCCGAAGGCGAAGCCCTGATACTCGTCCGGGTCGAGGCCGCAGTTGCGCAGCACGTTCGGATGGACCATGCCGCAGCCGAGGATCTCCAGCCAGTCGTCGCCCTCGCCGAACTTGATCTCCGGCCCGGAGCGATCGCAGCGGATGTCCACCTCCATCGACGGCTCGGTGAAGGGGAAGAACGACGGACGGAAGCGCATCTCGACGTTCTCGACCTCGAAGAAGGCCTTGCAGAACTCCTCGAGCACCCACTTCAGCGTGCCGATGGTCGAGGTCTTGTCGATGACGAGGCCTTCGACCTGATGGAACATCGGCGTGTGGGTCTGGTCGCTGTCGCAGCGATAGGTGCGGCCCGGCGCGATGATGCGGATCGGCGGCGTCTGCGACAGCATGGTCCGCACCTGCACCGGCGAGGTGTGGGTGCGCAGCAGCTGACGCTTGCCGTCCTCCTTCGGCTCGAAGAAGAACGTGTCGTGCATCTCGCGGGCGGGATGGCCCTCGGGGAAGTTCAGAGCGGTGAAGTTGTAGAAGTCGCTCTCGACATCCGGCCCCTCGGCCACCGCGAAGCCCATGTCGGCGAAGATCGCCGACAGTTCGTCGGTGACCTGGGAAATGGGGTGGATGCGGCCCTCGTTGGCCGGGCTCGACCACAGGGGCAGCGTCACGTCGACCGTCTCGGCGGCGAGACGGGCGGAAAGCGCTGCGGCCTTCAGCACGGTCTTGCGGGCGGAAAGCGCCTCGCCGATGCGCTCCTTCAGGGCGTTGACGGCGGCACCGCGCGTCTTGCGCTCCTCCGGGTCCATGGCGCCGAGCGTCTTCAGGAGGTCCGACACCGTCCCCTTCTTGCCGAGCGCGCCGACGCGCACCGCTTCCAGAGCCGCCTCGTCGGAGGCGTCCGCGATGGCCGTGCTCAGGGACTTTTCGAGATCGTCGATGTCGCTCATGGATCCGTGTTCCGAAGGATGCGTCGCAAGGGAAATCGGCGGCACTTCTAGCCGGAAAAGCCGTGCGGGGAAAGGCCCGCCGGCGCTTGCCTGCCGGCCGGGCGGTCACGCCGTCGCGACCGGCGCTCCGGATCAATGCGGACAGCTGTCCGAATTGCGAACAATACTGATTTTCCCGCTTCCGAAGCAGCCCGATCGCCCCTACGATGGGACGACGTCTCGAGCCCTTTTCGGGCGAAAGAGCCCAATAAACGAACGGCCGTACGCCGACCAGGACGAGGAACGAACGACCATGGCTCTCGCGAACATTCTGGTGCATCTCGACCGCTCTCCGCGCACCGCTGTCCGCCTCGCGCTCGCAGTGAAGCTGGCGGCGCGCGACGGCGCCCGCCTGACCGGCCTGTTTGCCGAACAGTTGGCCGCCCACCGTGTCGGCGTCGTCGCCTCCTGGCCTCCGGCCGAATATGTCACCGCCGTCGCCGAAGTGCGCGCGGCCTTCGAGGCCGCGACCGCGGCACTCGGCGACAAGGCGACCTTCGTCGACATCAACCGCGGTTCGGAGCAGGAGATCCTGTCGCGGACCACCGACATCGCCCGCACCTTCGATCTCGTCGTCCTCGGCCAGAGCGAGGAAGGCGGCCGCGCCCCGACCGATCTGCCCGAGCAGATCATCCTCGAGAGCGGCCGTCCGGTGCTGATGGTGCCCTATGCCGGCACCTACGAGGATCTCGGCCATCGCCCGCTCTTCGCCTGGCACCGTTCGCGCGGCGCCGCCCGGGCGCTGCACGACGCCCTGCCGCTGGTCGCCCCCGGCGCCGACGCACTGGTGGTGGAGGCCGGCCGGCCGGGCGACGCCACCGACGAATTCGCCGATCTGGTCGTCGAAGGGCTCGCCGCCCATCGCATCGGCGCACGCTTCCAGACGGTCGTCGTCGAAGAGATCAAGCTGATGGACACGCTGCTCAATCAGGCGGCCGACCATTCCGCCGACCTGATGGCGATCGGCGCCTTCGACAATGCCGGCCTCGCCTTCTTCGGCCGCGGCTCGGGCACGCGCTACATCCTGCGTCACATGACGCTGCCGGTGCTCTTCGCCCACTGAAGATCCGGGACGACGAATACGCGACGGGCCGGATCGGGGAGATCGATCCGGCCCGTCGGCGTCTTCGCGTGTGATCCGCGAGACGCGGCGGCGACCTCCGGGCGAGGGTAGACCCCTCTCGCCGCCCGATCGGGTTTGCTCGAGAAATCAGACCCCGAGCCAGCGGTGGACGAGGTCGGCGTCGGCGGTCAGCGCCGCGGTGGTGCCTTCGAAGACGATCTCGCCCTTGGCGAGGATGAAGTGGCGATCGGCGAGCTGGAACAGATCCTCGAGGTTCTTGTCGACCACGACGATCGCCATGCCGGTCGCCGCGACGATCGACAGCGTCTTCCAGATCTCGTCGCGCACCTTGGGTGCGAGGCCCTCGGTCGCCTCGTCGAGCATCAGCAGTTCCGGGTTGGTCATCAGCGCCCGGCCGATCGACAGCATCTGCTGTTCGCCGCCCGACAGCTGGTCGCCCCAGTTGCCGCGCCGCTCGGCGAGCCGCGGGAAGAGGTCGAAGACCCGCTCCAGCGTCCAGTCGCGCCGCCCGCCGGGACCGGCGCGATGCGGCAGCGTCAGGTTCTCGAGCACGGTCAGATTGGGGAAGATGCCGCGCCCCTCCGGTACCAGCGCGATGCCGGCCCGCGCGATTGCGGCGGGCTTGGCGCCCGAGAGTTCGCGTCCGCGGAAGCGGATCGAGGCGGTCGGCCCGCCCGACATCAGGCCGCAGATCGTCCTGAGCAGCGTTGTCTTGCCCATGCCGTTGCGGCCGAGGAGACCGATCGTCTCGCCGGGTGCGACGGCGAAGGCGACGTCGCGCAGGCAGGGCACGCGGCCGTGGGCGGTGGCGATGCCGGTCGCCGCGAGCAGCGGCTCGGCCGCCACGGGAGCGGGGGTGGGGCGGGGGGCGAGCGCGAGAGCGGGTGTCATGCGGCATCCTCCAGTCCGGCGAAACGGCCGAGATAGGCCTCGCGCACCGTGGCGTCGCGGCGGATGTCGTCCGGCGTGCCATGGGCGACGAGGCGGCCGCCGACCAGCACCGACACCGTGTCGGCACAGGCGAAGACCGCGTCCATGTCGTGCTCGATGAGAAGAATGGTGTGATCGCGCGCGAGATCCTTCAGGAGCGCCGTCACCCGCACCGTCTCCTCCGGCCCCATGCCGGCGAGCGGCTCGTCGAGCACCAGCAGCCGGGCGCCGGAGGCGATCAGCATGGCGATCTCGAGCTGGCGCTGTTCGCCGTGCGACAGCGACGAGACCACCCGATCGGCGCGGTCGACGAGACCGGTCGCCTCCAGCGCCTCGGCGACGGCGCGCGCCTCCTCGGCCCGACTGCTACCTGCCAGCCCGCGCGCCTGCGCCGCCACGGCGCAGTTCTCGGCGACGGTGAAGCCCGTGAAGACATTGGTGCGCTGGAACGATCGCCCGATCCCCCGCCGCGCCCGGCTCGCCGCCGACATCGCCGTGACGTCGACGCCGTCGAGCCGGATGGTGCCGGCGGAGACCGGCAGCGTGCCGGTGAGGAGGTTGGTGAAGGTGGTCTTGCCGGCACCGTTCGGCCCGATGACCGCATGGATGCGGCCGGGTTCGAAGGCGACGGTGACGCCGTCGACCGCCGTCAGGCCGCCGAAGGTGCGGCGCAGACCGGCGACATCGAGCTTCGGCGGTTTGGCATGCGCGATTTCCTTCGCCGGCTCGAGATCGCTCGCGGCCGGCGCCGTCCAGGGCCGAGCGACGCGCTGCGGCAGCCAGCCGGCGATGCCCTTCGGCGCGCCGAGCACCACGGCGATGAGGAAGAGGCCCATGGCGATCGGCCAGTGGTCGGAGACCATCGCGCCGACGAATTTCGGGCTCTTCAGCACCTCTTCCGCCAGCGAGAACACCAGCGCACCGACGATCGAGCCCCAGATCGAGCCGACACCGCCGAGCACCACCATCATGATGGCGAGGCCGGATTCGCGCCAATTCATGATCTCCGGCGGCACGAATCCGTCGATCGAGGCGAAGATCGCCCCGCCGAGCCCGGCGATGCCGGCGGCGACGACGAAGCTCGCCCATTTGTAGCGGGTGGCGTCGAAGCCGAGGGCGTTCATCCGCGTCTCGTTGGCGCGCGTGCCCTGGAGCACGCGGCCGAAGCGCGAGCGGGCGAGTGCCAGCGTCGCGCCGTAGACGACGGCGAGGGCGGCGAGCGCGAACCACAGCAGCGTGTTGCGGCCGGAGAAGTCGAGCACCGTCCGCCCGGCGATCTCCAGCAGCGGCTTGGTGTCGATCGAGGCACCGTCGGAGCCGCCGGCAATCTTGGTGTCGTGGAACAGCGCGAAGAGCATCTGCGATGCCGCGAGCGTCACCATGATGAAGTAGAAGGCGCGCGTGCGGACCGCGAAGGCGCCGACCACGGCGGCGACCGCCGCCGGCAGCGCGACGCCGGCGCCGAGCGCCACGGCGAGGTTCGCCGGCTCGTAGTCCGGCGGGGTGACGAACCACACCGCATAGGCGCCGAGGCCGAACCAGGCGGCATGGCCGAAGGAGACGAGACCGGTGACGCCGATCAGCAGATCGAGGCCGATCACGAAGATCGCCGTGGCGATCACCCGGGTGGCGAACTTCACCTCGAAGGGACCGGCGAGGACCGGCACCAGCGCAAAGGCGAGGGCAATGGCCAGAAGCAGCACGATCACCGCGGCGGAGGGCAGGCGGATCATCGGATCGCCCTCCCGTAGAGGCCGGCGGGACGGACGACCAGCACCGTCGCCATCAACGCATAGACCAGCACGCCGGCGAAGCTCGGCAGGAACACCTTGCCGAGCGCGTCGGCGACGCCGATCGCCAGCGCGCCGACGAAGGCGCCCTTGATCGAGCCGATGCCGCCGATCACCACGACCACGAAGGAGATGATCAGGATGCGCTCGCCGATGCCCGGGTAGACGCTCTCGACCGGCGCGGCGAGCATGCCGGCGAGTGCGGCGAGCGCGCAGCCGACGGCGAAGACCATGGCGTAGAGCCGCGTCGCGTCGAAGCCGAGGAGCTCGGTCATCTCGCGATTGCTCTCGCCCGCCCGGACGAGCTGGCCGACCCGCGTCTTCTGCACCACGAAGAACATGGCGGCGGCGAGCGCGGCGCAGATCGCCGTCAGCGCCAGCCGATAGACCGGATAGGACAGCGTCGAAGTGAGCGCGATCGAGCCGGAGAGATAGGCCGGCGCCGGCACGCCGTGCGGGTAGTTGCCCCAGATCGTGCGCTGCAGCTCGTTGAAGATCAGGATCAGCGCGAAGGTCAGCAGCACCTGTTGCAGGTGGTCGCGGGCATAGAGATGGCGGATGAACACCCGCTCGATCGCCCAGCCGAAGCCGACCGCCAGCGGCACGCCGAGGCCGACCGCGAGGAAGACGTCGCCGGTCGCCTCGGTCAGCGTCAGCGCGAGATAGGCGCCCAGCATGTAGAACGAACCGTGGGCGAGATTGATCACGCCGAGGATGCCGAAGACCAGCGTCAGGCCACTGGCGGCGAGGAAGATCAGGAACCCGTGCTGGATTCCGTTGAAGATCTGGACGAGCACGAGCTCCATCGCGGGCAAACCTTCTCGTGACGGACCGGGAGGGGCGCGGGCGTCTTCCGCCGCGCGCCCCTCGGACGGTTTCGAAGGCGAGGCGGGATCAGGCCTTGCAGCCCTTGGCCGCGTCGGCGAGGCTCTCGGCGGCGACGCCGACGAGCCCGTTCTTGCCCCCCTTCAGCTCGCGCAGATAGAAGGTCTGCTTGGGGTTGCGCGAGGCGGAGAACTCGAACGGCCCGCGCGGCGAGGCGAATTTCGCCGCCGCCATCGCCTTGTGCAGCGCGTCCTTCTTCGTCGCGTCACCACCGACGGCGGTCAGGCCGATGTCGAGCACGTGCATGGCGTCCCAGCCCTGCACCGCGTAGACGTCCGGCGCGATGCCGTAGGCCGCCTGGAACGCCTTGCGGAAGGCGGCGTCCTCGGGGTTCTTCAGCCCGTCGGCATAGTGCAGCACGGTCTTCACCCCGTCGCCGGCCTCGCCCACCGCCTGCTCGACGCCGTCGGTAAGGAAGCCCGGACCCCACAGCTGCACCTGCCCCTGGAGGCCTGCCGCCGCGAAGTCCTTGATGAACTTGGCTGCACCGCCGCCGGCGAAGAAGGAGTAGACCGCCTGGGGCTTGGCCGCCGCGATCTCCGCCAGCGCCGACTGGAACTCGACGTCGGGGAAGGGCAGGGCGATGTCCTTGACGATCTTGCCGCCGCCCGCCTCGAAGGCCTGCTTGAAGCCGGCGACCATCTCCTCGCCCGCGGCGTAGCGCCAGGTGCAGGTGACCGCCTCCTTGATGCCGGCCGCCAGCATCGCCTTGCCGGTGGCGACGCCGACCTGACCGTTGGCGAAGGAGGTGCGGAAGATGTTGGGGGCGCAGAGGCCGCCGGTGATGGCGTCGGCGCCGGCGTTGGGGTCCAGCGTGGTGACGCCGGCCTCGCGGGCGATCTTGACCATGGCGGCGGCGACGCCGGAATGGACGGTGCCGACCAGCACGTCGACCTTCTCGCCGAACACCAGCTTGTTGGTGAGTTCGGTCGCCTTGGGCGGCGCGGATTCGTCGTCGAGCGCGGTGAACTCGATCGCCCGGCCGGCGAGCGAGCCGCCCTTTTCCTTGACGTAGAGCTCGGCGCCGCGCCGGATCGCCTCGCCGAGCGGGGCATAGGTGCCCGACGCCGGCAGGAGAAGGCCGATCTTCAGTGCGCCGGCGGCAGCGGCGGGGCGGACGAAGGGGGCGACGCCCCCCAAGAGCCCCGTGGCGCCGAGCGCACCGGCGGACAACAGGAATTCGCGTCGCGACGACGTCATCGTGATCCCTCCCGGACTGGACGTTTCGGCGCGCGTTCGTTTTTCGGTGGGCTCTGTCGGCCCCGCGCGCCACTCCCTCACGAGTGGAACTTTATTTCATCTCATTCGAAGGTCAAGCCGAACATGCAATATTGTTCATTGCTCGATCGGGTCGACGGCCGCGACCGTCAGCGCCGGATGGTCGGCGGGGCGCACCGCGATCATCGCCGGGCGCGGCCAGGCGACGACGAGGCGGCCGGCGAGATCGCCGAGACCGGGCAGCTCCATCGCGTCGTGGAACACCGGCCTGCGGGCGCGGGACGCGAACTGATGGAAGAGATCGGCGACGTCGTAGTCGTAGACGATGTCGCCCGGCACGATGCCGGGCCGGCGCGCGAAGAAACGATGGAACCCGACCAACCGTGCCCGTCCACCCGCCTCTCCGGCGAAACACAGGACAGCGCGGCCGGAGCCGAGCTTCATCCCGTCCTGCATGCGGGCATAGGTGACGAGATGGCCGAGGCGGACGAGATCGGCGGTGGTGCGGTGCTCGTCGATGGCGTCGCGCGGGTCGAGCGTGACGCGCAGCGCCAGCATCGGCTCGTCGGGCAGGCCCGCGCGGGCGGCGAGAAGCGCCGCGAGCGGCCGGCCGACGAACCCTGAGGGATCGGTCGGCTCGCTCACCCCTTGGCGCCGCGATTGCGCGACTGCCACGGGCAGCCGTTGACGCAGTAGGACTGGACCAGCCCGTAGAGCCGCGCCGCACTCGCCTCGACGCCGACGCCGGACGTGTCGATCTGCACGCGGGCGCGGGCATAGAGCGGCTCGCGGCTCGAAAGAATGGTGATCAGCTCCGCCATCGCCGCCTTGTCGTTGGCCATCGGCCGGAGGTCGCCCTGCTGGCGGACGCGGCTCATGTGCTCGGCCGGCGAGGTGCGGACCCAGACGGTGAAGAACGAGGCGAGCAGCAGCTCGAAGGTCACCGGCTCACCGACGATGCCGCCGCCGGTGGCGAGCAGCATCGGGCCGGGTTGTTCGACCAGCCGCTGCAGCGTCACCCGCTCCAGCCGGCGATAGCCGTCCTGGCCGTAGAGATTGAGGATCTCGTTGATCGAAAAGCCGTGTTCGGCCTCGATCTCCTTGTTGAGCTCGACGAAGGGCCAGCCGAGCTGCTCGGCGACGATGCGTCCGAGGGTCGACTTGCCGGCGCCGCGCAGGCCGATCAGGGCGACGCGGTCGACGGCGATGTGCTGTTCGCCGACCGGCCTCGGCCCGCTCGGCAGCTTCTCGCCCGAGAGCAGCGACCGCACCTCCGCGACCACTGCCGGTGAGGCGCCGCGCAGGAGATCGCGTACCAACCGCCAGTCGCCGCCCTCGTCGGCGACCACGAGATCCTCGAGCGGCGCGCCGATCGCCTCGGCCACGCGGCGCAGCAGCATGATCGAGACGTTGCCCTGCCCACCCTCGAGCTGGGCGATGTAGCGCTCGGAAATGCCGGAGACCTTGGCGAGGACCTTGCGCGACATGCCGCGCAGCGCCCGCATCCGCCGCACCCGTTGGCCGAGTTCGACCAGAAACGCCTCGTCGGCGTCCTCGCGGGCCGCCGCCCGCCCGGCGCGGGTCGCGTCCGTACCGGCCGTCGCCTCGGGGGAAACCGGCGAAGCGTCGTCAGGGGGCGCGGGGAGGTCGTCGGCTACGGTCATGAGCGGTCTCGAATTGGAATTCATGAAAAATAGTACAGTGCCCCCTTGACGGCAAGCCGCCCGACGCGGCATGAAAATATGCAATATAGTTCCGCTCCCCTTTCGAGGCCGAAGAGCGGACGCCGAGGGAGACGATCCGATGACCGAGAAAGACACCGAGGCGCGGCGAGCCTTCGCCGCCGAGATCGGCGCCGTGGCGCGCGCGATCGACGGACACCCGCTCGACGACACCCTCGCCGCCCGGCTCGAGGCCGAGTTTCCGACGAACGGCCCGACCTTCCGCCGCATCGCCGACCTGATCGAGACCGGCGACGCCGAGGGCTGGATCTGTCCACGCGAGAACGGCGGCATCCGCTGGGGCCGGGTGATCGCGCCCGGTGCCGAGGCCGGGTCCTTCTCGGTCGATGTGGTGATGATGGAGAGCATCCGCGGCCCCCATCACGTCCATCCCAAGGGCGAGATCGGCATGATCATGCCGGTCGTGGCCGAACCGAATTTCGATGGCCACCCCGAGGGTTGGTACGTCTACGGCCCCGGCTCGGCGCATCACCCGACCGTCACCGACGGCTCGGCCTACGTCCTCTATCTGCTGCCCGACGGCGCGATCGAGTTCACCGGCCGCTGACGTCCCCGAGGAGATCCGCCATGACCGCACCCATGTCCGACATCGCCGCCGCGGGCCGCGTCTACAACGCCGTCGACGACCTGCTCGATCGCAACCTCCGCGCCGGGCGCGGCGACAAGCTCGCCTTCGTCGACCCCGACCGCCGGCTGACCTATTCGGGTCTCGCCGCCGAGACCCGCCGCTTCGCCAACGTGCTCGCTTCGCTCGGGCTCTCCCGCGAGGACCGGGTGGCGATGATCATGCTCGACACGGTCGACTGGCCGGTCGTCTTCCTCGGCGCCATCCGCGCCGGCATCGTGCCGATCCCGCTCAACACGCTGCTCGCCGCCGATCAGTACGCCTACATGCTCGACGACAGCCGGGCGAAGGTGCTGGTGGTCTCCGACGCGCTGTTGCCGGTGGTCGTGCCCGTCCTGCCGGGCATCGCCTCGCTGCGCCACGTGCTGGTCGCCGGTGGTGAGGCGAAGGCGCCGCATCGCGGTCTGACGGCGGAACTCGCCGCTGCCTCCGACGTCTTCGAGACGGTGCCGACTCATCCCGACGAGACCTGCTTCTGGCTCTATTCCTCGGGCTCGACCGGCGCGCCCAAGGGCACCCGTCACGTCCACACCTCGCTGATGGCGACGGCGAAGCTCTATGGCCAGGCGATCCTCGGCATCTGCGAGGACGACGTCGGCTTCTCCGCGGCGAAGCTCTTCTTCGCCTACGGGCTCGGCAATTCGCTGTCCTTCCCGATGTCGGTCGGAGCGACGGCGGTGCTGAACCCCGGCCGCCCGACGCCCGCCGCGGTCTTCGCCATGCTGGAGACGCATCGCCCGACGATCTTCTTCGGCGTGCCGACGCTCTTCGCCGCCATGCTGCACGACCGCGACCATGCGAACCACGCCGGTTCGCCGCGGCTCCGCATCTGCGCCTCGGCCGGCGAGGCGCTGCCCGAGCACATCGGCGAGGCCTGGGCGAAGCGCTTCGGCGCCGACATCCTCGACGGCGTCGGCTCGACCGAGATGCTGCACATCTTCCTGTCGAACGCACCGGGCTCGATCGTCTACGGCACCTCCGGCACGGCGGTCCCCGGCTACGAGCTGAAGCTGCTCGACGAGAGCGGCCGCGAGGTCGACGACGGCGAGATCGGCGAACTCTTCGTGCGCGGGCCCTCCGCAGCCGACGGCTACTGGAACCAGCGCGAGAAGAGCCGGGCGACGTTCCGCGGCGAATGGACCAAGACCGGCGACAAATACATCCGCGACAAGACCGGCCGGCACACCTACTGCGGCCGCGCCGACGACATGTTCAAGGTCTCCGGCATCTGGGTCTCGCCCTTCGAGATCGAGGCGGCGCTCGCTTCTCACCCCGACGTGCTCGAGGCGGCGGTGGTGTCGCATGCCGACGAGGAGGGGCTCTTGAAGCCCAAGGCCTTCGTCGTGCTCAAGGACGGCGCCGCGGTCGACGACCTGGAGCAACGGCTCAAGGACCACGTCAAGGCGTCGATCGGCATGTGGAAGTACCCGCGCTGGATCGAGGTGGTCGACGGCCTGCCCAAGACCGCCACCGGCAAGATCCAGCGCTTCAAGCTGCGCGAGGAGGGGTGATGACCCTCCCCCGCGACGGCTTCGTCGAGGTCGCCGGCCGGCGCCTGGAGTTCGTCCATCTCGGGCCTGCGCCCGATACGGCGCCGACGCTGGTGCTGCTCCACGAAGGGCTCGGTTCGGTCGGCCTGTGGCTCGACTTTCCGCAGGCCCTGCAGGAAGCGACCGGCTGCGGCGTCTTCGTCTTCTCGCGCGCCGGCTACGGCAAGTCGGACCCCGTGCCGCTGCCGCGCCCGCTCGACTACATGCAGCGCGAGGCCGAGGAGATGCTGCCGGCCCTCCTCGATGCCATCGGTTTTCGCCGCGGCGTCCTCGTCGGCCATTCCGACGGCGCCTCGATCGCCGCGCATCACTTGGGGGTCGTGCACGATCCCCGCGTCGAGGCGGCGGTGCTGATCGCGCCGCATTTCTTCGTCGAGGACATGTGCGTCGCGGCGATCGCCGAGGCGAAGACCGCCTGGGAGACGACCGATCTCAGGGCGAAGCTCGCCCGCTGGCATGCCGATCCGGACGTCGCCTTTCTCGGCTGGAACGGTGCCTGGCTCGATCCCGAATTTCGGCATTGGGACATCCGGTCGAGCCTCGAGACCGTGTCGCGGCCGATGCTGGTGATCCAGGGCGTCGACGACCAGTACGGCACGCGCCTCCAGCCCGAGGCCGCGGTCGATCTGTCGCCCGCGCCGGTTCTCGTCGAGATGCTTCCGGGGGTGAGGCATTCGCCCCACCGCGAGGCGCACGACGCGACCGTCGCGGCGATCACCCGTTTCTTCGCAGCCTTTCCCGAGTTCTCCGTTTCAGAGGTCTTCGCATGATCCGTCTCCAGAGCTACGTCGAAGATCGCTTCGTCGCGGGCGCCGCCCCCGGCCGCTCCTTCGTCGACCCCGTGACGGGCAAGGCGCTCGGCACGGTCGATTCGACCGGCGTCGACTGCGCCGCCGCCCTCGATCATGCCCGCAGCGTCGGCGGTCCCGCGCTCGCCGCGATGACCTTCGCCGAGCGCGGCGCGCTCATCGGCGCCATCGCTGACGCGCTCGCCGCCCGCCGCGACGACTGGCTGGAAATCGCGCGCAGGAACTCCGGCAACACGACCCGCGACGCGTCGATCGACGTCGACGGCGGCATCGCCACCCTGAAGTATTATGCGAGGCTCGCCGCCGGCCTCGGGGCCGCCCGCCGGCTGATCGAGCCGGGTTCCGACCGCCTCGCCAAGGGCCCCTTCGAGGCCCGCCACGTCTGGACGACGCGGCCCGGCGCGGCGATCTTCATCAACGCCTTCAACTTCCCCTCCTGGGGCCTGTGGGAGAAGGTCGCCGTGGCGCTCGTCGCCGGCATGCCGGTCGTCGCCAAGCCGGCGTCGGGCACCGCCTGGCTCGCCGAAGCCATGGTCCGCGCGGTGGTCGAGGCGGGCGTGCTGCCCGTCGGCGTGCTGTCGCTGGTCTGCGGCGCGGCGGAAGGCCTGCTCGACGCGGTCGAACCCTTCGATTGCATCGCCTTCACCGGCTCCGCCGACACCGGTCGCATGATCCGCTCGCACCCGGCGGTGCTCGCCGCCAATCCCCGCGTCGGTATCGAGGCGGACAGCGTCAACGTCGCCGTCCTCGCCCCCTCGGCGACGCCGGAGGCCGCCGCCTTCGAACGCCTGCTCGAACAGGCACTCGCCGCCGTCTCGGTCAAGGCCGGCCAGCTCTGCACCAACATCCGCCGCATCCTGGTGCCGGCGGGCGTGAAGGACGCCTTCGTCGCGGCGCTTGCCACCCGCATCGACGGCCTCGTCGTCGGCGATCCGGCGCTTCCCGAGGTCACCGTCGGCCCTCTGGTCGACGAGAAGCAGCTGCGCGCCGCCTTCGCCGGCCTCGCCGCACTGGCGCCTGAGACCCGCATCGTGCGCGGTGGCGGCATTCCGGCCGCGGTTCACGGCGCCGACGTCGGCGAGGGCGCCTTCCTCGCCCCGACGCTGCTGGTCGCCGACACCGGCGCGGCGCTCGCCGCCGTCCACGACGTCGAGGTCTTCGGCCCCGTCGTGACGGTCATCCCCTACGCCTCGCTCGACGAGGCCGTCGCGCTCGCCGCCCGCGGCGAGGGCTCGCTCGCGGCGTCGGTCTACGGCGACGACGCGGCCGAGGCGGCGGAGATCGCCGGCCGCCTCGCGCCCTTCCACGGCCGCGTCCTGACGGTCGATACGGAAGTCGGCCGCGGCCACACCGGCCACGCGATCGTCATGCCGCAATGCGTCCACGGCGGCCCCGGCCGCGCCGGCGGCGGCGAGGAACTGGGCGGTCTCAGGGGCCTGCGCTTCTTCATGCAGCGCACCGCGCTCCAGGGATCGCCGACGATGCTCGCCGCGATCGCAGCCGACGCGGCTGAAGTCGCGCTCTGAGGCGAGGGCGCCCGCGCGCCCCGCCGGCTTTCGCGCGCCGGGATCATGCAAAAAAATGCATGTCATCCTTCGAAAGCCTCTAGACTCTGCAGAATAGTGCATTATAGTTCAGGTCAACCAAACACAACGAGGGTGGAAACATGGCCGACGAGGCACGCAAGCTGGCGAACGGCGCCACGCGGATCGACTTCCAGACCGATCCTTCCCGCTATCGTCACTGGAAGCTCGCCTTCGACGGCCCGGTCGCGACGCTCGCCATGGACGTCGACGAGAACGGCGGTCTGTTCGAGGGCTATCTGCTGAAGCTCAACTCTTACGACCTCGGCGTCGACATCGAGCTCGCCGACGCGCTGCAGCGCCTGCGCTTCGAGCATCCGGAAGTGAAGGTGGTGCTGCTGCGCTCCGCCAAGCCCAAGGTCTTCTGCGCCGGCGCCAACATCCGCATGCTGGCCGGCTCCGAACACGCCCACAAGGTCAACTTCTGCAAGTTCACCAACGAGACCCGCAACGGCATCGAGGATTCCTCGGAATTCTCCGGTCTCAAGACGATCTGCGTCGCGGCCGGCCCGACAGCCGGCGGCGGCTACGAACTGGCGCTCGCCGCCGACCACATCATCCTGGTCGACGACGGCTCCTCCGCCGTGTCGCTGCCCGAGGTGCCGCTGCTCGCGGTGCTGCCCGGCACCGGCGGCCTCACCCGCGTCGTCGACAAGCGCAAGGTCCGCCGCGACCACGCCGACGTCTTCTGCACCATCGAGGAAGGCATCAAGGGCCGGCGCGCCGTCGACTGGCGCCTCGTCGACGAGATCGTGCCCGCGACCCGCCTCGAAGAGGTCGTCGCCGAGCGCGCCGCCGACTATGCCGCCAAGTCCACCCGCGGCGCCGGCAAGGGCATCACGCTGAAGCCGCTTTCCCGTTCGTTCCGCGCCGACGGCATCGACTATTCGCTCGTCACCGTCGACATCGACCGCGCCGGCCGCACGGCCACCATCACCGTCGAAGGCCCCGACGCCGGTGCCCCCGCCTCGGTCGCCGACCTCGAGGCGCAAGGGTCGGACGCCTGGATCCTGCGGCTCGCCCGCGAGCTCGACGACGCCATCCTCGATCTGCGCAACAACGCCTTCGAGATCGGCACCTTCGTCTTCAAGTCGAAGGGCGACGGCACCCGCGTCGCCGCCTGGGACGCCTTCCTCGAGGCCAACGCCGGCCACTGGCTGGTCAACGAGATCCGCCAGTATTGGAAGCGGACGTTGAAGCGGGTCGACGTCACCTCGCGCACCCTGGTGGCGCTGGTCGAGCCGGATTCCTGCTTCACCGGCCTGCTCGCCGAGCTCGTGCTCGCCGCCGACCGGTCCTACATGCTGATCGGCACCTTCGAGGGCGACAACCGTCCGGCCCCGACCATGGCGCTGACCGCGGCCAACTTCGGCCCCTATCCGATGAGCCATGGTCTCACCCGGCTCGCCAATCGCTTCCTCGCCACGCCCGAGGCTGTCGACGCGCTCGCCGCCCGCAAGGGCGAGGCGATGGACGCCGCGGCGGCGGAGAAGGCCGGCCTCGTCACCTTCTCTCTCGACGACATCGACTGGGCCGACGAGGTCCGCGTCTATCTCGAGGAGCGGGCGTCCTATTCGCCCGACGCGCTGACCGGCCTCGAGGCCAACCTGCGCTTCGCCGGTCCCGAGACGATGGAATCCAAGATCTTCGCGCGCCTCACCGCCTGGCAGAACTGGATCTTCCAGCGTCCCAACGCGGTCGGCGAAGAAGGCGCGCTGCGCCGCTACGGCACCGGCCTGCGCCCGACCTACGACATGCGCCGCGTCTGAGGCGCCGTCGCCCGGACCGATCCGGGCGGCGTCCTCGATCCCGACAAGAACGAAACGAGCGGGGGCCGTCCCCCCCGAGGGAGGAAGTCATGGCCGATACGATCAACGTGGACTACTCGACCAAGGTCCCCAACAACGTCGATCTCGTGAACGACCGCCAGGTCCTGCGCGCGCTCGAGAGCTGGCAGCCGAACTACGTCGACTGGTGGAAGGACATGGGGCCGGAAGGCTTCCAGAACGCGCTGGTCTATCTGCGCACCGCCGTCTCGGTCGACCCGCAGGGCTGGGCCAAGTTCGATTACGTCAAGATGCCGGACTACCGTTGGGGCGTGCTGCTGGCGCCGAAGGAAGAGGGCCGCAAGGTCAACTTCGGCAAGCACAAGGGCGAGGCCGCGTGGCAGGACGTGCCCGGCGAGTATCGCGCGATGCTTCGCCGGCTCATCGTCATCCAGGGTGACACAGAACCGGCCTCGGTCGAGCAGCAGCGCCACCTCGGCGCCACCGCCCCGTCGCTCTACGACATGCGCAACCTGTTCCAGGTCAACGTCGAAGAGGGCCGTCACCTCTGGGCGATGGTCTATCTGCTGCACAAGTATTTCGGCCGTGACGGCCGCGAGGAGGCCGACGAGCTGCTGCGCCGCCGTTCCGGCTCCGCCGAGACGCCGCGCATGCTCGGCGCCTTCAACGAGGCGACGCCGGACTGGCTCTCCTTCTTCATGTTCACCTTCTTCACCGACCGCGACGGCAAGATGCAGCTGGAGAGCCTCGCCCAGTCGGGCTTCGATCCGCTGTCGCGCTCCTGCCGCTTCATGCTGACCGAAGAGGCGCACCACATGTTCGTCGGCGAGACCGGCGTCGGCCGCACCATCGAGCGCACCTGTCAGGCGATGAAGGCGGCCGGCATCACCGACCCGAACGACGTTTCGAAGATCCGCGAGCTCGGCGTCATCGACCTGCCGCTGATCCAGAAGAAGCTCAACATGCACTATCCGCTGACGCTGGACCTGTTCGGCGCGGAGATCTCGACCAACTCGGCGAACTACTACAACGCCGGCCTCAAGGGCCGCTTCGGCGAGACCAAGATCGACGACGATCACGTCCTGACCGACGCCACCTATCCGGTGATGAAGTTCGTCGACGGCAAGATCGTCGAGGAGCACGTACCGGCGCTGACCGCGCTCAACATGCGTCTGCGCGACGACTATTCCGCCGACTGCGCCAAGGGCGTCGAGCGCTGGAACAAGATCATGCAGAAGGAAGGCATCGACTTCCGCCTCGAGCTGCCGCATCAGGCCTTCAACCGCCAGATCGGCGAGTTCGCCCCGATGCAGGCGACGCCGAAGGGCATCATCCTGTCGGACGCCGACTGGGCGGCGAAGCGCGACACGTGGCTGCCGTCGCGCGACGACCTCTCCTTCCTCGACTCGCTGATGCGCCAGGAACTCGAGCCGGGCCGTTACGCCGGCTGGATCAACCCGCCCAAGGTCGGCATCGACAACAAGCCGGGCGACTTCGAATACGTGAAGATCGCCGCGTGAACAGGACGCGGAGGGGCGGCTCGGCCGCCCCTCCGCCGCGACCGTACCTCCGTCGTCCCGATCTCCGGAGCCCGCCCATGAACGCCCCGACCACCGTCCTGAAGCAGCATCTGATCGATCCGGAGATCTGCATCCGCTGCAACACCTGCGAAGAGATGTGCCCGGTCGACGCCATCACCCATGGCGACGACAACTACGTGGTCGACGTCGCCACCTGCAATTTCTGCATGGCCTGCATCGCCCCGTGCCCGACCGGCGCCATCGACAACTGGCGCATGGTGACGACGCCGTGGTCGCTCGAAGACCAACATTCCTGGGGCGAACTCCCCGCCCAGCCGGAGCTCGGCGGCCTCGCCACGCTCGAGGCGATCGACGACGAGGTCGGCGCCATCATCGCCTCCGCCCACGGCGGCGCCGGCGGCAAGTCGGTCGCGCCGAAGTCGGCGGGAAAGCCGGCGATCAATCTCTTCAACCGCGCCAATCCGGCGCGCGCGCGCGTCACCGGCATCTACCGGCTGACCGCGGACGACGCGACGACCGACATCCGCCACGTCATCCTCGACTTCGGCGACACGCCCTTCCCGGTCCTCGAGGGCCAGTCGATCGGCATCGTCCCGCCGGGCGTGGATGCGAACGGCGAGCCCCACCGGGTGCGGCTCTATTCCGTCGCCAGCCCCCGCCATGGCGAGCGACCGAACCACAACAACCTGTCCCTGACCGTCAAGCGCGTCGAGGGCGGCGTCTGTTCCAACTGGGTCTGCGATCTGAAGAAGGGCGACGAGGTGACCGTCACCGGCCCCTTCGGCGCGACCTTCCTGATGCCCGACGATCCGACCACCAACATCGTCATGGTCTGCACCGGCACGGGTTCCGCCCCCTTCCGCGGCATGACCGAATGGCGCCGGCGGACCCAGCCCAATGCGCCGGGCAAGATGGTGCTGTTCTTCGGCGCCCGCCGGCCCGAGGAGCTGCCCTATTTCGGCCCCCTGCAGAAGGTGCCGGAGAGCCTGCTGACCAAGTTCTTCGCCTGGAGCCGGGTGCCCGGCGAGCCCAAGGTCTATGTCCAGGACCTGATGCGGCGCGAGGCGGCGCTGATGGCCGATCTCCTGAAGTCCGATCGGACACACCTCTACATGTGCGGCCTCAAGGGCATGGAGACCGGCGTCGACGAGGCGCTCGCCGACGTCTGCCGCGGCGCCGGCCTCGACTGGGAGGCGCTACGTGGCGTCATGCGCGAGGCTGGCCGCTATCACGTCGAGACCTATTGAGGCATCTTCCTCGAAAAGACCGTCGGAGGAGATGCCCATGGCCGCGGCCACCGTGCTGGAACTGACCGCCTTCGGCCTCGACGGGCTGCGCATCGCCCGCCGCGAGATCGGCGAGCCCGGCCCCGGCGAGATCCGCCTGCGGCTCGACAAGGCGAGCCTCAACCGCCGCGACCTGCTGCTGGTCGAAGGCATCTACAATCCGAAACAGCGGCTGCCCGTGGTTCCCTGTTCCGACGGCGCCGGCATCGTCGAGGCGGTGGGCGCGGGCGTGACCCGCGTCGCGCCCGGTGACCGCGTCGTGCTGCATTTCTTCACCGGCTGGCTCTCGGGCGAGGCGACGACGGAGAAACTCGCGACCGCGCTCGGCGGCCCCGGCGGTGACGGCACGCTCGCCAGCCGGATGATCGTCTCCGCCGAGGCCGTGGTGAAGCTCCCCGACGCGATCGACCTCGAGACCGCGGCGACGCTCCCCTGCGCCGCACTGACGGCGTGGTCGGCGATCGTCGATCTCGGCCGCGTCCGCCCCGGCAACACGGTGTTGATCCAGGGCACGGGCGGCGTCTCGCTCTTCGCGCTGCAGTTCGCGGTCCGCGTCGGTGCGAAGGTGATCGCCATCACCTCGTCGGAGGAGCGCGCCGAGGTGCTTCGCCGGCTCGGCGCCTCGGCGGTGGTGAACTACCGCGAGACACCGAAATGGGGGCCGGTGGTGCGCGATCTCGCCGACGGGCGGCTCGATCTGGTGGTCGAGGTCGGCGGCGCCGAGACGCTCGATCAATCCGTTCGCTTCGTCCGCCCCGGCGGCACGGTGGCGCTGATCGGCGTGCTCTCCGGCAATTTCGCCACCTTCAATCTGTCGCTCGCGGTGATGCGGCAGGTCCGCCTGCAGGGCGTCACCTGCGGCGACCGCGAGGCCTTCGAGGCGATGCTGCGGTCGATCGCGCTGTCGCCGATCGATCCGGTGATCGACACCCGCTTCCCCCTCGCCGAGGCGCCGGCCGCCTTCGCGCGGATGAAGGAGAACGCCCACGTCGGCAAGATCGTCGTCGATCTCGGGAGCGCCGCATGAGCGACACCCCTCTCGTCCGCGTCGAGATCCGCGATCGGTTCCGCGTACTGCGGCTGAACCGTCCCGACCGGCTCAACGCCTTCACCGAGGATCTCCACCGCGCCCTGATGGCGGCGCTGGTCGAGGCGGAGGCCGATCCGGCCTGCCGGGCGATCCTGCTCACCGGTGAGGGCCGCGCCTTCTCCGCCGGACAGGACCTCTCCGACCGCATCCGCGCCATCGCCGAAGGCCCGCTCGACCTCGGCCGCTCGCTCGCCGAGTTCTACGAGCCGCTGGTCGAGAAGATCCGGTCGATCCCGATCCCGGTCGTGGTGGCGATCAACGGCATCGCTTCCGGCGCCGGGCTCAACGTCGCCCTCCACGGCGACGTGGTGATCGCCGCGAGAGGCGCCAAGCTGACCGAGCCCTTCTCGCGCATCGGCCTCGTCCCCGATGCCGGCGGCTCGTGGCTGCTGCCCCGCCTCGTCGGCCGGGCGAAGGCCAACGCGCTGGTCTTCCTCGCCGAGACGATCACCGGCGAAGAGGCAGCCTTCCTCGGTCTCGTCGCCGAGGCGGTCGACGACGAGCGGCTGAAGGAACGCGCCGAGGCGATCTGCACGCGCCTCGCCGCCGGCCCGCGCGCCGCGCTCGCCCGGCTGAAGCAGGTGATGCGCGCCGCCGAGACCAACGATCTTTCCGCCCAGCTCGTCGTCGAGCGCGAGGCGCAGCAGATCTCCGGCCGCCACGCCGACTATGCCGAAGGCCTCGCCGCCTTCGCCCAGAAGCGCCCGCCGCGCTTCGACTGAGATCCTCGATCCCCGACCGCGGAAATCCGCCGTTTCGCCCGCGGCCCGCCGGTACGCGGTCGCTCGCGCCCGTCCGTCCGTCGCCCCGGCATACGAAAAAACACGCAGAAATCGGCCTGCACTATATTGACAGTATGCTGACGATCTATATCGTGAGCCTCAATCGGTTCAAGCGGCCGGAAGTGCCGCGCATGCCGAAGGAGAGGGCCGAAAAGGCCCCCGAGGAAACGAGAGAGGGCATCCATGCGTATCGATCGCCGCATCCCCTTCGCCGCCGCGCTCGTCGCCGGCACGATGCTCGCCGCGCCGGCGGCCTTCGCCGAGGATCCGATCCGCATCGGCTTCCTGTCGACCTTCTCCGGCCCCGGTGGCCAGCTCG
The DNA here is from genome assembly GCF_056313985.1 of Pinisolibacter sp. DMC19. Taxonomy (NCBI): domain Bacteria; kingdom Pseudomonadati; phylum Pseudomonadota; class Alphaproteobacteria; order Hyphomicrobiales; family Ancalomicrobiaceae; genus Pinisolibacter; species Pinisolibacter sp. DMC19. The sequence goes on along the minus strand of NZ_JBQUZF010000010.1, from coordinate 73,470 downwards.
GCCAGGAGTTGCGAGACGGTTTCGATCTCGGCCTCGCCGCGACCGGCGGCAAGCTCGGCGGCCGCACCGTCGAGGTGATCCAGGGCGACGATCAGGCCAAGCCCGACGTCGGCCGCCAGGTCGCCGACAAGATGATCGAGCGTGATCACGTCCAGATCCTGACCGGCGTGAACTTCTCCAACGTCATGCTGGCGGTGGCCAAGCCCGCGCTCGACGCCGGTGCCTTCGTCGTCTCGGTCAATGCCGGCCCGTCGCAATACGCCGGCACCCAGTGCCATCCGCACTTCTTCGTCGCCTCGTTCCAGAACGACACGTCGCCGGAGGCCATGGGCCTCGAGGCCACCAAGCGCGGCATCAAGAAGATGTATCTGATGGCACCCAACTATCCGGCGGGCAAGGACTTCCTCGCCGGCTTCAAGCGCACCTTCAAGGGCGAGGTGGTGGGCGAGGTCTACACCGCTTTCGGTCAGCTCGACTATGCCGCCGAGATCGCTCAGCTGCGCGCCGCCGCTCCGGAAGGCGTGTTCTTCTTCTATCCGGGCGGCATGGGCATCAATTTCGTCAAGCAGTACGATCAGGCCGGCCTGAAGAAGACGGTGCCGCTCTACGGCCCCTCCTTCTCGCTCGACCAGACGGTGCTGCCCGCCATGGGCGACGCGGCGGTCGGAGCCTTCGCCGCCACCCACTGGGCGGAAGACGCCGCCGACGCCGCGTCGAAGAAGTTCCGCGCCGACTTCGAGGCCAAGTACGGCCGCCTGCCGTCGCCCAACGCGGCGCAGGCCTACGACACGGTGATGGCGCTCGACGCGGCGCTGAAGACCGTCGGCGGCAAGGTCGAAGACGCGGCCGGCTTCCAGAAGGCGCTGGAGACGGTGAAGTTCGACAGTCTCCGTGGGCATTTCCGCTTCAACACCAACCACTATCCGGTGCAGGACTTCTGGCTCGCCGAGATCGTCAAGGACGCCAAGGGTCGCCCGGTGATGGCGAAGCGCTCGTTGATCGCTGCCGATCACCAGGATTCCTACGTCGCGAAGTGCGCGATGAAGTGAGGCGGCGCGGGGCGGCGGTCCCTCTCTTCTCCCGCGAGGGGCGAAGGGTCGGGCCTCGCCCGACGCTCTCCCCTCGTGAAAGCCGACCGATCGCCGGAGCCTCGCGATGACCTTCGCTCTCTTCGCCGAACAACTGCTCAACGGCATCCAGTTCGGCGTCACCCTGTTCCTGATGGCCTCCGGGCTGACGCTCGTCTTCGGCATCATGAACTTCATCAATCTGGCGCACGGCTCGCTCTACATGGCGGGCGCCTTCCTCGCCGCGTCGGTACAGGCGGCGACGGGCTCGTTCGTGCTCGGCATCCTCGTCGCCATCCCCGCGACCGCGGCGCTCGGCGCGGTGCTGGAGCTCGGCCTCTTCCGCCGCTTCTATAGCCGCAACCATCTCGATCAGGTGCTCGTCACCTTCGGCATCGTGTTGATGGCCAACGAGGCGACACGGCTGATCTTCGGCCCCGTCCCACTGCGCATGCCGCTGCCGCCGGTGCTCGCCGGATCGATCGAACTGGCGCCCGGCCTCGTCTATCCGACCTTCCGCCTCGTGGTGCTCGCCGTCGGCCTCGCGGTCGCCGGTCTCCTGTGGCTCGTGGTGATGAAGACGCGGCTCGGCATGTGGGTGCGGGCCGGCTCGTCGAACCGCGCCATCGCGTCCGCCATGGGCGTCGACGTCTCTCTCGTCTTCGCCGGCCTCTTCGCCTTCGGTGCGGCGCTCGCCGGGCTCGCCGGGCTGATGGCCGGGCCGATCCTGGCGGTGCAGGTGGGCATGGGCGAGCCCATCCTCATCCTGGCGCTGGTCGTCACCGTCATCGGCGGCATCGGCTCGATCCGCGGCGCCTTCGTCGCCGCGCTGATCGTCGGCCTCGTCGACACCTTCGGCCGCGTCATGTTGCCGCCGGCGCTCGGCTCGATGGCGATCTTCCTCTTGATGGCGCTGATCCTCGCCTTCAAACCCAAGGGACTGTTCCCCGTCCATGGCTGAGCTCGACCCGCACCGCCCGACCCCGATCGACCGCTTCGCGCCCGTGGTCGCGATCGCGCTCCTCGCCGCCGTGCCGCCGGTCGCGAATGCGCTCGGCGACCCCTTCCTGATCAAGCTGGCGACCCGCGTCGTGGTCTTTGCGATCGCCGCGATCGGCCTCAACCTGATCGTCGGCTTCGCCGGTCTCGTCAGCCTGCTGCATGCCGGCCTCTTCGGCGTCGGCGGCTACGTCGTCGGCATCGCCGCCTTCCACGAGTTCAACGGCGAGGCGTTGGCGCTCGGCCCCTTCGTCTGGGACGGCACGGCGGATCTGGCGATCACCCTGCCGCTCGCCGGCCTCGTCGCCGGCCTCGTGGCGCTCCTGACCGGCGTCGTCTCCTTGCGCACCTCCGGCCCCTATTTCCTGATGATCACGCTGGCCTTCGACCAGATGCTCTATTACGGCGCCGTGGCGCTGCAGAAATACGGCGGCGAGGACGGGCTGCAGATCCTGTCTTCGATCACCTTCGCCGGCCGCGACGTCTCCGCCCGCACGCCGTTCTTCTATCTGGCGCTGACGGTGCTGGCACTCGTGGTGTTCCTGCTCGGCCGCGTCGTCTCCAGCCGCTTCGGCATCGTGCTGCGCGCCTCGGCCGAGAACGAGCGCCGCGTCACGGTGACGGGCATCCCGCCCTATGCCTACAGGCTCACCGCCTTCGTCGTCTCCGGCGTCGTCTGCGGCCTCGCGGGAGCGCTGCTCGCGGCGGGACAGCAGTTCGTCTCGCCGGCCGACATGAGCTGGGTGCGATCGGGCGATCTCGTCGTCATGGCGGTGCTCGGCGGGCTCTCGACCATCTGGGGTCCGATCGTCGGCGCCGCCGCCTTCGTCATCCTCGAACTGGTGCTGTCGTCGTGGACGCAATATTGGCAGCTCGCCTTCGGCGCGATCATCGTCGTCGTGGTGCTGACGCTGCGCGGCGGCCTCGCCGATCTGGTGAAGCTCGCCACCAACGGGAGGGCCGCCCGATGAGCGCGCATCGCCTGCTCGAGGTGAAGGGCCTCGTCAAGAGCTTCGGCGGCCTGATGGCCACCAACCATCTCGACTTCGATCTGGTGGAAGGCGAGATCCACGGCGTGATCGGGCCGAACGGCGCCGGCAAGACGACCTTCGTCTCCCAGCTCCAGGGCCAGCTCCTGCCCGACCTCGGCTCCATCCTGCTCGACGGCGAGGACGTCACCCGCATGTCGGCGCATCTGCGCGCCCGGCGCGGCGTGGCGCGGTCGTTCCAGATCACCTCGCTCGTCCCCTCCTTCACCGCGCTCGCCAACGTCATGCTGGCGGTGCAGGGGCGCGAGGGTCATTCCTTCCGCTTCTTCCGCCGTGCCTGGACCGATCCGGCGCTGGTCGAGCCGGCGCGCGAGGCGCTGGAGACGGTGGGGCTCGCCGACAAGGCATCGACCATCGTCGCCGATCTCTCGCACGGCGAATGCCGTCAGCTCGAGCTCGCCATGGCGCTGGCGATGAAGCCGCGTCTGCTGCTGCTCGACGAGCCGATGGCCGGCATGGGCCGTCAGGACGGTGCGGCGATGACCGATCTCGTCGCCCGCCTCAAGGGGCTGACGACGATCGTCCTGATCGAGCACGACATGGAGGCGGTGTTCCGCCTCGCCGACCGCATCTCGGTTCTCGTCGCCGGCCGCGTCATCAAGACAGGCCTTCCCGCCGAGGTGCGCGCCGACGAGGACGTCCGCGCCGCCTATCTCGGCCACTCGCATTGAGGAGGCGGGACATGCTGCTCGAAGTCACCGACCTCCACGCCGGCTACGGCTCGTCGAAGGCGCTGTTCGGCATCTCCTTCGACGTCGCCGAGGGCGAGGTCGTCACGCTGATCGGCCGCAACGGCATGGGCAAGTCGACCACGGTGAAGTCGATCACCGGCCTCCTGAAGCCGACCGCCGGCACCATTCGCTTCAAGGGCGAGGCGATCGGCGGGTCCGCGGCGCATCGAATCTGCCGCCTCGGCATCGGTCTGGTGCCGGAAGGCCGCGGCATCTTCCCCAATCTCTCGGTGCGCGAGAATCTGGTGATGGCCGGTCGCCCCGGCGCGGGTCTTCGGGAGGCCTGGACGCTCGACCGCGTGCTGGCCTTCTTCCCCCGCCTCGCCGAGCGTCTCGCCAACGGCGGCAACCAGCTTTCGGGCGGCGAACAGCAGATGCTGGCGATCGGCCGGGCGCTGATGACCAACCCCGATCTCCTGATCCTCGACGAGGCGACGGAGGGGCTCGCGCCGCTGATCCGCCAGCAGATCTGGAAGGCGCTCGACGTCCTGAAGGGGACGGGTCTGGCGATGATCGTCATCGACAAGGAGATCGAGGCGCTGGCCGAGTTCGCCGATCGTCACGTCGTGCTGGAGAAGGGCGAGGTCGCCTGGCGCGGCACGACGCCCGAGCTGCTGGCCGACGCGTCGATCCAGGAAACCTATCTCTCGGTGTGAGGCGACGATGACGAGACGCAGCCTCGCCCGATCCTATGGAGCCTCGCACGCCTCACTTCGGCTCGTAGGGCCGCAGCGGCGCGCGCGAGCGGTCGTTGCCGGCTTCCGCCGCCTTCGACGCCAGTCGCACGAAGGTCGCGCGTTCGTCGTCGTCGAGCCCGTCGAGCATCAGGACCTGGATGCGCGCGACGATCGGATCGATCTCGGCGATCAGCGCCTCGCCCGCCGGCGTCGGGAAGATGCGGCGGACCCGGCGGTCCTCCGGCGCGGTGGCGCGGCGGACGTAGCCCTTCTCCTCCAGCCGGCCGACGACGCCGCCGATGGTGGTGCGGTCGTAGGCGATGGCGCCGGCGAGCGACACCTGATCGATGCCGGGATATTTCTGCGACGCCTTCAGCGCCGCGTACTGCACCGGCGTCAGGTCGTGACCCGCCTTGGCGCATTCGTCGTGGAACAGCGACACGGCGACCTGGTTGAGGCGCCGGATCACGTGGCCCGGCATGGAATAGATGGCGATGTCGTGGTCGAGGCTCATGGAAGGATCTCGTCGGGTGCGTCGGCGCGAAGCGACGGCAACGGGCTCGGTCATCATCGGTCTCGTGTCTCCGCGCGCAAGTCCATTCTGCGAATCGAACCGCATCTTGACTCGGATCGATCAATCAGTATACTGATTAATGAGTGCATCATACATGAAACTTTCGTCTCGACCACTCCGCCTCATGCGGTAGTCTGGGCGGCGAATGCCTCCTTCCACTTCACAGGGAACGAACCGACGTGACCAAGCTCCTGTTTTCCGTCGCCTCTGCTCCGACCGTCGCGGTCGTGGGCGACGAGGCCCGCTATCCGGTCAACCGCATCTTCTGCGTCGGCCGCAACTATGCCGACCACGCCAAGGAGATGGGCGTCGAGGTCGACCGCGAGGCGCCCTTCTACTTCCTCAAGCAGGCCGGCGCGATCGTGCCGACCGGCGCGACCATCCCCTATCCGCCGGGCACGTCGAACTTCCACTACGAGATGGAGTTCGTCGTGGCGATCGGCGCGCCGGCTTGGCAGGTCCCGGTCGAAAAGGCGATGGACGCGGTCTTCGGCTATGCCTGCGGCCTCGACATGACGCGCCGCGACCTCCAGCTCGAGGCGCGCGCCAAGCAGCGGCCGTGGGACTTCGGCAAGGACTTCGAACAGTCCGCCGTGATCACGCCGATCCTGCCCAAGGCGGCCTTCGGCGCCGTCGGCCCGCAGCGCATCACCCTCGCGGTCAACGGCGCGACCAAGCAGGACGCCCATCTCTCCGACCTCGTCTGGTCGGTCGAGGAGCTCGTCTCGCACCTGTCGCGCTACTACCACCTCGTCCCCGGCGACCTGATCTACACCGGCACGCCGGCCGGCGTCGGCCCGGTCGTCTCCGGCGACACGGTCACCGGTTCGATCGACGGCCTGCCGGCGATCGAACTGAAGATCGGCCCGGCAGAAGCGGTCTGAGGGAGGGGGCGATGCGGTTCCACGGCTTCTTCCGTTCGGGCGCGGCCTGGCGCTGCCGCATCGCCTTCGCCCTCAAGGGCGTGACGCCGGACTTCGTGCCGGTGCATCTGAGACGCGGCGGCGGCGAGCAGAAGACGCCCGCCTACCGCGCGCTGAACCCGCAGGGGCTGGTCCCGACCCTCGAGGTCGACGGCCATGCGCTGACCCAGTCGCTGGCGATCGTCGAATGGCTCGAGGAGGTGATCCCCGAGCCGGCCTTCCTGCCGAAGGACCCGTTCGAACGGGCGGAGGTCCGCGCGTTCGCGCTCGTGATCGCCGCCGACATCCACCCGATCTGCAACCTGCGGGTCCTGAACCACCTCAAGGGCCTGATGGGCCATTCCCAGGACGAGGTCGACGCCTGGTATCGCCATTGGAACGTCCTCGGCCTCGAGGCGCTCGAGGCGATCGCGCGGCGTCATGCCGGCAAGGGACGCTTCGTCTTCGGCGACACGCCGGGCATGGCCGAGATCTGCCTCGCGCCGCAACTCGGCGGCGCCCGGCGCTTCGGTGTCGATCTTGCGGCCTATCCGCGTCTCGTCGAGGTCGAGGCGGCCTGCAACGCGTTGCCGGCCTTCGCGAATGCCGTGCCGGGCAAGCAGCCCGACGCGGAGGCTTGAGAGAGGCGGCATCGCGATCCGCCGTCCGGATCGGCCGTGCGATCCGCGACGTGCCGGCGGATGGAAGAAACCTCGGCGGGCCGATCGCACACCAGATTGACAGTATACTGATGATTATTCATCATATCAAAATCGAACGAGGCCGCGCGAGACGGCCGGCAACCGGGAGTGAAACGACATGAGCAAGGCGAAGAGGTCCGTCGTGGTGGCGGGCGGCGGTATCGGAGGTCTCTCGGCGGCGCTGTCGCTGGCCAAGACCGGGTTCCGCGTCACCGTCCTCGAGCAGGCGGCGCAGTTCGGCGAGATCGGCGCCGGCATCCAGATCGGCCCCAACGCCTTCCACGCCATGGACTGGCTGGGCGTCGGCGACGCCGGCCGTGCCAAGGCGGTCTACATCGACAAGCTGATCATGATGGACGGCATGTCGGGCGAGGAGATCGCCCACATTCCGGTCGACCAGCCCTTCCGCGACCGCTTCAAGAATCCGTATGCGGTGATCCATCGCGCCGACCTGCACGGCGTGCTGCACGACGCCTGCGTCGCCCATCCCGACGTCACGCTGGTCAACAACGAGCGCGTCGTCGCCTACGAGAACACCGCCACCGGCGCCAAGGTGGTGACCGAGAAGGGCTCCGTCTTCGAGGGTGACGCGGTGATCGGCGCCGACGGCGTCCGCTCCAAGATCCGCGAACAGCTGACCGGCGGCGACGCGCTGAAGCTCTCCGGCCACGTCGCCTATCGCGCCGTGCTGCCGATCGAGGACATGCCGGAAGACCTGCGCTGGAACGCCGCGACGCTGTGGGCCGGCCCCAAGTGCCACATGGTCCACTATCCGCTCCAGGGCTGGAAGACCTTCAATCTGGTCGCCACCTTCGTCACCGACATCGCCGATGTCGGCACCAACGAGCCCGGCACCTCGGAGGAAGTGCTCTCGCGCTTCGGCGACATCGTGCCGCGCGCCCGCAAGCTGCTCGAAGTGCCGAAGACATGGCGGCGCTGGGTGCTGGGGGATCGCGACCCGATCGAGAACTGGACCGACGGCAACGTCGTGCTGGTCGGCGACGCCGCCCATCCGACCCACCAGTATTTCGCGCAAGGCGCCTGCATGGCGCTGGAGGACGCGGTCTGCCTCGGTGACGCGCTCGCCCGCCACGAGGACTTCGCCACCGCCTTCCTCGCCTACCAGACGCTGCGCATCCCGCGCGCCTATCGCGTCATCCTGTCGAGCCGCGAGCTCGGCCGCGTCTACCACGCGCAGGGCGTCGAACGCCTCGTGCGCAACAAGTGGCTCGGCGACAAGACGCCGGACGGATTCTACGACAGCCTCGCCTGGCTCTACGGCGGCAACGGCCTGTCGGGCTGATCAACGAAAAAAGAACGACGAGACTCCGGAGGAAACGCACGATGTCCGAACTCGGAAGGCTGGAAGACCTGCCGCTCGACTACCGCCAGGGCCTGACGGCGCGCAATCTGGTGCCGCTGTGGCCGGCGCTGCGGGCGGCACTGCCCTACGGCATCCCGTCGCGGCGGACGAAGCCGATCCTGTGGCGTTACGCCGACGTGCGGCCGCAACTGCTGGAGGCCGGTCGCCTCACCCCGATCGAGAAGGCCGAGCGCCGCGTGCTGGTGCTCGCCAATCCCGGCCTCGGCCTCGACAACATGCAGGCGACGCCGTCGATCTACATCGGCATGCAGCTGATCCTGCCCGGCGAGACCGCGCCCAACCATCGCCACTCCCCCTCCGCCGTGCGTTTCGTGGTGGAAGGCGAGGGCGGCTTCACCATCGTCGAGGGCGAGAAGTGCCCGATGGAGCCGGGTGACCTCATCCTCACCCCCTCGGGCCTGTGGCACGAGCACGGCCATGCCGGCACCGGCCCGGTCGTGTGGATGGACGCGCTCGATCTGCCGATGGTCTATGCGCTCGAGGCTTCCTACTGCACCGAAGGCGCGCCGCAGACCCCGCGCAACGAGGCCGACGGCTCGCAGACCCGCTATCGCCGCGCCGGCCTGCTGCCGTACTCGGCGGTGACGCGGCCGCGGGCGAACTATCCGCTGGTGCGCTTCCCCTGGCGCGAGGTGAAGGCGGCGCTCGCCGATCTGGAGAGCGTCACGCCGCGCGGCGAGGCGGTGCGGCTCGCCTACGTCAACCCGGAGACGGGGGCGGAATGCATGCCGATCCTCGGCTTCTCGGCGATCCGCCTGCGCCCCGGCGAGACGCTGCGCCTGCCGCGCCACTCGGCCTCGGGGGTGATCAACGTCGTCGACGGCGCCGGCACGGCGCGGATCGACGGGGTGGAGCTCGCCTTCGAGCAGTTCGACACGATGGCCGTGCCGACCCACGCCGAGGTCGAGATCGAGAACGCCTCGGCCACCAAGGCGGCCCATCTCTTCGTCGTCGACGACGCCCCGATGCAGCGCAAGCTCGGCTTCTACGAACTGTTCGGCTGAGATCGGTCGGACGGGACCATGCGAAGGGGCGGCACCCGGAAGGGTGTCGCCCCTTCGACGTTTCGGATGGGGATCGGCAGGCGGAGTCCTGCCCGTCGTGGCGGCATCCCGCGACGACTCGACCTCCGCGCAACCCGGAAGAGATGCGGATCGATGCCCTGCGCGATCCTTCGAGACGCGCCTGCGGCGCTCCTCAGGATGAGGCTCTGAATTTCCGAGTGAAAACAAACGCCTCATGCTGAGGAGGGCGCCCAGCGGGCGTCCGTCTCGAAGCATCGCGCACGGCATCGAACCCGGTTTCACCGCGTTATCCGCCGATCTTCCGCCCTCCCGCGTCTCGTCCGACGGCTCCGCGTCCTGCGCCCCTCGCTCGGCGTCCCGCGGCCCCCATCTCAATCTTCCCCCGTCCCCCCGCTCCCACCCGTGTCGTCCCCTCACGCTGTTCGAAATACGAACTCTGATCGTCGATGCGAACATCGCATTGGACGCCGGGCGGCGGTCATGGAACCATTTCGGCATCGGCAGGCGCGGCCCGTCGGCGTCTCGCCGCGGCGGTGCCGGCAGGCAGCAGGCGCGAGGCGTCGGATCGGGTGGACGCCCGACCGTCGCGACCGCTCCGACCGCCGCCGATTGCACCAGACATTCGACCCCGGCGAACCGGGGCGCGGCATCAGGCCGGCGGGACGGCCACCGAGGAGGGAAACGCATCACATGGCCGAGGTCTTCGTCTGTGACTACGTCCGCACGCCGATCGGCCGCTTCGGCGGGGCGCTCTCTTCCGTTCGGGCCGACGATCTCGGCGCCGTGCCGCTCAGGGCGCTCGCCGCCCGCAACGCCGGGCTGGATCTCGACGGCGTAGACGACGTGATCTTCGGCTGCGCCAACCAGGCCGGCGAGGACAATCGCAACGTCGCGCGCATGAGCCTGCTGCTCGCCGGCTTTCCCGTCGCGGTCTCGGGCACGACGGTCAACCGGCTCTGCGGCTCCGGCATGGACGCGGTGATCATGGCGGCCCGCGCCATCAAGGCCGGCGAGGCCGATCTGATGATCGCCGGCGGCGTCGAGAGCATGTCGCGCGCACCCTTCGTCATGCCCAAGGCCGAGACCGCCTTCTCGCGCGCCGCCGAGATCCATGACACGACCATCGGCTGGCGCTTCGTCAATCCGCTGATGAAGGCGCAGTACGGCGTCGATTCGATGCCCGAGACGGCGGAGAACGTGGCGGAGGATCATGGCATCTCCCGCACCGATCAGGACCTTTTCGCCTGGCGCTCGCAGGAGAAGGCCGCAGCGGCCCAAGGCAACGGCCGTCTCGCCGCCGAGATCACGCCCGTGACCATCCCGAAGCGCAAGGGCGATCCGGTGGTGGTCGATCGCGACGAACATCCGCGCGCCACCACGCTGGAAGCACTTTCCGCCCTGCCGGCACCATTCCGCAAGGGTGGATCGGTCACCGCCGGCAATGCGTCGGGCGTCAACGACGGCGCGGCGGCACTGATCCTCGCCTCGGATGCGGCGGCGAAGCGCCACGGTCTGACGCCGATCGCCCGCGTGCTCGGTGGAGCTGCGGCCGGCGTGCCGCCGCGCGTCATGGGCATCGGCCCGGCGCCGGCGTCGCAGAAGCTCCTCGCCCGGCTCGGTCTCTCGGTCGGCGATCTCTCGGTGATCGAGCTCAACGAGGCCTTCGCCTCGCAGGGGCTGGCGACCCTGCGCGCCCTCGGCATCGCCGACGACGCGCCCCATGTGAATCCCAACGGCGGCGCCATCGCGCTGGGCCATCCGCTCGGCATGTCGGGCGCGCGCATCACCGGCACGGCGGCGCTGGAACTGGCGCGCACCGGAGGCCGTTATTCGCTCTCCACCATGTGCATCGGCGTCGGCCAGGGCATCGCCGTGGCGCTCGAGCGGGTGTGATCAGAAGCCGCGATTGCGCGTCATGTGGGTCGGCACGGCGAGGCCGGCGCCGATCGCGCCCAGGGTGAAGACGACGCGCAGCAGCGCTTCCGACGAGGAGACCATCAGCGCGCCGGGGTCGGCCGCACCCGGCGTCGTCAGGGCGAAGAAGCCGAGCAGCGCCTTGCCGAAGAAGGCGCCCGGCACCATCGGAATGCAGCCGGCCAGCCCGATCGCGTCGGCACCTTCGCCGCGTTCGCGCACGAAGAAGACGACGAGGCTCGCCGCCGTGAGCGCCGCGACGAAGGACGCGGCCTCCAGGCTCCACTGTGCCGAGAGGCACACCGTGCGCACCGCGAGCGCCAGAGCGCCCGCCCCCGCGCACCAGCGCAGGTTGGCGCGGCCGAAGTTGAACAGCACGCCGAAACCGACGGCCGCCACCGCGCCGAAGAACGCCTGATGGCCGATGGTGAGGAGAAGGGGCGGGATCGCGGTCACGAGAAGGTCCTCATCAACGCGTTGGCGCACCAGATGCCGGTGGTGGAGAAGACCATGATCATGGCGACCACCACGGCGCGGGCCGAGCCGACCGTCGGGAAGCCCTCCATGATGTCCATCTGCGCGTTGGTCGCCGGCACGCCGGGGACGAGCAGCAGCGTCGAGGCCATCAGCGCCATCTCGACGCTGCCGGAGCCGAGCAACTTCGCGCCCCAGCCGCCGATCGAGCCGGCGGTGAAGGCGACCAGCGCCGCCATGACGTGAAGGTTGATGCCACGCCGCAACAGATGATGGCGCCCGAGCTGGCCGATCGTTCCGCCGACCCACACCGGCACGAAGCCGAGCCAGTCCATGCCGAGCAGCCGGCCGAAGGCGGCGCAGGCGAGGCCGGTGGCGAGCGCGATGACCATCGGTGAATGATGCGGCGTCTCGCGCACCAGCCGGTCTAGGCCCGCCTGGACGTCGGCGGCGGTGCCGCCGGTCTCGCGGATCTCGAGGGCATAGCGGCGCAGCGCCAGATCGAGCCGGTGGTTGACCGCGTGGCGGCCGACCTCGGACATGCGGGTGATGGTGATCGAGCCGACGCCGACGGTCGCCGCCAGCGAGGCATAGCCGCAGCGCACCCCGACGCTCTCGGCGCCGAGCCCGAGGGCGACGAGGCGGATGCCCTCGCGCACCACGCCGACGCGGGCGCCGCATTCCATCATCAGCCGACCGAGGCGCAGCGCCGCGTTGGCGATCTGCTCGAGATCGCGATGGCGCGCCGGCACCGACGGATCGGGATCGGCGTCGGCCGCCGTGGCCTCGGGCGTGGTCATGGGCGCTCCGTCGTGAGGTCGGCCGGCGCGAGCCGGCCGAAGAGCGTCGCAGAGAAGGGATCGCGAGTCGAGATCCCCATCCTCACTCCGCCGCGGCGTCGAGCGTCGTGGCGGCACGCTTGGCGGCGCCGTCGCCGGCCTCCGCCTGGATGGCGGTCAGCGCGATCGTGTAGACGATGTCGTCGACCAGAGCGCCGCGCGACAGGTCGTTGACCGGCTTGCGGAGGCCCTGCAGCATCGGGCCGACCGAGACGACACCCGCCGAACGCTGCACCGCCTTGTAGGTGGTGTTGCCGGTGTTGAGGTCGGGGAAGATGAAGACGTTGGCGTGTCCCGCGACCGGGCTGCCCGGCGCCTTCTGGCGGCCGACGCTCTCGACGGAGGCCGCGTCGTACTGGATCGGGCCGTCGACCGCGAGGTCGGGGCGACGCTCCTTCACCAGACGGGTCGCCTCGCGCACCTTCTCCACGTCCTCACCGGCCCCCGAGGAGCCGGTCGAATAGGAGATCATCGCGACGCGCGGCTCGATGCCGAAGGCGGCGGCCGAATCGGCCGACTGAATGGCGATCTCCGCCAGTTCCTCGGCATTCGGGTTGGGGTTGATGGCGCAGTCGCCGTAGACCAGCACCTGATCCGGCATCAGCATGAAGAACACCGACGACACGATCGACGAGCCGGGCGCGGTCTTGATCAGCTGCAGCGCCGGGCGGACGGTGTTGGCGGTGGTGTGGACGGCGCCCGAGACGAGGCCGTCGACGTCGCCTTCAGCCAGCATCATCGTGCCGAGCACGACGGTGTCCTCGAGGCCCTTCTCGGCCTGGACGGCGGTGAGCCCCTTGGCCTTACGGCGCTCGACCATCGGGGCGACATAGGCGCCGCGAGCCGTCTCGGCGTCGAGGATCTCGACGCCGTCCGGCAGGTCGATTCCGTGGTCGGCGGCGACCGCACGCACCGTCTCCGGCTTGCCCAGCAGGACGCAGCGGGCGATGCCCTTCTCGGCGCAGATCGCCGCCGCCCGGATGGTGCGGGGCTCGTCGCCTTCCGGCAGGACGATGCGCCGGTCGGCGGCGCGCGCCGCCTCGACCAGACGATGGCGGAACACCGGCGGTGGCATCAGCGCCTCGACCGGCAGGTTCATCCGCGACAGCAACGGTTCGACGACGATCTGCTCGGCGACGAAGGCGATGACGCGCTCCATCCGCACCGCATCGTCGCGGCCGACGTGGCTCGACAGGTTGGCGAGCTTCGTCGCCGTGGTGAAGGTGTCGTCCTCGGTGCCGAGCTGCGGCAGGCGATCGAGCGGCGGCAGACGCAGCAGTGCCTCCATCTCCGGCGCCGGGCGCGAACCGCAGGTGAAGAGCAGACCGGCGAGCGGCATGCCGCGCTGGGCGACCAGCGCCGTGGCGAGGATGGCGTCGGAACGGTCGCCGGGCGTGACGACGAGCGTGTCGGGGCGCAGATGACCGATCAGCTTCTCGCAGGAGCGCGCCGCCACCAGATGCGCCTGGGCGCGGGCTGTGGCGATGTCGCCGCGATGGAAGACCTCGAGGCCGAGCGCTTCGGCGATGTCGAGGATGCGTGGCGCCGACAGTTTCGAGGCGGTCGGCACGGCGGCGATGATCGGCACCTCGGCGCCGCTGTCGAGCTTCAGCAGGCGGGCGGACGCGAGCGTCGCGGCATGGGCCGTGGTGCAGTGGTTGATCAGCACACCGGCGATCGGCCGGCGGCCGTCGTCGCCGTACTGCTCCATCGCCGCCGCGGTCTTGGCGGCGAGCTTGGCGGGATCGCGCGAGTGGCCGATCATCACCGGCACCAGATCGGCGCCGAGCGAGCGGATGATCTCGATGTTGAGGCGGGTGGCGATCTGGAAGTCGGCGTCGGGGATCAGGCCCTCGACGATCACCACGTCGTGGGTCGCGCGCACCGTCTCGGCCAGCGCCACCACTTCTTCCATCAGGTCCGACAGCCGGCCGGCGCGCACCATCTGGGCGGCGTGGTCGAAGGGGATCGGCTCGGGCGTCTGGGTGCCGCAGAGCGTGCGGGCGAAGTGCGAGGCGAGGTCGGTGTCGCCGACGATCGCCTCGGGCTGCACGATCGGCTTGAGGAAGCCGACCTTGACGCCCGCGAGCTGCAGCGCCCGGACGAGGCCGAGGGCCATCGAGGTGAGGCCCGGCTCGCTCGAGACCGGCACGAGGTAGAAGGTGTGACGGGCGGTGGCGGCGTTCATGGTTGGCTCCGGGGATCAGACGGCTTCGGCGGAGAGTTCCGGCTCTTCGTCTTCGATGTCGAGGCCGACGAGGCGGGCGGCGTCGGCGGCGATGAGGCCTTCCTCGTCGGTCGGTATCACGGCGGCGAGGGTGGCGCGACCGCGACCGATGACCCCTGCCTTGCCGCCGAAGGTCGCCGCATTGGCGTCCTCGTCGACCACGAAGCCGAACACCGCGAGATGCTTCAGCGTCATCGCACGGATTCGCGCCGAATTCTCGCCGATGCCGCCGGTGAACACCAGGGCGTCGAAGCGCGGCAGCGAGGTCGCCAGCGCGCCGACGTAGCGGGCGAGGCGATGGACGAAGACGTCGAGCGCCAGCTTGGCGCCTTCGTGGCCCTCGTCGGCGGCGGCCTCCAGCGTGCGGCAGTCGTTGGACAGTTCGGAGATGCCGAGGAGCCCGCTCTCCTTGTTGAGCATGGCGTCGAGCTGGAAGATGTCCTTGCCGGTGACGCGGGCGATGTGGGCGACGGCGCCGACGTCGATGTCGCCGGAACGGGTGCCCATCACCAGACCCTCGAGCGGCGTCATGCCCATCGAGGTGTCGACCGAGCAGCCGTTGACGACCGCAGTCGCCGAGGCGCCGTTGCCGAGATGGGCGACGACGATGCCGTGATCGACGGGGTCGAGGCCGAGGACGCGTACCGCCTCGGCGGAGACGTAGCGATGCGACGTGCCGTGGGCGCCGTAGCGGCGCACTGCGTGTTCGCGGGCATAGACGCGCGGCACGGCGTAGGTGTAGGCGGCCGGCGGCATGGTCTGATGGAAGGCGCTGTCGAAGACGACGACCTGCGGCACGTTCGGCATGGCCTCGATGCAGGCCCTGAGGCCGATCAGATGGGCCGGATTGTGCAGCGGCGCCAGCGGCGCGAGCTTCTCGATGTCGGCGATCACCCGGGGCGTGACGATCACGCTCTCCTTGAAGATGTCGCCGCCCTGGACGACGCGATGGCCGACGACGGCGATGCGATCGAGCAGGCCCTCGTGGTCGAGGTGGGCGAAGAGGGCGGCGATGGCGCCGGCGTGGTCGCCGCGCGTCAGGTCGGCGATGGTCTTGGCGCCGTTCTCCTTGACGACGATGCGGGCCTCGGGAAGCCCGAGGCATTCGGCGATGCCCGAGACCAGCGCTTCGCCGCCGCCGGCCGGCAGAAGCGTGAACTTCATCGACGACGAACCGGAGTTCACCACGAGGACGAGGCGTGACGTCTGCGACATGGACAGGCCTTTCGGGCAGGCGACCGAGCGGGTCGCTACTCATCATATGACTTGGCCAATGTGATACCAAAGTAGGAATACTTTGGTATCAGTAAAGACCCCAGTCGGGGTCTCGACGAAGGCCACGGGCCACGCCATTTTCGCGGGCCGGCCATGCGTTCGACGGCTTCTCCGCCCATGGCCGGGGATGTCGCAGCCGGCATCGGTCGACACGCGGCGGCGCAGCGGCCCGGCCCATGGGTGATCGGCCCATGGATTCTCTCGCGCGACCCTCGCGGCCGACACGTTCTACGTCACGGCTCTCGTCGCCGACGAGTCGGTCGATCGTCGCGCCTCGTCAGTCTACTCCAGCTCGACGACCGGCGGCAGCGCACTGCGACCATCGGACGAAGGTCTTCCCGGACGCGATCGCCGTCCGCCACACGTGCGTGCGAGATCTGCCGTCGAAGACGGCGCGGACGACTTCCGACCGGCCGTCACGATGTTTCTTATACGATCGTATTATTCATCGGCTCTTGCTCGGACGCGCAGGTGCCGACAAGGATCGTCGTGAGGCGATCGTGTACGATATCGAGCGGATTGGGCGCTCGTACAGTCTCCGATCTCGCCGACGAATTGCCGCCGACGCGGATCGCCTTCCGTCGATGTCGCCGACATCTCCGGAGCGAGCGACCTCTCGCCCGACCTGCCGACGCCACCGGCCATACGACTGAGTGAGGCGTGCCATGCACGACGAAGTCGATACGATGAACGATCGCGATCTGAGCGAGTGGCGCCGTGGTGCGATCGCGGCCGAATCCGCCATTTCCGCCGCGCGTCGCAGCCGGGATTGGGAGGCGCTCGACCTTCTCGCCTCCGCCATGGGCCTCGGCCAGTCGCCCGCCGACCGTGGCGCCTGGGCGGCGATCTGCGATGCCCTGTGCAACGGCGGGCTGGTCCGCGGCGCCGCCGAGTAGGCCGCCCCGTACGTCGACGATCCGTCGCGCCGCCGCACGCGCGACCCTCGCGGCGCGGCGTCCGTCCGTTCTGCCCCGGCCTTCCGATCCGCTGGCCGCCGACGGCTCTGCCGCGCCGGCGGCGTCCTCGCCCGCTGCCCGGGGGCTTCGGAGCGTCTCTTCGGTCCTTTTCCGGTCCGGACGAAGGTGCGGCGTGTCGTCGCGCACGGCCTCTCGTACCGGTTGACGCGGCTCGCGCGGGCTCATCCGTGTTTCTCCGCATTTTGCCGGATGGGATCGCTTGACAGATCGAGATTGTTATAGAAAATAACTATTACAAAAATGAACATCGAGGAGCGAGATGCCCGTGACCCAATCCTCCGCGGCGGCGGCGGTCGCCGCCGGATCGCCGATCGTGGTCGAGCGGCGCGGCGACGTGCTCGTCGTCGGGCTCGATCGCCCCGCCAAGCGCAACGCCATCAACGACGAGACGATCGAGGCGCTCGACGAGACCTTCTCGACGGTTCCCCCCGACGTCCGCTCGGTGGTGATCCACGGCATCGGCCCGAACTTCTCCGCCGGCCTCGATCTCTCGGAGATCTCCGAGCGCGACGTCACCGAGGGCGTGTTCCATTCGCGTGCCTGGCATCGCTGCTTCGAGAAGATCGAGTTCGGCCGCGTGCCTGTGGTCGCGGTCCTCAAGGGCGCGGTGATCGGCGGCGGCCTCGAACTCGCCTGCGCCGCCCATGTCCGCGTCGCCGAGACGAACGCCTTCTACGCGCTCCCCGAGGGTCAGCGCGGCATCTTCGTCGGCGGTGGCGGTTCGGTCCGCCTGCCCAAGCTGATCGGTGTCGCCCGCATGGCCGACATGATGCTGACCGGCCGTACCTATTCGGCCGCCGAGGGCGTGCCGCTCGGCTT
This sequence comes from Pinisolibacter sp. DMC19, assembly GCF_056313985.1. Taxonomy (NCBI): domain Bacteria; kingdom Pseudomonadati; phylum Pseudomonadota; class Alphaproteobacteria; order Hyphomicrobiales; family Ancalomicrobiaceae; genus Pinisolibacter; species Pinisolibacter sp. DMC19. Next base: position 55,836 of record NZ_JBQUZF010000010.1, on the reverse strand, counting down.
CTCGCAGTATCTCGTCGAGGACGGCGCGGGCTTCGAGCGCGGTTTGGAACTCGCGACCAAGATGTGCGCCAACGCCCCCCTCACCAACTTCTCGGTGATCCAGGCGCTGCCGCGCATCGCCGATGCCGATCCGCGCGTCGGCTATCTGATGGAAAGTCTCGTCTCCGCCGTCGCCCAGGGCGACCGCGAGGCCAAGGGCCGCGTCCGTGACTTCCTCGAGAAGCGCGCCGCCAAGGTTTCCCGTCCGGACTGACCGGACGCGGAGGAACACCCGACGAGCCGGACGAACCGGCCGTCGATGCCCGAACGGGGCACGAGGAAACGAGGAGCCGACGCGGGGACCCGCGCGCTCCGGGGAGGGAACCATGAACGCCATGATACCGGCGATCGCGCCGATGCGTCTCTTCGGCAGGCTCGACCCCGTCGTCGAGAGCCGCCCCGACGGCATCATCGTCGTGCGCTCCGCCAAGCCGCTGCCGCACTATTCCGCCTCGCTGGTCGATCGGCTCGAACACTGGGCCAAGGTCACGCCGCACCGGGTGTTCCTGGCCGAGCGCGACCAGACCGGCGGCTGGCGCGAACTGACCTACGGCGCCGCCTTCGAACAGATCCTGCACATCGGCGCGGCGCTGCTCGCCCGCGACCTGTCGGTCGACGAGCCGGTGCTGATCCTGTCGGGCAACGGCATCGACCACGCGCTGCTCAGCCTCGCCGGCATGGCGGTCGGCGTGCCGACCTGCCCGATGTCGACGGCCTATTCGACCATCTCGCAGGACCTCGGCAAACTCGCCTATGCGATCGATCTCCTGACCCCGCGGCTGGTCTTCGCCTCCGACGGCGTCACCTTCGGACGCGCCCTGAGGCTGGCACGGAGCCGCGGCATCGAGATCGTCGTCTCCGACGACACCGCCGCCGAACTCGGTGCCACCCGTTTCTCGAGCCTCGTCGACCGGCCGATCTCCTCCGCCGTCGTCTCGGCGCGTTCCGAGGTCGGCGCCGACACGATCGCCAAGTTCCTGCTGACCTCGGGCTCGACCGGCTATCCGAAGGCGGTGACCAACACCCAGCGCATGCTCTGCGCCAATCAGGCGATGCTCGCCGAGGCGCTGGCCTTCCTCAAGGACGAGCCGCCGGTGCTGGTCGATTGGCTGCCCTGGGCGCATACCTTCGGCTCCAACCACAATTTCGGCATCGCCCTCTACAACGGCGGCACGCTCTACATCGACGAGGGCAAGCCGATCCCGGCCGGCATCGGCGCCACCATCGCCAATCTGCGCGAGATCGCCCCGACCATCTACTTCAACGTCCCCAAGGGCTTCGAGGCGCTGCTTCCGCACCTCAGGGCCGACGCCGACCTGCGTCGGCAGTTCTTCTCGCGGCTGAAGCTGATGTTCTATGCCGGCGCCGGCCTCTCCAAGCCGATATGGGACGCCTACCGCGAGTTGGCGATCGAGACGGTCGGCCGGCCGATCGCCTTCACCACCTCGCTCGGCTCGACCGAGACCGCGCCGGGTGCCCTCATCGGCGTGCGCGACGCCGATCGTCCCGGCATCGTCGGCGTGCCCCATCGCGGCGTCGAGCTGAAGCTCGTGCCCAACGCCGGCAAGCTCGAGGCTCGCCTGCGCGGCCCCAACATCACGCCCGGCTACTGGCGCCGCCCCGACCTGACGCAGGGGGTCTTCGACGCCGAAGGCTTCTATCTGATGGGCGACGCGCTGCGTCTCGCCGAGCCCAACAACTTCGCCGCCGGTTTCGAGTTCGACGGCCGCGTCGCCGAAGACTTCAAGCTGGCGACCGGCACCTGGGTCTCGGTCGGACCGCTCCGCACCGAGTTCGTCGGCCGCTTCGACCCGCTGGTCAAGGACGCCGCCGTCACCGGTCACGATCGCGACCACGTCGGCATGCTGGTCTTCCCCGACGAGGTCGAGACGCGGAAGCTCGCGCCGCATCTCCCCCCCGAGACGCCCTTCGACGAAGTCCTCTGCGACCAGATGGTCAAGGACGTCTTCCAGGAGCGGCTCGCCGAACTCGCCCGCGAGGCGACGGGGTCGTCGACCCGCGTTACCCGGCTGGCGCTGCTCTCCATCCCGCCGTCGATCGACCTCGGCGAGGCGACCGACAAGGGTTCGCTCAACCAGCGCGCCGTGCTCGCCAACCGTGCCGCCGACATCGAGGCGCTCTATGCCCCCGACGCCGCGCCCCACGTCGTCCGCATCTGAGGGATCGATCATGACCACCGTTCCGGGCGCCGTCGCGCTCGCCTTCGACGACGTCTTCATCCTCGACGGCGTGCGCACGCCCTTCTGCGACTACAACGGCCGGCTCTCGACCGTGTCGCCGACCGATCTCGCCATCAAGGTCGGCCGCGAGGCGCTGAAGCGCGCCGCCGTCGATCCCGCGACCATCGGCACGGTGGTCGCCGGCAACATGGCGCAGGCGAGCTTCGACGCCTACTTCCTGCCCCGCCACATCGGCCTCTACTGCGGCGTGCCGGTGGAAGTGCCCGCCCATCTCGTCCAGCGCATCTGCGGCACGGGCGTCGAGGCGGTGGCTCAGGCCGCCGACGCGATCTCGCTCGGCCGGGTCGAGGCCGCCCTCGCCGTCGGCACCGAGTCGATGAGCCGCAATCCGGTCGCCGCCTATACCCATCGAAACGGCTTCCGCATGGGCCAGATCGAGTTCAGGGACTTCCTGTGGGAGAGCCTGCTCGACACCGCCTGCCACACCACGATGGGCGGTACGGCGGAGAACCTGGCGAAGAAGCACGGCATTACCCGCGAGGCGGTCGACGCCTTCGCCGCCCGCTCCTTCGCCCGCGCGCTGAAGGCGCGCGAGGAGGGCTTCTTCGACGACGAGATCGTCGCGGTCACCGACGAGACCTTCGAACGCGACGGCTTCGATCCCCGCGCGATCAAACTGCCGAAGAGGGGCGACGTCGTCACGGAGGACGACCACGTCCGTCCCTCGCCGATCGAGATGCTGGCGAAGATCCGCCCCGCCTTCGGCGGCGTCCAGACCGGTGGCAACTCCTCGGCGATCGTCGACGGCGCCGCCGCCGTGGTGCTCGCCTCGGGCAAGCGGGTCCGCGCCGAAGGGCGCCGGCCGCTCGCTCGCGTCGTCGCCGCGGCTTCCGTCGGCGTCGCGCCCGACCACATGGGCATCGGCCCGGTGCCGGCGATCCGCGCGGTCTGCGCCAAGGCCGGCATCGCCGTCGGCGAGGTCGACCGCGTCGAGATCAACGAGGCCTTCGGCGCTCAGGTCATGGCCTGCGCCATCGAACTCGGCCTCGACGAGGAGAAGCTCGACGTCAACGGCGGCGCCATCGCCATCGGCCATCCGCTCGGGGCGACCGGCGTGCGCCTGACGCTGACGGTCGCCCGCGAACTGCGCCGCCGCGGCTTGCGCTGGGGCATCGCGTCGGCCTGCATCGGCGGCGGTCAGGGCATCGCCGTCCTCGTCGAAAACCCGGAAGCGACGGGAGAGCGTCCATGAAGATCGACGGATCGATCGCGATCGTCACCGGCGGCGGCTCCGGCCTCGGCCGGGCAACCGCCGAGGCACTGGCGGCCAAGGGCGCGAAGGTCGTGATCGTCGACCGCAACGAGGCGGCGGCGACCGAGGTCGCGAGCGCGCTCGGCGGTCTGGCGATCGCCCTCGACGTGGCGGACGCGGCGGCCGCCGAGGCGGCCTTCGCCCGCATCGAGCGAGACGTCGGGACCGCCCGCATCCTCGTCAACTGCGCCGGTATCGGCATCGCCAAACGGGTGCTCGGCAAGGAGGGGCCGCAGGCGCTTTCCGACTTCGAGACGGTGATCCGGGTGAACCTCCTCGGCTCCTTCAACATGCTGCGGCTCGCGACCGCCGCGATGAGCCGGCTCGAGCCTCTGGACACCGGCGAACGCGGCGTGGTGATCAACACGGCCTCCGTCGCCGCCTTCGAGGGCCAGATCGGCCAGGCGGCCTATGCGGCGTCCAAGGGCGGCATCGTCTCGATGACCTTGCCGATCGCCCGCGAGCTCGCCCAGTTCGGCATCCGCGTCAACGCCATCGCCCCCGGCCTCTTCCTGACGCCGCTGCTGCTCTCGCTGCCCGAGGAGGCGCGCGCCTCGCTCGGCCGGTCGATCCCCTTCCCGGCGCGCCTCGGCGAGCCGTCGGAATTCGCGGCGCTCGCGGTCGCCATGGCCGAGAACGCCTATCTCAACGGTGAAGTGGTCCGCCTCGACGGCGCCCTTCGCATGCAGCCGCGGTGAGGCCGATGTTCGTCAACCGACGCAGCGTGCGGATCGAATGGGCCGACTGCGACGCCGCCGGCATCGTCTTCTATCCGCGATATTTCGCGATGTTCGACAGTTCCACCCATCACCTCTTCGAGGCGGTTGGCTGGAAGAAGCGCGATCTCATCGCCGACTTCGACATCATCGGCTACCCGATGGTCGACACCGGCGCGAAGTTCTCGGTGCCCTCGAGTTTCGGCGACGACGTGGTGATCGAGACCCGCGTCGTGAAGTTCGGCCGCTCGAGCTTCGAGATCGCCCATCGCCTGCTGCGACCCGGCCCCGACGGCGGCGAGATCGTCGCCATCGAGGCGCGCGAGGTCCGCGTCTGGGCCGGCCGCGATCCCGACGATCCCAAGAAGATGAAGCCGAAGGCGATCCCGGACGAGGTGATCCGCCGGCTCTCGACCCCGAACGGCTGACCCGCCGGCGGACGCATTCGGGCGACTGGCGCGAGAAGATGCCGGCGCCCTCGAGGAAACGCGAAAGAGGAGGAACTCCCGTGACCGATCGCATGTCGCAGTTCTCGCGACGGGCCCTGCTGGGCGCCGTCTTCGCCGTCGGCCTCGCCGCTCCTGCGCTCGCCGACGCGCCGGTCATCAAGGTCGGCGTGACCATCTCGACGACCGGGCAGGGGGCCGCCCTCGGCATCCCCGAGAAGAACACGCTCGAAGTGGTCGCCAAGGACTACGGCGGAGCGAAACTCGAGATCGTCCAGCTCGACGACGCCGGCGATCCGACCAACGCCACCACCAATGCCCGCCGCCTCGCCACCGAGGACAAGGTCGACATCCTGATCGGCTCCTCGGTCACCCCCGCCACCATCGCGGTGGCCGGCGTCGCCTTCGAGGCGGCGCTGCCGCATTTCGCCCTCTCGCCGATGCCCTTCCAGCCGGGTCGCGAGAAATGGACCTTCGTCATGCCCCAGCCGGTGCCGCTGATGGCCAAGGGCCTGTTCGAGAACATGAAGGCCAAGGGCGTCAAGCGCGTCGGCATCATCGGCTTCTCCGACAGCTGGGGCGATCTCTGGGTCAAGGAGTTCAAGGCCTCGGCCGTGCCGATGGGCCTCGAGATGGTCGCCGACGAACGCTACGCCCGCGCCGACACCTCGGTCGCAGGCCAGGTGCTGAAGCTGGTCGCCTCGCGTCCCGACGCGGTGCTGGTCGGCGCTTCCGGTACCGCCGCGGCGCTGCCGGTCATCGGCCTGCGCGAACGCGGCTTCACCGGGCCGATCTACCAGACCCACGGCGCCGTCACCCGCGACTTCATGCGCATCGCCGGCAAGTCGGCCGAGGGCGTGATCTTCACCGCCGGCCCGGTGGTCGCCGCCGACGCGCAGGACGCTTCCGCCCTGACGAAGGCGCCGGGCGTCGCCTATACGACGGCCTACGAGGCGAAGTTCGGCGCCGGCTCGGTGACGCAGTTCGGTGCCCACATGAACGACGTCTTCGAACTCCTGAAGCGCGTCGTGCCCGTGGCGCTGAAGACCGCCAAGCCCGGCACCCAGGAGTTCCGCGAGGCGATCCGCGCCGCGCTCGAGAGCGAGAAGGAACTCGCCGCGAGCCAGGCGGTCTACAACTACTCCGCCACCGACCACTACGGCGTCGACGATCGCGGCCGCATCCTCATCACCGTCAAGGACGGCAACTGGGCGATCGTGAAGTGACCTCCTCCCTCGCCGACCGGCGAGGGCTTTCCCCCCGAGACGAAACTGCCCCGCGCCGGTTTCCCGACGCGGGGCATTTTTCTTGGGGGACCCGTCCGGCGGCGCGGGCCGCCGGAAGCCGCATCACTTCGCCAGCTTGCCGGCGATCTCGGCGACGTGACGGCCCTGGAAGCGGGCGGCGTCGAGCTCGACCTTGGAGGGCTGACGCGAGCCGTCGCCGTCCGAGATGGTGGAGGCGCCGTAGGGCGAGCCGCCCTTGATCTCGTCGACGCCCATCTGGCCGGCGAAGGAATAGGGCAGGCCGACGACCACCATGCCGTGATGCAGCAGGGTCGGCATGAAGCCGAGGATGGTCGATTCCTGACCGCCGTGCTGGGTCGCCGACGACGTGAAGATCGAACCGACCTTGCCGATCAGCTTGCCGGTGAACCACAGACCGCCGGTCTGGTCGATGAAGGAACGCATCTGCGAGGCGACGGTGCCGAAGCGGGTCGGCGCGCCGAAGATGATGGCGTCGTATTCCGGCAGCTCGTCGACGGTGGCGATCGGCGCGGCCTGGTCGAGCTTGAAGTGGGCGCCCTTGGCGACCTCTTCCGGAACGGTCTCCGGCACGCGCTTCACCACGACCTCGGCGCCGGCCGCACGGGCGCCCTCGGCGACGGCGTTCGCCATCGTCTCGAGGTGGCCGTAAGAGGAATAGTAGAGAACGAGGACCTTGGTCATGGGGATCTCCGGGGCGCGTCGCGCCGTCTTCGAGGGGGGGATCTTGTCGTTGCGGCGGGGCAGGCCGCGGCTCGATCGGGAGAATGACTTAGGTCGCCTTCGATGCCCATCCCCGGCCTGGCGAATGGATCGTTCGACGATAGGAAACGATGACGGTTCGTCGTCGGAGCTTGCGTCGGCGGCCCCGATGGAGGATCAAGCCTCCATGGCCGCCGGAATCGTTTCGGTCCGGACCGTGCCGGAGGGATCGGAATGAGCGACGTGGTGGTGATCGGCGGTGGGCCGGCGGGTCTGATGGCGGCGGACGTGATCGCGACGGCGGGCCATCGCGTCACCATCGTCGACCGGATGCCCTCCTTCGGCCGCAAGCTCCTGATGGCCGGCCGCGGCGGGCTGAACCTCACCCATTCCGAACCGCTCGACCGACTGCTGACGCGCTACGGCGAGGCGGTGTTCCGCCTGCGCGGCGCCATCATGGCCTTCCCGCCCGAGGCGCTGCGCGCTTTCGCCGCCGATCTCGGCGAGGAGACCTTCGTCGGCTCGTCGGGCCGCGTCTTCCCCAAGTCGTTCAAGGCCTCGCCGCTGCTGCGCGCCTGGGGGAAGCGTCTCGCCGACCTCGGCGTGACCAGCCGCACCCGCCTGCGCTGGACCGGCTTCGCCGAGGGCGTGCCGGTCTTCCGCGACGCCGCCGGCAACGAGGAGCGGCTCCCCGCCGACGCGGTCGTCCTGGCGCTCGGCGGCGCCAGCTGGCCGCGCCTCGGCTCGGACGGCGGCTGGACCAAGGTCCTCGAGGATCTCGGCATCGCGGTCGCGCCGCTCACGCCGACCAACTGCGGCTTCGACGTCGCCTGGACCGACATCTTCCGCGACCGTTTCGAGGGTTCGCCGTTGAAGCGCGTGGCGATCCGGCTCGACGACGAGGTCTCGATCGGCGAGGCGATGGTGACGCGCCGCGGCCTCGAGGGCGGGGCGATCTATCCGCTGTCGGCGGCGATCCGCGACCGCATCGCCGCGGAAGGCTCGGCGACGGTGATCTTCGACCTGCGCCCCGGCGTCGCGGCGGAGGAGATCGCCCGCTCGATCGGCGATGCCCGCAAGGGCGACAGCATGGCCAACGTCCTGCGCAAGAACGCCGGCCTCGCCCCCGTCGCCGCGGGTCTCCTGCGCGAGGGCGCCGGCGGCAGGCTGCCGACCGCGCCGGACGACCTCGCCGCGCTGGTCAAGGCGGTGCCGATCCGCATCTCCGGCATGGCGCCGCTCGACAAGGCGATCTCCTCGGCCGGCGGCATCCGCTTCGACGAGGTCGACGCCCGTTTCATGCTGAAGAAGCAGCCGGGCGTCTTCGTCTGCGGCGAGATGCTCGACTGGGAGGCGCCGACCGGCGGCTACCTGCTGCAGGCCTGTTTCTCGACGGGACGTGCGGCGGGCGAGGGCGTGGTGGCGCGGCTCGCGGCGGGCTGAGGCGGGGCGGCGAGGTCGGTGCACGGGTGCGCGATGCTTCGAGACGGGCGACCGGCGGCCGCCCTCCTCAGCATGAGGCGTCCGTTTTCTTGTTTCGATACAACCACATACGCCTCATGCTGAGGAGGCGCTCGAAGAACGCCGTCTCGAAGCATCGCGCACGGACAAATCACGCCGGCCGAATCGACGGCGTCACACCCCGGTGACAGCCTTCACCGTCAGCGCCTGCAACCGTTCCGGCAGCGACGGCACCAGCTCGAGCGCCGCGGCGTGGCCGGCCTCGGACATCTTGGCCCAGGTCTTGGCGACGATGTCGACGATCTTCTCGTCGGTGTATTTGGCGCCGAAGGCGGCGAACTCGTGCTCGAGGAAGACCAGCGCGGCGCAGTCTTCGACGAGCTGTGCGTCCGGATCGCGCTTCAGCCGCTCCTTGCGGACGATCGAACCGACCCGCGCGATCTCGTTCTCGCTCCAGCCGGTCTCGGCCATCAGCCGCCCGACGACCTCGGCGTGATGGATCTTCAGCGCGTTGCGCCAGGCGAAATAGCCGGGCTTGTCCATCGGATACGACCCGCGCGGCATGTCGAAGCGGCGGACGTGCTGGGCGCGCGCGGCGATGCGGACGAGGTCGGAGGCCTCCGGTGAGAGCGTCGCCAGCCGCGCCGTCATGCGTTCGCCGTAGACGAGGGCCTGCGGTCGCATCGCGCCGCCGTCGTCGATCGTGGTCGGATCCTGTGCGTTCTCGGCGTCGATCCGGGCGAAGACGGCGGCGAGCCGGTCGGCGGGAGCGTTGGTCGTCAAAGGCAGGATCCTTTCCCGAAACCGCGCGGCGGTCAGACGAAGAGGGCGAGCGCGAGGACGGCGAGCGAGACGGCGCCGACGACGAGGGCGAAGCGCTCGACCCGGCCGTGACGGCGGTCGGCACGGGCGATCGCCTCGACCGTCTCGGCATCGAGCCGGATGCCGCCGTCGGCCCAGCGCGCGGCGGCGTCCGATACCGTCTCCAGCCGTTCGGCGAGCCGCGGCAGGGCGAGGGCCAGCCGGCCGGCGGCGCCGGCGGAAGAGGCGACGTCGGCGATGCGGGCGGTCGGGCCGAGGTTCTTCTCGACCCATTCGCGCACGACGGGTTCGCTGACCGCCCAGATGTCGAGGTCGGGATCGAGCACGCGCGCGACGCCCTCGACCACCACCATCGTCTTCTGCAGCAGGATCAGCCGCGGCTGCGTCTTCATGTCGAAGACGTCGGTGTATTCGAAGAGCTGACCGAGCAGGCCCGCCATCGAGATCTCGCTCGGCGGCCGGTCGCGCAAGGGCTCGCCGACGGCGCGCAGCGCCTGGGCGAAGACCTCGAGCTCCTGTGACGCCGGCACGTAGCCGGCCTCGAAATGGACGCGCGCCACCCGCATGTAGTCGCGGGTGATGAAGCCGTAGAGGATCTCGGCGAGGAAGCGCCGTTCGGAGGGCGCGAGGCGCCCGGTGATGCCGTAGTCGACGGCGACGAGATCGCCCTTGGCGTCGACGAACAGGTTGCCCTGGTGCATGTCGGCGTGGAAGAAGCCGTCGCGCATGGCGTGACGCAGGAAGGACTGCATCACCACCTTGGAGAGGCGGATCGGATCGTGCCCCGCCGCGGCCAACGCGTCCGGCTCGCCGAGCTTCAGCCCGTCGATCCACTCGAGCACCAGCACGTTGCGCCGGGTGCGCTCCCAGTCGACGCTCGGCACCCGGAAGTCCGGGTCGGCGGCGGTGTTCTCCGCCATTTCCGACAGCGCCGCCGCCTCGAGGCGGAGGTCCATCTCGAGCCGGACCGAGCGGGCGAGCGTGTCGACGACGGCGATCGGACGCAGCCGCCGGGTGAAGGGCGCGATCGTCTCGATCAGCCGGGCGGCGAGGTAGAAGGCGGAAAGATCGCGCCGGAAGCGCGCCTCGACGTCGGGGCGCAGCACCTTGACGGCGACGTCGCGCTCGGCCCCGTCGCGGCCGCGGATGCGGGCCTTGTGGACCTGCGCGATCGAGGCGGCGGCGACCACGTCGCCGAAGGCGAGGAAGGCTTCGGAGATCGGCTTGCCGATCGATTTCTCGACGATCGCGCGTGCCTCGTCGGAGGGGAAGGCCTCGACCCGGTCCTGCAACGCCTCGAGATCGTCGGCGAGCGTCCGGCCGATCACGTCGGGGCGGGTGGCGAGGAACTGGCCGAGCTTGATCCACGACGGACCGAGCCGGTTCAGCGCGCGGCTGGCGCGTTGCCCGCGCGAGACGCCCTCGGCGTCGCGGCGCTCGACGAGCGAGACGGCCCACAGTCCGAGACGGGCGAGCGGCGGCGGATCGGGCGGGGCGACGGCAGTGACGACACCCTCGCGGGCCAGAACCCAGCCGGCGCGCGCGAGCAGGAACAGCGAACCGATCACCCGAGCCATCGCGTCAGATCTTCCAGCCGGAATGGATCGCGGCGATGCCGCCGGTGAGGTTGGTGTAGTCGACGCGCGAGAAGCCGGCGTCGCGGATCATCTCGGCGAACTTCTCCTGGGTGGGGAAGCGCCGGATCGATTCCACCAGATAGCGATAGGGTTCGCCGTCGCCGGCGATCACCTTGCCCATCAAGGGGATCAGATTGAAGGAGAAGGCGTCGTAGATCTTGTCGAGGCCGGGGATCACCACCTGCGAGAACTCGAGCACCAGGATGCGTCCGCCCGGCTTGAGCACGCGGTAGGCCTCGGAGAGCGCCTTGTCGATGCGCGGCACGTTGCGGATGCCGAAGGCGATCGTATAGGCGTCGAAGCGGTTCGCCTCGAAGGGCAGTTCCTCGGCATTGGCCTCGACGAAGTCGAGATTGTCGGAGAGCCCGCGCTTCTCGGCGCGCTCGCGGCCGACACCCAGCATCGAGCCGTTGATGTCGGAAACGGTGACCTTGGCCTTGCGGTCGGACTTCTCGACGATGCGGAAGGCGATGTCGCCGGTGCCACCGGCCATGTCGAGCGATTCCCACGGGCGCCGGCCGATCTTCGGCGGCGACAGTTTCGACACCATCGCGTCCTTCCACAGCCGGTGCAGGCCGCCCGACATGACGTCGTTCATGATGTCGTAGCGGGTGGCGACCTTGTGGAAGACGTCGTCGACGAGGTGCTGCTTCTCCTCGAGCGGCACTTCGCGGAAGCCGAAGGAGGCGGTGGAGCCGCCCCCGGTTCCGCCCGTCTCGCCGATCGCCGGCCCTTCGGCGGCGGCGCGGTTCGAGGTGGCGGCGGCGGCGGCGGGATCGTGCGACATGGACTGGCTCCGTTGGTGCGCCGGACCATAGCCGATGCACGCGCACGACGCCAATCGTCCGTCACCCCTCACCGCGACGAAGGCCCTCCAACCGGGCGACGGCGTCTTCGGGCAGCGCCGTCGAGCGCCGCGTCGCGTCGTCGACCAGCACGACGACCGAGACGCCGCGGGCGCAGAGCCGGCCGTCCTGGAAGATGCCCTGCTCCAGCGCGATCGACGAGCGGCCGACCTTGGTGACGGCGGTGCCGATCTCGACCGTGCCGGGCCAGTGGATCTCGGCGACGAGATCGATCTCGAGCCGCGCCAGAACGAAGGAGCGCCCGGGCGCGAGCAGCCCCTTGTCGGCGTCGAGGATCAGCTCGACCCGACCGGTCTCGAGGAAGGTGGCGAAGACGGCGTTGTTGACGTGGCCCTGACGATCGGTGTCGCCGTAGCGCAGCTTGTCGAAGGCGCGGACGGGATAGGCGTCGAGGGTCGGCGTGGTCATCGCGGGCTCCGGTCGGCGGCGCAGCATAGCGCCGCCGCCATCATCGCCTCGGGCGTGCCCTGCCCGTCAAGAGCCTGACGTGTTCGGTAGGCGCCCATCGCAGCGAGGGCGCCCGTCGGCTCACGCCTTCTTGAGGAACTCGACGCGCAGGACGAGGCCCTTCACCTTCTCGGCGTTGCACTCGATCAGGTCGGTGTCGTCGGTCAGGCGGATGTTCTTGACGAGCGTGCCGCGCTTGAGCGTCACCGAGGTGCCCTTGACCTTGAGATCCTTGATCAGGGTGACGCTGTCGCCGTCCTTGAGGACGTTGCCGTTGGAATCGCGGGTTTCGGACATGTTTGGCCTCTCGAAATGTCGGTGCCGCTCCCTCGCACAAGGCGCCGCCGCTGTCGACCCGGCGACGCGAACAATCGCCGCGCGTGCCCCGGGAAACCGCCGATCCGAACCGTCTCCGCCACCTCGGGGATGCGGTACACGAGAACGCACGCGACCCGCACGCGAACGTGATCACATCCGGGCTGTTCATTTACGAATCGTCAACCATCTGCCCAAGTCCGGGGAGACGCTTAAATCGATTCGAAGCATGATCTCCCCCTGGTCGAGAGACCCCATGGAGGTGGCCAATGAACAGGACCTCGAAGTCTGTCGCCCTCCTCTCCGCTCTCGCCGTGGTCGGCGTGTCCGCACTCGCCGTCGCACGGGACGAGGCGCCGATGCCGGGTGATCGCGCCGGGTCGTCCCTCGGGACGATCGATTCCTGCCCGCCCTCCGCCTGCACGATCGTCTGGCGGACCGACAAGGGCGGCCCGCCCTCGACGGTCGTCGCGGTCGACTGACGCCGAAGCATTGCAATCCGTCCGCCTTTCGCCCGTTCCCCCCCTGGATTCCGACCCGGGCGCGAGATGCGACGACGGCCAGCCGGCGGCGAGGAGGCCCCCTCGCCGCCGGCTCGCCGGCTCTGCGATGTTCGATGAAGGCGATCAGTCGATCCGGGCGAGGCGTCTCAGAAACCCGACCAGCGTCTCGCGGCCGCCCTCTCCGAGGAAGGCGCCGAGATCGATCTCCTGCTGTGCCTGTTCGGCGCGAGCGGTCGCCAGCAGCTTCTCGCCGGCTTCCGTCAGCACGACCGCATGGCTGCGCCGGTCGGTGGTCGAGCGCGTGCGCTCGGCGAGACCCCGACGTTCCAACTCGTCGAGCATGGCGACGAAATTCGGCCGCTGGATGCCCAGCGCCGCCGCGATCTCCGACTGTTTGCGGCCCGGATTGTCGCCGATCACCAACAGCACCGAATATTGCGCCGGCTTCAGATCGAGCCGTGCGAAGCGCCGTGCGAAATCCTCGAAGACCGCGAGCTGCGCCCGCCTGAGCGTGTAGCCGATCACGCCGTCGAGCCCCGACAGGTCGAGATCGCCCGACGCCGCGCTCGTCTCCCCCGCCTCCTCGATCTCGTCGATCGCACCGCGCGCCGGCACGCGCCGCGGCCGGCGGCCCTTGGGCACGCCCTCGGCGGGGCGGGGGGCGGTCTCGTGCATGCTCATCGAAGGCCTCTCGGACGCGTCGTCCGATCTTTCCGTCATGTCTCGTCTTGCTCTTATACGGGATAATAGTTATGCTGTATATCAAATAAGAACGAGAACATCGGGAGGGGCGTCTCGTCCCCGGACATCGCGAGAATCCGCCGTTTCACGAGGCCTTCGCTTCGTGGAGACGGTCCCGTGCGGGATGAACCACGAGGGGGCGAAGCCGGTGGACGGCACGATTCTGCTCTTCCTTCTGCAGGACGGTATCACGAACGGGGCGATCTACGCGCTCCTGGGCCTCGCCCTCGTGCTGGTCTTCGCGGTCACGCGCGTCGTCTTCATCCCGCAAGGGGAATTCGTCGCCTTCGGCGCCCTGACGCAGGCCCTGCTCGAGGCCGGCAAGCTGCCCGGCACGGTCTGGCTCCTGGCCGGTTTCGGCGTCGCCGCCTTCGTCTTCGACATGGTCGCCGCGGTGCGCGAAGGGGCGATCGGCCGCCGGCTCGGGCCTGCCGTCCTCTTCGACCTGGCGCTGCCCGGCGCCGTCGTCGCGGCGACCTTCGCGATCGCCGGCCGGGGCTACGGCCCCGCCGTCCATTTCGCCCTGACGCTGGCGCTCGTCACGCCGCTCGGGCCGCTCCTCTACCGCGTCGTCTTCATGCCGATCGCCGGCGCCTCGGTGCTGACGCTGATGATCACCGCCGTCGGCGTCCATCTGGCGCTGGTCGGCCTCGGCCTCGTCTTCTTCGGCGCCGAGGGCCTGCGCGCGCCGGCGATCTCCGACGCCATGGTGACGGCCGGGCCGCTCCTGATCACCGGTCAGTCGATCGCGGTCTATGCCCTCACCGCCGTCACCATCGTCGCGCTCTGGCTGTTCTTCGAAAGGTCGCTGTGGGGCAAGGCCTTGCGCGCCACCGCGGTCAACCGCCTCGGCGCCCGCCTCGTCGGCATCCGCACGTCGTTTGCCGGCAAGCTCGCCTTCGCGCTCGCCGCGTTGATCGGCGCGCTCTCCGGCATCCTCGTCGCCCCCCTCGCCACGATCTACTACGACACCGGTTTCATCATCGGTCTCAAGGGCTTCGTCGCCGCGATCGTCGGCGGGCTGGTCAGCCATCCGCTGACCGCCGCGGCGGCGCTGGGCGTCGGCATCGTCGAGGCGCTCGCCTCCTTCTACGCCTCCGACATGAAGGAGATCGTCGTCTTCATGCTGGTGATCCCGGTGCTGCTGTGGCGCTCCTTCGGGCAGCCCCACGTCGAAGAGGAGGATTGAGGCCATGAACCCGCGCCATGTCTTCCTCGCCTTCGTCGGCTTCCTCGCCGTCGTGCCGCTCGTGCCCTTCGTGCCGGTCTTCTGGATCGGGCTCCTGGGCAACGTCGGCCTCGCCGCCCTCGTCGCCATGGGGCTGGTGTTGCTCACTGGCGTCGGCGGCATGACCTCCTTCGGCCAAGCCGCCTTCTGCGGCTTCGGCGCCTATGCGACCGCGGTGCTGACGACACGGTACGGCTGGTCGCCCTGGGCGGGCCTGCCGGTGTCGCTCGCGGTCTCCGGCGCCGTCGCCTGGGTGCTGGGGCTGATCACCGTGCGGCTCTCCGGCCACTTCCTGCCGCTCGGCACGCTCGCCTGGGGCCTCTCGCTCTATTACCTCTTCGGCAAGATCGAGCTCCTCGGCCGCCACGACGGCATCTCCGGCGTCCCGCCGCTGGAGATCGCCGGCCATGCGCTGACCGATCCGCGCGCCGTCCACTTCGTGATCTGGGGCGCGGTGATCGGCGCGGCGATCCTGACGACGCATCTCCTCGACGGCCGCATCGGCCGCGGCATCCGCGCCCTGCGCAAGGGCCAGATCGCGGCCGAGGCCTTCGGCATCGACGCGAGCCGCACCAAGCTCGTCGTCTTCGTCTGGGCAGCGCTGCTCGCCAGCCTGTCGGGTTGGCTCTACGCCCATGTCCAGCGCACCGTGACGCCCTCGCCCTTCGGCCTCAATGCCGGCATCGAATATCTCTTCATGGCGGTGGTCGGCGGTTCCGGCCAGATCTGGGGTGCGGTGGTCGGTGCCGGTCTGGTGACGCTGCTGAAGGAGGCGCTGCAGCGCCTCGTGCCCGCGGTCGTCGGCACCTCGATGCAGCTCGAGGGCGTCGTCTTCGGCCTCGTCCTCGTCGTCCTCCTCCAGGTCGCCCGCGACGGCGTCTGGCCGCATCTGGCGACGCTCCTCGACCAGCGTCCGAAGACCGCGCCGCAGACGGCCGATCCGCTCGCCCGCCGGACGATCGACCACGCCCGCAAGACGCCGCTCCTGGTGCTCGAGGCGGCGCGCAAGCAGTACGGCGGCCTGACCGCGGTCAACGACGTGTCGTTCCGGGTCGGCCGCGGCGAGATCGTCGCCCTGATCGGCCCCAACGGCGCCGGCAAGAGCACGACCTTCAACCTCATCACCGGCGTGACCCGGCTGACCGCCGGCCGCGTCGCCTTCGACGGCGCCACGATCTCCGGCACCGGGCCGCAGGCGATCGCCGGTCGTGGCGTCGCCCGCACCTTCCAGCACGTCAAGCTGGAGCCCGAGATGACCGTGCTCGAGAACGTCGCCATGGGCGCTCACCTGCGCGGCCGGGCCGGGCTCCTCGCCACGCTGCTGCGCCTCGACCGGCGCGACGAGGCGCGGCTGCTCAAGGAAGCGGCGATCCAGATCGAACGCGTCGGCCTCGCCGAGCACATGACGAAACCGGCGGGATCGCTGGCGCTCGGCCAGCAGCGCGTCGTCGAGATCGCCCGCGCGCTCGCCATGGACCCCGAGCTGCTGCTGCTCGACGAACCCGCCGCCGGTCTCAGACACTTCGAGAAGGAGGCACTCGCCGAGCTTCTGAAGAAACTGCGTGCCGAGGGCATGAGCGTGCTGCTGGTCGAGCACGACATGGGCTTCGTCATGGGGCTGACCGACCACATCGTGGTGCTCGACTTCGGCACCAAGATCGCCGAAGGCCCGCCCGAGGTCATCAAGACCCATCCGGCGGTGCTCGAAGCCTATCTCGGAGGTGCGGCATGACCGACGCGCTGCTCGAAGTCACCTCCGCCGCCGTCGCCTACGGCAAGGTCCAGGCGGTACGCGGCGTCTCGCTCGCGGTCCGTGCCGGCGAGATCGTCACGGTGATCGGTGCCAACGGTGCCGGCAAGTCGACGCTGCTCAACGCCACCATGGGCGCCCTGCCGCTCGCATCCGGGTCGATCCGCTTCGCCGGGCAGGACGTCGGCCGTCTCGGCGTCGAGGAACGCGTCGCCCTCGGCCTCTGTCTGGTGCCGGAGCGGCGCGAGCTCTTCTCCACCATGACGGTCGAGGACAATCTGGTGCTCGGCGGCTTCCGCGTGCCGCGCGCCGTTGCCCGCGACACGATCGCCGAGGTCTACGACCGCTTCCCGCGCCTCAAGGAGCGCCGCGACCAGCTCGCCGGCACCATGTCGGGCGGCGAACGCCAGATGCTGGCGATGGGCCGCGCGCTGATGAGCCGGCCGAAGCTGCTGATGCTCGACGAGCCGAGCCTCGGCCTCGCGCCGCGCATCGTTGCCGACATCTTCCGCATCGTCGCCGATCTCAGGGCCTCGGGCGTCGCGATCCTGCTGGTCGAGCAGAACGCCCGGGCGGCGCTCGCGAGCGCCGACCACGCCCACGTGATGGAACTCGGCGAGGCGATCGCCTCCGGGCCCGCCGCCGATCTCGCCCGCGACGACCGCATCGTCGAAAGCTACCTCGGCTTCCACTGAGCCGGCAGAGGAGATCGCCCATGAGCTGGCGCGCCCCCGTCGAAGACATCCTCTTCACCCTGACCGCGATCGCCCCCGGCCCCGGCGGCGAACCGGCGATGGACCGCGACGACCTCGTCGCCATCCTCGAGGAGGCGGCGAAGTTCTGCGAAGACCGGATCGACCCGCTCGACCGCGTCTCCGACACCGTCGGTGCCGCCTGGTCCGACGGCCGCGTCGCCACGCCGCCGGGCTTCCGCGAGGCCTATGCCGACTGGGCGGCGGCCGGCTGGAACGGGGTCGCGCAACCGGAAGCCTTCGGCGGCTCCGGCCTGCCGACGGCGGTCGGCACCGCGACGATGGAGATGCTGACCTCGGCCTGCATGGCGCTGTCGACCCTGCCGGTGCTGAGCCAGGGTGCGGCCGACGCGCTCGAGGCCCATGCCTCCGACGCGATCAAGGCGACGTATCTGCCCAATCTCGTCGCCGGCACCTGGACCGGCACGATGAACCTGACCGAACCGCAGGCGGGCTCCGACCTCGCGCTGCTCCGGACCAGGGCGGTGCCCGCCGGCGACGGCACCTATCGGATCACCGGCCAGAAGATCTTCATCACCTTCGGCGAGCACGATCTGGCGGAGAACATCCTCCATCTGGTGCTGGCGCGGCTCCCCGACGCGCCGGCCGGCGTCAAGGGCATCTCGCTCTTCCTGGTGCCGAAGCGCTTCGTCGGCGACGACGGCTCGCTCGGGGCCGAGAACGACGTCCGCTGCGCCGGCATCGAGCACAAGCTCGGCATCAAGGGGTCCCCCACCTGCACCATGGTCTTCGGTGACCAAGGCGGCGCGACCGGCTGGCTGATCGGCCGCGAGAACGAGGGCCTCGCCTGCATGTTCACGATGATGAACAAGGCAAGGCTGGCGACCGGGCTCCAGGGCGTCGCCATCGCCGAGAAGGCGACGCAGAAGGCCCGTGCCTACGCCCTCGAGCGGCGGCAGGGCCGCGCCGAGGGCTTCCCCGCCCCGGCGCCGATCGCCGCCCACCCGGACGTCGCCCGCACGCTTTCCCGGATGCAGGCGCTGACCGCGGCGGCGCGCGCCATCGCCTATTGCGCCGCGACCGCCATCGACCGCGCCCGCGCGGCCCCGACCGCGGAAGCCCGCGCAGCCGCGGATCTCCGCGCCGGGCTGCTGACCCCAATCGTCAAGGCGTTCTCGACCGATGTCGGTTGCGAGGTCGCATCCCTCGGGGTGCAGATCCACGGCGGCATGGGCTTCATTGAGGAGACGGGCGCCGCCCGGCTCTTCCGCGACATCCGCATCGCCCCGATCTACGAGGGCACCAACGCCATCCAGGCGATCGACCTCGTCATGCGCAAGATCGGCCGCGACGGCGGCGCCGACGTCGCCCGCCTGATCGCCGAGGCGCGCGCCGACGTCGACGCCGGCCGGGCGATCCTCGGCGCGTCGGCCGCCCGTCTCGACGCGGCGCTCGACGCGCTGGAGACGGCGACGGCGCATCTCCTCGCGGGCGAGACGAAGGACGCCGATCGCCTCCTCGTCGCCCAGACCCATCTCCGCCTCTTCGGCCTCGCGCTCGGCGGCGCACTGCTGACCCGAGGCGCGGTCGCGGCCGGCGCCGAGGAGGCGGAGACCAAATGGAGCCGCATGGCGCGGATCTTCGCCGAGGATCTGGCGGTCGAGGCGCCGAGCCTTCTCGCCCGCATCGTCTCGCCGCACGCCCGCCTCGACGACTACCGCGCCCTCGCCGGCCTCGCCTGAGGCCGGCGGCGCGATCCGTCGATCAACCCTCCGCCGCCTTGGCGGCGAAGGTCTCGCGCACCATGCGGGTGACGGTGAGGTGGTCGGTCTTGCCGGTGCCGAGCAGCGGCATCGTCTCCCAGACGGCCACTTCCGACGGGATCATCAGTTCCGACGCGCCGATCGAACGTGCCGCCGCCTGGATGTCGGCGCGGGTGGCGTTGGCCTGGGTCGTCACCAGGATCACCCGTTCGCCCTTCTTCGGGTCCGGCACCGAGGCGGCCGAGGCCGGGGCGTCGGGCCAGGCGATCGCCGCGAGCTTCTCGATCGCCGCCAGCGACACCATCTCGCCGCCGAGCTTGGCGAAGCGCTTGGCGCGGCCGAGGATGGTGACGAAGCCGTCGGCGTCGATCGAGACGATGTCGCCGGTGTCGTGGCGGCCGTTCGCCGGCGGCTCCAGCACGCCCGGCGCCTCGGCGCGGAGATAGCCGAGCATGACGTTCGGCCCCTCGAGATGGAGGCGTCCGCCGATCGCGACGCCGGGCACCGGCTCTAGCGTCGGCACCATGCCGGGCAGCAGCCGGCCGACCGTGCC
Source organism: Pinisolibacter sp. DMC19 (assembly GCF_056313985.1). Taxonomy (NCBI): domain Bacteria; kingdom Pseudomonadati; phylum Pseudomonadota; class Alphaproteobacteria; order Hyphomicrobiales; family Ancalomicrobiaceae; genus Pinisolibacter; species Pinisolibacter sp. DMC19. Next base: position 36,356 of record NZ_JBQUZF010000010.1, on the reverse strand, counting down.
GAAGCGGTTGAACATCGGCGTGTTGAGCGCAACGACCGGCGCCGTTTCGGTGACGCCGTAGCCCTCGAGGATGCGCAGGCCGAACTTCTCCATCCAGGTCCGCCGCGTCGTCTCCTTCACCGGCTCGGCGCCGGCCACGACGTAGCGCAGCGAGCGGAAGTCGTAGGGGTGGGCGGCGCGGGCATAGCCGGCGAGGAACGTGTCGGTGCCGAAGAGGATCGTGGCGTTGAAGCCGTAGACCAGTTCCGGCACCACCCGGTAGTGGAGCGGCGAGGGATAGAGGAACACCGGCACGCCGGAGACCAGCGGCAGCACCAGACCCGCCGTCAGGCCGAAGGAATGGAAGATCGGCAGCACGTCGAGCACCTTGTCGGCGCGGCCGAAGTCGATGCGGGCGGCCGCCTGTGCGGTGTTGGCCAGCATGTTGCGCGACGACAGCACGACGCCCTTGGGGGTGCCCTCGGAACCGGACGTGAAGAGCACCGCCACCCGGTCGTCGGGCCCACGCCGCACGATCGGCCGCTTCCAGAACAGCAGGGCGCGGAGCTTGTCGAACGTGCCGATGGTGCCGCGCACGTCCTCGAGGAAGAGGAAGGCGACCTGCCCCGACAGCGCCTCGATGAGCGGCGCCAGACGGGCCTTCTCGACGAAGGCGCGCGAGGTGACGATGGTGCCGATCTCCGCCGCCTTCACCGCCGCGCCGATGTTGGCGGCGCCCGCGGTGAAGTTGATCATCGCCGGCACGCGGCCGGCCGAGTGGATGCCGAAGAAGGCGGCGACCGCGGCATTGGCGTTGGGCATCATCAGGCCGACCGCGCCGTCGACCGGAGCGAGTGCGGCGAGCTTCTCGCCGAGCACCCGGGCGCCGATCAGCAGCTTGCGATAGGAGAGCGTGCCGGCGATCGGGTCCTCCAGCGCCACCCGCGACGGACCCTCGTGCAGGGCGGCGTCGATCAGCGCGTCGATCACCGAGCGATCGACATGGGCGGTGCGATAGAGCAGGTCCGACATCACGTCGTAGAGCGCGGAGCCAGCGGCGCGGCGGCGGGCCCGGCCCGCGAGTGTCGGGTCGACGCTGAGCGGCCGACCCGACAGCACGGTCACCCGCACCTTGGGGAACAGCCGGCGGCGCACCAGCGAGCGGTCGAGGCGCGTCAGGAAGGTCTGCTCGAGGCCTTCGATGCGGACCGGGACGACGTTCGCCCCGGTCTTGGAGGCGACGAGGCCGGCGCCGTCGTAGACCTTCATCAACGAACCGGTGACGGTGAGCCGCCCCTCGGGGAAGATGACCAGCGGATCGCCGCTCTCGACGCCGTGGATCAGCGTGCGCGTCGCCATCGGCTTCAGGGGATCGAGCGGCATGGCGCGCGCGACCTTCAGGAAGGGCTTCACCCACCACTTGCGGGCGATGCCGCTGTCGATGGCGAAGACCGGCTCGCGCTCCATCAAGGCCAGCGCCAGACCGGCGTCGAGGAAGGAGACGTGGTTCAGCGCCACCACGGTGCGCGGCCCGAGGTGCTCCAGATGCTCGGCGCCCTCGACCTCCAACCGGAAGAAGATGCGGTAGAACAGGAACAGCGCGTCGCGCATCGGATGCGACGGCAGCGTCCGCCAGGTCACGACCGAGACGACGAGGCCGACCACGCCGACGGCGATCCACACCGCCGGGAAGCTGGCACCCGAGGCCTGCGCCGCGGCCACCGCGAGCGCCGAGACCGTCATGATCGCGGCGTTGAGCACGTTGACGGCGGCGACCACCCGGGCGCGCGCCGCTTCCGGCGCCCAGCCCTGCAGGGCGGCGAAGACGGGCACGATCCACAGACCGCCGGCGACCGCCAGCACGAACATGTCGACGGCGAAGCGCCGCGTCGTCGGATCGGCAAAGGCGCCGGCGACGCCGAGCACGCCGCTGCGCGGCGCCACGTGGGCGAGCGTCCAGGCGGCGTCGATCGCGGCGCCGGCGATGATCAGCCCGGCGAGCGGCGTCGTCACCAGCACGGTGCGATGGCCCGACAGCCAGGCGGCGAGGCCGGAGCCGATGGCGATGGCGATGGCGAAGACCGCGAGCAGCAGCGTGACCAGTTCGTCGGCGCCGCCGAGCGGGCCCTTGACCACGGTCGGCAACAGCGCCAGCGCCACCGCGCCGACCGCCCAGAACCAGCTCGACGCGAGACCGGCCCACAGCAGGCGTCGGTCGGCGGCGAGATCACGCAAGAGGCCGAGGGTCGAGGCGAAGATGTTGGCGTGGATCGGCAGGCCCGGCACGCCGCGGCCGGTCATCGGCATCGTATAGGCGGCGACGACGGCACCGATCGCGAAGACGATCATGATGAAGGCGAGGCTGAGCGGATCGCCGCCTTCGGAGGCCGCCCAGCCGCCGATCACCGTGCCGATCAGGATGGCGAGGAAGGTCGCCGCCTCGATCAGCGCGTTGCCGGCCGGCAGCTCGCCCTTGTCGAGCTGGTCGGGAAGGATGCCGTACTTCACCGGCCCGAACAGCGCGGCGATGATGCCGAAGCCGAGAAGGGCGGCGAAGAGCGTCGGGATCGAGTGGAGCGCGAAGCCGGCGACTGCCAGTCCCGCCACCGGCAGCTCGGCGAGCTTCAGCCGCCGTGCCACCAGCGCCTTGTCGAAACGGTCGGCGATCTCGCCGCCGAGCGCCGAGAAGAAGAAGAACGGTGCCATCAGCGTCGCCGCCGCCAGCGCCACCAGCGGCCCCGCCGCCTCCGCCCCCAACCGCCAGAGAATGAGGAAAACCAGGGCGTTCTTCAGGAAGTTGTCGTTCAGCGCGGAAAAGAACTGACACCAGAAGAGGCCCGCGAAACGGCGGGTCGTGAGGAGGGATCGCGACATCGGGTTCGTTTCCTGCGCCCTGAATTCGGGTTTCGCCGATCCTCACTGCTTCTTCGCCGGACGCAATCCCGAAAGAGCACGGATCGTGGATTTGTTTTGAACAGCGTTCAATACGTGTGCCACGAAACCGGGCGGGGTGCAAGGGGGGAGCGGGGCGCAGGATCGGGGTGAGGCGCGAGGGGAGGAGACGCGGGCGGGAGAGCGAGGCAGATCGGGGCTGGCGCCCGGGGGGAGGAGGATCGGGTGGGTCCGGCGCGTCAGGTGGGCCGGGAGGATCGGGTCGGGCGAGACGTCCGCGGGTGCGGGGCCGGACGTGCCGGGACGCCGACGCTCCCGGCGATGTCTCGTTCCACTCGCGGGCGGCGAGGCCGAAGGCGGGGTGCAAGGCCCGGTTCGGTAGGCAGGATTCGCGGAGCAGATGCGTGGCCGACGGGGGCGTTCCCCACCGTCACGCCGTGACGGATCCGGTTGGCATTCCCGTCGGACCCGTTAATCTGGCGCGCAAGAAGCAGGGGGGAATGCATGGTTCGGTTCGCGCGGAACGCCATCTCGTCAGTGATGGCCATCGGTCTCGTGTCGCTCGCGGTCGACCCGGCCAGGGCGGCCGAGGCGCACGGCATCGACGGAGCGGCCCTTTCCGTCTGGTGGGCGATCCCCTTCGCCGGCATCCTGTTGTCGATCGCCGTCCTGCCGCTGGCGGCGCCGCACTTCTGGCATCACCACTTCGGCAAGGTCGCCGCCGCCTGGGGGCTCGCCTTCGCGGTGCCCTTCGCCATCGGCCACGGGGCGGCGTTGACCGGCGGCGAAGTCCTGCACGTCGCGCTCGCCGAATACTTGCCCTTCGTGATCCTGCTGTGGTCGCTCTTCACCATCTCGGGCGGCATCCTGGTGACCGGCAACCTCCACGGCCACCCGCGGCTCAACACCTCGATCCTCGCCGGCGGCACTCTGCTCGCCTCGCTGATCGGCACCACCGGCGCCTCGATGGTCCTCATTCGGCCGCTGCTCAGAGCCAACGACGAACGCCGTCACAACGTCCACGTCGTGATCTTCTTCATCTTCCTCGTCTCCAACATCGGCGGTTCGCTGACGCCGCTCGGCGATCCGCCGCTGTTCCTCGGCTATCTGAAGGGCGTCAGCTTCTTCTGGACGACGCAACACATGCTGGAGGAGACGCTGTTCTGTGCAGCCGTCCTGCTCGCGGTCTTCTTCGTCCTCGACCAGCGCCTCTACCACGTCGACGAGGCCTTCAAGGCGCGCTTCGATCCGACCCCGGAGACCGCCCACATCGGTCTGGTCGGCCTGCCCAACATCGCGCTCCTCGGCGTGGTGGTCGCCGGTGTGCTGCTGTCGGGATCGTGGAAGCCGGGTATCGTCTTCCACGTCGGCGGCGTCGCCGTCGAGCTGCAGAACCTCGCCCGCGATCTGATCCTGGTCGCCGCCGGTCTCGTCAGCCTGGCGATCACGCCCAAGGCGGTGCGGGCCGCCAACGAATTCTCCTGGGGGCCGATCCTCGAGGTCGCCAAGCTCTTCGCCGGCATCTTCGTGACGATCATCCCCGTCATCGCCATGCTCAAGGCGGCGGAGAAGGGCGCCTTCGCGCCGCTGGTCGCCCTGGTCACCCAGGCCGACGGCACGCCGAACAACGCCATGTATTTCTGGATGACCGGCATCCTGTCGTCGTTCCTCGACAATGCGCCGACCTATCTGGTGTTCTTCAACCTCGCCGGCGGCGACCCGCAGCACCTGATGAACGACATCCCCTGGACGCTGCTCGCCATCTCCTGCGGCGCCGTCTTCATGGGGGCGAACTCCTACATCGGCAACGCGCCCAACTTCATGGTCAAGGCGATCGCCGAGGAGAGCCGCGTGAAGATGCCGTCGTTCTTCGGCTATCTCCTGTGGTCGGGCGGCATCCTCCTGCCGCTCTTCGGCCTCGTCACCGTGGTGTTCTTTCCCTGGTGGAAATGATGGACGGCCCGCTCGATCCGGAAGGTGATCTGCCCGCCCCCTCCCGTCCGGAGGAGACGCTCCTGGTCACCCGCGGGGCCCGGCGCCATCTCGTCCGCCTCGGCTTCGCGGTGGTCGAGGAACTGCCGCTCGCTTCCGGTCGGCGCGCCGATCTGATGGGGCTCTCGGCCTCCGGCGAGATCTGGATCGTCGAGGTCAAGTCGTCGGTCGAGGACTTCCGGGTCGATCGCAAGTGGCCGTTCTACCGGGCGCACTGCGACCGGCTGTTCTTCGCCACCAGCCCGCGCGTGCCGCTCGACATCTTCCCCGAGGACTGCGGCCTGATGCTGGCGGATGCCCACGGTGCCGACATCCTGCGCGAGGCGCCGGAACATCGCCTCGCCGCCGCCACCCGCAAGGCGACGACGCTGCGCTTCGCGCGCGCCGCCGCGGCTCGGCTCTTCGGCTTCCTCGAGCCGGGACTGCTCGGCAACGTCGAGATCGAGATCTGAGCACGACGAAAAACACGCCGCACCCGGGTGGGGCGTGATCGGTCGATCGGCCCGACGTCTGCGCCTCAGCGCGGCGCGCGCTTGGCGAGGATGCGCTGCAGTGTGCGGCGATGCATGTTGAGCCGACGCGCCGTCTCCGACACGTTGCGCTCGCACAGCTCGTAGACCCGCTGGATGTGCTCCCAGCGCACCCGGTCGGCCGACATCGGGTTCTCCGGCGGTTCTGCCCGCTCGTCGGTCGAACGCAGCAGAGCCCGCATCACCTCGTCGGCATCGGCCGGCTTGGAGAGATAGTCGGTCGCCCCGAGCTTCACCGCCGACACCGCCGTGGCGATGTTGCCGTAACCGGTCAGCACGACGATGCGCGCCTCCGGCCGCTTCTCGCGCAGGTGCTCGACGACGTCGAGCCCGTTGCCGTCGGCCAGTCGCATGTCGACCACCGCGAAGGCGGGCGAGCGGGCGTCGACCCGGGCACGTCCTTCGGCCACCGTCGAAGCCGTCTCCACCTCGAAACCACGCAGTTCCATCGCGCGAGCCAGGCGCTGCAGAAAGGCCTTGTCGTCGTCGACGATGAGCAGGCTCTTCTCCGCATCGGCCGCGAGGGCCTGCGACACGTCCGTCATGATCGTCACCGTTGTTCTCTTTGCGGGCACCCCGACACCCGATTGGGCGGCGAGTTTATGAGTGGAATTCCAATTCCACAATACGTTGGCACACCGATGCGCGGCGGATACGCGATTGACGGATCAACGAAATCCTGACGCGGTAAATACCGGAACACACGTCTGGCGCGCAGATCGCCGCACCTCGATCTCATTCGCGCCGGCGTGGCGATTCGTCCTCGTGAGCAGGGAAGTTCGACGACCCGAGACCCTCCTCGGCGAGCGGCCAGAGCGCGCGCGGCCACTGGATGTGGATTTCCGCGCCGTGGGCGGGAAAGCGCTTGTTCTCGAAGGTCACCCGCGCGCCCGAACGCATCAGGAAGGTCTGGGCGATGAAGAAGCCGAGACCGAGCCCGCCGCCGGTCTCGCCGTCGGCACGGCCGCCCGCGTCGGGTTCTTCGTCGAGCGCCTGCTCGCGTGTCGTCACCCAGGGCTCGCCGAGACGCTCCAGCACCCCCGGCGAGAAGCCCGGCCCGTCGTCGGAGACGATGACGGTCACCTCGCGCTCGTCCCAGGCGAGGGCGACGACGACGCTGGACTCGGCGAAGTCGACGGCGTTCTCGACGATGTTGCCGAGGCCGTAGAGAATCGCCGGGCTGCGCCGGGCGATCGGCTCCGGTCCCTGGCCGCGTTCGATCACCTCGAGCTCGGTGCCGAGGCCGCGGAACGGTTCGAGCACCTCGTCGACCACCTCGCCGAGCGACTGGCGGGCGAAGAAGGCGTCGGGGTCCTCGCCCATCGACGACAGTTTGCGCAGGATCTCGCGGCAACGTTCCGCCTGGCTCCGGAGCAGCGCCACGTCCTCGGCGAGCGGCGAGCCCGGCGGCAGTTCGCGCTCCATCTCGCGGACGACGACGGTGATGGTGCCGAGCGGCGTGCCGAGTTCGTGGGCGGCGGCGGCGGCGAGCCCGTCGAGCGCGACGAGATGGCTCTCGCGCTGGAGGGTGAGTTCGGTCGCCTTGATCGCCTCCGCGAGACGGCGGCTCTCGTCGGCGACGCGGAAGGCGTAGAGCGCCGAGAAGGAGAGGGTGAGGATCAGCGCCAGCCACTGGCCGAGCACGTAGAGCACCGGCAGCTCCGGCGGCGCGTCGCCGCCGCCCCACGGCAGCGGCGCGTGCCAGGCCGCGAGCACGGTGGTGGCGACCGCGACGAAGACCCCGAGCAACGCCGTCGAGCGCGGCGGCAGCGACGCCGACGACACCAGCACCGGCGCCAGCAGCAGACAGGCGAAGGGATTTTCCAGCCCGCCGGTCAGCCACAGGAGGCCGGTCAGCTGCAGCGCGTCCCAGCCGAGCAGCAGCGTCGCGTGGATGCCGTCGAGCCGGTAGATCGACGAGAAATGCGAGCGGAGCGTCAGGTTGAGCCCGACCGAGGCGGCGACGAAGGCGAGGCAGGCGACGATCGGCAGATGGAAGCCGAGCCCGAAGCGCACGAAGAGGATCGCCACGGTCTGGCCCGCCACCGCCAGCCAGCGCAGCCTGACCAGCGTATCGAGCCTGAGCGAGCGCACCGAACTGTCGCCGAAATCGGCCAGTACCCCCAACATTCCCGTCTTCTCCGACAAGGCGTCTTACGCACGCCGTCGTCAGCCTATACGATCGTACGGCAGGCAGAGAAGCGTACCAAGGATCGAATTCGCGTTGTCCGAACCCGCCGCCCCCTCTTCCGTCCCGCTCGCGCTCGAGGTCGTCGACCTCGTCAAGACCTTCGGCCCCGTCCGCGCGGTCGACGGCATCTCCTTTCGCCTGCCCGCCGGGCGCACGCTCGGCCTGCTCGGCGGCAACGGCGCCGGCAAGACGACGACCATCGGCATGATCATGGGTCTGGTGCGCCCCGACGGCGGCACCATCCGCGTGCTGGGGTCCGAACTCGCCGAGGATCGCTCGGGGCTGCTGGCGCGGATGAACTTCGAGAGCCCCTACGTCGACATGCCCCACCGGCTGACCGTCCGGCAGAATCTGAAGGTCTTCGCCCGGCTCTACGGCGTCGCCGATGCCGAGGGCCGCATCGCCGAACTCGCCGAGGCCTTCGCCCTCGATCCCTTCCTCGACCGTCGCGCCGGCGCGCTCTCGGCCGGGCAGAAGACCCGCGTCGCGCTGGCCAAGGCGCTGCTCAACCGGCCGAGCCTGCTGCTCCTCGACGAGCCGACCGCCTCGCTCGATCCCGACACCGCCGACTGGGTGCGCTCGCGCCTCGAGGCCTTCCGCGCCGAGACCGGCGCCTCGCTGCTGCTGGCCTCGCACAACATGGACGAGGTCGAACGGCTCTGCGACGACGTCGTCATCCTCTCCGCCGGCAAGGTGGCGGCGCGCGGCACGCCGGCCGAACTGATGCAGCGCTTCGGTCGCGACCGGCTGGAGGAGGTCTTCCTCGACGTCGCCCGCGGCCGCGGCACGGCCGAGGAACGCGCCCGCGCCGGCATCGTGGAGGAGACGCCATGAGCGCCGCTTCGGGTTTCTCGTTCTCCCGCGTCGGCGCGCTGGTACTGCGCTCGTGGTACCTCATCTCCAACTCCTGGCCGCGCACGGTGGAGCTGATCTACTGGCCGACGGTGCAGATGCTGACCTGGGGCTTCGTCCAGTCCTACGTCACGTCGAAGTCACCCTATTTCGCCGGCGCCGGCGGCCTCTTCGTCGCGGCCCTGCTGCTGTGGGACGTGCTGCTCCGCTCGCAACAGGGCTTCGCCTTCGCCTTTCTCGAGGAAATGTGGTCGCGCAACCTCGGCAACCTGCTGATGAGCCCGCTCAAGACCTCGGAATTCGTCGCCGCCCTGATGGTCGTGTCGATGATCCGGCTGGCGATCGGCATGATCCCGGTGACGCTGATCGCCATCCCCTTCTTCGGCTTCAACATCTGGGGCCTCGGTCTGGCGCTGGTCGGCTTCTTCGCCAATCTGGTGGCGACCGGATGGGCGCTCGCCTTCGTCATCGTCGGCATCCTGCTGCGCCACGGGCTGGGCGCGGAGGCGCTGTCGTGGTCGCTGATGTTCGTGCTGATGCCGATCACCTGCGTCTACTACCCCGTCGCCACCCTGCCGGTCTGGCTGCAGCCGGTCGCCTGGGCGCTGCCGCCGACCCATGTCTTCGAGGGCCTGCGCGCCGTCCTCGTCGACCACACCTTCCGCAGTGACCTGCTCGCCTCGGCGGTGGGGCTGAACCTCCTGTGGCTCGCCGCCGGCATCGTCGCCTTCTCGCGCCTCCTCGACAGCGCGCGCCGGGCCGGATCGCTCGTCCAGCAGGGCGAATGACGCGATCGTCGCCGGGTGACGTTGGGGTAGGTACCGCTAAGACCAATTGCCGACCGCGCCGGCCTTGGTGCGCGCGGTTCTCGGCCGCATAGTGATCGACCGAAATATACCAGAGGCCGACGGACCCCGATCGGCCCGCAGGGACGGAAACCGGACACATGTTCTACCAGCTCTACGAGTTGAACCACGCCGCGCTCCGCCCGATGCGCGTCGCGGCCGAAGTCGGCCGCTGGGCCTTCCGCAGCCCCTTCAATCCGCTCGCCGGCACCGCGCTCGGCCGCTCGCTCGCCGCCGGCTTCGAGGTCTTCGAACGCTCGACCCGGCGCTACGGCAAGCCGTCCTTCGATCTGCCGACGACGGTGGTCGACGGGGCGGAGGTGCCGGTGACGGAAGAGTTCGTCTGGTCGAAGCCCTTCTGCAACCTGCTGCATTTCCGCCGCGAGCTGCCTGAGGGCCGCGCCGCCGATCCCAAGGTGCTGATCGTCGCGCCGATGTCGGGCCACTACGCGACGCTTCTGCGCGGCACCGTCGAGGCGATGCTGCCGGCGCACGAGGTCTACATCACCGACTGGATCGACGCCCGCATGGTGCCGCTCGCCGCCGGTAGCTTCGATCTCGACGACTACATCGACTACGTGATCGAGATGGTCCACCACCTCGGCGCCGGGGTGAACATCGTCGCCGTCTGCCAGCCCTCGGTGCCGGTGCTCGCCGCCGTGTCGCTGATGGAGGAGGACGGCGATCCCTTGTCGCCGGCCGCGATGATCCTGATGGGCGGGCCGATCGACACCCGCATCTCGCCGACCGCGGTCAACAAGGTCGCCCACGACAAGGGCCTCGGCTGGTTCGAGCGCAACGTCATCATGCGGGTGCCCTTCCCCCATGCCGGCGCCTTCCGCGAGGTCTATCCGGGCTTCCTGCAGCTCGGCGGCTTCATGTCGATGAACCTCGACCGCCACGTCTCCGCCCACAAGGAATTCTTCCAGCACCTCGTCGAGGGCGATGGCGAGTCGGCCGAGAAGCACCGCGACTTCTACGACGAGTACATGGCGGTGATGGACCTCACCAAGGAGTTCTATCTCCAGACCATCCGCACCGTCTTCCTCGACCACGACCTGCCCGAGGGCCGGATGATGCATCGCGGCCGGCCGGTCCGCCCGTCGGCGATCCGCAACACGGCGCTGCTGACGGTCGAGGGCGAGCTCGACGACATCACCGGCATGGGCCAGACCCAGGCGGCGCACACGCTGTGCTCCAACCTCTCGCCCGACAGGCAGATGGACTACGTCCAGCCCGGCGTCGGCCACTACGGCGTCTTCAACGGCTCGAAGTTCCGCGCCAACATCCAGCCGCGCATGGCCGACTTCATCCGTCGCCACGCCCGCGGCGCGGTCGGTGCGGCGCCCGCCAAGCCGGCGCGGGGCACCAAGAAGAGCTGACCGTCCGGCGCTTGAAACGCCGGGGCCGAGGGGCCATCTCCCGACCATGACCCGATCGCGCGTGCCCCTCTCGGCGGCGCGGGACCCGGGTCGTTCGGAGGGATGGAATGAACTTCGGCACGACCTCGACCACCGGCTTCACGCCCCCGACGATCGCCGCCATGGTGATCGGCTTCCTGATCGCCTGGCCGCTCGGCCTCGTGGTCCTCGCCTACGCCCTGTGGGGCGAACGCTTCGGCTGGCGCGCCCGCGTCGAGAGCTTCCTGTCGGGCCTGCGCGACGGGCTCGCCCGCGCCGGCGTCAAATTCGACCCGCAGGCCTTCTCGCGCTTCACCGGCTTTGCTTCTTATGCCCAGTCCGGCGATCCTGCCTTCGAGGCCTATCGCACTTCGGCGCTCGATCGTGCCGACGCCGAGATCCGCCGCCTCGAGGCCGAGCGCCGCGCCCATGCCGTCTGGCTGTCGCGCCTGCGCACCGCCCCCGACCGCGCCGCCTTCGACGCCGTGCTGGCCGAGAAGCCGGTCCGTTCGCCCGCCGAGGGCTGACGCCCCCGAACGAGGGGCGGCCCTTGCATGTCGCGCACGATCGGGCAATCTCGCCCGATCGACCACCGACCGCGATGCCCGCCGGCATCGATTCGACCGACCGGGAGGGACGCATGGCCGATCGCATCTCCGTCTCCGGCCTCACGGATCGCCTGCGCGCCGCCGGCGTCGACCTGCGCCCGCTGGTCGTCGTGCTGACGATCGCCGGCTTCGCCTTCGCCTGGCCCTTCGGCGTGGCGATGGCGGTCTTCGCCCTCTTCGGCACGCGGCTCGGCTGGCGGGTCCGGGCCGATGCCTTCTTCGAGGGGCTCTCGAACGGCCTCGGCAAGGGCGGCGCCTGCTGTTGCGGGCCGGCCGCCTGGTACTACGACACCCGCCACGACGCCTCCTGCGCCGCGCCGAATTCCGATCGCGGGGCCGATCGCGCCGCCCGCCCCGGTGGCGGTGCCGACGCGCCGGCCGCCTGACGCGGAGAGCGCTCCCCTTGTTCTTCGCGCCGCGCCGCCGCCTGCCCGCTCTGCCCGACAGCCTGACGGTGTCGCTCACCGATCGCGCCGTGACGGTCGACCTGCGCGCCTCGGCGCGGGCGACGCGCTTCACCCTGCGGCTCGGCGTCGGCGCGCCGGTGATGACGGTGCCGGAGGGCACGCGGCTTCCCGATGCCGAGGCGTTTCTGGATCGCCATCGCGGCTGGCTCGCCGAACGCCTGGCGCGGCGGCCCGACCGGGTCGCCTTCGCTCCCGGCGTGCTGCTGCCCTTCCGCGGCGAGATGCACCGCGTCGACCATCGCGCCGAGGCGCGCGGCACGGTCTGGCGCGAGGCGGAGACGGAGGGCGAGCCCCGCCTCGTCGTCGCCGGCGGTGCCGAGCATCTGCCCCGCCGCCTGCGCGACTTCCTCGTGCGTACCGCCAAGGCGGACCTCACCCCGGCGGTCGCGACCCATGCGGCGCGGCTGTCGATCGAGATCCGCAACCCGCGCATCCGCATCAAGGACACCCGCTCGCGCTGGGGCTCCTGCACGGCGGCCGGCGAACTGTCCTTCTCCTGGCGGGTGGTGATGGCGCCGCCCTTCGTGCTCGACTATCTCGCCGCCCACGAGGTGGCGCATCTGCGCGAGATGAACCATTCCCGCCGTTTCTGGCGGCTGGTGCGCGACACCTGCCCCGAGATGGACGCCGGCCGCCGCTGGCTGAAGCTGCACGGCGCCGGTCTCCACGGCTACGGCCCGGAAGCCTGAGACGCAGGCGGGCGCGATCGTCCACCATTTTCCGGCTTGGGCTTGGACCTCGGCCGTTTCGCCTGCTAAAAGGCGGGCACCGACAAGCCAGCCGAGGGCATCCCCATGCGCACCGCCTCCGTCGAGCGCAAGACGAAGGAAACCGACGTCTCCGTGACCGTGAACCTCGATGGTTCCGGCACCTACGACGTCTCCACCGGCGTCGGCTTCTTCGACCACATGCTGGAGCAGCTCTCGCGCCACTCGCTGATCGACCTGACGATCCGCGCCTCGGGCGATCTCCACATCGACGCGCACCACACGGTGGAGGACGTCGGCATCACGCTCGGCCTCGCCATCCGCAAGGCGCTCGGCGACCTCAAGGGCATCCGCCGCTATGCCGACGTCCATCTGCCGATGGACGAGACGCTGACGCGCGCCGCGATCGACGTCTCCGGCCGACCGTTCCTGGTGTTCCGAATTCCCTTCTCGCGCGACAAGATCGGCGACTTCGACACCGAACTCTTCGAGGAGTTCTTCCGCGCGCTCGCCTTCAACGCCGGGCTGACGCTGCACGTCGAGACGCTCTATGGCGTCAACAACCATCACATGATCGAAAGCGCCTTCAAGGCCACGGCCCGCGCCTTCGAGGCGGCCTTCGCCGTCGATCCGCGCCGCGCCGGCACCATCCCCTCGACCAAGGGTTCGCTGGGAGACTGACATGACCACCTTCACGGTGCATGCGCCGACGGGCGACGCGGAAGCGGACGCTCGCGCCGATCGTCTGGTCCTGCTGCCGGAGAAGGCGTCCTTCGCCGCCTTCTTCGTGCCCTTCCTGTGGGCGCCGTGGAAGCGGCTGTGGTGGGTCTTCGCCGGCTGGATCGTGATGACGATCGCCATCGAGGCGGTCGGCGGCTTCGTCTCCGCTTCGCTCGCCGGGATCGTCTCGGCCGGCTTCGCCGTCTGGTTCGCGCTCGCCGCCAACGACCTCGCCCGCTGGACCTGGGAGCGTCGCGGCGCCCGTCTCGTCGGCGTCGTCGAGGCCCGCGACGCCGAGGAGGCGCTCGTCCGTTTCGTCGCCCGTCTCGCCGATCCGCGCCGCCCGCGCTTCGGCGACGTGGTCGAGCCGGCCGCCGCCGCGGCGCCCGCGTCCTCGACCACCCGTCCCATCATGACGCCCGATCTGCCGGCCGTGGTCGGCTGGGGCGTGCTCCGGAGAGAAGCGAAATGACCGTCGCGCTCATCGACTACGGCGCCGGCAACCTGCGCTCCGCCGAAAAGGGCCTCGAACGGGTCGCCGCCGAAGTGGGCCGCGGCCAGACCGTCGTGCTGACCCGCGATCCCGACGTCGTGGCACGCGCCGACCGCGTCGTGCTCCCCGGCGACGGCGCCTTCCCCTTCTGCCGCCGCGGCGTCGCCGCGATCGACGGCATGGAGGAAGCACTCACCGAATTCGTCGAGGTCAGGGGCCGTCCCTTCCTCGGCATCTGCGTCGGCATGCAGTTGCTGGCCACCCGCGGCCTCGAACACGAGACGACCGACGGCTTCGGCTGGATCGGCGGCGAGGTGCGGGCGATCGAGCCCGGCGCGGCCCACCTCAAGGTGCCGCACATGGGCTGGAACACCATGGATCTCGTCAATCCGCACCCAGTGCTCGACGGCATCCGGCTCGGTGCCGACGGGCTCCACGCCTATTTCCTGCACTCCTTCGCCTTCCACGTCGCCGATCGCGCCGATCTGGTGGCGACCGCCGACTACGGCGGCCCGGTCACTGCGATCGTGGCGAAGGGCAACGTGGTGGGCACCCAGTTCCATCCCGAGAAGAGCCAGACGCTCGGTCTCGCGCTTCTCGCCAACTTCCTGAAGTGGGCGCCCTGAGGCGCCCTTTCTCCCTGTCGGGCGCCTCGCGGCGCATTCCCGAATTTGGCGCCTCGCGGCGCCGGGTCTCCGAGGTACAGATGATTCTCTTCCCCGCCATCGACCTGAAGGACGGTCAGTGCGTTCGCCTGAAGCTCGGCGAGATGGATCAGGCGACGGTCTACAACGACGATCCGGCCGCCCAGGCGACCGCCTTCGCCGACCTCGGCTTCCCCTGGCTCCACGTCGTCGATCTCAACGGCGCCTTCGCCGGCCGCTCGGTCAACGGCGCGGCGGTCGAGGCGATCCTCGCCGCGGTCTCCGGCCGCATGAAGGTGCAGCTCGGCGGCGGCATCCGCGATCTCGCCGCGATCGAGGGCTGGCTCGAGAAGGGTCTCTCCCGCGTCATCCTCGGCACCGTGGCGGTGCGTGATCCGGCCCTCGTCAAGGAGGCCTGCCGCCTCTTCCCCGGCCGCGTCGTCGTCGGCATCGACGCCAAGGGCGGCCGCGTCGCGGTCGAGGGCTGGGCCGAGGGCTCGGAACTGACCGCGATCGATCTGGCGAAGAAGTTCGAAGACGCCGGCGTCGCCGCGATCGTCTACACCGACATCGACCGCGACGGCATCCTCAAGGGCCTCAACATGCCCTCGACGCTGGAACTCGCCCGTGCGGTGTCGATCCCCGTCATCGCCTCCGGCGGTCTCGCCTCGATCGACGACGTCCGTGCGATGCTGGCGCCGGAGGCCCGCGTCCTGGAAGGCGCCATCACCGGTCGCGCCCTCTACGACGGTCGCCTCGACCCGAAAGAGGCGCTGGCGCTGATCGCCGCGGCGGGCTGAAGGCCGCCTCGGCCCCCCGACTTGAACGCCCTTCGCCCACCCCCCATATTGGTCGGGACGGGCTCGGTCCGTCGCCGCGGGTCGCCTCTCCTGACAGGGGCCCGCGGGTGGTCGATGGGTCGCTCGAGAAGGGCCTGAACATGTCGCGTTTTCCGGGCTTCTCCAGCCCCTTCCTCCTCGGCTTCGACGAGATCGAGCGCGTGCTCGACCGCGTCTCCAAAGCCACCAACGACGGCTATCCGCCCTACAACATCGAGCGCCTCGAACCGGCGCGCGACGGCGGTCGCGAAGTCCTGCGCATCACGCTCGCCGTCGCCGGCTTCACCCGCGACCAGCTCGACGTGACGATCGAGGACAGCCAGCTCGTCATCCGCGGCCGCCAGACCGACGACGACCGCAATCGCCAATACCTCCATCGCGGCATCGCCGCGCGTCAGTTCCAGCGCGTCTTCGTGCTGGCCGACGGCATCGAGGTGGCGGGTGCCGAGCTCAAGGACGGCCTGCTGGCGATCGATCTCGCCCGCCCGGAGCCCGAACGGGTGATCCGTCGGATCGACATCGCCGCCAGCGAGTGAGACGGCGAAAGCCGAGAGCCTTTCACGAAGGAACGATCGAGGACGGGTGCCGACGTGCCCGTCGAGGAGGACGTCATGACCCGTTCAAACCCCTTCACCATCGCCCCCGAGGCGCTCGCCCATCTCGGCGAGGGCGTCGTCGCCTATGTCCGCGAGATGTCGTCCGAAGACCTCGCGCGCGCCTTCCCCGGCGGTCCCGAACTGCCGCCCGGCCTGAAGCTCTGGGCGCTGATCGGCGCCGGCGGCCAGCCGATCATGGTCGCCGACGACCTGCGTCTCGCGCTCGAATCGGCCTTCGAGAACGATCTCGTTCCGGTGTCGCTGCACTGAGGAGAGAAGCGGCGGCCGCTCAGGCCGCCGACGGCTCGACCGAATGGGCGAGCAGTGCGTAGAGCGCGTTCGGATCGCGGCTGCCGCGCAGTTTGGCGGCAAAGGGCGCGTCGCGCATGGCGCGGGCGACCCGCGCCAGCGCCTTCAGATGATCGGCGCCCGCCCGAGTCGGCGAGAACAGCGTGACCACCAGATCGACCGGCTGACCGTCGGTCGCCTCGAAGTCGATCGGCCGCTCCAGCCGGGCGAAGACGCCGATGGTGTGATCGATCTCGTCGAGCATGGCATGCGGAATGGCGACGCCGTGGCCGACGCCGGTCGAGCCCAGGCGTTCGCGCTGCACCAGGCGTTCGAACACGTCGCGTTCGTCGAGCCCGGTGATCCGGGCCGCCCGTGCCGCAAGCTCCTGGAGAACCTGCTTCTTGTTGGCCGGGCGCAAGGCCGGCATGACGGCGTCGAAGCCGATCAGATCGCCGAGGTCCATCGTCGGGTCGTCCCGATTCCCACGAGGTCGCGCTCCCGCGGACCTCCCCCATGGAATTGCGCCGAAGGTGGTGCAAACCGCCCCTCGGCGCAACCGGTGTTCAATACGGAGGCGCCCGCCTCCGTCTGCGCGCGATCAGGCGTCGGCGGCGAGGGACGGATCGACCCAGCCGATGTTGCCGTCGTCGCGACGATAGACCACGTTCAGCCCACCGTTGGTGGTGTTGCGGAACATGACGAAGGGGGCGCCGGTGAGGTCCAGTTCCTGGACCGCGTCGCCGACCGACAGGGTCTTCAACGGCCGGGTGCTCTCCGCGATCACCGCGGGGTGGAAGTCGACCGGAACCTCCTCGTCCTCGGCCGGAGCCTCGAGGACGCGATAGGCGGTCTCCACCTCGTGCGCGCGACCAGCGGCATTGTTGTGGTCGCGCAGGCGGCGCTTGTAGCGACGGAGCTGCTTTTCGATGCGGTCGATCGCCTGATCGACGCTGAGATAGGGATCCTGCGCCGCTCCCACCGCCTGAACGGTGATGCCGGTGCCCAGATGGAGCGCGCACTCGGTACGGAAGCCGATGCCTTCCTTTTCCACGGTGGCGTGGCCCTTGAAGGTGCCGTTGAAGTACTTGGCGAGAGCCTCGCCGACGCGCGTTTCCGCGTGGCCGCGCAGCGATTCGCCGATGTCGACGTTCTTGCCGGAAACCCTGAGGGTCATGGAGTTCGACCTCCCGGTCGGGCCACGTCCCCCGAAGGCGGCGCGGCCGTGTTGTGCTTCTTGCCTCCGACGGATGTGGGGACCGGATGACCGGGCCGCAACCCCCGTCGGGGACGCTCGTCGATCCCTCGGGCGGCGCTCCGGGCGAGGCGCCGTAGCCCGTGGGATTGCTTCACGCCAACGCCTGCTTCTCGCGACGACGCTGGACGGAAGAGGGTATGTTCATCGCTTCGCGGTACTTCGCGACCGTGCGGCGCGCGATGTCGATGCCGGTGTCGCGCAGCATCTTGACGATCGTGTCGTCGGACAGGACGTCGTCCGCGGTCTCCTTGTCGATCAGCTCCTTGATGCGGTGACGCACCGACTCGGAGGAATGGGCTTCGCCGCCTTCCGAGGATGCGATCGAGGAGGTGAAGAAATACTTCAGCTCGAAGATGCCCCGGGTGGTGGCCATGTACTTGTTGGAGGTGACGCGACTGACCGTGCTCTCGTGCATGCCGACCGCGTCGGCGATCATGCGCAGGTTGAGCGGCTTCAGGTGCTGGATGCCGTGCGTCAGGAAGGCGTCCTGCTGCCGCACGATCTCGCTCGACACCTTCAGGATCGTCTTGGCCCGCTGGTCGAGGCTCTTGACCAGCCAGTTGGCGGTCTGCAGGCAGTCGGAGAGATAGGACTTGTCCTTGTCGCCCTTCGCCGTCTTCGCCACCGAGGCGAAATAGGTCTGGTTGACCAGGACCTTGGGCAGGGTCTCGGAATTCAGCTCGACCAGCCAGCCGCCGTCGGGGCCGGGGCGCACCACCACGTCGGGCACGATCGGCTGCACCATGGTGGTGCCGAAGGCGTTGCCGGGCTTGGGGTTCAGCGCGCGGATCTCGCCGACCATCTCGGCGAGATCGTCGTCGTCGACCCGCGTCAGGCGGCGCAATGCCGCGAAGTCGCGCTTGGCCAGCAGTTCGAGATTGGCGACCAGCGCCTGCATGGCGGGGTCGTAGCGGTCGCGGTCCTTGAGCTGCAGCGCCAGGCACTCACTGAGGGACCGGGCACAGACGCCGGCCGGATCGAAGCTCTGCAGCAGGACGAGCATGTCCTCGACCATCGCCATCGGCGCGCCGAGCTTCTCGGCGACGTCCTCGAGGGCGACGCGCAGATAGCCCGCCTCGTCGACCCCGTCGATCAGATGGCGGCCGATCATTCGCCGCATCGGGTCGGTGACGGCGAGCATCAGCTGTTCGGTCAGGTGATCGCCGAGCGACACCTCGGCGGCGACGAAGCTCTCGAGATTGTAGTCCTCGCCACCGGAGCCGTTGCCCGAGGTCGAGGTCTGGCTCCAGGTCTCGCCGACCAGCCGCGTCGGGTCGATCGCCTCGCTCGGTCCGTCGTCCTGGAAGACGTTGGTGTAGTCGGCGTCGAGCCGCTCGCCGATCTCGGGCGAGGCGCTCTCGAAGGCGGTGTCGAGGTCGGGGCCGGAGGAGGCGGGGGCGAAGTCGGCGCCGTCGCCGCCGTCCGAGAAGTCCGAGGTCGCTTCGGCGGCACCGTCGAACTCGCCGCCGGCGGTGTCGGTGCGCGGCGCCTCGGCGCCGTTCGCCTCCGCGACCGGGCGGTCCTCGCCCTCGTCGCGCTCCAGCAGCGGATTTCTCTCGAGTTCGGCTTCGACGTAGGCCACGAGATCGAGATTGCCCAGCTGCAGCAGCTTGATCGCCTGCATCAGCTGAGGCGTCATCACCAGAGACTGGCTCTGTCTGAGCTCCAGTTTCGGGCTGAGCGCCATCGACCTCCAACAACCCTCGTATCGCCGGTCCACGCGAAGTGGTCCGGATCTTGCCTCACCCCGATAGTGTTATCTCAACCCCCGTCGACGGCAAACAAAAAAGCGTCCGCTGCGGGAGGAAAGTGAAGGGCGTCGGTCTCAGAAGCTGAACTGCTCGCCGAGATACAGCCGGCGGACGTCGGGATGATCGACGATTTCCCGCGGATTTCCGGTCGTCAGCACATGGCCGGAGGCGATGATGAAGGCCCGGTCGATCAGACCCAGCGTCTCGCGGACATTGTGGTCGGTGATCA
Source organism: Pinisolibacter sp. DMC19 (assembly GCF_056313985.1). Classification (NCBI taxonomy): domain Bacteria; kingdom Pseudomonadati; phylum Pseudomonadota; class Alphaproteobacteria; order Hyphomicrobiales; family Ancalomicrobiaceae; genus Pinisolibacter; species Pinisolibacter sp. DMC19. The sequence continues at coordinate 17,075 of NZ_JBQUZF010000010.1, read as the reverse complement.
GCACGCCGATGCCGCGCTGGGTCAGGTGCCGCACCAGCACCTGGATGTCGCCGACGGCGATCGGGTCGATACCGGCGAAGGGCTCGTCGAGCAGCATGAAGGAGGGGCGGGAGGCGAGCGCGCGGGCGATCTCGCAGCGCCGGCGTTCGCCGCCCGACAGCGCGATCGACGGCGACTTCCTCAGATGGTCGATGCGGAATTCGCCGAGCAGTTCGTCGAGCGCCTCGCGCCGGCGGGCGCGGTCGGGCTCGACCACCTCGAGCACCGCCAGGATGTTGTCCTCGACCGACAGGCCGCGGAAGATCGAGGCCTCCTGCGGCAGGTAGCCGATGCCGAGGCGGGCGCGGCGATACATCGGCAGCCGCGTGATGTCGTAGCCGTCGAGCCGGATGGTGCCGGCGTCCGGCCGGATCAGGCCGGTGATCATGTAGAAGACGGTGGTCTTGCCGGCGCCGTTGGGGCCGAGCAGGCCGACCGCCTCGCCGCGATGGACGTCGAGGCTGACGCTCTCCACCACCCGCCGCTTCTTGTAGGCCTTGGCCACCGCCTCGACCCGCAGCCCCTCGTCGGCATCGCCGATCCGGATCGAGCCGCCGTGGGCGGCATCGGGCGAGCGCGGGACGATCGGCAGGATTCTCACGGGCGGTCTCCGGGGCTGGCGGCGGGCCGGGATCAGGGCTTGGCGGGCGTCGCGGTGCCGCAGGGGCCGGCCTGCGATTCGAGGATCAACTGGACGCGACCGGAGCTCTCGAGCTTGTACTGGCCGGTCTTCAGGTCGATCGACAGCCGGTCGCCGCGGGCGACGTTGGTGCACTGGGCGAGCACCACGTGGCCGTTGATCTGGGCGGTCTGCGAGCGCATGTCGAACCAGCCGCTGTCGCCGGTGACGCTCTGCTCCTTCTGGATGATCAGCACCTTGCCCTCGGCCTCGAAGCGGCGGATGGCCTGGGACTTGTCGCCGGCGGCCCCCGCCTTGGCGAGGTCGGTGGCGCCGTTGCCCTCGTAGAAGACGCGCAGGCGCTGGGTCTTCAGCACCGTGTCCTTCTGCACCACGTGGACGTTGCCGTTGAAGACGGCGTTGCGGTCCTTGTCCAGCACCTCGAGGCTGTCGGCCTCGATCTGGATCGGGTCCTTGCCGTTGGAGCCGAAGCCCTTGAAGGCGTCGGACATGCCGCCCGTGGTGGCGGCCCAGGCGCTCGTGGCGAAGACCAGCGCGGCGACGGCGAGCGGGGCGTGGAGGCGTGACGTCATCGGGTGTCTCACGGGGTGGGATCGGTCGTCGACCCGGTCTCGCCGGGCACGATGGTCAAGTGGACCTGACCCGTGAACAGGACACGATGCCCGTTGTCGGTCAAGTCGATCTGATTGGCGGCGATGGTCGCACCGGGACCGGTGATGCGCACGCCGTCCTGGCCGATCACACGGCCGTCGGTCAGCGCCACGTCGGCGGTGGCGCCCTCGACGCGCCAGCCCTTCGACGAGGTCAGCGTCAGCCCGCCCTCGAGCCGCAGCGTCTCGCGGTTGCCGTCGTAGGTGCCGCGCGGCGATTCGAGCTTCACCGTGCTGCCGTCGTCGAGCGAAACCCGCCCCTCGATGCCTTCCATCCGCACGACCTTCGGGTCGGTGACGTTCTGGAAGGCGCGGGCGGCGGTGACGTCGTAGGTGCGGTCCTGCGACCGGCCGGTCAGGCGCGGCTCGACCATGGTCAGGCCGTCCTTGGAGAAGAGCACATTGCGCACGTCGACGCCCGAGGCGAAGCGCATCTTCACCCAGGTCAGGCCGGCGACCAGCAGCAGGGCCGCGATGCCGACCGCCGGCAGCAGGACCTTGAAGAACCGCACGCGGCGGGAATGCCGGTCGGCGGCGATCTGGGCGGCCGGGCGCACGATCTCGCCGCGCGGGCGCACGACGTCGTCGTCCCCCCGCGGTCGCCGCGCGATCGCCGTTGCCTCGTCCATGCGTCCTCCCAGCGGCGGCACCCTCGGTGCGCCGTGATCGAGCGACGGTCTCGATCAGGAGTGATCGAGAATGTCGCTCTCGGTCCAGCCCATCAGGTCCAGCTTCGCCCGCGTCGGCAGGAACTCGAAGCACGCCTCGGCGATCTCCGTACGACCCTCGCGTTCGAGGACCGGCTTCAGCTTGTCGACGAGCGCATGCAGGTACAGCACGTCGGAAGCGGCATAGGCGAGCTGCGCGTCGCTCAGGCTCTCCGCACCCCAGTCCGAACTCTGCTGCTGCTTCGACAGCTCCACGCCCAGCAGCTCCCGGCACAGGTCCTTGAGACCGTGCCGGTCGGTGTAGGTGCGCACCAGCTTGGAGGCGATCTTGGTGCAGAAGACCGGCCCCGGCATGACCCCGAACGCATGAGCGAGCGCAGCGAGATCGAAGCGAGCGTAGTGGAAGATCTTGACGATCTTCGGGTCGGAAAGAAGGCGCTCGAGATTCGGCGCGCGCGTCTGGCCCTTGGCGATCTTGACGACGTCGACGGTGCCGTCGCCGGGCGACAGCTGCACCACGCAGAGGCGGTCGCGGTGGGGCATCAGGCCCATGGTCTCGGTGTCGATGGCGACGCTGTCGCGATAGTTCGCGAGGTCCGGCAGGTCTTCGTGATGGAAACGAATGGTCATGGATCGTGGCAATCCGATATCGGCGGCGCGAAGCACCCCGCCTCGCCCGTCCGGCCCGTTTACCACGGTCCGCCGCCGGCCGCACTCCCCCGCGACGCGGGTCTCCTCACCAACCGCCGTGGACCGCGGCGACGGAAGCGCCGACCACGCCCAGCGCGACGATCGACAGGATGCGGTGGAGCGTGAGGACGAGGCGGAAGGTGCCGTCGGGATCGCGCGCCGCGCGCCTCTCGAACCAGCGATGCAGGACGAGCGGTTCGAGCACGAAGAGCATCACCGTGAAGACCGCCCAGAGCGCGACCATCGCATGCATGAACCAGAAGTCGCGCGGGGCGAGGAAGCGGTCGAAGGCGTCGAGCTTCCACGTCAGCCAGAAGCCGGCCGCCCCCGCCGCCAGCGTCGAGATCCGCGCCTGGAAGGCGAATCGCCCCTCGATCGCCTCGAACAGGGCGATCCGTCGTTCGGGTTCGGCGATGCGGGCGACCGCCGGCAGGATCACCAAGGTGACGAACCACACGCCGCCGATCCAGTGGACGACGGCGGCGACGTGGATCGCCCGGGCGAGGACGGCGGTGTCCATGAGACCTCTCAGACGGCGCGTTCCGGCAGGCGCAGGTTGGCGGTCGCGTCCGCCGTCATGTGTCCGCCGAGGAACTGCGAGGTGACGAGATCGACGCTGCCGACATGACCGACGATCATCTCGCGCACCGTCACGCCGATCAGCCTCCGGAGCGCCGCCGCGTCGAGCGTGGCGAGCCGCGCGCCGGCGGCGTCGAGCTCGCCGAGCAACAGCGCGTGCTGCGCAAGGTGGCAGTGGGCGATCGGCACCTCGGCGAAGAGCGTCTCCTCGCGGGCGAAATGGGCCCGCGTCTCGGCGTCGATCTCGGCGAAGAGCGCCGGCAGATCGCCGTCGGCCGTGGTGGCTAGCCGCTCGAACATCGCGTCGAGCGTCTGGTGATCCCGGTCCATCAGGGGGACGCCCAGCAGGGGAACATTCGACATCGTCACCTCGTCTCGCTCCGTGCGGGAGCCTCGTCTGCCTATCGCGGGCGCCGATCTTGGCGATGTGACCAAAGGCACGTCTTGACCGATGTCGTGCCGGGTGAACAATCGCGACCCGAGGCGCAGTGCCGCGCCGCCCGCCATCGGCGCGCCCGCGCGCCGCTCGTCCGATCGCCGCCACCATTCGAGGAAACGTCATGAGCTTCAAAGACAAGACCGTCCTGGTGACGGGTTCCACCAGCGGCATCGGTCTCGCCGTCGCCACCCGTTTCGCCTCGCTCGGCGCCAATCTCGTCATCAACGGCTTCGGCGACCCGGCCGAGATCGAGAAGATCCGCGCCGGCCTCGAGGCCGCCCACGGCGTCACGGTGGTCTACGACGGCGCCGACATGTCGAAGCCGGCCGAGATCGCCGCCATGGTCGAGCATGCCATCGCCCGCTTCGGCGGCATCGACGTGCTGGTCAACAACGCCGGCATCCAGTTCGTCTCGCCGGTCGAGGACTTCCCGATCGAGAAGTGGGACGCGATCATCGCGATCAACCTCTCCTCGTCGTTCCACACCATCCGCGCGGCGCTGCCGTCGATGAAGGCCAAGGGCGCCGGCACGATCATCAACGTCGCCTCGGCCCACGCGCTGATCGCCTCGCCCTTCAAGTCGGCCTATGTCGCCGCCAAGCACGGCATCGCCGGCCTGACCAAGACGGTGGCCCTCGAGGTCGCCGAACTGGGCATCACGGTGAACGCCATCTGCCCCGGCTACGTGCTGACGCCGCTCGTCGAGAAGCAGATCCCCGACACCGCCAAGGCGCGCAACATGACCGAGGACGAGGTGATCAAGAAGGTCATCCTCGAGGCTCAGCCGACCAAGCGCTTCGTCAAGCCCGAGGAAGTCGCCGGCATCGCCGCCTTCCTCGCCTCGCCCGACGCCGCCTCGATCACCGGCGCGATGATCTCCGTCGACGGCGGCTGGTCGGCTCGCTGAGGGGAGAGGGGGCCGCCCCCCTCGTTCGGCTTCACCCTGAGGTGCTCGCGGAGCGAGCCTCGAAGGGCGAAGCCACGACGGGCTGTGCCACTCGGCCCTTCGCACTTCGAGGCCCGGCCGCTGGCCGGGCACCTCAGCATGAAGGGCCTCCGCCAGAGGCGGGGGATCGGGACTTCGTGCCCCGCCTCAGTCGTCCCGCTCACCCACCGCCGCCGCGCCGAAGGCGACCGGCATGGCGGGATGGTCGGCGGTCTTCTCCGGCCACTTGCAGAGATCCGAGATCAGGCAGCGCTCGCATTCCGGCTTGCGCGCCTTGCAGACGTAACGGCCGTGCAGGATCAGCCAGTGGTGCGAATGGCGCACGTAGGGCTCGGGGATCAGCGCCTCGAGCCGCTTCTCCACCTCTTCCGGCGTCTTGCCGGGCGCGAGGCCGAGCCGGTTGGCGAGGCGGAAGATGTGGGTGTCGACGGCGATCGTCGGCAGGCCGAAGGCGATGTTGAGGACGACGTTGGCGGTCTTGCGCCCGACGCCGGGCAGCGCCTGCAGCGCCTCGCGGTCGGCCGGCACCACGCCGCCGTGGCGCTCGACGAGCAGCTGCGACAGAAGGAAGACGTTCTTCGCCTTGGTCTTGAAGAGGCCGATGGTCTTGATCAGGTCGCGGATGCGGTCCTCGCCCAGCGCCACCATCTTCGCGGGGGTGTCGGCGAGGCGGAAGAGTTCCGGCGTCGCCTTGTTGACGCCGGCATCCGTCGCCTGCGCCGAGAGGACGACCGCCACCAGCAGCGTGAAGGTGTTCAGTGCGTAGAGCTCGCCCTTCGGCTCCGGCTCGGCCTCGGCGAAGCGGCGGAACAGCGCCTCGATCTCGGCCGCCGAATAGAGCGAGCGGGCAGGCTTCTTCGCCGGGCGCTTCGCGGCCGGTTTCGCCGGTGCCTTCGCGGCGGTGGTCTTCGAGGTCGGGGTCTTCGAAGTCTGGGGTTTGGGTCGCGTCGCCATCGTGCGTCTCCTTCTCCCATCCCTAGAGCATGTTCCGGCCGGGTTGAACCACCCGGATCGCGATCGTCGTCGCGCCTGTCGGAAATCGGGTGTCGCGAGTGCTGCCGCCTCGCTAGTCTTCCACCATCGACCGAGGATGCCCGATGACCCTTGCCCAGCCTTCGCCCGAGACCCACGCCCCCGAGATCGAGGCTCCCGAGACCCACGACCGCGTCGCCGACTACGCGTTGGTGCGCGAGGCGATCGCCTACATCTCGGAGAACCGTGTCGCCCAGCCCTCGACGGAAGACGTGGCGCGGGCGATCGGCCTGTCGCCGGTCCAGCTCACACGGCTCTTCGCCCGCCATGCCGGCATAACGCCGAAGCAGTTCCTCGCCGCCGCCACGCTCGATGCCGCCCGGCGCCTGCTCGAGGACGCCGCTTCCGTGCTCGACACCTCGCTCGAGGTCGGGCTCTCCGGCCCCGGCCGGCTGCACGACCTCTTCGTCGCCCACGAGGCGATGCCGCCCGGCGCCTGGAAGGCGCGCGGTGCCGGCCTCGTCATGCGCCACGGCTTCCACCCCTCGCCCTTCGGCATCGCGATCGTCGTGGCGACGGAGCACGGCATCGCCGGTCTCGCCTTCGCCGATCCGGGCAGCGAAGAGGCCGCACTCGAGGATCTCGTCCGGCGCTGGCCGGCGGCGGTCCACGTCGCCGATCAGGCGGCGACGGCGCCGCTCGCCGCCCGCATCTTCGACGAGACCGAATGGTGCCCCGACCGGCCGCTCCGGGTCGTCCTCATCGGCACCGACTTCGAAATCCGCGTCTGGCGGACGCTCCTCGCCATCCCCTTCGGCCGCGCCGTGACCTATTCGCAGGTCGCCGACGCGATCGGGTCCCCGAAGGCGGCGCGCGCCGTCGGCGCCGCGGTCGGGCGCAATCCGATCTCCTTCGTCGTGCCCTGCCACCGCGTGATCGGCAGTTCCGGTGCGCTCACCGGTTACCACTGGGGACTGCCGCGCAAGCGCACCATCCTCGGTTGGGAAAGCTGTCGCCTCGCGGCACTGACGGGCGAGGCCGCGCATTAAATATCGTTCACCTCGCGCAATCTCGAGCGAAACCCTCTCGAAACGTTCGGCGAGTTCCTGTCTGATGGCGCGATCGTCTGCCGCACCCGCGAAGGGTGGACGGACTCCCGTCCGGAGGATGGACATGCTCGCCCACGCGGCCCGGCGCTCCCGCCCGGCCATGGCCCTTCGCGGCCGCCTCTTCGCCGTCGCCTTGGTCTCGTTCGCCGTAGCCCCTCCGCTCTTCGCCGCCGAGCCCGCCCCGGCCCAGCCCAAGCGCCCGCCGGCGCCGGTGCGCGTGGTCGAGGCGAAGACGATCGACGTGCCGGTGGTGCTCGACCTCGTCGGCTCGACCCGCGCCGCCGCCTCGATCCCGGTCAAGACCCGCGTCGACAGCCAGATCGAGAGCGTCGGCGTCGCCGAAGGCGATCGGGTGAAGGCCGGGCAGGTGATCTTCACCCTCGATGCCCGCGCCGTCCGTGCCCAGGCCGAACAGGCCCGCGCCGTGCTCGCCCGCGATCAGGCCCAGCTCGTCCTCGTCGAGGCCGACCTCGAACGGACGAAGCAGCTCGTCGCCTCGCGCACCAAGTCGGAGCGCGATCTCGAATCGGCCAAGACCCTGGTCGCCGCGCAGATGGCGACGATCGCCGCCGATGAGGCGGCGCTGCGCAATCTCGAGGTCCAGGTCACCTGGTACGAGATCAAGAGCCCGATCGACGGCCGCGTCGGCTCCCTGCCGCTGAAGCCCGGCTCGTCGGTGCGTGCCGCCGATTCGGCGCTGCTCGCCACCATCAACCAGCTCGACCCGATCCACGTCGCCTTCGCCGTGCCCCAGGCGTCCGTCGGCCGCCTGCGCCAGGCACTCGCCGCCGGCGTCCTGCCGGTCGAGGTCAAGCCGCCGGGTTCGAAGGGCTCGGCGATCGAGGGTCGCGTCGCCTTCCTCGAGAACACGCTCGACACCACGACCGGCACGCTGCAGGTGGTCGCCCTGCTGCCCAATGCCGACGAGCGCCTGCTGCCCGGCGAGTTCGTCGAGGTCCGCGTCCGCCTGCGCGACGATCCCAACGCGCTCGTCGTGCCGACAGCCGCCGTCCAGCTCGGCCAGAAGGGCTCCTTCGTCTGGCGCGTCGCGACGAACGGCACCGCCGAGATGCGCCCGGTCGAGATCGACCGCGTCGTCGACGGTCGCGCGGTGATCGCCTCCGGCCTTTCCGCCGGCGACCGCGTCGTCTCCGACGGTGCCATGCGGGTCGCCGCCGGCGCGCCGCTCGAGATCCTGCCGGCCGCTCCCGAGAAGGGTGGCGACAAGGCCGGCGACAAGCCCGCCGCCGAGCCGGCGAAGTGACGGCCATGAACGTCTCCGCACCCTTCATCCGCCGCCCGGTCGCCACCATCCTGGTGATGATCGCCTTCCTCGCCGCCGGCTTCTTCGGCTATCGCCAGTTGCCGGTCGCCGCCGTGCCGCGCGTCGACTTCCCCACGATCTCGGTGACGGCGACGCTGCCCGGCGCCAGTCCCGAGACCATGGCGAGTTCGGTCGCCGCGGTGCTCGAGCGCCAGTTCTCCGGCATCGCCGGCGTCGCCGCCATGTCGTCGGTCTCGGTCACCGGCTCGACCAACGTCACGTTGCAGTTCGACCTCGCTCGCGACATCGACGGCGCCGCCCTCGACGTCCAGGCGGCGATCGGCACGGCGCAGCGCCAGTTGCCGATCGAGATGCCGGCCCCGCCGAGCTTCCGAAAGGTCAATCCGGCCGACCAGCCGATCCTCTTCGTCGCGCTGAAGTCCGACGTCCTGCCGCTGTCTGAGGTCGACGACTATGCCGAGACCGACATCGCCCAGCGCCTCTCGACCCTGCCCGGCGTCGCCCAGGTCAACGTCTACGGCGCCCAGAAATACGCCGTTCGCATTGCCGCCAACCTCGACGCGCTCGCCGCCCGCGGCCTGACCGTCGACGACCTGAAGTCCGCGATCGCCGCAGCCAACACCAATTCGCCCGTCGGCTCGCTGACCGGCCCCGAACGCATGGTGACGTTGCAGGCGACCGGCCCGATCACCCGCGCCGCCGGCTACGCGCCGCTGGTCGTCACCTTCCAGAACGGCGCCCCCGTCCGCCTCGCCGACGTCGCCACCGCCCGCGACGGTGTCGAGAACGACAAGGTCGCCGCCTGGGTCGACGGCACCCGCGCCATCATGCTGGCGATCCAGCGCCAGCCCGACGCCAACACCGTCGAGGTGGTCGACCGTATCCGCAACCTGCTGCCCAAGATCTCCGCCGACCTGCCGCCGACGATCGAACTCAAGGTCATGCAGGACCGCTCCCGCTCGATCCGCGATTCGATCGAGGACGTCGAGGTGTCGCTCGCCATCGCCATGCTGCTGGTGATCGGCGTGATCTACCTGTTCCTGAAGTCGGCGCGCGCCACGATCATCCCGGCGCTGGCGCTGCCGGTGTCGCTGATCGGCACCTTCGCCGGCATGCATCTCTTCGGGTTCTCACTCGACAACATCTCGCTCCTCGCCCTGACGCTCGCCGTCGGCTTCGTCGTCGACGACGCCATCGTCATGCTCGAGAACGTCATGCGACACGTCGAGATGGGCGAGAAACCGATGACGGCCGCCTTCCTCGGCTCCAAGGAGGTCGGCTTCACCATCGTCTCGATGACGATCTCGCTGGTCGCGGTCTTCATCCCCGTCCTGTTCATGGGCGGCGTCGTCGGCCGGATGTTCTACGAGTTCGGCGTGACCATCGCCATGGCGATCCTGATTTCCGGCGTCGTGTCGCTGACGCTGACGCCGATGCTCGCCGCCCGTATCATCGACGAGGCCCATGTCCATGCCCGCCCCAACATCGTGGTGCGCGCCTTCGACAGGGTCTTCGCCGCCGTCACCGCCTTCTATTCGCGCACCCTCGACATGGTGCTGCGCGCCAAGTGGCTGATGCTCGCCGTCCTCGTCGGCACGGTCGTCTGGACGGTCCATCTCTACGGCGCCGCGCCCAAGGGCTTCTTCCCGCAGGAGGACACCGGCTTCCTCACCGGCTCGACGCAGGGGCCCGACGACATCGCCTTCCCGGCCATGGTCGAGCGGCAGAAGCAGATCGCCGCCATCGTCGCCGCCGACCCCGACGTCGCCTCGGTGCTCTCCACCGTCGGCTCCGGCGGCGTCGCCGCCAATCCGTCCGCCGGCCGCCTCTTCGTGACGCTGAAGCCGCGCGGCGAACGCACGGTCTCCTCCGACGCGGTGATCGCGCGCCTGCGCAAGGCGACGGCGCGGGTACCCGGCATCGCCGCCTATTTCCAGAACGTCCAGAACATCAACATCGGCACCATGGCGACACGGGCGCAGTGGCAGTACACGGTCCAGGCCGTGAACTTCGCCGAGCTGCAGGACGTCGCCCCCAAGCTCGAGGCCGAGATCCGCAAGATCCCCGGCGTCGTCGACGTCTCCTCCGATCTGCAGGTGCGCGGCCGCCAGGCGATCGTCGACATCGACCGCGACCGCGCCGCCCGCGTCGGCCTGACCGTCGACCAGCTGCGCTCGCGGCTCTATTCGGCCTACGGCTCGCGCATCGTCTCGACCATCTACACCGACACCGCCGCCTATTCGGTGATCCTCGAGGCGGCGCCGGAATTCACCACCGACGCCGAGAAGCTTCGCCGCCTCACCATTCGCACGCCGTCCGGCACCACCGTGCCGCTCGACGCGGTGGCGACGATCCGCGAGGCGCCGGCGCCGACGCTGGTCAACCACAAGGGCCAGCTGCCGGCGGTGACGATCTCCTTCAACCTGACGCCCGGCAAGGCGCTGTCGGAGGCGGTCGCGGCGATCGAGGGGATCGAGCGGCAGATCGGTCTGCCGGCGACGGTGCAGACCGGATTCTCCGGTTCGGCGCAGGTGTTCCAGGACGCGGTCGCCGGCCAGGGCGTGCTGATCTTCGCCGCGGTGCTGGTCATCTACATCGTGCTCGGCATCCTCTACGAGAGCTTCGTCCACCCGCTGACGATCCTTTCGGGCCTGCCGGCCGCCGGCATCGGCGCGCTGCTGACGCTGCGGCTCTTCGGTCTCGACCTGTCGGTGATCGCGATGATCGGCATCGTCATGCTGATCGGCATCGTCAAGAAGAACGCCATCATGATCATCGACTTCGCGGTCGAGCGGCGGGCGAACGGGGCCTCGGCGCTCGACGCGGTGCACGAGGCCTGCCTGCTGCGCTTCCGGCCGATCATGATGACGACCTTCGCCGCGCTCTTCGGCACGCTGCCGATCGCGCTCGGCCTCGGCGCCGGTGCCGAACTGCGCCGGCCGCTCGGCCTCGCGGTGGTCGGTGGTCTCTTGGTGTCGCAGATCCTGACGCTCTACTTGACGCCGGTCGTCTACATGCTGCTCGACCCGCTGACCCGCTCGCGCCGCGTCCATGTCGACGAGGCGACGGCGGAGGAGAAGGAAGCGTGACGCGGTAGGTAGGTGTTCGGTCGGGGATGACCGGAGCCGTCGTCGGACCTAGCTTCAGGGAAGAGCCGGCGGCGACGGGGGGCGACCGATCGGCGCGAGGTGTCCCATGCCGGCCGATCGCGATCACCACCCGACCCTGACCTTCCACGGCGCCGCCCGCACCGTCACCGGCTCCTGCCATCTGGTGGAGGCCGGCGGTGCCCGGGTTCTGGTCGACTGCGGCCTGTTCCAGGGCTCGAAGACCGAGAAGGAGCTGAACTATCGCCCCTTCCCCTTCGATCCGGCGACGATCGACGCGGTGGTCCTGACCCACGCCCACATCGACCATTCCGGCCTGCTGCCGAAACTGGCGAAGGACGGCTTCACCGGCCGCATCCTGGCGACGCCGCCGACCTGCGATCTCCTCGCGGTGATGCTGCCCGACAGCGGCCACATCCAGGAGATCGAGGTCGAGCGCCTCAACCGTCGCAACGACCGCCGTGGTCGCGAGCGGGTCGAGCCGATCTACACCGCCGACGATGCCGCCGCCGCGCTCGACCTGCTCGCGCCGCTGCCGCTGGAGACCTGGGGAGAGGCCGCCTCCGGCATCCGCGTCCGTTTCTGGAACGCCGGCCACCTGCTCGGCTCGGCCTCGGTCGAAATGGAGATCGCCGCGCTCGACGCCTCCGACGACCGGCCGACACGGTTGCTCTTCTCCGGCGACATCGGCCCGGCCCACAAGCTGCTGCAGCACGACCCCGTCGCGCCCAAGGGCTTCGACCACGTGATCTGCGAATCGACCTACGGCGACACCGAGCGCGACGAGGTCACGGAAGAGGTCCGCCGTGCCCGGCTGAAGGCCGAGGTCAAGGCGGCGATGCGGCCGGACGGGGTGTTGCTCATCCCCTCCTTCGCCGTCGAGCGGACGCAGGAACTCCTCGCCGACTTTGCCCTGCTGATGGAGCGCGGCGACATCCCCTCGATCCCGATCCACATCGACAGTCCGCTCGCCGAGAAGGCGACGCAGGTCTTCCGCCGCCATGCCCGCGACCTGGAGGAGGGCGGCCGCCTGACCCGTGCGCTGGAGCGTCGCGACATCCGCTTCACCGAGACGGTGGAACAGTCGATGGCGCTCGATCGGGTTCACGGCTTCCACGTGGTGATCGCGGCGAGCGGCATGTGCGAGGCCGGCCGCATCCGCCATCGGCTGAAGAACTGGCTGTGGCGCGAGGAGGCGACGGTGCTGATGGTCGGCTATCAGGCCGCCGGCACGCTCGGCCGCATCCTGCTCGACGGCGCCTCGGAGGTGCGCATCCAGGGCGACCCGATCAAGGTGCGCGCCCGCATCCGCATGCTGGACCTCTATTCCGGCCATGCCGACGGACCGGAACTCGCCGAATGGATCCGCCATCGCCGTCCGATCGAAGGCGCCGTCTTCCTCGTCCACGGCGAGGAACCGGCGATCGCCGGCCTGACCGACCGCCTCGACGGCATCGTCGACCGCGGCCGGGTGATCGCGCCGGAACTCGACCAGACCTACGTGCTCGAGGGTGCTCGCGCCGTGCCGCTCGGCACGCCGCCGCGTCCGCCGCGGATCGATCGCGCCCGTCCGGGCCGGCCCGACTGGCACAACGACTGGCAGGAGCTGCTGCTCGACGTCGAGCATCGCCTGGGAAAGGCGGCCGACGACCGCGCCCGCGCCGTCGTCATGCGCCGCATCCGCAAGGCGCTGGAGGAGGCGTGAGGAGAGCCGCGGCGGGGCTCAGTGCCCACCGCCGCCCGGCCCCGTGGCACCGCGCGGACGCCGCATCAGCGGCGCGAGCATGACCAGCATCACGAAGAGGACGGTCAGCGCCAGGAAGACGTCGCCGATCGCCCAGACCTGCGCCTCGCGCCGCACGATGCCGGCGAGCTTCGACGTCGCGGCGAGGCCGGCGTTCGAGCCCAAGGGCGCCATGGCGCCGGTCAGCGAGGCGAGCATCTCCTCGGCCTTGACGTTGCCCCAGGCGACCCGTTCGTGCAGGCGGGCGAGGTGGAGGTCCATGCGGTCGTTCATCAATGTGTTGATGAGCGCGAGACCGACCGCGCCGCCGAGGTTGCGCGTCAGGTTGAAGAGGCCGGAGGCGTTCTTGATCCGCTCCGGCGGCAGCGTGCCGAGCGCCAGATTGTTGATCGGCACCATGCAGGTCATCAGCGAGAAGCCGCGCAACATCTGCGGCACCAGAAGCTCCCAGAAGTCCCAGTCCTTGGTGACGTGGGAGACCTGGAACGTGCCGAGCGCGAAGCCGGCGAAGCCGCAGGCGATCATGATGCGCGGATCGACCTTGGTCACCATCCGCCCGACGATCGGCGCGGCGATGAACATGCAGACGCCGGTGACGGCCATGGTCTCGCCGATCTGCATCGCCGAATAGCCGCGCACCCGGGCGAGATAGACCGGATAGAGATAGGTCAGCCCGTAGAGGCCGATGCCCATCACGAAGGAGAAGAGGCTGCCGGTCCAGAAGTTGCGGTCGCGGAAGGCGCCGAGATCGACGATCGGTCGCTTCGCCGTGAAGGCGCGCCAGAAGAACAGCACTGCGCCGGTCAGCGAGACGAACGCCGCCGCGACGATCAGCTCGTCGTCGAACCAGCCCTTCGACGGTCCCTCCTCGAGAAAATATTCGAGCGCGCCGAGGAACAGCGCCATGCCGCCGAGGCCGGCCCAGTCGAAGTCCTCGAACAGCGCATGGTCCGGCTCGTCGAAGTCGACCAGCAGCCAGGTCGCGGTGGTGACGAGGATGCCCGGCACGACGTTGATCAGGAACAGCCAGTGCCAGGAGAAGAGCTCGGTCAGCCAGCCGCCGAGCGTCGGGCCGATGGTCGGGGCGAGCGTCGCCACGAGACCGATGATCGGCGAGATCACCGGCTGCTTGTCGCGCGGGAAGATCGTGTAGGCGGAGGCGAAGACGGTCGGGATCATGCCGCCGCCGATGAAGCCCTGCAGCGCCCGCCAGACGATCATTTCCTCGATCGACGAGGACATGGCGCAGGCGAAGGACATCAGCGTGAAGCCGGCGGCCGAGATCGCGAACATCACCCGCGTCGACAGCACCCGCGACAGCGTGCCCGACAGCGGGATCATCACCACTTCGGCGATGAGATAGCTCGTCTGCACCCAGGCGACCTCGTCGGCCGAGGCCGACAGACCCGCCTGGATCTCGGAGAGCGAGGCCGAGACGATCTGGATGTCCAGGATCGCCATGAACATGCCGAAGACCATGGCCATGAAGGCGAAGACGCGCCGCGGCTCGAAATTCGGCTCGACGGTCTTCGGGCGCGGTTTCGCCTCGCCCGCCGATCCCGTCGTCGTGGTCGCGCCCTTCGCCATGGCCGTCACTCGGCCGCGCGGGTGTCGACGTCGGCGACGACCGACAGACCGGCGCGCAGCACGCCCTCGCGCGCCACCTCGGCCGGCACCGCGATACGGACCGGCAGACGCTGGACGATCTTGGTGAAGTTGCCGGTGGCGTTCTCCGGCGGCAGCAGCGAGAACTGCGAACCCGTCGCCGGCGACAGACCGACGACGCGGCCCTCGACGACGCGGCCGCCGAGCCCGTCGACCGAGATCTTCGCCCGCGCGCCGGGGCGGATCGCCGCGACCTGGGTCTCCTTGAAGTTCGCCTCGACATAGACCTCGTCGAGCGGCACCAACGCCATCAGACGCGTGCCGGGCTGGACATACATGCCCGGCGCCACCGCCTTGTTGCCGACAGTGCCGGCGAAGGGCGCGCGCACTTCCGTGAAGGAGAGATCGCGCTTGGCCTTGTCGAGCGCCACGGCGAGTTCGTCGCGGCCCGAGGCCGCCTCGCGGCGCTGACCTTCGGTGACGGCGAGCGCCGCCTTGGCCCCGGCGAGACCGGCCTCCGCCACGGCGACGTTGGCCTGGGTGCGGTCGCGGTTGGAGCGGGCGAGATCGAGCTGCTGCTGCGTGCCGGCGTTCGACTTGGCGAGCGCCACGGCGCGGTCGTAGTCGGCGCGGGTGCGGTCGACGTCGGCGCGAACGGCGGCGAGATTGGCCTCGGCCTGATCGATCGCGGCGCGCGCCGCGACGATCTGGGCATCGAGCCGGCCGAGCGTCGCGTCCTGGGTGGCGAGCTTCGCCTCGGCCGCCTGGACGGCGAGCCGTCCGTCGCCCGGGTCGATCTCGGCCAGAAGATCGCCGGCGGCGACCTTCTGCAGGTCGGTCACCGCGACGCGGACGACGTGGCCGGCGACGCGCGGGGCGATCGTCACCGTCTCGGCCTTGACGTAGGCGTCGTCGGTCGAGACCCAGTGGCGCCCCTCGATGATGTGATGGCCGACCTTCCAGATCACGAAACCGCCGATCGCCGCGCCGAGGACGGCCAGGAGCAGACGCTTGCGGTTGGCGGCGAAGCGGGTCGCCGGATGGGCGGCGCCGGCCTTGCCCGCCGGGCGCGACGCGGCATCGGCCTCGCCCGTCGGCGGCACGATCGTCTCGTGCGTCGGTCGCGGCGGGGTTCCGGCGGTTCCGGGGGCGGTCTCGTTGCGGGCCATGCTCGTCCTCGATGGTCTTTCGGTGATCGCGCGATCGATGTCTCGTCGGCCGGCCGCAGGCGTCGTGCCTCGGGTCCGCCACCTTGCCCGACCCGCCGTCACCCGGCCGTGACGGCGGGTCGTCGGCCGGGCGATCCGGCGGCCCGTCCGACCGGGGCGGCGACAGGGGGGAATGCCGCAGCCGGTCGAACGGGCCTTCGGGACGCGCCGGCCGCGGTTGCGGCGGGCGTGCCCGGCTCTGCCGGAAGGTCCTCTCGACGTCGCGCCCGCACTCCGACAGGCGGGGCAGAGGACGACGATCGATCACGCGATCGAACCGAACGGTTCGGTCATTACGGATTGACATACCGTGACGTCGCGCCTATTTCAAGATCGAACCGAACGGTTCGGTCAAAGAATCGTGAAACCGGCCGCGGCGACGATCCGCAGGCGCCGCGCGGCGGCTTCACTCCGCCCTCGTGCCGGATGTCGCGCCGGTCCGGCGATCGACCGTGACCGGTCGCCGCCGACACGAAGCGCCGACCGACGTTCGGCGAGGTCCGGGCGCGTCGCCGACGCCGCCCGCGAAAGGAGTGCCATGTCGCGATCCCATGCCCCTGCCGCCTCGACGGTCGTGCCGGACGAACCCTGCGAGACCCACGGTCATTCCGACGAGAAGGCGCGCCAGATCCTCGACGGCGCCCGCTCGGTCTTCCTGCGCGACGGCTTCGACGGCGCCTCGATGAACGACATCGCCCGCGTCGCCGGCGTCTCCAAGGGCACGCTCTACGTCTATTTCCAGTCGAAGGACCAGCTCTTCGCCGCGCTGATCCGCCACGACAAGCGCCAGCAGGCCGAGCAGACCTGCCACTGGACCGATCTCGCGCCCGAGGCCGACGCCCGCACGACGCTCGCCGCGGCCGGCCGCCGGCTGATGCACAAGATCACCCACGCCGACAACGTCGCCCAGGTCCGTACCGTCATGGCGGTGGCGCCGAGGTTTCCCGAGATCGGCCGCGCCTTCTGGGAGACCGGTCCGTCCTGGGGCCATGCCCGGTTCGCCGAGCTTCTCGGTCGCCTCGTCGCGGCCGGCCGGCTCGCGCCGATCGCCGACCCGCGTCGCGCCGCCGTCCACTTCATCCAGCTCTGCGTCGGCGACTTCTTCAGCCGGCTGATGTTCGCCGTCGTCGAAGGCTTCGACGAGGCCGAGATCGATGCCGCCGTCGACGCCGCCGTCGACGTCTTCATGGCGGCGCACGGCCCGCGCGGTTGATCGCTTCGCTCCGAAACGAAGGAAGGCGCCCGTTCGCACGGGCGCCTTCTGCTTTTTTGGGCTCGAGCCCGCGGGCGGGGGCGGCGCGCGGGTCGACCCGTCTCGTCCTCACGCGGCCTTGGGCTTGAGGATGCGGAGCATGACGGCGGAGACGATGGTGCCGGCGACGATGGCGATCACG
>NZ_JBQUZF010000009.1:0-135597 GCF_056313985.1 Pinisolibacter sp. DMC19 | reverse complement strand
CTGATCGCCTCGGCCGACAACGCGGTCTACGGCCCGATGGCCGCCGCCATGGCCGCCGGCATGACCCCGCCGCTCGCTCTGGCGCTCGCCACCAAGCTCTTCGCCGATCGCTTCAACGAAGACGAGCGCGAGGCCGGCAACGCCGCCTTCTTCCTCGGCATCTCCTTCATCACCGAAGGCGCGATCCCTTTCGCGGCCAAGGATCCGCTGCGGGTCATCCCGTCGCTGATGGCGGGCTCCGCGCTCGCCGGCATGATCTCGATGGGCGTCGGCGCCGAGCTGAAGGTCCCGCACGGCGGCATCTTCGTCCTGCCGATCCCGAATGCCGTCACCCATCTCGCGGGCTACGTGATCGCCATCGTCGCCGGCACCATCGTCTCCGCCGTCATGCTCCGCATCCTCAAGCCCAAGGCCGCGTGAGGACTTCGAGACACGCAGAGCCGGGCGGCACGTCCGCCCGGCTCTCGCCAGCCTGCCGGACGGTTCACCGCCCGGCGGCCTCTCCCGCCGGCTCGGTCGGCCCGGACGCTTCGCACCCCACGCAATTCGTCTTCCCTGCAACGAACCCCCGGAAGGAGTTCGAACGATGGCTCTCGTCTCCCTGCGCCAGCTGCTCGACCATGCCGCCGAGCACGGCTATGCGCTGCCCGCCTTCAACATCAACAACATGGAACAGATGCTCTCGGTCATGGGCGCGGCGGCGGAAGCCGATGCTCCGGTGATCCTGCAGGCGAGCCGCGGTGCGCGTGCCTTCGCCAACGACATCGTCCTGAAGCACCTGATCCAGGCGGCGATCGAGCTCTATCCGAAGATCCCGGTATGCATGCATCAGGATCACGGCAACTCGCCGGAGACCTGTTTCTCGGCGGTCGTCAACGGCTTCTCGTCGGTGATGATGGACGGCTCGCTGATGCCCGACGGCAAGACGCCGGCGGACTTCGACCACAACGTGATGATCACCTCCAAGGTGGTCGAGACCTCGCACATGGTCGGCGTCTCGGTCGAAGGTGAACTCGGCGTGCTCGGCTCCCTCGAGACCGGCATGGGCGAGAAGGAGGACGGTCACGGCGCCGAGGGCGTGCTCGATCACTCCCAGCTCCTGACCGATCCCGATCAGGCGGTGGCCTTCGTCAAGGCGACCGGCGTCGACGCGCTCGCCATCGCCATGGGCACCTCGCACGGCGCCTACAAGTTCACCCGCAAGCCCGACGGCGACATCCTGGCCCTGCACGTGGTCAAGGAGATCAACAAGCGGGCGCCGGGTCTGCATCTCGTCATGCACGGCTCGTCGTCGGTGCCGCAGGAGCTGCAGGACATCATCAACGCCTACGGCGGCGAGATGCCCCAGACCTTCGGCGTGCCGATCGAGGAGATCCTCGAGGCGTCGCGCCACGGCGTGCGCAAGGTCAACATCGACACCGACTGCCGCATGGCGATCACCGGCCAGATCCGCAAGGTCTTCGCCGAGAAGCCCGGCGAGTTCGACCCGCGCACCTACATGAAGCCCGCCATGGCGGCGATGAAGGCGCTGTGCAAGACGCGTTACGAGCAGTTCGGCGCGGCAGGCCAGGCCTCCAAGATCGACCCCGTGCCGCTGTCGGCGATGGCCGCGCGCTACAAGGACGGCTCGCTGCCGCGTGCCGTCGCCTGAGCGACACGTCGTCGCTCCGACATCTTCGCCCCGCACCCTGTCCCCGTCGCGTGACCCACGCGGCGGGGATTCGCGTCACGGGGTCGGATAAACGCGGATGTGAACGGATGCAATGAAAACGTTTTCATCACGAGCGACGCGGTTTCCGCATGGCTGGTCGGCGAGTACTGCCGCGAATGCTAGGTGCGAATACGCATTTGGCTCGTTCCGGGTCTTCGGCCTCTTGCGTGAAGGGCTGAAATCGTTTTCATTAGAGGAAAGTCGAAGACGCCGAGAAAACAGCGTATCTTCGCGAACATCCGGCGCACGACAGGCGTGCGCCGCCGCGGCCCGGAGGTTCGGGTCGCCGCCGGTGGCGAGAGGCAAAATGCCCGCCCTCGGCGATCCATGAGGAGCCCAGAAATGCCCGTGTCGTCGCTCATCGAACTCGACGCCCTCGTCGCACGCGTGAAGGCCGCCCAGGCGGTCTACGCCACGTTCGACCAGGAGAAGGTGGACGCGATCTTCCGCGCCGCCGCCTTCGCCGCGGCCGATGCCCGCATCCCGCTCGCCATGATGGCGGCCGAGGAGACCGGCATGGGCGTGGTCGAGGACAAGGTGGTGAAGAACCACTTCGCCTCCGAATACATCTACAACGCCTACAAGGACGAGAAGACCTGTGGCATCGTCGCCGAGGACACCGTCGGCGGCACCGTCACCATCGCCGAGCCGATCGGCCTGATCTGCGGCATCGTGCCGACGACCAACCCGACCTCGACCGCGATCTTCAAGTCGCTGATTGCGCTGAAGACCCGCAACGGCATCGTCTTCTCGCCCCATCCGCGCGCCAAGTTCGCCACCTGCGCCGCCGCCAAGCTGGTGCTCGACGCGGCGATCGCCGCCGGAGCGCCTGCCGACATCATCGGCTGGATCGACACCCCCTCGGTCGAGCTCTCCAACGCGCTGATGAAGCACCCGGAGATCAACCTGATCCTGGCGACCGGCGGTCCGGCCATGGTCAAGGCGGCTTATTCGTCGGGCAAGCCGGCGATCGGCGTCGGCGCCGGCAACGCGCCGGTGGTCATCGACGAGCACGCCGACATCAAGCGCGCCGTCGCCTCGATCCTGATGTCCAAGACCTTCGACAACGGCATGATCTGCGCCTCCGAGCAGGCGGTCGTGGCGGTCTCGTCGGTCTACGACGCGGTGCGCGAGCGCTTCTCCACCCACGGCGGCTACATCCTGTCGCCCGACGAACTGGAGAAGGTGCGTCGCGTGGTGTTCCCGAACGGCCATCTCTCGGCCGACGTGGTCGGCCAGTCGGCGGTCAAGATCGCCGCGCGCGCCGGCGTCACCGTGCCGGCCACCACCAAGGTGCTGATCGGCGAGGTCGAGACCGTCGGCGACGAGGAGCCCTTCGCCCACGAGAAGCTGTCGCCGACGCTGGCGCTCTATCGCCGCGCCGACTTCGCCGCCGCCCTCGACGCCGCGGCCGAACTGGTGGCGCTCGGCGGCATCGGCCACACCTCGGTGCTCTACACCGACCAGGACCGTCATCCCGAGCGGGTGATGGCCTTCGGCGAGCGGATGAAGACCGCCCGCATCCTGATCAACACGCCCTCGTCGCACGGCGGCATCGGCGATCTCTACAACTTCAACCTGGCGCCGTCGCTGACGCTCGGGTGCGGCTCGTGGGGTGGCAACTCCATCTCCGACAACGTCGGGCCGAAGCACCTGATCAACAAGAAGACGGTGGCGAAGCGGGCCGAGAACATGCTCTGGCACAAGCTCCCCAAGTCGATCTATTTCCGTCGCGGCGCGATCGTCGAGGCGATGAAGGATCTCGAGGGCAAGAAGCGCGCGCTTCTGGTCACCGATCGCTTCCTGTTCCAGACCGGCATGGCCGACGAGATCATCGGCCTCTTGAAGAAGAACGGCATCGAGGTCGAGGTCTTCGCCGACGTCGAGGCCGATCCGACCCTGACCGCGGTGAAGAAGGGTGCCGAGCGTGCGGCCGCCTTCAAGCCCGACCTGATCGTCGCCTTCGGCGGCGGCTCGCCGATGGACGCCGCCAAGATCATCTGGGTGATGTACGAGCACCCCGACGTCCACTTCGAGGACCTCGCCCTGCGCTTCATGGACATCCGCAAGCGCATCTACAAGTTCCCGAAGATGGGCGTGAAGGCCGAGATGGTCGCCATCCCGACGACCTCGGGCACCGGCTCGGAAGTCACCCCCTTCGCCGTCGTCACCGACGACACCAAGGGCATGAAGTATCCGCTCGCCGACTACGAGATCACCCCGACGATGGCCGTCGTCGACGCCAACTTCGTGATGAATCTCCCGAAGTCGCTCACCGCCTTCGGCGGCATCGACGCGGTGACCCATGCGCTCGAGGCCTATGTCTCGGTGATGGCCAACGAGTTCTCCGACGGTCAGGCGCTCCAGGCGCTGAAGCTGCTGAAGGAGTATCTGCCGGCCTCCTACACCGAGGGTGCCGCCAATGCGGTGGCGCGTGAGAAGGTGCACTCGGGTGCCACCATCGCCGGCGTCGCCTTCGCCAACGCCTTCCTCGGCGTCTGCCATTCGATGGCGCACAAGCTCGGCGCGGCCTTCCACCTGCCGCACGGCCTCGCCAACGCGTTGCTGATCTCCAACGTCATCCGCTTCAACGCGGTCGACAACCCGACCAAGCAGACCGCCTTCTCGCAGTACGACCGGCCGCAGGCCCGTCGCCGCTATGCCGAGATCGCCGATCACCTGGGTCTGACGGAGGCGGGCGACCGCACCGGCGCCAAGGTCGAGAAGCTGGTCGCCTGGGTGGACGGCCTCAAGGCCCACCTCGGCATCCAGCCGTCGATCCAGGCGGCGGGTGTGGCGGAGGCCGACTTCCTGGCCGCCGTCAAGAAGATCGCGGTCGAGGCCTTCGACGATCAGTGCACCGGCGCCAACCCGCGCTTCCCGCTGATCTCCGAGCTCGAGAGCCTGCTCGTCGCCAGCTACTACGGCCGCGCCTATGTCGAGGCCCCGGAAGTGATCGCCGCCAAGCCGGTCGTCGTCGCCTCCGATCCGGCGCCGAAGAAGGGTGGCCGCAAGGCGGCCGAATGAGAACCGCGTCCCCGTCGGCCGCACCGGCCCATTCGCCCCAGGGTGCGGGTCCGGTCGGCGGGGATGCGTGCCCCCTCGCATCTTCGATGTTTCCGTCCCTCGCCGGGACATGCTGATCTCTCAGGAGGAAATTCCATGGCTGTTCGTGTCGCCATCAACGGTTTCGGTCGCATCGGTCGCAACGTGCTCCGCGCCATCGTCGAGTCCGGCCGTACCGACATCGAGGTCGTCGCCATCAACGATCTCGGCCCGGTCGAGACCAATGCGCACCTCGTCCGCTACGACTCGGTCCACGGTCGCTTCCCCGGCACCGTGACGGTCGCCGGCGACACCATCGACGTCGGCCGCGGCCCGATCAAGGTGACCGCCGTGCGCGATCCCTCGACCCTTCCCTGGAAGGAACTCGGCGTCGACATCGCGCTCGAGTGCACCGGCCTCTTCACCGCCAAGGAGAAGGCCGCCGCCCACCTGACCGCCGGCGCCAAGCGCGTGCTGATCTCGGCCCCCGGCGAGAACGCCGACCTGACGGTGGTCTACGGCGTCAACCACGACAAGCTGACGAAGGATCATCTGATCGTCTCCAACGCCTCGTGCACGACCAACTGTCTGTCGCCCTTCGCCAAGGTGCTGAACGACACGATCGGCATCGAGAAGGGCATGATGACGACGATCCACTCCTACACGGGTGATCAGCCGACCCTCGACACCATGCACAAGGACCTCTACCGCGCCCGCGCGGCGGCCCTCAGCATGATCCCGACCTCGACCGGTGCGGCCAAGGCCGTCGGCCTGGTGCTGCCGGAACTCAAGGGCAAGCTCGACGGCTTCGCGGTGCGCGTGCCGACCCCGAACGTGTCGGTGGTCGACCTCAAGTTCATCGCCAAGCGCGCCACCACGGTCGCCGAGATCAACGACGCCATCCGCGCCGCCGCCAACGGCGGGCTGAAGGGCATCCTCGGCTACACCGACGACAAGAACGTCTCGTCGGACTTCAACCACGATCCGCACTCGTCGATCTTCCACACCGACCAGACCAAGGTCATGGACGGCACCTTCGTGTCGGTCCTCTCGTGGTACGACAACGAGTGGGGCTTCTCGAACCGCATGGCCGACACGGCCGTCGCCATGGGAGCCCTGATCTGAGATGAACGCGCCTCGTGAAAGCTTCGTGGCCGAGACGGCCGGCCGCATCCTGCGCAAGCGCCGCACCAAGATCGTGGCGACCCTGGGTCCGGCGTCGTCCGACGCGGGCATCATCGCTGCCCTCTTCGAGAGCGGCGTCGACGTCTTCCGCCTCAACTTCAGCCACGGCGCTCACGAGGATCACCTGCAGCGCCTCCGGATCATCCGTGATCTGGAAGTGAAGACCGGCCGCCCGATCGCCGTGCTGGCCGACCTGCAGGGGCCGAAGCTGCGGCTCTCGACCTTCGCGGCGGGCAAGATCGCCCTCCGCGAAGGTCAGGCCTTCCGCCTCGACCTCGACAAGGCCAATCCGGGCGACGAGACCCGGGTGGGCATGCCGCATCCCGAGATCTTCGCCGCCCTGGTGCCCGGCGCCGAGCTGCTGCTCGACGACGGCAAGGTGCGGCTGGAAGTGACCGCCTGCGGCCCCGATTTCGCCGACACTCGCGTGATCTCCGGCACCGCGCTCTCCGACCGCAAGGGCGTCAACGTCCCCGGCGTCGCCCTGCCGATCTCGGCGCTGACACCCAAAGACCGCGCCGACCTCGCCTTCGCGCTCGACGCCGGTGTCGACTGGGTGGCGCTCTCCTTCGTCCAGCGTCCCGCCGACGTCGAGGAGGCCCGCGGCCTCGTCGGCGACCGGGCGGCGCTGCTCGCCAAGATCGAGAAGCCGCAGGCGATCGATCATCTCGAAGCGATCGTCGATCTCTGCGACGGCATCATGGTGGCGCGCGGCGACCTCGGCGTGGAAATGCCGCCCGAGGACGTGCCGGGCCTGCAGAAGCGGATCGTCCGCGAGGCGCGCCGCGCCGGCAAGCCGGTGATCGTCGCCACCCAGATGCTGGAATCGATGATCACCGCACCGGCGCCGACCCGCGCCGAGGCCTCCGACGTCGCCACCGCCATCTTCGACGGTGCCGACGCGGTGATGCTGTCGGCCGAGACGGCGGCGGGTGCCTATCCGATCGAGGCGGTGACGATCATGAATCGCATCGCCGAGCGGGTCGAGCGCGATCCCGCCCATCGCCAGATGATCGATGCCCAGCACCGCGACGTCGAACGGGCCTCGCCCTCCGACGCCATCACCGTGGCGGCGCACGGCGTCGCCCAGGCGATCGGCGCGGCGGCGATCGTCACCTACACGACGTCGGGTTCGACGACGCTGCGGGCGTCGCGCGAACGTCCCGACGTGCCGATCCTGTGTTTTGCTCGTTCGATCGCCATATCTCGGCGTATGATGCTCGCCTACGGCGTCCACTCGGTGGTCGCGACGGTGCCGGACGGGTTCCGGGCCAAGATCGATGCCGCCGTGGCAGCGGTGAAGGCCGAGGGAATCGCGCGTGACGGCGACCTGATCGTGGTGACGGCCGGCGACGGCGTCACCGGCTCGACGAATGTCTTGAGGATCGCCACGGTCGGCGCATGATGCATGACGGGCATGTTCGCCTGCATCACGATCACGGGACAACACGTATGATGACTTTAGTCCGAAAGTATTAGGATGAAAGTCGACAGGGAGCCAGTGCGGTCGCCTCAGGAGAGGGCGAACGCCGAAACGAGGTTCGGGACCATGAACATCCATTCTCGCGACGTCGCCGATGCAACCACCACCGACCGGGTCGACCCCTGGCGGGGTTTCGTGCCCGGTTCCTGGAGCCGGGCGATCGACGTGCGCGACTTCATCCAGCGCAACGTCCTGCCCTACGAGGGCGACGCGAGCTTCCTCGCGCCGGCGACCGCGCGCACCGAGGCGCTGTGGACGAAGCTCAAGGAAGTCCTCGCCGCCGAGCGCGCCAAGGGCGGCGTTCTCGACGTCGACGGTTCGGTGATCTCCTCGATCGTCAGCCACGGTGCCGGCTACATCGACCGTGACCTCGAGCAGATCGTAGGCCTGCAGACCGATGCGCCGCTGAAGCGCGCGATCATGCCGTTCGGCGGCTGGCGCATGGTCAAGAACGGCCTCGAAGCCTATGGCTTCCAGGGTCAGCCCTGGCTCGCGGAGGTGTTTCCGAACGTCCGCAAGAGCCACAACGACGGCGTCTTCGACGTCTACACCCCTGAGGCGCTGAAGTGCCGCAAGTCGGGCGTCATCACCGGCCTGCCGGACGCCTACGGCCGCGGTCGCATCATCGGCGACTATCGCCGCGTCGCGCTCTACGGCGTCGCCCGCCTGATCGAGGACAAGAAGGCGCAAGGTGCGAGCCTCGAACTCGACGTGCTGTCCGAGGACGTGCTGCGTCTGCGCGAGGAGATCGCCGAGCAGATCCGCGCGCTGAAGGAACTCGTCGCGATGGCGGCGAAATACGGCTGCGACGTCTCGCGTCCGGCCGAGAACGCCCGCGAAGCGGTGCAGTGGACCTATTTCGCCTATCTGGCGGCGGTCAAGGAGGCGAACGGCGCCGCCATGTCGCTCGGCCGCGTGTCGTCCTTCCTCGACGTCTACATCGAGCGTGATCTCGACGAAGGCGTGCTCGACGAGGCCGGCGCCCAGGAGCTGATCGACCATTTCGTGATGAAGCTGCGCATCGTCCGCTTCCTGCGCACGCCGGAATACGACCAGCTGTTCTCGGGCGATCCCACCTGGGTGACGGAATCGATCGGCGGCATGGGCCTCGACGGCCGTCCGCTCGTCACCCGTTCGTCCTTCCGCTTCCTGCACACGCTGACCACCCTCGGCCCGGCGCCGGAGCCGAACCTGACGGTTCTGTGGTCGGAGAAGCTGCCGCAGGGCTTCAAGGACTATTGCGCCAAGACCTCGATCGACACCTCGTCGATCCAGTACGAGAACGACGACCTGATGCGTCCCTACTGGGGCGACGACTACGGCATCGCCTGCTGCGTCTCCGCCATGCGGATCGGCAAGCAGATGCAGTTCTTCGGTGCCCGCGCCAACCTCGCCAAGACGCTGCTCTACGCGATCAACGGCGGCCGTGACGAGAAGTCGGGCGAACAGGTCGGTCCGACCTTCGCGGCGGTCAGCGGCGACGTGCTCGACTTCGACGACGTCAAGGCGAAGCTCGTGCCGATGATGGAATGGCTCGCCAAGGTCTACGTCGGCGCGCTGAACTCGATTCACTACATGCATGACAAGTACATGTACGAGCGGATC
The DNA here is from genome assembly GCF_056313985.1 of Pinisolibacter sp. DMC19. Classification (NCBI taxonomy): domain Bacteria; kingdom Pseudomonadati; phylum Pseudomonadota; class Alphaproteobacteria; order Hyphomicrobiales; family Ancalomicrobiaceae; genus Pinisolibacter; species Pinisolibacter sp. DMC19. The sequence continues at coordinate 126,568 of NZ_JBQUZF010000009.1, read as the reverse complement.
GAGATGGCGCTGCACGATCGCGACATCCTGCGCACCATGGCCTGCGGCATCGCCGGCCTGTCGGTCGCCGCCGACAGCCTCTCGGCGATCAAGTACGCCAAGGTCAAGCCGATCCGTGACGAGCGCGGCATCGCCGTCGACTTCGAGCGGGAAGGCGAATGGCCGGCCTTCGGCAACAACGACGACCGGGTCGACGAGATCGCCGTGTGGCTGGTCGAGACCTTCATGAACTGCATCCGCAAGCAGAAGACCTATCGCAACGCGATGCCGACGCAGTCGGTGCTGACGATCACCTCCAACGTGGTCTACGGCAAGAAGACCGGCAACACGCCGGACGGTCGTCGCGCCGGCGAGCCCTTCGCGCCGGGTGCCAACCCGATGCACGGTCGTGACGCGCTGGGTCCGGTCGCCTCGATGGCGTCGGTGGCGAAGCTGCCCTACGAACACTCGCAGGACGGCATCTCCTACACCTTCACCATCGTTCCCTCGGCGCTCGGCAACGACGAGCAGAGCCGGATCGACAACATCACCGGTCTCCTCGACGGCTACTTCTTCCAGGGCGGCCATCACATCAACGTCAACGTCTTCGATCGCGAGACGCTGATGGACGCGATGGATCATCCCGAGAAGTATCCGCAGCTGACCATTCGCGTGTCCGGCTATGCCGTGAACTTCGTCAAGCTGACGCGCGAGCAGCAGCTCGACGTCATCTCGCGGACGTTCCATGGACTCAACTGATCGCCCCACCGCCGGTTGGGAAAGCTCCGCGCGCAAGCCTTCGGGCCTGCGCGCGAAGCGCCCGGCGATCCGTGGTTGGATCCACTCGACCGAAACCGGCGGTGCCGTCGACGGTCCGGGCATCCGCCACGTGCTGTTTCTGGCGGGCTGTCTGCTCCGCTGCCGCTACTGCCACAATCCCGACAGCTGGCACATGCACCACGGCCGTCCGACCACCTCCAAGGAGGTGCTCGACGAGCTCGCCCGCTATGCCAAGTTCCTGATCCACGCCAAGGGCGGTCTGACGCTGTCCGGCGGCGAGCCGCTGGTGCAGCCCGACTTCACCCACGCCATCCTGCGCGGCGCCAAGGAGATGGGCCTCCACACCGCGCTCGACACGGCGGGTTTCCTCGGCGCCCATGCGACCGACGACCTGCTCGCCGACGTCGATCTGGTGCTGCTCGACATCAAGGCCTTCTCGGAAGAGACCTATCAGGATCTGACCGGCGTGGCGCTGGAGCCGACGCTCGCCTTCGCCCGCCGGCTGGCGGCGATGGCCAAGCCCGTCTGGCTGCGTTACGTGCTGGTACCGGGGCTGACCGACAAGTTCGACGAGATCGAGGGGCTGGCGACCTTCTCCGCCGGGCTCGGCAACGTCGAGCGGGTCGACGTGCTGCCCTTCCACAAGCTGGGCGAGTTCAAGTGGCAGGCCGAGGGGATCCCCTATTCGCTCGCCGACACAGAACCGCCGTCACACGAGCTCACAGAGCGCGTGCGAGACGTCTTCCGCAGTCGCGGTCTGATGACCGCGTGACACCTCGCCCGGTCGGGCGTCCTTTCCAGGGAGATTCACATGACCACCATCGTCGACATTTCGGCGCGCCAGATTCTCGACAGCCGCGGCAATCCCACCGTCGAGGTGGACGTCGTCCTCGAAGACGGCTCCTTCGGCCGCGCCGCCGTTCCGTCGGGCGCCTCCACCGGTGCCCACGAGGCGGTCGAACTGCGCGACGGCGACAAGTCGGTCTATCTCGGCAAGGGCGTGCTCAAGGCCGTCGAAGCGGTCAACGGCGAGCTCGCCGAGACGATCGTCGGCTGGGAGGCCGAGGACCAGATCGCCATCGACACCGCGATGATCGAGCTCGACGGCACGTCCAACAAGGCCCGTCTCGGCGCCAACGCCATCCTCGGCGTGTCGCTGGCGGTGGCCAAGGCGGCGGCGGAAGCGGCCGGTCTGCCGCTCTACCGCTACGTCGGCGGCCCCAACGCCCGCGTCCTGCCGGTGCCGATGATGAACATCATCAACGGCGGCGTGCATGCCGACAATCCGATCGACTTCCAGGAATTCATGATCATGCCGGCGGGTCTGCCGACCTTCGCCGAGGGTCTGCGCGCCGGCGCCGAGATCTTCCACACGCTGAAGAGCGAGCTGAAGAAGGCCGGTCACAACACCAACGTCGGCGACGAGGGCGGCTTCGCGCCGAACCTGAAGTCGGCGGAAGCGGCACTCGACTTTGTCATGGCGGCGATCGAGAAGGCCGGCTACGCGCCGGGCAAGGACGTGTACCTCGCCGCCGACTGCGCCTCGACCGAGTTCTTCAAGGACGGCAAGTACGTCTACGAAGGCGAGAAGAAGACCCGCGATTCCAAGGCCCAGGCCAAGTATCTCGCCAAGCTCGCCGCCGCCTATCCGATCATCTCGATCGAAGACGGCATGGCCGAGGACGACTGGGAGGGCTGGAAGTATCTGACCGACCTGATCGGCGACAAGGTGCAGCTGGTCGGCGACGATCTGTTCGTGACGAACTCCACGCGTCTCGCCCAGGGCATCAAGTCGGGCACGGCCAACTCGATCCTGGTCAAGGTCAACCAGATCGGCTCGCTGACCGAGACGCTCGAGGCGGTCGAGATGGCGCACAAGGCCGGCTACACCGCGGTGATGTCGCATCGCTCGGGCGAGACCGAGGATTCGACCATTGCGGATCTGGCGGTCGCGACCAACTGCGGACAGATCAAGACCGGCTCGCTCGCCCGTTCGGACCGGCTCGCCAAGTACAACCAGCTGCTCCGCATCGAGGAACAGCTCGGCGACGCCGCGCGCTACGCGGGTCTGTCGATCCTCAAGGCGTGAGCCTGTCGATCCTCGAGGCGTGAGCCTCGAGACCGGATGAAAGACGACGGCGGCCTTTGGGCCGCCGTCTTCGTTTTCGGAGAGGCGAGGGAAGGGCACGGCATCGCCTTGCACGATCGCGCGTCTCGGCGCACCATCCGCCTCCCCCGAGCCGAGGATGCCCGCATGGAACCGACCACCCTTCTCGCCTTCACCATAGCGTTGACGATCGCCGCCTTCCTGCCGGGGCCCGGCATGACGGCCGTGGTGGCGCGGGCGCTGGCGGTCGGGTTTCGCGGTACGCTGCCGCTGGTGCTCGGCATGATCCTCGGCGATCTGACCTTCCTCGCCTGCGCCGCTCTCGGCCTCGCGGCGCTCGCCAACACGTTCGAGACCGTCTTCACCGTCGTGAAGTGGGCGGGTGCGGCCTATCTCGTCTTCCTCGCCTTCCAGCTGTGGACGGCGAAGCCGCAGGCCGACGAGGTTTCGGCGGAGAGGGGCGCGCAGCGCTCGTTCCTGCGGGTGACGATCGGCGGGCTGGTGCTGACGCTCGGCAATCCCAAGACCATCGTCTTCTACATGGCGCTGCTGCCGTCCGTGATCGATCTGGGACGGCTCACGCCGGTCGGCTTCCTCGAACTCGCGGCGATCGTCTTCGTCGATCTGGCGATCGTCGGGGCGGTCTATGCCGGGCTCGCCGCCAAGGCACGCGGCTTCTTCCGCGACGCCGGCGCACGGCGTATTCTCGACCGCACGGCGGGCACGATGATGGTCGGCGCGGCGGTCGCGGTGGCGACGCGCTGAGAGAGAAGCGATTCGCCGACGAGAGAGGGCCCGGGGGTCATCTTTCGGCCGGAATCAACCCGTTGAATCCACAAGCTCATTTCGCGCCCTCGCAGGGCGTTTGAACGTGCGCGCGCGAGCGGGTAGAAGATCTCTCCGCACGACCTCGAAGAAAGTGACCCAGGACCCATGAGCGACATCCGAGACGACGGCCGTTCCAAGAACGGCGCGGACGAATACGGCGCCGATTCCATCAAGGTGCTGAAGGGTCTCGATGCGGTCCGCAAACGCCCCGGCATGTACATCGGCGACACCGACGACGGCTCGGGCCTGCACCACATGGTCTACGAGGTGGTCGACAACGCCATCGACGAGGCGCTGGCGGGCTGGGCGACGGAGGTCTACGTCGGCCTCAACGCCGACGGCTCGGTGACGGTGCGCGACGACGGTCGCGGCATCCCGACCGACATCCATCACGAAGAGGGCGTTTCGGCGGCCAACGTCATCATGACGCAGCTGCACGCCGGCGGTAAGTTCGACCAGAATTCCTACAAGGTCTCGGGCGGTCTGCACGGCGTCGGCGTCTCGGTGGTCAACGCGCTCTCCGTCCAGCTCGACCTGCGCATCTGGCGCGACGACAAGGAGCACCACATGGTGTTCCGCCACGGCGTGCCGGACGAGGATCTCAAGGTGGTCGGCCCGGCGCCCGGGCGCCGCGGCACCGAGGTGACCTTCCTGCCGTCGTCGGAGACCTTCACCAAGACCGACTTCGATTTCGCCACGCTGGAGCATCGCCTGCGCGAGCTGGCGTTCCTGAATTCGGGCGTCAACATCACGCTCGAGGACCGGCGCGGACCGGAGACCGTGGTGCAGAAGCTGCACTACGAGGGCGGTCTGGTCGAATTCGTGAAGTACCTCGATCGCGCCAAGAAGGCCGTCGTGCCGGCGCCGCTCTACACCAAGAGCGAGAAGGACGGCATCACCGTCGAATGCGCGATGTGGTGGAACGACAGCTACCACGAGCAGACGCTGTGCTTCACCAACAACATCCCGCAGCGCGACGGCGGCACCCATCTCGCCGGCTTCCGCGCCTCGCTGACCCGTCAGGTGACCGGCTATGCCGACGCCTCCGGCCTGATGAAGAAGGAAAAGGTCTCGCTCTCGGGCGAAGACTGCCGCGAGGGTCTCACCTGCGTCCTCTCCGTCAAGGTGCCGGACCCGAAGTTCTCGTCGCAGACCAAGGACAAGCTGGTCTCCTCGGAAGTCCGTCCCGTCGTCGAGAACCTGCTCAACGAGGCGCTGTCGACCTGGTTCGAGGAACATCCCTCCGAGGCCCGCACGGTCGTCGGCAAGGTGATCGAGGCGGCGGCGGCGCGCGACGCGGCGCGGCGTGCGCGCGAACTCACCCGCCGCAAGGGCGTGCTCGACGTCGCCTCGCTGCCGGGCAAGCTCGCTGATTGTTCCGAGAAGGATCCGGCCAAGTCCGAACTCTTCATCGTCGAGGGTGACTCGGCCGGTGGCTCCGCCAAGCAGGGCCGCAACCGCGAGAACCAGGCGGTGCTGCCGCTGCGCGGCAAGATCCTCAACGTCGAACGCGCGCGTTTCGACCGCATGCTGTCGTCGGAGCAGATCGGCACGCTGATCACCGCGCTCGGCACCGGCATCGGCGCCGACGAGTTCAACGTCGACAAGATCCGCTATCACAAGATCATCATCATGACCGACGCGGACGTCGACGGCGCGCACATTCGCACGCTGCTCTTGACGTTCTTCTATCGGCAGATGCCGGAACTGATCGACCGCGGCTATCTCTACATCGCCCAGCCGCCGCTCTACAAGGTGACGCGCGGCAAGTCCGAGCAGTACCTGAAGGATCAGAAGGCCTTCGAGGACTATCTGATCGACCAGGGCCTCGAGGACACCCGTCTGGTGCTGGCGTCCGGCGAGGAGATCGCCGGCCTCGACCTCAAGGGCCTGATCGAGGAGGCGCGGCAGATCCGCAGTCTCGTCGACAATCTGCACCATCGCTATCTGCCGTTCATCGTCGAACAGGCGGCGATCGCCGGTGCGCTGTCGAAGGCGCTGCTCGACGACCGCGCCAAGGCCGAGGCCGCCGCGACGCGCCTCGCCGAGCGGCTCGACGTGCTGGCGGACGCCTACGAGCAGGGCTGGTCGGGCCATGTCGGCGAGGACGGTGGCATCGTCGTGACGCGGACGCTGCGCGGCGTCGCCGAGACCCGTACGCTCGACGCCGGCCTGATCGGCTCGCTCGACGCGCGCAAGCTCGACGGCCATGCCGCCCGCCTCTCCGAGATCTTCGGCCGGCCGGCGCATCTGCGCCGCAAGGAGACGACGACCGTCGTCCACGGTCCGGGCGAGCTGCTCGACGCCGTCTTCGCCCAGGGTCGCAAGGGCATCGCCATGCAGCGCTACAAGGGTCTCGGCGAGATGAACCCGGAGCAGCTGTGGGAGACGACGCTCGATCCCAACATCCGCTCGCTCCTCCAGGTCCGCGTCAAGGAAGCCGACGACGCCGGCGAGATCTTCACCCGCCTGATGGGCGACGAGGTCGAGCCGCGCCGCGACTTCATCACCGAGAATGCGCTCACCGCCAATCTCGACGCCTGAGCCAGCGGGGGTCCCGATGACGGAGCGCACGGAGATCGACGTCGCGGTGATCGGCGGCGGCGTCGTCGGCTTGGCGATCGCGGCGGATCTGGCGCGACGCGGTCGCGAGGTCTTCGTCTTCGAGCGCGGGCCGATCATCGGGTGCGGCATCTCCTCGCGCAACAGCGAGGTGATCCATTCCGGCATCTATTACCCGACCGGCAGCCTGAAGCATCGGCTCTGCGTCGAGGGGCGCCGGCGGATCTACGCCTTCTGCGAGGCGCGCGGCATCGGCCACAGGAAATGCGGCAAGCTGGTCGTGGCGACGAGCGAGGCCGAGATCGCGGCGATCGAGGGGATCGGTCGGCGAGCGGTCGAGAACGGGGTGGAGAACACCCGGCTGCTCGACCGGGCGGCGGTCGCCGCGCTCGAGCCGAAGCTCCACGCGGTCGCCGCCCTCGAGGTCGCCGAGACCGGCATCCTCGACACCCATCAGTTCATGCTGGCGCTCCAGGGCGACGTCGAGGCGGGCGGCGGCGCGGTGCTCCTCGGCCACGACTTCGTCGGCGGGCGGGCCGTGGACGGGACGTTCGATCTCGACTTCGTCGTCGAGGGCGCGGCGATGCCGGTCCGGGCGACGACGCTGGTGGTCGCCGCCGGGCCGTGGAGCCACGCGGTGCTGGCGCGGCTCGACGGGGTCGCGGCGCCGGGGCGGCCGAAGCTCCGCCTCGCCAAGGGCTCCTACTTCTCCTATCCGGGCAAGCCGGTGTTCTCGCGGCTGATCTATCCGGCGCCGGTCGACGGTGGGCTGGGCACGCACCTCACGCTGGCGCTCGACGGGCGGATGCGCTTCGGCCCCGACGTCGAATGGCTTTCGGGCGACGACGCCGACGCGGTCGACTTCGCGGTCGATCCGGTGCGCGGCGAGACCTTCTATGCCGCCATCCGCCGCTACTGGCCGGGCCTTCCCGACGGCGCACTGGTGCCGGACTATTCCGGCGTGCGTCCGAAACTGTCGGGGCCGGGGGAACCGGCGGCCGACTTCCGGATCGAGACGGCGGCCGATCACGGCATCGCCGGGCTTGCCGTGCTCCTCGGCATCGAGAGCCCGGGCCTGACCTCGTCGCTGGCGATCGGCGATCTGGTGGCGAGCCGCCTCGGTGCGGAGGCGTGAGGGCCGCGAGCGACGGGTTGCGCCGGTCGCCCGACCTGCACTAGACAGGGGCTCGAGACGCCGGTGGCCGAAAGGTGCTGCGGCACGCGGGGGAAATGGCCCATGGAATTCTCGTTCCTCGAGCCGGCCGGGTTGGTGGCGATCACGCCGAAGCGTCATGGCGACGCGCGCGGCTGGTTCTCGGAAGTGTTTCGCGACGATCTCTTCCGCGCGAAGGTCGCCGACGTGAGCTTCGTCCAGCACAATCAGTCCTATTCGAAGCCGAAGGGCACGGTTCGCGGCCTGCATTTCCAGCTGGAACCGCGGGCGCAGGGCAAGCTCGTGCGCTGCCCGCGCGGGCGCGTGCTCGACGTCGCGGTCGATCTGCGCGCTTCGTCGCCGACCTTCGGGCAGCACACGACGCTCGAACTCTCGGCCGAGAACGGCCGTCAGCTGTGGATCCCGGCGGGTTTCGCCCACGGTTTCTGCACGCTCGAGGACGACTGTGAGATCGCCTATCTGGTGACCGACTATTACAGCCCCGAGCACGATCGCGGGCTCGCCTTCGACGATCCGGCGCTCGGCATCCAATGGCCGGTCGCGGCGGCGGAGGCCGTGCTGTCGCCGAAGGATCGGGTGCAGCCGCGGCTCGCCGACCTCGGGACCGTCTTCGCCTGACGCCTTCATCCTGCCTTCGGACAATCGGGAGTTTCTCATGCGGATCGTGGTGACGGGTGGGGCGGGCTTCATCGGGTCGGCGCTGGTGCGCCATCTGGTCACCGAGGTCGGCGCCGAGGTTCTGACCCTCGACAAGCTGACCTATGCCGGCAACCTCGGGAACCTCGCCGCCGTCGAGGCTCACGCGAACCATCGCTTCGTCCAGGCCGACATCTGTGATCGCGCCGCGGTCGACGCGGTCTTTGCGAGCTTTCGGCCCGACCGGATCTATCATCTCGCCGCCGAGAGCCACGTCGATCGTTCGATCACCGGGGCGGCGGACTTCGTCACCACCAACGTGATGGGCACCTTCACCCTGCTCGAGAGCGCCCGCCATTTCTGGAACGGGCTCGAGGGGGATGCAAAGCGCGACTTCCGCTTCCTCCACGTCTCGACCGACGAGGTCTACGGCTCGCTCGGCGCCGAGGGGCTCTTCACCGAGACGACGCCCTACGATCCGTCCTCGCCCTATTCGGCGTCGAAGGCGGCGTCGGATCATCTGGCGATCGCCTGGGGGCGGACCTACGGGTTGCCGACCGTCGTCTCCAACTGCTCGAACAACTACGGCCCCTATCACTTCCCCGAGAAGCTGATCCCGCTCGTGATCCTCAACGCGATGCACGGCAAGCCGCTGCCGGTCTACGGCGACGGCTCCAACATCCGCGACTGGCTCTATGTCGAGGATCACGCCCGGGCGCTGCATCTGATCGCCTCGAAGGGCCGGCTCGGCGAGACCTACAACGTCGGCGGCCGCAACGAGCGCAAGAACATCGACGTGGTCCGGACCGTCTGCGCGATCCTCGATCGGCTGGCGCCGAAGAACCACCCGCACGCCGACCTCATCACCTTCGTCACCGATCGCCCCGGCCACGACGCGCGCTATGCGATCGACGCGACCAAGCTCGAGACCGAACTGGGCTGGAAGGCGCAGGAGAACTTCGAGAGCGGCATCGAGAAGACGGTGCGCTGGTATCTCGACAACGAGGCCTGGTGGCGCCCGCTGCGCGACAAGGTCTATGCCGGCGAACGGCTCGGCGTGCTGACCGGAGCGAAGTGAGCCCATGCGGATCGCGGTGACGGGCCGGAACGGACAGGTCGCGACGGCGCTGATCGAGCGGGCGGCGGCGGCGGGGCACACGGTGATCGCGGTCGGCCGTCCGGAACTCGATCTCGCCGAGGACGGCGACGCGACGGCGGTCTTCGCGGGAGCAAAGCCCGACGTGATCGTCTCGGCGGCGGCACACACGGCCGTCGACAAGGCGGAGAGCGAGGCGGATCTGGCGTTCGCCATCAACGGTCGCGGTGCGGGCCGCGTGGCGAAGGCCGCGGCCGCGCTCGGCGTGCCGGTGATCCATCTCTCGACCGACTACGTCTTCGACGGGTCGAAGCCGACCGCATGGGTCGAGACCGACCCGGTGGCGCCGCTCGGCGTCTACGGCGCCTCGAAGCTCGCGGGCGAGGAAGCCGTGCTCGGATCGGGCGCGCGGGCGGTGGTCTTGCGCATCGCCTGGGTGCATTCGCCCTTCGGGGCGAATTTCGTCAAGACGATGCTGCGGCTCGCCGAGACCCGCGACCGGCTCGGCGTCGTCGCCGATCAGATCGGCGCACCGACCTCGGCCTTCGACATCGCCGACGGCATCCTGGCGATCGCGGCCAATCTCGTCGCGCGGCCGGAAGACGCTGCGCTCGAGGGCGTCTTCCACATGGGGGCCGGCGGGCCGGATGCCTCGTGGGCGGATTTCGCCGAGGCGATCTTCGAAGGCGCCGCCGCACGCGGGCTGAAGGTGCCGGCGGTCGACCGTATTCCGACCAAGGCCTATCCGACGCCTGCGAAGCGGCCGGCGCGGTCGCGGCTCGAATCGTCGAAGCTCGCCGACGTCCACGGCGTCGTCCTGCCCGATTGGCGGGGCTCGCTCGAACTGGTACTCGACAGGCTCGAGGGGCCGCGGCGCGCGGCGTCCGAAGGAGTGGCTTGATCATGAAGGGCATCATCCTCGCCGGCGGCGCCGGCACGCGGCTTCACCCGATGACGCTGGTCACGTCGAAGCAGCTGATGCCGGTCTACGACAAGCCGATGATCTACTATCCGCTCTCGGTGCTGATGCTCGCCGGCATCCGCGAGATCCTGATCATCTCGACGCCGACCGATCTGCCGAACTTCGAGCGCCTGCTCGGCGACGGTTCGCAGTGGGGCCTGTCGCTCTCCTACCGCGTCCAGCCGAACCCGGGCGGCCTCGCCCAGGCCTATACGATCGGCGCCGACTTCGTCGCCGGTGGGCCGTCCTGCCTGATCCTCGGCGACAACATCTTCTACGGCCACGGCCTGCCGGTGTTGCTCGAGCGCGCGGTGGCGCGGACGAGCGGCGCGACGGTCTTCGCCTATCACGTCACCGATCCGGAACGTTACGGCGTCGTCGAGTTCGATCGCGACATGAAGGCGCTGTCGATCGAGGAGAAGCCGGCGGTGCCGAAGTCCAACTGGGCGGTGACCGGGCTCTATTTCTACGACGAGACGGTGGTCGACATCGCCGCGAACATGAAGCCCTCGGCGCGCGGCGAGCTCGAGATCACCGACGTCAACCGCGTCTATCTCGAGCGCGGTCAGCTCTCGGTCGAGATGATGGGTCGCGGCTACGCCTGGCTCGACACCGGCACGCCGGACAGCCTGATCGAGGCGGCGGAATTCGTCCGCACGCTGGAGAAGCGGCAGGGCTTCAAGATCGCCTGCCCCGAGGAAATCGCCTATCGCATGGGCTTCATCGACGCCGCCGGTCTGGACCGTCTCGCCGACGCGCTGGGCAAGAGCGCCTACGGGGCGTATCTCAGGACGCTCGGCGCGCGGGCGGGGGCATTCTGAGCCGTCGCTTCGGCCGCGGGTCGATCGGGAGATCGTTGCCATGAAGCAGGACGCGACGACGGGCACGAGACGGCAGCTGCCGCCCCTGTCGATGGTGCGTGCCTTCGAGGCGGTCGGGCGGCTGTCGTCGATGCGCAAGGCGGCGGACGAACTGGCGGTCTGCCACACGGTCGTCTCGCGCCACGTGCGCAATCTCGAGGCCTGGTTCGGGGCGCGACTGGTCGAACGCAGCCCGCGCGGCATCCAGTTGACCGAAGAGGGGCGCATCTTCCTGCGTTCCGTCTCCAGCGCCTTCGATCTGATCGCCTCCGCCACGGCGGAGCTGCGGCCGTCGACGGCGCGCGGGCTCTTCCGGGTGTGGTGCGTGCCGGGCCTCGCCGCGCGCTGGCTGGCGCCGCGGCTCGTCGGGCTGCAGGAGGCGCTGCCGGGCGTCGAGATCGTGCTGCGCGCCACCAAGGAGCGGCCGAACTTCGCCCATTACGAAGCCGACGGCGAGATCGCCTACGGCGCCGAATCCACCGCGGCGGCGCGGTCGGAACTGCTCGAGCGCTCGCGGCTCTTCCCCGTGGCGAGCCCCAACTGGATCGCCGCCCACCCGCCGATCGAGAGCCTCGAGGACCTGACGAAGGTCACGCTGATCCACGAGGAGAGCCGCGATCAGTGGCGGCAGTGGTTCGAACTCGCCGGTCATCGCCCGCCCGGCGATCTCGCCGGCCCGCGCCTGTGGTACGCCTCCTCGGCGCTCGACGCGGCGGTGGCGGGGCAGGGCGTGGCGCTGGCGACGCGGCTGCAGGCGGCCGACGACATCCAGACCGGCCGGCTGATCGAGTTGCTCGAGACCGACGTGTCGATGGGGAACTACTGGTTCGTGGCGCCGGAAGCGCGCTGGAACGACCCCGTCGTCTCGCGTTTCCGCGCCTGGCTCGCCCGCTCGGTCGACGAGACCCGCGGCGGCGAGGGCGCGGGGGACTGACGCCCCCGCGACGCTCTCACAGGCTCGAGCGCATGCGCTCCGTCCGACGCTCCAGCCACTTCACCGCGGCCAGCAGCACGATGGCCGTGGCGATCATCACGGCGGACGCCGCGGCGATGATCGGCGACAGGCTCTCGCGCAGACCCGAGAACATCTCACGCGGGATGGTGCGCTGTTCGGGCGAGGCGAGGAAGAGCACCGTCACCACCTCGTCGAAGGACGCGGCGAAGGCGAAGAGCGCACCGGTGACGACGCCGGGCAGCACCAGCGGCAGCATCACACGGCGGAAGGCGAGGAGCGGCGGGGCGCCGAGGCTGGCGGCCGCGCGCATCAGGTTGTGGTCGAAGTTCGACAGTGAAGCGCCGACGGTCACGACGACGAAGGGGCTGCCGAGCGCGGCGTGCGCCAGCACGATGCCGAGATAGGACTGGGTCAGGCCGAGCGGCGCGAAGAAGAAGTAGAGGCCGACGGCATAGATGACGATCGGCACGACCAGCGGCGACAGCACCAGGCCGGTGATCAGCTTCTTGCCCCAGAAGTCGGTGCGGGCGAGGCCGACCGCGGCCATGGTGCCGAGCACGGTCGAGAGCGCCGCCGACAGCGCGCCGATCAGGAACGAGTTCTTGACCGCGACCGCCCATTTCTCCGAGGCGAAGAAGGCATCGAGCCACTTCATCGAGAAGCCGCGGATCGGATAGACGAGGAACTCGCCGTCGGAGAAGCCGAGCGGCAGGATCGCCAGGATCGGCGCGATCAGGAAGATCGCGGTGAGCGTCGCGAAGATCGCCAGTGCCCAGCCGGAGAGGCGTTCGGTCGCGGTGAGGGGCATGTGGTTCTGAGACATCGGCTCCTCCTCAGGCGCGGCGGGTGACGATCTTGGCGTAGACGACCGAGAGCACGGTGGTGCAGACGAGCAGCACCACGCCGAGCGCGGCGGCGAGACCCCAGTTGATCGTGTCGTTGACGAAGAAGGCGATGAACCAGGAGAGCATCTGGTCGTCGGCGCCGCCGACCAGGGCGGGCGTGATGTAGTAGCCGATGGCCGAGATGAAGACGAGCAGCGCACCCGCCGCCACGCCCGGCAGCGACTGCGGGAAGTAGATGCGGCGGAAGGCGGTGAAGGGCGTGGCGCCGAGCGAGCGAGCGGCGCGCACCGTCTCCGGGCGGATGCCCTTCATCACGGCGGCGAGCGGCAGCACCATGAAGGGCAGCAGCACGTGGGTCATCGCCACGACGACGCCGATCCGGTTGAAGATCAGCCGCATCGGGTGGTCGATCAGGTGGAGCCACATCAGGAACTGGTTGACGATGCCGTTCTCCTGCAGGAGCACGATCCAGGCGGCGGTGCGCACCAGGAGCGAGGTCCAGAAGGGCAGCAGCACGAAGACCGTCATCACCGCGGCCGTGGTCTTCGAGGCGCGCGTCATGAGGTAGGCGTAAGGGTAGCCGATCAGCAGGGCGAAGAGCGTCACCGCGCCCGACACGGAGAAGGTGCGCCACAGGACCGTGCGATAGATCGCTTCCTTCTCCGGCACCGCGGTGATCGAGCCGCTGTCGGACTTGCGCAGGTCGAGCGAGGCGAGGAGGTAGTAGTCGGTCAGGGGGCCGGAGGCGCGGCGCAGCGCCGTCAGCGTCTCGGGCGCGACCCACTTCTCGTCGAGTTCGACGAAGACGGCGCGCCAATCGCCGTTCGGCGCCGCGTCGAGCTTGGAGATGCGGCGGGCGGCCTTCATCACCAGCGTGCGGCCGCCGTCGACGGCATAGTTGAGGCGGCGGGCCGCCATCGCGACTGTGTCGGCGGCAGCGGACGACTTGATGTCGGCGGCGAGCGCCGGCCACAGGGTCGCGGGCGGTTCGCCCTTGCCGTCCCAGGCGCGGGTGATCTGGACGGTGTTGGGCCAGACCGAGGCGACGTCGCCGTCCATCACCGATCGACGCAGCATGTCGAAGATCGGGATCAGGAAGGTGAAGACGAGGAAGACCAGGAGCGGCGCCACGAGGAAGAAGGCGGTCCAGCGACGACCGCGCTCGGCGCGGGCGTGGGCGCGCAGCAGGTCCAGTTCGGCGGCGGTGACGTCGGTCATGGACTTCCCTCGAAGCTCGTTCGTTTGGAGGGCGCGGACGCCCTCGTCGGTTTTCGGTCGGCTCAGTGAGCGATGCGCCGGACGTCTCTTGCGCCGGTGCCGCTCTTTCCCCTCCCCTCAGGGGTGGGGCAGGGGTGGGGTGAAGCCGAAGGCATCCGCTCTCGCGGAGCCTCGGTACTGCAACGCCCACGTTTCCCGAGCGGCGAGGTCGAACCCCACCCGGCCCTGCGGGCCACCCTCCCCTGAGGGGAGGGTGGAGATCGTGGCGACGTTTCGGAGGACGGCCGAAACGTCCGGAAGGGTGGATCGCGGCGGACACTCCCCCGCCGCGATCCGAGGGCGCTCAGTTCTGAGCGGCCCACTTGTTGAAGCGCTCGGTGAGCTTGTCGTTGTTCTCGAGCCAGAACTCGACGTCGATCATCTTGGCCGAGGCGAGGTTCTGCGGCGCGGTCGGCAGGTTCGGCAGCACGGCCGGGTCGATCAGCGGCGTCGCGGCCTTGGCGGTCACGCCGTAGGCGATGTAGTTCGGCAGCTTCGCCTGGTTCTCCGGCTTGCCGGCGAGAGCCAGGAACTTGTAGGCGGCGTCGACGTTCGGCGAGCCCTTGAGGATGACCCAGCTGTCGAGGGTGTAGAGCGCCTGGTTCCAGACGATGCCGAAGTTGCGCTTGTCCTTCTTGTTGGCGGCGTCGATGCGGCCGTTGTAGACGGACGTCATGGCGACTTCGCCGGAGGCGAGGAACTGCGGCGGCTGGGCGCCCGACTTCCAGAACACGAGGTCCTTCTTGATGGTGTCGAGCTTCTTGAAGGCGCGGTCGACGCCGGCCGGGGTCTTGAGGACCTCGTAGACCTTGTCGGCGGCGACGCCGTCGGCCATCAGCGCGATCTCGAGCGTCGTCTTGGCGCCCATGCGCAGGCCGCGCTTGCCCGGCCAGGTCTTGGTGTCGAAGAAGTCGGCCCAGGACTTCGGCGCCTTGTCGGCCGGGATCTTGTCCTTGTCGTAGCCGAGGACGAAGTCGTAGAGGATGGCGCCGACGCCGCACTTGTGGACGGCGTCCGGCAGATAGGCGTCCTTGCCGCCGATCTTGGCGAAGTCGAGCTTCTCGTAGAGGCCTTCCTCACAGCCGATCTCGAGCTCGTCGCTCTCGACCTGGACCACGTCCCAGCCGGCGTTGCCGCCCTGGACCTTGGCGCGCAGCACGCCGACGCCGCCGTCCCAGCTCTCGTCGACCAGGTCGATGCCGGCCGCCTTGGCGGGCTCGAAGTAGATGATCTTCTGGGCATCCTGATAGGCACCGCCCCACGAGACGACGGCGAGCTTGCCACCGGCGGCGTGAGCCACCGCGCCGGCGATCAGGACGGTTGCGGCGGTGGCCGCGAAGAGATGACTGCGCTTCATGGTGTTCTCCCGTTTGGATCGGAGCGTTGCGTCTCGTCGTGGTGCCGCAGGCCGGGGCCGGCGACGGGGGATGCGCCGGATCGCGAGGGCGCGATCCGGAAGGGGATCACTGCGCGGTGCGGTCCGGGTCGTAGGCCCGGGCGTGGCGCGTCAGGAAGCCGAAGCGGATCTCGGAGCCGACCTCCGGTGCGACGACGTCGCGGGCCGGCTGCTTGGCGATGACGTCGAGGCCCTCGGCGGCGATGTGCACCTGGAGGTGGTCGCCGTGATAGACGACGTCGGTCACCTTGCCGGTCAGCACGTCGTCGAGCCCGTCGGTGCCGTCGGCGATGCGGACGTTCTCGGGCCGGACGATGACGGCGGCGGGGCCGCTCTCGCCGACGTCGACGGCGAAGGCCTCGAGCGTCGTGCCGCCGGCGGTCCGGACCACGGCGTTCTCGCCCTTGCGGCCGACGATGGTGCCGTCGAAGCGGTTCGATTCACCGACGAAGGTGGCGACGAGGCCGTCGGCGGGCTCCTCGTAGAGGGTGCGCGGATCGGCGAGGTGACGGATGCGGCCGCCGGCGAAGACGGCGATGCGGTCCGACATGGTCAGCGCCTCGGTCTGGTCGTGGGTGACGTAGACCACGGTCAGACCCAGCGACATGTGCAGCGAGCGGATCTCGTACTGCATGTGCTCGCGCAGCTGCTTGTCGAGCGCGCCGAGCGGTTCGTCCATCAGCACCAGCTCCGGCTCGAAGACGAGGGCGCGGGCGAGCGCGATGCGTTGTTGCTGGCCGCCGGAGAGCTGCGCCGGCTTGCGTTCGGCGACGTGGGGCAGGCGCACCATGTCGAGCGCGCGCTTCACCTTCGCCTCGACGTCGGCGCGGCTCATGCCGCGGACCTCGAGCGGGAAGGCGATGTTCTCGGCGATCGTCATGTGCGGGAACAGGGCATAGTTCTGGAACACCATGCCGATGCCGCGCTCGTGCGGCGGCTTGCGGGAGAGCGGCCAGTCGCCGAGATAGATCTCGCCGCCGGTCGGAACCTCGAAGCCGGCGAGCATCATCAGACAGGTGGTCTTGCCCGAACCCGACGGCCCGAGCAGGGTCAGGAACTCGCCCTTGCGGATCTCGAGATCGAGGTCCTTCACCACGTGGGTGCGGCCGTCATAGGTCTTGGAGACGTTCTGGAAGGTGACGAGCGTCGGGGCGCTCGCGAATTCCGACCGTCGGCCGGGCAGGGTCTTGGACGGCTTCAACGCTCCTCCTCGCCCGCTCAGGGGCATCCTCGACAGGGGCGGCTTCTCTTTCGTCCGCCGCTGCACTGCACTTTGCGTAGGCATGACGCTACAAAGGGCAGGGGCCTTCACACAATTGCTTTTTTTCGTCCATGGCGGTGCCTTGAGAGCACCACCTGGAAAGGGGCGCCGGCAAAGCCGATTCGAGGCGGAATTCAGCCCGAATCCACGGGTTCCGCGCGGGCCGTGGCTCCGGTGCGCGACGAATTTCGCACCGGCTCCGGGCGGGGTGGCCGCTTCGGCGCACCACGGGGCGATTGCGTAGGAGGCGCCGCGTCGGCTGTTGCGACGCAGCGGAATGCGCGCCCGGCGCGTGTGCGGGCGCGAAATCGGCGTCGCGCCAGGGGCGACGATGGGCGGTGTGACGGGGCGGTGTCGGCATCCCGGCGTTCCTCGACGGCCGCGATCCCGCGCTCCGGGTTCTGATGCTCCGGTATCGAGGCGCGAGGGCGGCGGCGGTCAGGTTCGCCGAGACGGCGCCCGTCCGCAAGCCCTCCGAACGAACGTTCGTACAGGAAGCGACGCGGGGGCGTTCGGCGCCCGTCGCCTCACTTCAGCATGGCGGAGAGGGCGGTGACCGAGACGCCTTCCTCGACCAGCCGGCCGAGTTCTTCGGCGACCATGGCGACGGCGCGATCGACGTCGTCGTCGGTGTGGGCGGCGGAAAGGAAGAAGCGCAGGCGGGCGGAGCGCTCGGGCACGCCGGGCGGGATGATCGGGAAGGCGTTGACGCCGCGGGCGAAGAGCCGGTCGGCGAGGACGACGGTGCGGATGCTGTCGCCGACGACGATCGGCACCACGGCATGGCCCCAGCTCTCGCCGACGTCGAGGCCCGCGGCACGGGCGCGTTCGAGGAAGCGGCGGGCGACCGTCTGGAGGCGCGCGACGCGCTCGGGCTCGGCTCGCATCAGGCGCAGCGCCGTCAGCGAGGCGACGGCGAGCGGCACCGGCATGCCGACCGAATAGACCATGCCGGGGGCATGGAAGCGCAGATAGTCGATCAGCGCGGTCGAGCCGGCGATGTAGCCGCCGCAGCCGACCAGCGTCTTCGACAGCGTGCCCATCCAGATGTCGACACGACGGGGATCGACGTGCGCGTGTTCGGCGATGCCGCGGCCCGTGGCGCCGAGGACGCCGAGGGCATGGGCCTCGTCGACCATCAGCCAGGCGCCCCAGCGTTCCTTGATCTCGACCAGACGGGCGAGGTCGGGCCCGTCGCCGTCCATCGAGAACAGGCCCTCGGTGACGATCAGGCAGCGCTCGAACTTGTGGCGGTTGGCCTCGAGCAGGCGCTCGAGTGCGTCGAGGTCGTTGTGGGGATAGAGGCGACGCTGAGCGCGCGAGGTCTCGGCACCGACGACGATCGAATTGTGGGCGAGCGCGTCGTGGACGATCAGATCCTTCGGCCCGATCAGCGCGGCGATGGCCGAGACGTTGGTGGCGTGGCCGGAGACGAAGACCAGCGCGGCGTCGGCGTCGTAGACGGCGGCAAGTTCGCGCTCGAGCTCGCGATGGGCGGGGCGTTCGCCCGCCGTCAGGCGGCTGGCGGAGACCGAGGTGCCCCATTCGGCGGCGGCGGCGCCCACCGCCTCGGTCACCTTCGGGTGACCGTTGAGGCCGAGATAGTCGTAGGAGGCGAAGTTCAGGCAGTCGCGGCCGTCGATCGTCGCACGGGCGCCGGAGCGGCCCGCGTGCAGGCGATGGAACGGGTTGGCGATGCCGAGCATCTCGCCGGCGACGAGATGGGTGGTCATCGAGCGATAGCCGGGCAGGGAGACGAAGGACGTGTCCCAGTTGCCGCGCGGCGGGGCGGTCTCGCGCTGGCGCGCGGCCGGCGGCGAGCCGCGGCGCATGGCGGCGAGCATGGCGGCGCGCTGGTCGCCGGAGAGCCGGCCGCGGTCGTCTTCGCTGGTCACGTCCGCCCCTCCAGGCGCTTGCGACGGGCCTCGATCTCGGCCGAGAGGCCGGCGAAGGCCTCGCCGTCGCCGCCGTGCATGGCGACGAGGGTCTCGTCGCCGACGTCGAGACGGCCCTCTTCGGGAGTATCGCCGCCGCGCAGCGACTGCAACAGCCGGCGGGCGAGATCGTGCAGGTTCTTGACCGAGGTGATGGCGACCAGCGGCAGCTCGACGCCGAAGCGGCTCTCGACGTTCATGCGCAGCTCGAGCGCCATCAGCGAATCGAGGCCGAGTTCGTCGAGGGGCCGGCCGACGTCGACCTCCGACGGCGCCAACCGCAGGATGCGGGCGACCTCGCCGGCGACGATGTCGCAGAGGATCTTCAGCGCTTCGCCGTCCGACTTGCCGTCGATCAGGGTGGCGAGATCTGTCTCGCCCTCCTCGCTCTCGCCGTCGCCGCGCAGGAAGTCCTCGAAGGCGGGGGTGGCGAGCAGTGCCAGATCGCGCAGAGCGCCGACCTTGCGGAAGCCGGCGCAGCAGATGACCGGATCGTCGAAACGGTCGGCGCGGGCGAGGAGATCGTCGAGCCGGGCGAGCGCCTCGCGGGCGCGGAAGCCGGCGACGCCGGTGACGCGCTCGAGCCGCGCCGCGGTCGCGCCTTCGCGGGCGAGCACGCCGACGTCGGCGATGGCGCCCCAGGCGACGGCGAGCGCCGGCAGGCCCTCGGCGCGGCGGCGGCGGGCGAGGCCCTCGACGAAGGCGTTGGCGGCGGCATAGGCAGATTGCCCGGGGCTGCCGACCAGCGCCGCGGCCGAGGAGAAGAGCACGAAGGTCTCGACCGGCTGGCCGCGGGTGGCGCGGTCGAGGTTGACGGCGCCGCCGACCTTGGGGGCGAGGACGCGGTCGATCCGCGTCGCATCGAGGTCGGCGAGGAGGCCGTCGTCGAGCACCATGGCGGTCAGCCAGACGCCGGAGATCGGCCCGACGTCGCGGGCGGTGCGCGCGATCAGCGCCTCGACCGCGTCGAGATCGGCGGCATCGACGGTCTCGACGCGGAAATCGACGCCGCGGGCGGCGAGTGCGGCGACCTTCTCGGCCGTGCCGTCTTCGAGCCGACCCGAGCGGGAGGCGACGACGATGCGGCGGGCGCCCTTGTCGGCGAGGTGGAGCGCGGTCGCCAGACCGAAGCCGCCGGTACCGCCGACGACCAGCTGGACGCCGTCGCCGGGGGCGAAGGGCGTCTTCGCCGCGGCCGGCAGGCGGCGCGTGCCGGGGACGGGCGGGCGCACCAGGATCTTGCCGACGTGGCCGGCGGCCTGCATCAGGCGGAAGGCCTCGCCGATCTCGTCGGCCTCGAACAGGCGGTGGGGCAGGGCCGAGAAGCGCCCTTCGCGGAAGCCTGCGGTGATCGCCGCGAAGCCGCGGGCGACGATCGAGGGATCGTGGGCGAGCAGCTGGTCGACGTCGACGCCGTGATAGGTGAGGTTGCGGCGGAAGGGGCGCAGCGCCAGCTCGGTGTTGGCGACATAGTCGCGCTTGCCGAGTTCGACGAAGCGGCCGAAGGGCTTCAGGCACTTCACGCCGGCCCGCATGGCGTCGCCCGACAGGCTGTTCAACACCACGTCGACGCCGCCGAGGTCCTTGCGGACGGTGTCGACGAAGTCGAGCGAGCGCGAATCGAGGATGGTCTCGGCTCCGAACAGACGGGCGAGGGCGCGCTTCTCCGGCGTCGAGACGGTGGCGACGACGCGGGCGCCGAGGCTGCGGGCGACCTGCAGCGCCGCCAGTCCGACGCCGCCGGCGGCGCCGTGGACGAGGACGACCTCGCCCGGCTTCAGCCGCGCGCATTCGACGAGGCCGTACCAGGCGGTGACGAAGGCGACCGGCACGGTGGCGGCGGCGGTCGGCTCGATGCCCTCGGGCGCGGGGACGAAGACGTCGGCGGGGCCGGTGACGTGGCTGGCGAAGGCGCGCGGGGCGAAGCCGAGCACGACGTCGCCGGGACGGAAGCGGGCAGCGCCCTCGCCGAGCGCGACGACGCGGCCGACGCATTCGAAACCGTAGTCGGCGCCGGCGAGACCGTCGGCGACGTCGCCCTCGTCGAGCAGGCCCATCGCCAGCATCACGTCGCGGAAATTGAGGCCGGTGGCGATCACCTCGACCTCGATCTCGCCGAGACCGGGGGCGCGGCGGGGTTTGGGGCGCCAGGTGAAGTGTTCGAGCGCACCGCGCCGCGGCAGCACCGCCTCGAGCGCCTCCGTCGCCGCCTCGGCACCCGTCGCGGCGGGAAGACCGCGGCGGACGCGCGGCACGAAGGTGCCGTCGGGCGTGACGGTGGTGTCGGCCTCGCCGTCGTCGCGGGCGATCCAATCGGCGAGCGCCGCGCCGGCCGCGGTGTCGTCGAGCGCCGGATCGAGATCGAGGACGCGGATGCGTGCGCCGGCCCGTTCGTTGAGTGCGACGCGGAGGAAGCCGCGGATCGCGTCGCAGACCGGATCGCGCCCTGCGCCGGTGCCGGTGCGCAGCACGACGGCGAGGCGGGGCGATCCCGTACCGGCGAGGAGGTCGGCGCGCAGCGTCTCGAGCGCCGCGACGGCGCGGCTGCGGTCGTCACCGGCGGCGCGGGCGAAGAAGCGGATGCGCTCGGCGGGTGCATCGGCATCGACCAGGCGCCCGTCGCGCGCCGCAAAGGCGGTGCGGAAGGCGGCGAGGAGGCCGGCATCGGCCGCGTCCTCGTCGAGGATCCGGGCGATCGGCGCCGGCGCCGGTGTCGCGGCCCGCGCCGGCAGGTGGCCGATCAGGGCGATCTCGCCGGGCGCGCCGATCGCGTGCTCGCCGATCGCGGAACAGCCGATTCGTTCGAGGCGTCGGCGAGCATCGCCGATCGGGCAGATGCCGCCGATCGCCAGATTCGGATCGAGGGAGCCGGCGAACCAGTCGTCGGCCATACCGAACCAGAAGTCGATCAGTCCGTCGTCCATCGGATGGAAGACGACGAGGGCGCCGTCGTCGACCACGTGGGCGGCCATCTTCTCGAGCAGGTCGTCGTCGCGGCCGTGGCTGGCGACCATCAGAGCGAGATCGAAGCGTGGCGCATCGCCGGGGGCCGTGGCGAGGTCGAGCACGTCGATGCCCGATCCCGCGGGCAGGCGCGCGGCGAGGCGTTCGAGGCGGGTCCGATCGGTGCCGGCGACCGTCACCCGCAGGCCGGTGCGTTGGACGTGACCGAGCAGCAGGGCGAGGAGGCGGCGGGCGTGCGACTGGGCGACGAGAAGGCGCGGCGGCACGTCGCCGTCGGCGCTCATCAGCGCCCGGAGCGCGGCATCGAGGCTGCGTCGCGCCGGGCCGGACAGGAGCGGCGTCTCCTCGAAGACCTGTGCCAGCGCGCGGCCACGGCCGGGAGCCGGGCCTCCGGTGAGGAAGCCGTCGATCTCGGCGGCGGTTCGGGCGGCGTGCAGCAGTTCGTCGTTGGCGGCCGGGAATTCGGCGGCGAAGGTCGCCAGAATCGGTTCGGGCTCCGGCAGGCCGGTCTCGGTGGCGAGCCGGACGCCGGCGGCGTCGAGATCCGCCAGACCGGCGTCGGCGAGGACCTCGGCCATGTGGCCGACCCAGCCGGTCGCCTCGGGCGAGAGCCGTCCGGCGAGGGTCGCCGCGCCGATGTCGAGGCGGCGATCGGCGTCGGCGACGCGGAGGAGGGCCCGGTGGGCGGTCGCCAGCATGTGGGCGCGCAGCATCAGCCGCGCCTCGTCGGGTGCCTCCTCGCCACGGCCGGCGAAGGCGGCACCGATCACCGCCGCGGGGTCGAGCGGCGCGGCGCGTTCGCGCCGGCAGATCTCGACGCGGAAGCAGACGTCGTCGACGGCGCGCTGTTCGAGCATGACGCGGCGCATGTGGATGCCGTCGGCCTCGGCGACGATCCTGCCCTCGGCGTCGAACAGATGGACGCCGACGGTCAGCGTGTTCTCGGTCTCGCGCTCGACCCGGACGCTGGCGGCGACGACGGTCGCGCCGTCGCGATGGAGCACGAGGCGGGTGATGCCGACCGGCAGATGGGTCTCGCGCGACGCGGGGTCGGCGTCGACGAAACAGAACAGCGGGTGGAGCGCGGCGTCGAGGCTCGCCGGATGGAGCAGCAGCGGCGACAGACCCTGCCCGAGCGGGACCGGCGTCGCGGGCAGCGTCTCGACCGTCATCGTGTCGCCGCGCCGGTCGCAGGCGAGCGCGAGGCGGAAGGCCGGGCCGTAGTCGATGCCGAAGACCGACGCGGCGGCATAGATCGCGTCGGTCGCGAAGGTGCCGCGCCGGGTGCCGCTGCCGGCGGGCGGGCGACGCGGCGCGGTCGGTGCGGCGAGGCGGGCGCGGGCGTTGAGGCTCCATTCGTCGGGACCGAAGCGCGGGCGGCTCCAGATCTCGACGGCACCGGTCGCCTCGGCGTGGCGGATCGACAGTTCGCGCATGCCGTCGGCCGGCAGGGTCAGCGGCACCAGCACGTCGAGGTCTTCGAAGGCGAGGGGGCCTTCCGGCTCGAGGTCGCGGCCGACGGCGAGGATCATCTCGGCGATCGCGGCGGCGGGCACGACGATCTCGCCCTCGACGACGTGGTCGGCGAGCCAGGGCTGGAGGCGGGCGTCGAGGCGGGTGCGCCACTCGTGCTGGCCCTGCGCCAGACGGGCGCCGATCAGCGGATGGATCGCCTCCTCGCCGAAGACATCGAGCCGTTCGGACGTATGGGCGAAGCGGTGTTCGCGCCGCTGCCAGGCATAGGCCGGCAGGCCGAGGGTGCGGTCGACCGGCGGCGGCGGGGCGGTGGGCTCGACGAGCGTCGCGCCGTTGGCGACCAGCCGGGCGACGATGCGGGCGATCGGATCGGCATGGGTGCGGCGATCGTCGGCCTCGGCGAGGGTCGCGACCGTTCGCGCCGCGGAGCCGGCGTCGCGCAGCGTGTCGGCGATCGGCGACTGGAGGATCGGGCGTGGGCCGATCTCGACGAAGAGTCCGGCGCCGAGGCCGGCCGCCCTTTCGATCGCGTCGCGGAAGCGGACGGGGGCGCGGACGTTCCACCACCAGTGATCGGCGTCGAGCAGGCGGCCGCCGATCGGCTCGCCGGTCACGGTGGAGATCAGTTCGATCGACGCGGGGCGCGGGGCGATCGGGCCGAGCGCCTCCAGCATGCGCTCGCGCAGGCCGTCGACGAAGCGGGAGTGGAAGGGATATTCGATGTCGAGCGTGCGGCTGGCGATCCGCCGGCGGCGACCCTCGCGGACGGCGCGGGCGACCGCTTCGGTTGCGCCGGAGATCGTCACCGAGGCGGGGCCGTTGTCGGCGGCGATCTCGACGTCGTCGCGGCGGAGGTCGGCGAGGAGGTCGGCGATCGCCTCGCGGCCGGCGGCGAAGACCGCCATGGTGCCGCGGCCGTGCACCGCCTCCTGGCAGGCGGAGCGGGCGGCGACGATGCGCAGGGCGTCGTCGAGACCGATCGCGCCGGCGTCCGTCGCCGCGGCGAGTTCGCCGATCGAATGGCCGACGACCATCGCCGGGCGGAGACCGGCGGCGACGAGGCTCGCCGTCGTCGCGGTCTGCAGGCCGAAGAGGATCGGCTGGAGGAAGGCGCCGAAGCGCATCTTCTCGGCCAGTTCAGGATCGTGCAGATCGTCGACCAGCGAACGGTCGGAGAGCGTCGCGAAGGTCGCGGCGACCTCTTCGAACCGGGTGCGGAAGGCGGCGTTGCGGGCGAAGGCGGTGCGGCCCATGCCGGCCCACTGGGCGCCGTTGCCGGAATAGACGAGGCAGACGCTCGCTTCGCGGCCGCGCGCCAGACCCTCCTCGACGTCGCCGTGGCGGCCGTCGGCGGCAAAGCCCGCGAGCGCGCCGGCGAGATCGTCGGCGTCGAGGGAGACGACCGCGCGGTGTTCCATCAGATCGCGGCCGGCGACCAGCGCCGCGGCGAGACGGTGCGCGTCGACACCGGCCTCGAGCCGTTCGGCGACGGTCTTGGCGCCGGCGCGCAGCGCCTCGCGCGAGGCGGCGGAGACGACGAGGCGGGCGGGCGCGGCGGTCTCTGCGGCGGTGTCTGCCGAGCGCTTCGGGGCGCCGCGCAGCAAGACATGGGCATTGGTGCCGCCGAAGCCGAAGGACGAGACGCCGGCGACCAGCGTCGCGGGCTCGCTCGGCAGGGCGATCGCGGTCCGGGCCGGGGCGAGGTTGAGGCCTTCGAAGTCGATGTCGGGATGGAGCGCGTCGAGATGGAGGCTCGCCGGCAGCACCCGCGTCTCGAGCGCGATCAGCGCCTTCATGATGCCGGCGACGCCGGAGGCGGGCTCGAGATGGCCGATGTTCGACTTGACCGAGCCGATCGGCAGCGGACGCGACCGGCGGCGACCGAGGACGCGGCCGAGCGCCTCCGCCTCGATCGGGTCGCCGACCCGGGTGCCGGTGCCGTGGGCCTCGACGAAGGCGAGCGCGTCGGCGTCGAAATCGCGATAGATGCGCTCGAGCAGGGCGGTCTGGCCGTCGAGGCCGGGCAGGGCGATGCCGGAGGTGCGGCCGTCGGAATTGACGTCGGCGGCTTCGACCGTGGCCCGCAGCGCGCCGAGGCGGGCGCTATCGGTCCGCGTCAGGACGAGGGCGACGGCGCCCTCGGAACGGACGTAGCCGTCGCCGTCGGCCGAGAACGGCCGGCAGAGGCCGGTCTGCGACAGCATCGAGGCGCGCGAGAAGCCGACGAAGGAGAAGGGCGACAGCAGCACGTTGACGCCGGCGACGATCGCCGTCTCGACCCGTCCCGCCTCGAGGTCGGCGACGGCGCGGGCGAAGGCGACCAGCGACGACGAACAGGCGGTGTCGACGGTGAAGCTCGGCCCGCGCAGGTCGAAGACGTAGGAGATGCGATTGGCCAGGATCGACAGCGTGTTGCCGGTCATGAAGTGACTGTCGATCGAGGCCGGATCGGCGGCGTGGATGTTGCCGTGATCGAGGCTCGAACCGCCGACGTAGACGCCGACGTCGGTGCGGGCGAGCGAGGCCGGCGGGATCTCGGCATCGCCGAGCGCGTCCCAGACGACCTCGAGCAGCAGACGCTGCTGCGGGTCCATCTGCGCCGCCTCGCGCGGCGACAGGCCGAAGACGGTGGTGTCGAAGGCGAAGGGCGCGTCGAGATAGCCGCCGGCGAAGGAATAGGCATAGCCGGCTGCGTTGCGCGCGGGGTGGAGATGGCGAGCGACGTTCCAGCGGCCCTCGGGCGCTGGGCGCACGGCCGAACGGCCCTCGGCGAGCAGCGCGCGGAAGCCCGCCTCGTCGGCCGCACCGGGCAGACGACAGGCTGCACCGACGATGCCGATCGTCGGAGCGCGGGAGGCGTCCAATCGCCCGGAGGTCTCGATTCGCTCGGTCATCTCGGCAATCGGATCACATCGTTCTCCCGGCGGCGAGCGTTCCGAGCCCGTCTGCTCGTCTCCCGCCGAATTCCCCGGCGGCCCGGAGGCCACCTTCCGCCCGCTGTCGCGGACCCTGTCCAGATCACGTTTTCAGCGAACCAGCCGTTCCCACGATCCGCTGCGTGTGTAAAGTTTCGGCATCGTTTCTCATGTCGTCGACCGGCGGTAAGGCGTCCAGATCCGTCACCAATCTTTGTGCCACACTCGATGCTCCGACTTCCACGGCTTCTTTGGCGACGAAGCCGCCTCTGAGCTGGATGCGATCTTGTATCAACCGAAAAAAGGCATCGGTCAGGCGCAGATCGGGCGGTGTCGGGGCGGTCCAGAAGCTTTCGAGCGGACCGGGCGCGACCATGCCGGCGACGCCGTAGACGGCATGGCCGAGGGCGAAGACCGGTCGGCCGGCGAGAAGGGCGGTGACGCCCACCGTCGAATTGATGAGAACGACGCCTTGGGCCGCGGCGATCAGCGCGTCGAGCGGGCCGCCGACGATCACCGCGACGCGGTCGGCGATGCCGAGGGCGGCGGCGCGGCGGCCGATCGCGGTGCGCCAGTCGGCGAGGCCGTTGTCGATCGGATGGACCTTGAACAGCAGGTGGCGATCGGCCGGCGCCGAAGCGGCGAAGGAGGCGAGCGTCGTCTCGACCAGCGCCATCAGGTCGCCGCCGGGGGCATGGACCCTGATCTGCCAGTCGCCGGCGAGCTGCAGCGGGAAGAGGAAGAAGCGCCGTCGGCCGTCGAGGAAGGCGGGCAGCGTGGCGGCGAGGCGCCGCCGTTCCAGCGGTGCCTTCACCTGTCGGAGGGCCCAACCGGCATATTCGACGAGCGGGTGGACCGGCCCGTGGGTGCGGTAGTGGCGATGGACGAAGGGGCCGAGGACGACGTTCGGCAGGTGATAGGCGAGGTCATAGAGCGAGTAACGCAGCTCCGACTGCCGCCACAGCGGCCGCAGATCGACCGGCGGTGCGCCTTCCGCCATGGCGAGAATCACCGCCTGGTCACGCGGCATGCGCGAGCGGCCGGACATGCCGTCGGGCTCGAGGGTCAGCCAATCCGGGCGCAGATAGCCGTGTTCGAGGATGTGGATGCGGACGCCGCGGCCTCGGGCGACCGGGATCGCGGCGGCATGGACCGGGCGGCCGTCGCCGAGCATGACGACGTCGGTGATGCCCTCGCTCGCGATCAGACGCTCGAGGAAGGCGGGCCAGTCGGCGAGCCGGCCCTTCCAGAAGATCGACGGTGGGGCGGGGCGGCGGCGGCCGAAGGGCAGCCCGGTGATCAGGCGCCAGAAGACGAGATCGCCGAGGCAGAAGGCGATGTGGCGGACGCCGTGTCCGGCCTCGATCACCCGGTCGGCGACGCGGCGCAGGAAGGGCGAGGCGGGACCTTCGAGGAAGAGCACCACGCGGCGGCGCGGCGGGCTCGAATCGCGAGAGGGGGACGGCGCTTCGCTCATCGCTCTCCTCGACCGGGGCTGTGGTGATCGGTCGATCGACCTCGGCGATCCCGTCACGACCGGTCAGGCGCCGGTCGGAATGGGCGTGCGGACCGAAGGGTCACTGACTCAGCGACTTCGCCGTCACCGCGGGGCCGGCCGCCTGCTGCACCACCGACAGAACCTTGCGGACCGTCGTGAACGGGGCGTTGGCGACGTAGACCATGTCCTTGTTCTGGACCGAGAAACGACGGGCCACGAAGAAGGTGTTGGTGTTGCGCAGGTCGACCCGATAGACGACGTCGACCTTGGTGCGGCCGGCCGGGATCGGGAACTTCGGATCGAGGCGGCGGGCCACCTCGACGTTCTCCTGGCGCAGCAGGAAGACCGCCGACGGATCGGACTGTTCGTCGAGCAGACCGCCCGACTTGGCGACCGCCTCTTCCAGCGTGATGCCGCGGGCGTCGAAGGTGACGAGCGCGTTGCGGCCGGTGGCGCCGAAGGCGGTGAAGGTCTGCGGGTCGCGGACGATGGTCAGCGTGTCGCCGGGGCGGGCGAAGATGTTCTCGCTCGGGCGATCGAGCAGCGTCTGCATCGGCACCACGGCGGTGTGTCCGCCGCGGGTCAGGCTGACGAAGGTCTCGTGCACCGGCGAGCGGATGCCGCCGGCCTGGGCGATGACGTCGAGGATGCGATCGCCGCGGGTCGACAGCGGGATGCGGGCGCCGTTGACCACCTCGCCGGTGATGGTGACCGTGTTGGCGAGGTTGCGGCTGACGGTGACCAGCGCCTGCGGTTCGATCGCCTTGCCGGTGAGAGCGGCGACGATGCGCTGTTCGACGGCGGGCGGCGTGAAGCCGGCGACGCGGATGCGGCCGGCATAGGGCACGGTGATCGAGCCGTCGCGGGCGACGACCTGATCGGGGATCACCACCGAGCGCGAGCCGGGCGAGGCGTTGGAGACGACCGCCGAGGAGAAGAGACCGCCGGATGCGGCTTCCCAGATCGTCACGTTGATCGAATCGCCGATGCCGATCAGCGGATCGGGCGACGGACCGTGCGAGCCGAATCGGCCGAGGAGCGAGGAATCGGGGCGGGTGGCGACGATGTCGGCGACGCGGGCGTCGAGATCGACGACGAGGTAGCCGTCGAAGGACTCGTCGGCGGCGGGCGCGCCGTCGGCGACGACGGACTGCGAGCTCGGGCCCTGGGCGGGAAGTGCGGAGCAGCCGACCAGAAGGGAGGTCGCCGCAACCATGGCCGCCAGATGCAACAGAACCCGCATGGAAACCCCGTGAACCCCGAAAGACCGCAACGCATGCCGCAGACGCGCGACGCCGGCCGCACCATGCGGCGCACCGAGCCCGCCATGCTTAACACAGGAAATGCTTACAAGGCGTGACAATCGAGTCACAGGTGTTTTTCCGCGCACGCTCGGGTGGCACGCGCGACGAGTTCGGGAATGCCGCGAGCGGCTTCCGCCGCCATCGCCTCGACGGCGCGACGGGTGGCCGCGGCGGCCTTCGCGCGGGCTTCCGCGTCGTCGATCAGGGTCAGGATCGCGGCTATCCACAGGCGGCGCCGGTTGGGGATGATCACTTCGTCGGAGCCGTCGCCGGTACCGTAGGCCGGCGAGGCGGAGAAGACGCCGGCGGCGCCGAGACGGGCGACGTCGATCCGCTTGGTGCCGGCACGGGCGCGGTTGGCGCGCGAGCGCAGAAGCGGCACGACGACGATGTCGGCGCGCTCACCCCGGCTGCGCTCGAGATAGGCGGGCCAGGAGGTCGGCGCGACGATCGCGACGCGATCGAGGCCCTTCCACAGGTCGCGGGCGCGGTCGTCGGCGATCACCTCGAGGACGACGTCGGGGCGGAGCCGCAGGACCTCGGTCAGGATGGGGACGAGGAAGCGGTGCTCACGCAGGTGGATGCCGGTCGCATGATAGGCGATGCGCAGCGGCGCGCCGTCGACGCGCGGGGCCGCGGCACCGCACCAGATCTCGGGCAGTGGGGCCGGCGGCAGGACGGCGATGCCGTCGCCGCCGATCGCCTCGGCGAGTGCCGGCGTCGCCGTCCAGACGTGGTCGACGTGGCGGTTCAGCCGGGCGAGAGGCGCCAGCGCGCGGTGCCACAGGAACAGGCGATAGCCGAGAGTGGCGTCGGCACCGGTGACGACGGCGCCGACGTCGTCGTCGGTGAAGACGCCGACGCCGGCGAGATCCGGCCCGTTGCGGTCGATCCAGGCGAGCGCCGGCCGGCTGGCGTAGCGGCAGACGAGGACGAAGGTGCCCGCCGCCTCGAGACCGTCGATCGCCTCCCGGTCGCGGATGTCGACGACGCGGGCCGGCGGCATGCCGGGGGCGGCGAGGCGGGCGGCGAGATAGTAGTCGACCGTCGGATTGGGCAGGCGGGCGAAGACGACGATGCGTTCGATCGGCCGATCGGCGCGGGTCGATGCGGCCCGGATCGTCGGGCGCGGCAGGCGGCGTGCCACGGCGCCGGCGATGCCGCGCAGGGCGCGGCGGACATGGGCACGCAGCCGTCTCGCCCGGCGCTTCATCGCGCAAACCTCGCCGACCTGTCGCGCGGGGCGATCGCCGGCAGCAGGGTCTCGCCGGCGAGCGACAGGGCGGGGGAGTGGAACGGGTCGCGCATCAGAGCCTCGCCCCAGCGATCGATCATCACCGCCTCCTCGGCGGCGCGCCTCGCCCGCGTCTCGGCCGTCTCGGCGCGGCCGCGGCTCGCCTGTTCGCGGTGGAGGAGCGTCGCGGCGGGCGTCCAGACGATGCGGAGACCGCGTGCCCGCAGCTTCAGGCACCAGTCGACGTCGTTGAAGGCGACGGCGAGCCTTCCGGCGTCCATGCCGCCGATGGAATCCCATGTCGTCCGGCGGGTCAACAGACAGGCCGCGGTGACGGCGGAGACGTCGCGCCGCAGCGAGAGGAGGCCGCCGTCCTCGCCGCCCTCGGGCCGCAGGAAGGCGAAGGCATGACCGGCGATGCCGCCGGCGCCGAGCGTGATGCCGGCGTGCTGGATCGCGCCGTCGGGGAAGAGCAGGCGGGCGCCGACCGCGCCGACGCTCTCGTCCGCCAGTTCGGCGACCATGGCGCGGAGCCAACCGGGTTCGCGTGCCTCGACGTCGTCGTTGAGGAGCAGCAGGTATTCGCTCGTCGCCGCCGCGATGCCGGCGGCATTGAGGGCAGGGAAGTCGAAGGGGCCGGGGGCGACGATGCGGCGGACGCGCGGATCGGCCTCGAGCCGGCGGAAGAGATCGAGCGTCGCCGGCATGACCGAGCCGTTGTCGACGACGATCACCTCGAGCTCGACGCCGGCGGTCCTCGTGAACAGCCCGTCGAGGCAGGCGGCGAGGAGATCCGGCCGGTCGCGGGTCGGGATCACCACCGAGACGGCGGGGCGGACGTCATCGGCGAGGCTCGGCGCCGGGCGCGGCATCGGTCGTGGACGCGGAGCCGCGGCCGGTCGGGCGACGAGCAGGCGGGGGACATGGGCGATGCGGTCGTCGCCGCCGGCCTCGGCGATCGCGAGGAGCCGGGCCGCGGTGTCGGCTTCGGTGAGGGCGGAGGGCAGAAGGCCGCGACGGACGACGACGGCGGTCGGCGCGAAGCCGCCGGCCTCGGCCAGCGCGCGGTTCCAGGCGGGGTGGAAGAGCGGATCGCGCGGCCGTCCGTCGGCCGCGATCGTGTCCTCGTCGCAGTAGACGGCGAGCGTCGTCGGATCGACGGCGAAGGGGCGGACGAGATGGTGCAGCGCGTCGGGCGAGAGCCGCGTGCCGGCCGGCAGCACGAGGTCGAGATCGGCATCCGCCGCCGCCGCGTTCGGGTCGGCGATGACGACACCGTCGGTCCAGGTCTGCGCCGCGAGGTCGGCGAGGGTCGCGGCGCGAAGGCCTGCGTCGTCGCCGAGGAGGCGGACGGCGAGGCGGGGACGGGCCGGCCAAGTCGCCTGCTCGGCGATCCACGACGGGCGATCGGCGGCGTCCTCGGCGGCGCGCAGCGCCAGCAACGCCGCGTGGGGCGGCGTGGCGATCGCCTCGAGGAGGCGCAGTAGACGGATCTCGGTGCCGCGGCGGTTGCCGCCGAGGGCGAGGCGCAGGATCGCGGCGAGCCGTCGCGGCCGGGCGGTGAGCGCGCCGAAGAGGCGAAGCGGCGACGGCCGGGCGAGGTTCGCGCGCGGCGGTCGACCGGTCGCCGCGGCGTCGGGCGCTGGCACGAGGGCGACGGCCTTCGTCTCCGCCGGCAGGAGCAGTGTCAGCCGGCCGCGACCGGCCGCGTCGACGTGGAGATGGCGCGGCGGCACGGCGCGGGCGGGGTCGAGCACCAGGGCGACGGCGGGCGTCGCGCCGAGGCGGTGGTCGGGATCGTCGACACGGATCTCCGCGAGGCGGCCGGCGAGCCGGTCGATCGGGCGATCGGGCGTGACCGCGACGGTCGTGCCCGTGTCGGCCCCCGGTCTCATGGGCCGCTCCCGTCGGGGCGGGCGGCGAGGAAGGCGGCGAGCCGCGGCGGCGGGTCGACGAAGCCGCCGGGTTCGTTGACCCGGCCGGTGACGATGCGATCGACGATCTCGGCGACGGCAGCGGCGCGGCCGGCGGGATCGTAGAAGTCGCCCTTGATCTGGGTGGTGGCGCCGAGCAGGCGCAGGAAGGCGTCGACGAGCTCCGGATCGGGCGCTTGCGGTGCGCGCCAGAACGTGTCGAGCGGGCCGGTGTGTGCGAGGCCCGGCATGTCGTAGACGGCGGCGCCGAGCACGGCGAGCGGTCGGCCGGCGCGCAGCACGTGGATGCCGACCGTCGAATTGACCAGCAGCACGCCGCGGGATCGCAGAATCAGCCCGCCGAGATCGCCGCCGATGACGGTGAAGACGCGATCGGCGACGCCGTGGCGGGCGGCGATCCGTGCGGCGACGCGGTCCCAGCGCTCCATCATGTTGTCGTGCGGGTGCAGCTTCACCACCAGCCGCTCGTCGGGCGCGGCATTCTCGGCGAAGGAGCCGATCACCCTCTCCAGGAGGTTGGAGAGATGACCCCAATGGGAATTGGCGCGAATCTGGAAATCGGCCTGCAGCTGCAGGGCGAAGAGCCAATAGCGCGTGTCGGGGCTCCAGCGCTCGATCGCCTTGGTCACCTTGCGCAGCCGCGGCACCACGAGGGCGCGCGGGAACCACGAGAGATACTCGTGAATGGTATTGTAATACCGTTCCGATCGATAACCCGGGTAGAGCGGCCGGGCGAAGAAGTCGACCAGCGACTGGGCGACCTCGTGGGCGGCGAGCACGTGGAAGCGGTGGCGGTGACGGATCTCGAAATCGGGCGCCGGCAGGCCGCGGGCGCGTTCGCGCACCAGGTCGGGATCGTTCGGGAAATGCGAGCGCACGCCCATGCCACCGCGTTCGAGCGTGACCCAGTCGGGGCGGAAATAGCCGTTCTCGACGACGTGGAACCGCACGCCGAGCCGCGCCGCGACCTCGGCGGCGGCGGCGTGGAAGGGCAGGCGATCGGCGTAGCACAGGATGTCGGTGATGCCGTCGCGCGCGATCAGCGCCTCGAGCCAGGCGGGCCAGCGGGCGAGCGAACCGCGATAGGAGACGGCCCCGGGCCGGCGCCAGAACAGTGCGTCGGAGGGCGCGAGATGGACCTTGCGCGTCCGCGCGCCCCGCGCTTCGAAGGCGTCCGCGAGCTCGCCCCAGAGCGGCGAAGAAGGGCCTTGCAGGAACAGGACGAATGGGATGTAACCGGTCGCGGCCATCGCCGGATGAATCCTCTTCCCTCGACCTCGTGTTCGGGAAGAGGGTTTATGGACGAACCCCCGGTGGGTCAACTCCGCGGTCCCTCTGTCTGTGACGCCCGGGGGAGTTTCGTCGGTCTGCGAAGCTTCGGCGAGATCGGGGATCGAACGTCGCCGGGGGGCGAGGGATCGTTTTTTCAGGCAGCCCGACTGCCTCGTCTCAGGGGGGATTTCAGCACGATGGCGAAGATTGCACTCGTTACCGAAGAATTGTCGGTCTTCGGCCGTTCCGGCGGGATCGGCGCGGCCTTCTACGAACTCTCGCTCGTTCTGGCCGACCAGGGACACGAGGTCGACATCGTCTATGTGCCGCAGGCGATGCCGGCGCCGGCCGACGAGGCGCGCCTGCGCGACGGCTTTGCCGAACACGGCATCGCGCTGCAGATCGTCGACGTCTCGCGCTGGGCCTGGTCCGTAGGTGGCGTCAAGGAACGCGCCTATGCGGTCTATCGCCACCTCGCCGAGAAGGCCAAGACCTGGGACTTCGTGCATTTCCACGACTACAAGGGTCTCGGCTTCTTCTGCACTGCCGCCAAGGAACAGGGCGAAGCCTTCGCCGAGACGACGCTGGTCGTGCAACTGCACGGGCCGTTGCGCTGGACACTGCATGCCAACGCGGCCCTGTTCTTCCACGCCGATCAGTTGCTGATCGACCATCTCGAGCGCGAATCGATCCGGCTGGCCGATCACGTCGTCAGCCCGAGCCGTTATCTCGTCGACTGGATGAAGGCGAACGACTTCGTCCTGCCGCCCGACGAACGCGTCCACGTGATCAAGAACGTCTGCAGCCAGAGCGTGAAGATGCGCCGCGCCGGGCGATCGGCGGGCGAACGGGTCGACGTGCGCGAGCTGATCTTCTTCGGCCGCCACGAGCGGCGCAAGGGTATCACCTCGTTCTGCGAGGCACTGGAACTGGCGGCGCCGGCACTCGAGAAGGCGGGCGTCTCGGTCTGTTTCCTCGGCGGGCTCGGCGAACTGAACGGCATGCCGTCCGGCGTCTTCGTCAACGAGCGGGCACGCTCGTGGAAGTTCCCGATCGAGTTTCGCATCGGGCTCGACCGTCGTGGCGCGCTCGCCTTCCTCGCGTCGCGACCCGACGCGCTGGTGGTCATTCCGTCGTCGGCGGAAAATTCGCCCTATACGGTGGTCGAGGCGATGGCCGTCGGCCGTCCCGTCCTGACCTCCCTCCAGGGTGGCGCGCGCGAACTGATCGCCGAAGCCTTCCACGACGAGGCGGTGGTGGAGACCGATCCGGTCTCGCTCGCTGCCCGAATCACCGCTCTGATCGAAGGCGGCGTGCGGGTTCCCGCCTTCGCCGAGCCGCCAGAGGCGATCGCCGAACAGTGGAGTGCCTTCCACCGCGACCTGCCGCGTCCGGCCCCGGCGTCGGTGGGTGATGGCGCCCATCCGAAGGTGGTGCTCGGCATCACCCATTTCGAGCGGCCGGAGAAGGTGATCGGCGCCATCGTCTCGGCGCTCCGGCAGACCTACGACAACCTCGAGATCGTGGTGGTCGACGACGGTTCGCGCTCGGAGGCGACGCGTGCGGCTCTGCCGCGGATCCGCAAGATGCTGCAGCGGGCCGGCGGGCGCCTGATCGAACGGGAGAACGGCTATCTCGGCGCGGCGCGCAACACGATCGCCGCGGCGACGCAGTCCGACTATCTCCTCTTCCTCGACGACGACGATCTGCTCTTCCCCGACGCGGTCGAGCGCATGGTCGCCGCCGCACAGAAGACGGGAGCCGAAGTCGTCAACTGTCTCAATTACTTCCTCGACGTCGCCGAGCGCGCGAAATACGAGCTGGCGCCCGAGACGTGGCAGGGCAAGGTCTCCTACGTCCCGCTCGGCGGGCCGTTGTCGCTCGCTCACGTCGCCAATCATTTCGGGGCCGCGACGGCACTGCTGCGCCGTGACTTCTTCCAGAAGATCGGCGGCTACACCGAGATCCAGCGCGTCGGTTACGAGGACTACGAGCTCTTCCTGCGAGTGGTTCAGGCCGGCGGTCGCGTCACGATCCTGCCCGAGCCGCTCTATCTCTACGAGGTCGGCAAGCCGAGCATGATCTCGGCGACATCGCGCATCGTGAACAAACGCCGGGTGTTCGAGGCCATCGATTTCACCACGGGCGCGGCCGCTTGGCGCGACGCGCTGGAACTGGCGACCGGTGCCGAAGCGGTCGCCGACGAGGCCAATCATGCAAGCTGGGCTCGTTCCATCTCGCCCCATCGCGAGTTGCTCGAGCGTCTGGTCTCGCAGGAGCGGTCGCTCTCGGAGAAGGTCGAGGATCTCGCCGCCCACGCGCGCGCGATCGGCTCGACCGGCGCAGCGGTCGCCTGGGGCGACGCGATGCGCCGGCCCGACGACGTGGGCGGCGGCGAGGAACGACGGGTCCGGGTGACGCGCGGTTCGTCGGGCGGGGCGTCGTCGTCGTTCGGGGTCGGTCTGCCGGTCGAGATGGCCGACGTGCTGGCGTCCTGGTCGCTCGGTCGGGTCGACACCGCGGCCCGCGAGTTCGCCGAGATCGTCGCGCGTCGCGGCGAAGTGGCGCGGTATCACGTCGACTGCCTGCATCTGCTGATCGCCGAGCCCAAGTTCGAGACCGGGACGGCGACGCTGCTGCTCGACGCACTGAGCCGAGCCTGGGTCGATCGGGAGGCCGCCACCGATCTGCGCGGCGTGCTCGGCCTGTTGGCGGCGATCGCCGATCGTCATTCCGAGGCGCGCGATCATTTCGGCGCGGTGGAGGAAGTAGAGGCGGCCGACTACGTCCGCCTCTACCCCGATGTCGCCGAGGTCTTCGGCGAGGCGGCTCGGTCGAGGGCGCTCCGGCACTATCACGACTACGGTCACGGCGAGGGGCGCTCGGGCTTCCGCATCCTCGCGCGTGCCGCCGAGACCTATGGCCGACGCCACGGGCGCCACGTCTCGCCCTTCGTCTTGACGACGGAGATCGTGGTGCCGGCTTGATCCCGCGACGTGCCGGTGAGAGATCGTAAGGTTGTTTCTTCGGAAGACGCATATTGCATCATATGCTTCTTCCGAAGAAACAACCTAGATTGTGACTGCAGGGGGCGGACATGAAGAATGCTCGCTTTTATGGAGCAGTGAACCTGCTTTGTTTCTGAATTCGGGCATACATTGAACTTTAACGATGATAGGAATAGATCGAGTTTGCCATCCTTGGCGACGGCGCATTCTG
The DNA here is from genome assembly GCF_056313985.1 of Pinisolibacter sp. DMC19. Lineage (NCBI taxonomy): Bacteria > Pseudomonadati > Pseudomonadota > Alphaproteobacteria > Hyphomicrobiales > Ancalomicrobiaceae > Pinisolibacter > Pinisolibacter sp. DMC19. The sequence continues at coordinate 90,121 of NZ_JBQUZF010000009.1, read as the reverse complement.
GGAGTCGCAATTGGAAAGAGCTTGATGTATGCTGACTAAGCTTGAATGTCGAGCTTAGAGGACGACTATATGCAATTCGCGCTCATTTCTCATCCACGCTGTGGAACGACGTTCTTCCGGGACATGTTGAACGCGAATCCGGCGATTTTTTGCTATGGAGAAGTATTTTTTCCCGACTATTTTCATTGGGGATTCTATAGCTTCATGATGGAGCGCGCGCGAAAGAATCCGGATCTTGCTCTTCCGTCGAATTGGACTCCTGTGCTCAATGATTATTTCAACCAGCTTACGGGGGTTATGTGTGAAGCGAAGAAATCGCACATTGGTTTTGATATAAAGATCCCGCAAATGCAGTCTATATATAATATATATAGCTTTTTATATAATAATAATTTTGGTGTTGTGCATCTTCGGCGGCGAAATGTCGTCGAGGCTATCGTTTCTTTGGAAATCATGGCGGCAAACGAGGCTTCGGGGATTCCGGTTCATTCGGGAACGAAGCCGCCATTGCGATCAATTCATGTCGATCGCGATTGGCTGTTGCAACGGATCGACGAGATCAATTTTTACGATGATCAGATCGAGAAAAATTTTTCCAGCATCCGGTATGTCGATATATCTTACGAAGACCTCATCGATCAAGATCGACGATTGGTGGTGCAAAAGCGGCTCGGTGATTTCTTTCAGACAGATATTGTTCTTCAAGATACTGTATACGTCAAGCAAGGCTATTCACTATCTGAAACTGTGACGAACTACGCAGATATCGCCGACATCTGCGAGTCGCTGCTTGCCGAGATGGTGTGATTGCCGTTGCTCTGCGAATTGTCGCCTCACACCATGTTCTCGCGGATGCTCGACACCGTCAAATGTGACGATGCCCCAGAGGATCGGGGCGACGAAGAAGAAGGCGGCGTATCGATCGGCCGGGATCCCGCGCGAGGTCTTCGCGCAGCGCGTTGTACAGGCCCTGAAGTCGGACTGCAGCGCGGCCGCAAGCGGGGAGGCCGTCGAGATGGCGTGTTCGAGGAATCGACGGGCGCCTGACGAGCAGCGCTCGCGATCGACTGCGCTCGTCGGTCGAGCGGTCCGCGCTCGCAGGAGCCTGCACGACTTCGACGCGGCGCGTCGGTCGAATGGAATGCCCGTTCGGCCGGACCACCCTCCGCTCCGCACTCGCAAGAGGACGGACATGAAACATGACTTTGTCGCCTTGCATTCCGACGAGCGGCGGTCTCTTCTGCCTTCATACACATACTGTACTCTACCCTCGGGACGGCACGGGTAATGAACATCGTCTACGAGACGAGCAACATATTGGCTCGTGGCCGTCTCGGTGTCGGCGACGGACGTGTCTTGTTCGTTACTTTCTGTCCCTGGATCGAGGAGCCGTCTCTGCTTGCGGAAGGCTTCGGGGAGAGATTTCTCGCGCGTGAGGGCATCGATGCCGTTCATGTCGTCACTGCGAGGAACGACTGGTTCCAACACGACGATACCGCCGCGTGCATCGAAGTCATCAAGAGAACTGCTTCGAATTACGATCTCGTCGTGACCTATGGCAGCAGCATGGGAGGGTACGGAGCGCTCAACTTCGGCCCCATCTTGGGAGCAAAGCGGATCATCGCGCAGATACCTCAGTTCTCGATCTGGAGGGGGGATGTGCCGCACGAAGAGCGATGGACCAACGAAGCTCACAAATACCCCCGCGTCTGCGACCACATGAAAGATCCGCTGCCGGAGGGCTGCCGGGCGTATGTCCTGTTCGACCCGCTGTTTGCGCCGGATCGTCGGCAGGCACACAAGATCAAGGAATACAAGGACGTCGTGTTCGTGGGGTTGCCGTTCATCGGCCACACCTACGTCGGCGGAGCCATTCTGAAGCAGGTCGTCAAGTCGGTCGCGAGCGGGGAGGAGGCCGACCTCGTCGGAGCGGTGGGTCGCGCCCATCGCGCTTCGAAGAGGCAATCGGGCGTCTACTATTTCCAGATCGCGGGACAGCGTCGATCTCTCGATCGCGAAAAGAAGCTGGCTCTGCTGACCAAGGCGGGGGGGCTGGCTCCGGACGACTTCAAGATTCACAACCAGTTGGCCTTGGAACTGTCGAAGGCCGGGCGGCATCTCGAGGCATTGTATGTCCTGAAGGTCCAGACCCTGATTCACCCCGGGAAGGGCGCGTTGTTCAGCCACATCGCGCAGATCCACGCGAGTCTGGGCGACGCGTCGACGGCCCTGGAGAACGCCGAGACGGCGGTGAGGTTGTCGCCCTCGACGTCCTGGTTCCAGCACCATCTCGCCAGTCTCCTGAGCGCGGCGGGGCGGAACGAGGAAGCGATGAAGGCCCAGGAACAGGCGATCTCACTGGCGCCGTTGAACGCAGCCTATCAGTGCCAGGCGGGCCGGATCGCGGATGCGCTCGGCAATCGGGCCGCGGCAGTGGCATTCGCCCGCCGAGCGACGGAACTCGCGGGCGACAACTTCTACAACTGGCATACCTATGCCCATGTGGCGGAGCGCGCGAACATGATCGAGGTCGCTCTCTCGGCGGCCGAGAGAGCGCTGGAACTCGCGCCGGACAATCGCTACTGCCGCTCGCATGCCGAGCGTCTCCGTGTCGCCGCCGCCTCGGGCTGATCGGGGGGGGGGAGACCGGCGGCATCCGGGGTACGCGAGGTCGGCTCCGCCCTCCGTCATGCGCGATGTCTCCGGACGTGGCCGACATGCGCCTTCGACGGATCTTGCCGTTTCAGCCCGCTCGACGCTTGGCATCGACCGTGGTCGCGAGATCGCCGACGTTCTTGAAGGATTCGATCTCGCGCGAGGTGAACTTCACGCCGAAGTGCCGCTCCACGGCGAGCATCAGGGTGATGTTGGTCAGGGAATCCCAGCCGATGACATCGGCTGCCGTCGTCGTGGCGTCGACCTCGATCGCGTCGTCCATGAAGAAGTGGCGGATCAGTTCCTGCAATTCGTCGATCGTGCTCATGCGCGATGGTCTCCGAGATTGCGTTTCAATCCTGACGGTGCAGCTTCCGCTCGATCGGCACGTCGGCCGGAACGTGAGTTGCGACGTCCAGCCGCCAGTACGTCGCGCCGTCTTCGCCTTCGCCGGCCGCCTCGAAGCCCAGCGATTGATAGAGGCCGGCCACCATCGCGTTCTTTTCGGTCGGCCGATAGGTCCCGAGCAGGGCTCGTACGCCGCAGCGACGTGCCTCTTCGACGAGGCAGTCGAGCATCGCGCGTTCGACCCCACGCTTCAGGACGCGACAGCTCATCAGCCAGCTGTCGATGTCCCAGTTGCCGTTCTCGTCCGCGCGACAGAGGACGACGGCGATCAGGCCGTTGTCGCCGAAGCGATCGGTCAGTCGGAACCACAGGGCCGGCGCGCGTCCTTCGGCCAAGCGGCGGACGTCCTCCTCGGCGTAGCGACGGGTCGTCAGGTTGAACTGATTGGTCTTGTTGATCAATTGGGTCGCTCGGACGATCGTCTCGTCCGTGATCGTTCCCCAATGCATGGTCATCGACAGCTCGCGGAGGTAGTCGTCGAGGCTTTCGACCCGAGCCTCGAGCGCGGCGCGCTCGGCATTGGCGGCATAGGCCTCCCGGCGGGAGAGGTCTTCCGACGTGATGGAACAGGATTCGAAATAGCCGGCGTCGGCAACGCATCCGACATAGAGCGCCGGGTCCGTCGGCAGTTCCGGGACGCACACGTCAGGCAGCTTGGACCGCACCCAGTTCCGTTCGAACGGATTGTCGTCGCAGAAGACGATCGAATCGACGCCGATGTTCAGTTCGCGCGCGATGCGTTCGATGTTGGTCGCCTTGTCGTCCCAGTTGGCGACGAAGCAGGAGATGTCGTCGAGGCGGAGCAGCATGTCGCCATGGCGTTCGAACGGCAGACGGGCATTGGCCTCGTCGTTCTTGGAGCAAACCGCCAGGATCACGCCGCGTTTCGACAGGGCGAGGGCATATTCCTGAAACGCGAGGAAGGCCTCGCCTTCGGCATTGCCCTGTCCGATGGCGATGCCGCCGAGCCCGTCGTCGCCAATGACGCCGCCCCACAGGGTGTTGTCGAGGTCGAGGACGAGACACTTGCCCGAACGACCGTGGCGAGCCGCGAGAACGCGCGCGACGAGGTCGCCGAAGAGCGGCGCAGCGAGCGGGCCGACTTCCTGCTTGGCGCGAAACCAGAGGGCGGAATCATGCCAGGCGGCCAAGCCGTGGCGGTGTGCGGCGTCGGCGACGTCGACGAGATCGACGCCGGCTCGATCGCTCTCGATGCGGATGCGCTCGTTCAGCGCATCGACACAACGCCGGCGCGACGCGAGCAGACGGTGTTCGTTCGAGCCCATCAGCGCAGGGAAGACCGGTAGTACGGTCTGCTGCAGGACCTGCGCGCCGAAATTCTCCTTGGCGAGCGACCACAGCCGACGGATGCGTTCGAAGGCCTCGTCGACGGCGGCTTCGCCCGGGACGGGGGAGGAAAACAGATGATGCGCGTCGAGGCAGATCAGGATGGCGGTCGGCGCGAAAAGGCCGGTCGCGGATGTCCTGTCGGCGAGTTCCGAGAAGGTCTGGCCGTAGGGGCCGACATGGAGGTCGACCCAGAGATTGCGACGGCAGGCGCCGACGCGGATGGCCGGCAGCAGATGTTCGACGGTCGACGACGCGACGACCGCCAGGCGCATCGAGCCGACGGCCTCGGTCGGCGGCTCCGCGCCGCAGGTGCGGGCCAGAGACGACGCCAGATGATTCGTCGTGACGAAGTCCAGCCGGACGCGCGCGGCTTCGACGAAGGAACGCCAGGCGGTGTCCTGCCCGCGGGCGAGACGCATCAGGCGGGCCCTGACGTCCGCGTCCTCGGGCAGCCAGTAGAGGTCGGTCGAGCCGGTGCCGGTCATTCGATGATCTTCGCCTCGACCAGAGCGTCCGCGATCATCTTGCCGACGACACCGCAGCCGTGTTCGTTCATGTGGATCGTGTCGTAGAAGATGTCGTTCGTATCGATCCGTCTTTCGACGTCGATCAGCAGGACGCCCTCGCGCTCGGCAAAGGCACGGGTGGCCTCGTTCACCGCGCTGCGGCAAGCGAGTTGCTTGCGATAGTACTCGCTGCCGACGCCCATGGTGCGGTCGACGTATTCGTCTATTGTACGGGAGGGAACGGTCGCCACGACGAGGAGCCCGCCGTACGTTTCGACTGCCGCTTTCAACAAGGTGAGCATCCGAATTCGTTCGGCCATATCGACCGATTCCAATGTGATCGTGTCAGTTCCAACCCGATGCTCGGCAATCGGATTGAGCGCCTTCTCGGATGCCCCCTCGCCATTTACCCAATATAGGCCTTTTGAGCTCAATACAGCTGCATCGCTGCCGCAGTTCATCAGTATCATTACGCTTGGAGACTGAGGGATGCACTTGTTTATGTAGATATTGAGAGAATGTAATGTCGTACAGTTCGACATTGCATTCATGAGAACGTCGACGCTGTAGCCGCCATCTCTGAGTTTCGTCTCGATCTGAGCACCGAGACGCTTGTCCTCCGATATGAAGAAGCTCTCGGAGGCGCTGTCCCCCAAAAGGACGATTTTCTTGCCGTCGGATGAAGGTGCGCCGGACCGCATGAACCCATGCTCATCAGAGCGTAGACGGTAATCGCCACGAGGCAACGATCCGTCGCATCCCTTCAGATAATCGTCGCTCGGCGTGACTGTCGTATCGACCGACGGATCGAATTCTTTCAACTTGATCCAGCGAACCATCGCATTCCTCATCGTGCATTTAATACGTCCTGACTCCCAGGGGTCAGATATTGCCCTTCCGGAAAAGTCATTCACTGATTTCGGCTCGGCAACAAGTCACGAGTGGTGGCAATTTAGCCGAATATAATATCTATGTAGTTCTTCCAAAACATTTCAGACATATGGAAATCCGCAGATTTCTTTTCGATGTTTGAAAATATTGAATATTCATTCTTGGTACTAGTTATATTTAGTGTCGTTTCTTCTGGTTGGCCCTTGTATTGCCATCCGATTTTGGCAAGCCATTCGGACCGCAATTTGTTTATGGTTGTGATCGTGCTTTCTCTCTGCGCAACATTCTTCGCGTCCGCTCGAGCTTCTTTGGAGTCGGCGGGAAGAAAGGGCGAGGCAAGCAGGATTCTCCGTGCATTCGGCGCGGCTTGGGAGATGCTGTGCAATAAATCCGATGCATTTGCTTGAGTCCGATAGTGTCCTTGCGAAGGAGGAGAAGCAAAAATTCCGTCGGCCCATTGTGTGACATCTGAGTTTGCGCTGCCGCAAAAACCATCGAACTCGCTCAGTGTCTCTACGGAAATCGGTGTTTCTCCAATGTAAATTGTCTCTCCGTCGCAATTTAATAAAGTCGAAAAGTGTCCTCTGAATAGCATGTCGACCGCGATGATCGTGTCGAAGTTCGACACGTCTCTCATCGCGGTTGAAAAACTGTCTATAATCGGTAGGGTCCAGGCGACTCGTGCTTCGCACACATTTCGTATTTGGTCGATGCCGGCGAGTTGAATGCCTTCGCCGTCGAGCTTCGGCGGGCAGGTTCGGACTACACGCCGAAACAGCGGTTCCTGAAGAAAGGCGGGCGTCACCTCGATCGTCGCCACCGAGTTCAAATGACTCTTATAATAACGCAAGGCTTTTGCCAGATCAGCGCCATGCGACGTTCCAATTACGAGTGTTTTCATCGCGCAAACTCCGCCAACACCGCTTCGTCGCATTGAGGATCTGCGTCGTCGATTGGGCTGCCGGATTGCTTCTGCTCGACATGCTGGGGGGCGACGGGATCGTGTTGATCGAAGAAGGTACGCATCACCGTATCTACCCCATCCGGGGCGATGGAGCGCAAGTTTCCTTCATAGAAAATGCCCCGGGCGGCCTGGTTGGTGATGATCTCGTATGAAGGGAAGTAATCAATATCGGCGTTCGTGTCCGATAGATATCCGGCGGCCGCTCTCAGCACCGACTTCGAGTATGTCGTCGCCGTCAGGACGTGGTTTCCGCTGGCGGTTGCGGTGAGCGGGACCGGAGAGACGGTCAAGACGATGCGGAAGTCGCGATCTCCTCGCAGTGCCTTGACGACTTTGCGAAATTCGTCGAAGTCATCGACAATCTCGTCATACCGAAAATTCTTGAACTCGTATTCCGAAGGGTCGAATCGGCCGGCCACGACACCGGGGGCGACAGGAAGAACCGTTCCCGACGAAAAATGAAGCCAAGCTTCGGTCAAGCCGAGCGTGAAAATCATGACGTCCATGCTCGAAAAGAGCGCACGCACGCATCTCAGGTGGAAGTCTCGGTGGGCGCGCACTTCGGCTATGGAACGCAAACCGGCCGGCTCTACCGAGGGACGGAGCCCATCAAAGTATCGACCGTTCGACTCCAGGACAAATCCATCGGGTTCCCACAGCCCCGCAGCTTCCTTGGCCAGTTGCAGGAGTTGTCGCACCGTATAAATGTTTCCATACCGTGCAGAATATATTGCATACCCGAACTTCTGATGGGAGCTCTCGTGAAGGCCCCATGGTGCCCGTTCGACGTCGAGTACATTGAAGCCTCTCTTGCGCATATGTCTGGTGACGTGTTGCGCAAAGCAGCTTCCGGCGGCCATGATCGCAGCCGACTTCTCGATCGAAAATTTCTTTTTGTAGATGGCTTTGGGGTTCAGCGGCGAACACTCTGCAACGCCGCTGCGCCAAAACATGTGAGGGTCTAGATTGCTGTAGGGGTTTTGGCTTTGAGCTTTGGGTTCTCTACTCATCGCATGTCCGTCAGAATCGAATTCTCAGAATTGGATCGGTGAAAAACTATACATGATCGAGAGAGACGTCGTCGATGTGCTGAGTGCGCCAAGCGCGATTCCCTTGGCCCATGCCTCACCATAGGCGGAGCCTGGCAGAAGTCCACGTCCCTTTCATGACCTTCTGTTCATCTCACGTCATGTTCTCCCGGATGCTCGCGACCGTCAGCGTGACGATGCCCCAGAGGATCAGGGCGACGAAGAAGAAGGCCGCGATGTCGATCGGCGGGTCGGGGTAGAGCGCGGCCTGGGGGAGGCTCGGCGGCACGATCACCATGAGATAGAGCGCCTGGCGGCCGAGATTCTGGCGCGCACGCTGCACGGCCGCTTCGGCGGTGGTGTAGAGCCGCTCGGCGAACTTCTCTTCCAGGCTGAGCTGTTCGAAACGGCCGGTGGTCGCGGCGATCGAGCCCTCCGAGCGGTCGGTCAGGCGGGCCTGGAGCTCGGCGATCTGGCGGTCGAGGGCGGCGAGGCGGCCTTCGACGATACGGACCGACGGCGTCGACTGGGCGAGCGATGCGGTCAGCGCCGTCAGCTCGTTCTGGGTCTTCAGCCGCTCGAGCGAGAGGCTCGTCAGGAGCTGGCCGATCGAGGTGGCTGCGGCGGCGGGGTCGAGGTAGAGGTTGTGGGTGCGGTAGTCGCGCAGCGCCTCGCGTGCCGCAAGGAGGCGGTCGCGGGACTGCGTCGCCTCCGCCTCGGCATCGGCCATGGCGTCCTTGCGGATGCGCAGCGAGATGTCGTTGACCAGCGCCTCGCTCCTGGCGACGATCTGCGCGGCGAGGTCGCGCGAGGTCTGCGGATCGAAGGCCCAGACCTTCAGGAAGATGATGTTCGAGACGTTGTTGACCTGGACTTGGACGCGACGGTTCCAGTATTTCCACAGCTCCTCGGACGTCCCGCCACGCAGCCGCGACAGGACATCGGCGCGATCGGTCCCCCAGATCTTCAGAAGCGCCGCCTCGCCGCCGACGTCGGCGACGATCGCCCGGCTCTGGATGTAGTTGGAGACCATGAAGGCGTTCTGCAGATTGGTCGAGCCACTACCGTCGCCGAGCTTCGACAGGACCGACAGCGACTCGACGATCTTGCTCTGCTCCTGGTCCGACCGCACCGTGAAACGCACCTCGGTGACGTATTGATCGGCGGCGAAGACGAGTGTCCAGAGCGCGAAGAGGACGGTCGGCAGGGCGACGAAGAGGGCGAAGGAGCGCCCGAGGCCGCCGGTGCGGCCGGGCAGGGGTACGGCGTCGCGCTCGCCGGCGAGGTCAGGCAGTCCGGGTGCACGCACGAGGTCGACGAGATGCCGCTTCGCCGCCGCCAGACGCGCACGCATTCCGCGCTCGGGCGCAGCGGCGGTCGGGCTCGCATCGACGATGGCGGGGCGGTTCTTCATCCGTCCGGCGTCTCCGGGTCCTGGTCGATCGCGTCGGCCGCGGTGACGGGGGTCCCGTCCGGCCGCCGCTCCGTCTTCCTCGAAGCACCCGCGTGCCCCTTGCGGAGGGTTCTTCGGTTACATCATATTCGCAGGGAAATGAACTCCCGGCGACGAGGTCGGCGAGGACGAGGGTTCCATGTCTTCATCGGATGGCTGGGTCTGGCTCGATCGGACGGGCGGGGCTCTGGGACAGCGACTGCGGGTGATCGGCGCGATCATGCTGCAGGACATGCGGACGCGGTTCGGCCGCACCCACGTGTCCTATCTGATCGCCGTCGGCTGGCCGCTCGCCCATCTGCTGCTGATCTTCGGCATCTTCGTCGTGCTCCGGCGGCTGACGCCGATCGGCTCCAGTCGCGAGGTCTTCATCGCGACCGGCGGCCTGCCCTACATCCTCTGCCTCTATCCGGCGCGGTGGGTCTCCTTCGCCATCGTGCAGAACCGGCAGCTCCTCAACTTTCCGGTGATCTCGACGATCGACCTGATCGTCGCGCGCACGGTGGTCGAGTTCCTGACGGCCTTCCTGGTCGCGGCGATCTTCGTCGCCGGCCTCGCGCTCGGTGGCATCGACATGTGGCCGCTCGACCTCGAACGCGCGCTGGGGGCCTCTCTGGCGGCGGTCTATCTCGGGATCGGCTTCGGCGTCTTCAACGTCGTCGGGATCGCGCTCTTCCGCTTCTGGTTCATCCCCTTCGTGTTGTCGATGGCGGTGATGTATGCGAGTGGCGGTGTCGTCAATTTTCTGCCGCTGGTCGGAGACACCGCCCGCGAGGTGCTGTCCTACAATCCGGTCCTGCATCTGGTGACGTGGTTCCGCTCGGCCTATTACGACGGTTACGGCGACATCCCGCTCGATCGCGGCTACATTCTCGTGGTCGCGTCGACGGCGCTGTTTCTCGGACTTGCGGGCAACACGCTGATGCGTGGTCGCATCCTCAAGGCATGATAGGCTCACGGTGCGGCCGGCGGCGTCGTCGCGTCTGGGAAGGACCATGCAGGACCTGATCGTCTCGCCCGAATCGGCCGTTCGACGGATGGAAGGGATCTCGCTCGCGTTGCGGCGAGCGGCCCGCAAGTCGCGCGTGCCGCAGAGCTTCAGTTCGGGCGGCGGCGGCTTTCGCGCCCGGCGGTCCGACAGGATCTATCGCCTCGCCCTGGTCGTCTCCTTCGGACTGATGGTCCTGGTGCCGCTCGTCGTCGCCTCGGTCTATTTCGGCCTCGTCGCCAGTCCGCAATATGCGACCGAGTTCAAATTCGCGCTGCGTTCGAGCGAGCACGGGGTGCTCGATACGCTCACCGGCCTCGGTGGTCTGGGCAGTTCGCAGCAGTCTCAGGACGCGCAGATCGTCGCCAACTACGTCCGCAGCCGCGGCATGGTCGACGCCCTGCAGACGGAGACGGACCTGCGTGCGGTCTTCACGCGGCCCGACGTCGACCGCTTCTCGCGGCTGGAGGCCGACGCGCCGATCGAGGAGCTGGAGAAGTATTGGCGCCGTCGGGTCGACGCCGCGCTCGACGAGACGAGCGGCATCGTCTCGGTCAGCGTCAGGGCCTTCACGGTCGAGGATTCTCTTCGACTGGCCAACGGCATCGTCGCCAAGTCCGAGGCGCTGGTGAACGACATGTCGATGCGCCTGCGGCGCGATGCGCTGGAGCGGGCGACGGCGGAGCTGCGGCGCGCCGAGGGCAATCTGCGCGACGCGACGGCCGCCATGCGCGACGTACGGACCCGCGAGGGCGTGCTCGACACCGGCGCTGCGGCCAAGGGGCTGCAGTCGGTGATCGACGCGCTCCGGGCGGAGCTCTCGGTGAAGGAACAGCAGCTGTCGCTCCAGGGCGGGGCGACCGACGACGCACCGCAGGTGCGCCTCCTCAAGGCGCAGATCGCCGAGCTGCGCCGCCAGATCACCGACTATGTCGGCAAGCTCGCCGGCGGGCAGGGCGCCGACCCGTCGTTGGCGACGCGGCAGTTCACGCTCGGGCGCGCCGAGACCGACGTGAAGATCGCGCAGGAGCAATATGCCGCCGCTGCCAAGGCCTACGAGATGGCGCGCACCGACGTCGAGACGCAGAAGGCCTATCTCGTCACTTTCCTCAAGCCGATGGCGGCCGAACAGTCGCTCTATCCGCGCCGCTGGCTCTACTGGTCGGCGACGGTCGGCCCGGCGTTCCTGCTCTGGGTGGTCTTCGTGACGCTGATGACGCTCGCGCGCGACAACATGTCCCGCTGAGGCGGGAGGGCGTCGACGTGATGTCGTCCTCTCACCCTTCGCCGAGGACGCACAAGCGGGCGATGGGGCCGGTGTCGCCGGGTGGGGCGAGCACCACGGCGGGACGGCCGGCGAGGCGGTCGGCGATCTCGGCGATCTCGGCGGCGGTCGGTTCGTGCAGGAAGGGGACGTGCGGCAACTGGCGGGCGGCGGTGGTCGCCGGACCGGGGAGGTCGGCGATCGTCTTGCGCGCAACCACCAGTACCGGCGCCCGGAAATAGGCGGCGATCGGGGCGATCGGGAGGGCGGGCACGTCGTTCGCGGCGGCCGGCGCGCAGGCGGTCCAGGTGCCGTCGGCCGCGAGCGCGGCGCGGTGGGCGGCGATGCCGGCATCGCCGGTCGCGGCGGTGCGAGCGAAGGTCCAGGAGTAGCCGTGCACCGGGTGGGCCGTGGCGGTGAGTGGCGTGCCGGCACGGGCGGTGATCGTCTCGGCGAGGCGCAGGCGTTCGGCCTCGAGCGCCGGCTTCTGACCGCTGCTCGCCGCCGTCGAGCCGGCGTGGACGCGCCATCCGTAGGCGATCCGGTCGAGGTGTTCGACCGCGAGAAGGCGGTCGCGTGCGATCTCGGCGACGAAGGTCAGGGCGAGCCAGATGTCGAAGGCCGAGCCGATGCCCTCCGGCGGATGACGTTCGGCGATCGACCGCACCACGTCCGTCCGGAAGAAGGTGACGTGGTGCATGTAGAACCAGTGCAGCGCCGACAGCGGGTCGAAGTCGGGCTTGACGAAGGGTTCGGCCGCGCCGGGGCGGAACTTCGCCTCGTCGCAATAGAGCAGGTCGAGGTCCGGCGCGGCGGCGAGGCGGGCGACGAGCGGGGCGAGATCGACCTCGTCGTCGTGGTCGAGGATGCCGACATGGCGCCCGGTCGCGGCGGCGAAGCCGTCGAGATAGGACGCGACGATGCCGAGATTGGCGTCGTGGCGGATCAGCCGCAGCCTCAGGCCGCGGCGCGCCATGCGCTCGGCGAAGGCCGTGACCTCGGGGCTTTCGGGCGTGTCGTCGACGACGATCCATTCGATCGCGTCACGCACCGGGGCGATCGAGGCGGCCAGCCGTTCGAGCTGCCAGACCGGCGTGCGGAAGCAGGGCGTGACGAGGGTCGCGATCGGTGCAGGCAGGGTGTCGGCGCGGATCATCGTCCGCCCCTCGGCGCGCGTTCGAAGCGGGCGCAGACGAGGCCGGCCAGGTCGAGGCGGTTCGGCGCCGCGCCGGCGGTCGGCGGCACGAAACAGTCGAAGGCGTCGAGGCGGTCGCCGACGGTCGCCGGCACGTCGATCGCAATGCGGGTGTCGGAGGCCGCGAGGGCGGAGACCGGGCGGTCGTGGATCAGCGCCGGCGGGATGTTGGCGTGGAGGAAGCGGCCCGGCTCGAGGTCGGCGTAGCGGGTCGAGACGAGGCCGTCGAAAGCCGCGGTGCGCAGGCGGACGGCACGATGGTCGAGGTCGGAGGCGAGGACCAGCGTCGCCAACGCCATGCCGGGGTCGAGGGCGAGGCGGGCGCCGGCACCGAGCCGCAGCACCGGGACCGTCATGAAGCCGTTCGTCCGCTCCAGCCGCTCACAGGGGCCGACGACATGCGGGGCGAGGCGGTCGGGGCCGAGGAAGTCCACGGCGACGGCGTCGAGGAGGCCGGCGGCGACGCCGCGTGCCCGCACCTCGGCGATGCACGGGGTGGCAGGGTCGCCGGCGAGCGCGGCGATGCGCTCGGCGACGAGACTGCCGATCACCGTCGAGGCGGTACCGTGGTGATAGTGCGACTCGTCGGCATAGAGGAAGTCCGGCGGCCAGGGGCCGAAGCCGTCGTACATCCAGCGGCGGACGTCGACGGGCACGAGACCGAGGCCGGCCCAGACGGCTTTCTGGGCGTCGTAGATCCGGTTGGCGACGTCGAGCGCGAAGAACGAGCGCGCCGCGAGGATCACCGGGAGAAAGAGCGCCCTGCCCGTCCGTTCGGCGAGCGCGGCCATGAGGATGGACTGGATCGCGCGCCAATGCGCGACGCCGTGGGTGCGGTGATTGAGGTGGCCGGTGTCGTTCAGCGCGTATTCGTGGACGACGACGTCGACGTCACCGAGATCGGGGCGGGCGAGCAGGCGGGCGACGGCGCCGAGCGACGTGGTACCGCCGACCGAGAGGTTCACGATCTCGACGGTCCGGCCGAGATGGACGGCGAAGTGCCCGGCCATGTGACGGACCCAGCCGTCCGCACTGAGCGAGTTCGAACCGCCGAGAATCAGGATCTTCATGAATGTCCCTTCGACAGACGGGTCGACGTCACAGCGCGGCGTGCAGCGCGTCGCACACCTGCTCGATCTCGTGCGCCTCGAGGTATTCGCCGATCGGCAGGCTGAGGACCCGCCGGGCGAGATCTTCGGCCATCGGCCAGGTGCCCGCCGGTCGCTTCAGCGCGGCATAGCAGGGCTGGTCGGCTGGAATGACCGGATAATGGACGAGCGTGCCGATGCCGGCGGCCTCCAGCCGGGCGACGAGATCGTCGCGGTCGCGGCAGACCAGCACGTACTGGTGCCAGACGCCGTCGAGGCCGGGCTCGAGCAGGCGATGGAAGGCACGGCCGTCGTCGCGGGCCGGCACCACCCGGTCGTAGGCGGCGGCGATGGCGGCGCGGCGGGCGTTGATCGCGTCGAGCCGTTCGAGCTTGAGGCCGAGGAACAGCGCCTGGATCGGATCGAGCCGGGAGTTCGAACCGCAGAGCTCGTGGTGGTACTTGGCCGCACTGCCGTAGTTGCTGAGCATGCGGATGCGGGCGGCGAGCGCCGCGTCGTCGGTGACGACGCCGCCGGCGTCGCCGAGCGCGCCGAGGTTCTTGCCCGGATAGAAGGAGAAGCAGCCGACGTCGCCGTGGGCGCCGGCGCGCCGGCCGAAGCGGACATGGCCGTGTGCCTGGGCGGCGTCCTCGATGACCCGCAGGCCGTGGCGGCGGGCGATCGGCAGGATGCGCGCCATGTCGGCGGTGGTCCCGTAGAGATGGACCGGCATGATTGCCCGCGTCCGCGGTCCGATCGCCGCCTCGATCAGGTCGGGATCGAGCGTGGCGCAGCCGGGGCGGACATCGACGCCGACCGGCGTCGCGCCGACGCGGGTGACGGCGAGCCAGGTGGCGACGAAGGTGTGGGCGGGAACGATCACCTCGTCGCCGGGGCCGATGTCGAGGGCGCGCAGGGCGAGCTCCAACGCATCGAGGCCGTTGCCGGTGCCGACCGCGTGGCCGACGCCGCAATGGGCGGCGAAGGCGCGTTCGAAGGCTTCGAGCGCCTCGCCGCCGATGAACCGGCCCGCGGCGAGAAAGGGTTCGAGCCGTTCCCGGAAGTCGGCGAGGAGGGGCTCGTTCAACCGGGCGAGCGAGAGGAATGGCACCGTCATCACGTCAGCTCCGCTCCGCCGCGTCGTTCTCGGCCACGAAGGCGAGGAAGTCGTCGTGATCGCGAATGTAGTCGTTCTCGTCGAAGTTGGCGCTCGCCAGAACGCAGCAGACGGCGCCCGAGGTGAAACCGTTGAGGACGCGCCAGATCCGCGGACAGACGTAGAAGGCGCGATTGGGCTGGTCGAGCACCACTTCGCGGTGGGTGTGGCCGTCGTCGAGATGCAGGCGGAAGGCGCCCGAGAAGGCGAAGAACAGCTGATGCAGGGCGCGGTGGGCATGGCCCGCCCGTTCGACGCCGAAGGGAATGTCGTAGAGGTAGTACATCCGGTTGATCGTGAAGGGCAGATGGTCGTCGTTCTGGACGAACGACAGATTGCCGCGCCGGTCGGTGAACTGAGGCAGGTCGATGAACCGGCAGGCATCAACGGAATAGGGCATCGCTCATCCAATTCTCGAAGTCGGCGAGGGTGCCGAGAACCGGGACGCCGGGGGTTCCGTCGTCATCCTGCCCGGCGAGCCAGACGCCGTCGCGCTGGCCGGTGGCGACCAAACAGACCGGTATTCCGGCGAGCCGTGCAGCCCGCAGGTCGCTCTCGGTATCTCCGACGAAACAGGCGATTTTCCGTCGGCGGAAGATTTCGGCCTTGGCCGCCGCCGCGCCCGCACCGGGCGCCACGACATGGAGCTCGTCGACGAGATCGTCGAGGCCGAGGTCGGCGATCCGGCGGGTGATGCCTTCGGGACGCCGGCGCGCCGAGACGATCGCGAGATCGTGGCGGGCGGCGAGCCGGGTCAGGACGGCGTGGGCGCCGGGCAGCAGCGGGTCGAGCGGGAGTAGGGTGTCGTCCTCCACCGTCTCGACCCAGCGATCACCGACCCGCCGGGCGTCCGTCGCGTCGATCCCACAGGCGACGAGGGCTTCGACCAACGTGGC
The DNA here is from genome assembly GCF_056313985.1 of Pinisolibacter sp. DMC19. NCBI lineage: Bacteria > Pseudomonadati > Pseudomonadota > Alphaproteobacteria > Hyphomicrobiales > Ancalomicrobiaceae > Pinisolibacter > Pinisolibacter sp. DMC19. Next base: position 74,279 of record NZ_JBQUZF010000009.1, on the reverse strand, counting down.
ACCGTGGCGTCGGTGTTGCCACACGGCGTCGAGATCGAGCGGCGCTGCGAGGCCGCAGGCCGCGGCGGCCGCGACCAGGGCGGCCTCCTGACGGGGGCGGCAGTCGACGATCGTGCCGTCGAAGTCGAGACCGATCTTCATGGCAGGGAGCTCTCGACATGGGTCGCCACGTCGCGCCAGGCGCGACAGACGAGAGTGGGCGAGAGGGCGGCGGCGCGCGACTGCGCCTCGGCGAAGGCCGCCTCGGCGCCGGGCAGGCCGACGAGATCGAGGAAGAACGGGGTGTAGAGGTCGACGCCGGCCGCCGTCGTCATCGAACTGCCGCCGCCGCTGCGCGGGTTGACGTCGGTGACGAGGAGGCCGCGCGCGGAGTTCATCGCCTGGAAGCAGAAGAGGTCGGGCGGATCGAAGGCGGCGGCGACCGCCGCGGCGAGGGCCTCGAAGCGCGCGTCGCGGAAGACTCGCACCTTGGTCGAGACACCGGCCTTGATCTCCAGCCGTTCGCGGGCGATCGCCACGATCGCGTCGCCACGACGCAGGACGTCGATAGTGTATTCCGTTCCGGTGCAGACCTCCTGGAAGACGACGTCTTCGGCGAGGTCCTCCGTCCGCAGCGCCGATCGGTCGGCGACGAGACGCGCGCCGATGCTGCCGACGCCGCGGCGCGGCTTGCGGAAGAGCGGGAAGGTGGCGTCCTCCGCCAGTTCGGCGCCGGTCACGGTCAGCGGTGCGGGGATGCCGGCGGCCACGCAGCGGCGCGCGGCGGCGAGCTTGTCGCCGCAGAGATCGACGGCGGCGGCATCGCGGGCGGCGAGACGGACACCGGGCGGCAGGCGGTCGGCCGCGGCGGCAAGGGCGCGGATCTCGCCGTCGTGGATCGGATAGACCGCGCCGGCTCCGGTCTCAGCGCAGATCGCGGCGATCGCGGCGACGAAGGCCTCGGGCTCGCGGGCGTAGGGGACGACGCGATGACGGGTCGAGAACAGCGTCGGCGCACAGATCGTCGCCGCCTCGCCGACGTCGGTCGTCACGATCTCGAGACCATCGATGTGCGCGATGGTTCCGAGGATGGCGACCGCTGTCGCGGTCCCGGCGGAGGTCAGAATGAGCGTTCTGGTCATATCGGCCGGATCGAGCGGGTCGGACGCTCTGGGATTCGGAGCAGGTCGCATCGTCGAGGTCTAGGACCTGCGACCGGGCGCGTCAACGACCACGCGCAATTCGCTGCGTGTCACCGCATCCGTGTCAACCGGAAGCGGAGATGGGCACTCGCCCGCCACAGGCGATCGGCCTCGCACCGCAGCGTCGCCGCGAGGCGGGCGACGGGGCCGGCAGGTGCGGCGGGCGCGGCCATGCAGGAGCCGTGCTCATCTTCCATGAAGCGGAAGAGGCGATCGGCCAGCGCGGCGTCGAGACGGGTGCCGGTCGCCAGCGCGAAGCCGAAGCCGGTCGGACCGGTCGTCTCGGCCTCGTAGGCGACGACACGGTGCTGGGCGAGCGCGCGACGGAAGGACGGATAGCGGCGCAGGGCTGCGAGCAGGTCGGCGCGGGCGAAGTAGAAGAAGTATCGGCCGGTACCCTCGAGCGGTACGCCGCGGCCGTCGCGGAAGACGAAGCCCTCGACGAGATCGGCGAAGAGCGGCGCGCGGGCGGCGTCGTCGGCCGGCACCAGCCAGGGCAGCCAGTCGCAGTCGACGGCCATGTGGCGGGGGAAGAGCCGGGCGGTGCGGGCGCTCTTGCGCAGCATGCCGAGCCGTCCGTAGAGGTCCGAGCGGTAGGCGGCGATCGGCGCCTTGTTGTCGGGGTCGAGCAGGTGCAGCCGCTCGAAGAGGTCGATCTGGACGTGGATCAGGTCGGGGCAATAGTCCCGCACCCGCCGGCAGCTGTCGAACAACGCGGCGTGAAAGGCACGGCGCTCGGTCTCGCCGTGGAGGCCGGCGACGAAGTCGGCGAAGTGCGACGACGTGAACACCCGGAGATGCGCGCCGATCAGCTCCGACCGGCTCTGGCGCGCCATGGTCGCGGCGCTGCTGAGGTTGCCGTCGTGGATGCGATAGCGGCAGCCGACCGCCGACACGCGCACGAACGGACCGACGGCGAGAAGGTTCAGCCAGAGCTCGTAGTCCTGCAGGCGTTCGTCGGCGACGCCCCAGAAGCACGGCTTCCAGGCGGCGCGGCGGTAGAGCGAGGCCGGGGCGCAGAGGTAGTTGCCGGCGACGAGATCGGCGAAGAGTTCGGCGCGCGACAGGAGGTCGATGCGCTCGTGGTGGAAGATGTCGCGGGCGATCGGGCGGCCCTCGTCGTCGATGTAGGCGATGTCGGCGAAGGCGGCGACGGCCTCGGGCGTCTCCTCGATGCGGGCGACGAGGGCGGCGAGATGGTCGGGCGACCAGACGTCGTCGTGGCCGATCTGGGCGACGAAGGTGCCGCGCGCGCGCGTCGAGGCGCCGAGCAGAGCGGCGTGGACACCGAGGTTGACGGGTTCGCCGATCACCGTCACGGCGAAGGGTACGTTCGCCGCCCAGGCCTCGACCAGGGTGAGCGAATCGTCGGTCGATCCGTCGTCGACGACGATCACCTCGATGTCGTCGAGCGACTGATCGGCGATCGAGCCGAGCGTCGCGGGGAGATGTCGTGCGCCGTTGAAGACCGGCAGCAGGACAGTGACGAGCGGGGTTCCCGAGGCGGCGGCGTCGGCAGATCTGGTCATCGTATTCCCGCACCGATGAATCGCGAATTCGCGCCGTGCCGGCGCCGTGTTGACAGTTCCCGGGGTGGTCGGCCACATAGGATCGGCCGTACCGCTTCGGGTGTCAGACGTGATCGAACTCGACCGAGTGTTCAAATACTACCGGACGAACGGCCTGACGAAGATCGTCCTCGATCACGTCTCGATGGATTTCCAAGCCGGTCGGAACTACGCCATACTCGGGATCAACGGGGCCGGCAAGTCCACGCTGATGCGCCTTCTGGCGGGCAGCGAGCTGCCGAACGGCGGGCGGATTCGCCGCAAGGTCCGCGTGTCCTGGCCGCTCGGCTTCACGGGTGGGATGCACTCGAAGATGACCGGGCGGGAGAACGTCCATTTCGCCGCGCGCATCTACGGGCACGATCCGCGGCAGGTGCTCGACTATGTCGAGGATTTCGCCGAGATCGGCAGCTACATCGACGTGCCGATCGAGACCTATTCGTCGGGCATGATGCAGCGCCTGGCCTTCGGCCTGTCGATGGCGATCGAGTTCGAGTGCTATCTGATCGACGAGGTGACGGCGGTCGGCGACAGCCGCTTCCAGCGCCGCTGTCAGGAGGAGTTCGCCAAACGACGAGAACGGGCCGACATCATCATGGTCTCGCATTCGCCGGATACGCTGCGCGCCTATTGTGATCGTGGCGCCGTGCTCGCGCATGGTTGCCTGCACATGTTCTCCAGTCTCGACGACGCCATCGAGCTCTACAAGAAGCTCAACATGTGATGCCCCTGCGGCACGAACGGAACGGGCCATGAAGTTCCACATCGACCACGACACGGGCAGCGCCATCATCGGCTGGGTCGTTCCGGACAATCCGAGCGTGACGCCGCGCGTGACGGTGATCTTCCACGACGGCGAACACGACGAGCTCGACGTCGAGGCCTTCATTCCGCGCCAGGACATCGTCGATCTGGGGTTGCACAACACCGGCATCGTCGGCTTCGCGATCGACGAGACGACGGTGCCCGAGCTCGCCCGGATGCAGGAGATCGAGATCGTCGAGGCCGAGACTCGCGTCTCGATCTACCGCCGCTATCGCATCGATCGTCACGTCGACAAGAAGGTCTGCCTCCTGACCTTCGGTACGCTCTTCCAGCAGACGGTGATCCGGCAAGCCAATCGCTGCTTCGCACTGAGCTACAACTTCGTCGATCGGCATTCGTTCGATACGATGTGCGCGCTGGTCTACAACTATTATTGCTCTTCCGTCTTTCTCAGCGGTCGACCGATGTACAGTCGCTATGCGGTCGGGCTCAACGACATGGGCTATCTGCAGGCGGCATTGCTGCGCGATCCGTTCGAGGAGCTCGCCGAGCGGCTGATGCTCCTGAAGCTGATCGCCCGCAACGGTTCCTCGGTGCTCCTGTCGACCTTCGCCCACGGACTGGAGCCGGTGCTCGACTGGGCGCGGTCGCTCGACCTCGAGGACGAGGCCGCGGTGGCGGGCAGCATCCGCCGTCTGTCGGGGACGCAGCGTGCGGTGCTCGCCAATCCGATGACGCGCGCGCTCGGCTGTGGCGTCGACGAACGGGCGGAGCGGCGGCACGTCGGCATCTCGCTCGACAATCTGTCGCGCATGCATGCGATCGGCACCCAGGCCGCATATCCGGAGTTCTGCCGGCTCTTCAACGGTGCGATCGGGGCGGTGGTGCTCGACGGCACGGGGAGCGAGACCTTCCCCGGCATCGAGCCGGTCGCCGAGCGTCTGATGCGGATGACGCCGGTGGTCGACCTGCTCGAGCACGATCTGGCGCTCTATTCCTACGTCGAGGAGGCGCTCGGCGAGGAGGAGGCGGACATGGCTGCGGGCGCCGAGCGATCGGCCTGAGCGATCGTCCTCGCCCCGCCTTCAGCGCACGCGGGCTTCCCAGCGGCCGAGGCTCTCGTAGATCTCTTCCTCGCCGCAGATGCCGGCGAGACGACCGGCCTCGTCGACGACGACGATCGGCACGCCGGAACGGCGTTGGAGCGCGATCGCGCGGCGGAGCGTCAGGTCGAAGGGGGCGAGGATCGCCTCGCCCTCGGCGGCATCCTCGGCCTCGGCACCGACGAGGCGCAGCGGGCGGCCGGCGCGGGTGACGGCGACGGGTCTGCCGGCACCGTCGAGGCGGACACGCAGGCGGCCGGCGGCGCCGACCGGGATCTCGTCGCCCTCGCGGCCGAACTCGGCGATGGGGCGCATGGCGGTCTTCGCCGTCAGCACGTTCAGCGGATTGGTGTGTTTGACGAAGTCGCCGACGTAGTCGTTGGCGGGGCGGAGCAGAATGTCCTCGCGGCTGCCCGACTGGACGATGCGGCCGCCCTCCATGATGGTGATGGTGTTGCCGAGCTTCATCGCCTCGTCGAGGTCGTGGCTGACGAAGACGATGGTCTTGCGGATGCGCTTCTGCAGGTCGATCAGCTCGTCCTGCAGCTTGTCGCGGATCAGCGGATCGAGCGAGGAGAAGGGCTCGTCCATCAAGAGGATGTCGGCGTCGGTGGCGAAGGCGCGGGCGAGGCCGACGCGCTGCTGCATGCCGCCGGAGAGCTCGTGGACGTAGCGGTCGGCCCAGCCGGAGAGGCCGACCATGGCGAGCTTCTCGTCGACGATCGCGGCGCGCGCCTTGGCCCGCATGCCGCGCAGTTCCAGGCCGAATCCGGCGTTCTGACGCACGGTGCGCCAGGGCAGCAGACCGAACTGCTGGAAGACCATCGAGACGGTGCGTGAGCGCACGGCGCGCAGCGTGTCCTCGTCGCAGCGCGCGACGTCGACCGGGCGGCCGGCATGGGCGACCATGACCGAGCCGCGCGACGGCTCGTTGAGGCGGTTGACGGCGCGCAGGATGGTCGACTTGCCGGAGCCCGACAGGCCCATCAGCACGCAGATCTCGCCCTCGGCCACCTTCAGCGAGATGCCGGCGGCGCCGACGATGCAGCCGGTCTTCGCCTGGATCGTCTCGCGGGTCTCCCCCCGATCGAGGAGGGCGAGGGCCTCGGCGCGGCGGGTGCCGAAGACGATGTCGACGTCGCGGAACTCGACGGCATTCATTCCGGCATCCTTCCGCGTTCGGAACGGGTCGGGCCGTCGGGCTTCTCGGGTTCGGGCCGGCGCAGCACACGGTCGAGGATGATGGCGAGCACGACGATCGCCGCACCCGCCTCGAAGCCGGTGGCGACGTTGACGGTGTTGAGGGCGCGCACCACCGGCTTGCCGAGGCCGTCGGCGCCGACCAGCGCGCCGATCACCACCATCGACAGCGACAGCATGATGCACTGGGTGACGCCGGCCATGATGGTCGGCAGCGCATGGGGCAACTCGACCTTCCACAGCAGCTGCCGCTTCGTCGCGCCGAAGGCGAGCGCGGCCTCGCTCAAGGGTTTCGGCACCGAGGAGATGCCGAGATGGGTGAGGCGGACGGGGGCGGGCAGGGCGAAGATGACAGTCGCGACCAGTCCCGGCACCGAGCCGAGGCCGAAGAGCACCAGCGTCGGGATCAGATAGACGAAGGTCGGGATCGTCTGCATCAGGTCGAGGATCGGCCTGAGGATGCGGTAGAGCCAGGGCCTGTGGGCTGCGGCGACGCCGAGCGGGACGCCGACGATCATGCAGACGATGGTCGAGGAGAGGACCAGCGCCAGGGTCTGCATCGTCGCTTCCCAGTAGCCGAGATTGACCACCAGCATCAGCGAGAGGAGCACGAAGACGGCGAGCGAGATCGAGCGGTGCAGCGCCCAGGTCGCCACGGCCGCGACGACGACGGCTGCGAGCGGCGGCAGGGTGAGGAGCACGCCGGTCAGCCCGTCGATGACGGAACCGAGCACCAGCGACACGGCGTCGAAGAAGCCGCGGCCGTGCGTGGTCAGAAAATCCATCAGGATCTTCATCCAGCGCCCGAGCGGGAGCTTGTTGTCGACGAGCCAGTCTTGCATGGTATCGGTTCCGGTCGGGTCGCCCGCGGCGCGAGAGGCGCCGCGGGGCGGGGCGCGCGAGGCCTCAGAGCTTCAGCGCGGCCTTGACGGCGTCGAGGCCGGGCTTGCCGTCGAAGGTGGTGACGCCGTCGAGCCAGGCCGACCACACGGTCGGATTGGCCTTCAGCCACTTCTCGGCCGCCTTGTCTCCCTCCATCCCGTCGTTGAGGATGTAGCCCATCACGACGTTCTCGAGCTCCAGCGTGAACTTGAGATTGCCGACGAGCTTGCCGGCGTTGGGGCACTGGGCCGGCCAGCCGGCGCGGACGTTGGTGTAGATCGTCGCGCCGCCGAAGTCGGGGCCGAAGACGTCGTCGCCGCCGGAGAGATACTTGATGGCGTATTTGGTGTTCATCGGATGGGGCTCCCATCCGAGGAAGACGATCGCCTCGCCGCGGCTGCCGGCGCGCTCGACCTGGGCGAGCATGCCCTGCTCGCTCGATTCGACCAGCTGGAAGCCGTCGAGGCCGAACTTCTTGCCCTCGATCATGCCGAGGATCAGGCGGTTGCCGTCGTTGCCGGGCTCGATGCCGTGGATCTTGCCGCCGAGCTTGTCCTTGAACTTGGCGATGTCCTTGAAGTCCTTCAGACCCTCGTCCCACAGCTTGGCGGGGACGGCGAGCGTGTACTTGGCGCCGGTCAGGTTGGCGGCGCCGACCTCGATCGACTTGTCGTCGACGAAGGGTTTGCGGTCGGCCTCCATCGTCGGCATCCAGTTGCCGAGGAAGACGTCGATGTCCTTGTTCTTCAGCGAGGCATAGGTCACCGGCACCGACAGGACCTGGGTCTTGGGCTGGTAGCCGAGACCCTCGAGGATCTTCGAGGCGATCGCCGTCGTGGCGGTGATGTCGGTCCAGCCGACGTCGGAGAAGCGCACGGCCTTGCAGGAGGCCGGATCGGCGGCCTCGGCCGCGGGGGCGGCGAGCACGGCGGCGGCGAGCAGGGTGGCAAGGGCGGCGGCTTTCGGGCTCGGCATTCATCGTCCTCCTGAAAATGCGGGCACACCGGAGCGCAACTCGCCCCGAATGTCCAGACCGCATCGACCGTTCACGGCGTCGCGGCAGGCATTCCTTCGGCGGAGACTGGCCTTCGGAGGAGAGCGACCTTCGGCGGAGACGCGGTCAGGGCTTCGGCGCCGTCACGGTACGGAACCAGGCGGCGAGCGCTTCGGTGACGCGCGGGTCGTCGAGCACGCGGTGGCGGGTGCCGGTGACGGCGATGCGCTGCTTCGGCTCGGCGGCGAGCGCGAAGAGCCGGGCGCCGTGGTGCGCCGGCACGATCGGGTCGTCCTCGGCATGGAGCAGCAGCACGGGCGCGCCGACCGCGGCGATGCGGCGGTCGGAGCGGAAGCGGTCGGGCAGGACCCATCGGACCGGCAGGGCGGGATGGCGCTCGGCGGCGACCTCGGTCAGCGAGGCGAAGGCGGCGTCGAGCAGGAGACCGGCGAAGCGATGGCGGGCGGCGAGCGCGGTCGCGACCCCGGTTCCCAGCGACTGACCGATCACGACGATGCGCGAGGGCTCCCAACCGAGGCGGCGGGCCTCGGCGAGGGCTGCCTCGGCATCGTGGGCGAGGCCGTCTTCCGTGGGCGATCCGGTCGAGCCGCCGAAGCCGCGGTAGTCGATCGCCAGCACCGCGAGGCCGAAGGATCGCAGCCGTTCGATCTGGTCGACACGGTCGGCGAGCGAGCCGCCGTTGCCGTGGAAATAGAGCGCGAGCGCCGCTCCCTCGGCCGCCGGCACGTACCAGCCGACCAGCCGTTCGCCGTCCTCGGTCGCAATCGACAGCACGCGGGCGCCGGCGAGGCCGGCTTCCGCCGGGGCGACCGTTTCGCGATCGGGGGCATAGACGAGCCGCACCTCGAGCGCGGGGACGACGAGGACGCCGGCGAGGCCGATCGCCGAGGCGGCCGCCGCCGCGACGAGCCCACGACGCAGAGCCCGGCGTCCGGTCGGGTGATCCGTTCCGGGCGGCAGGGCAGCCGGCGAAGGGCTCGGCGGTTCCGACAAGGACGGCTCCCGAGGTGGCGGCGGCATGGGGTGCCGGCGCGGCGCGCGCGCCCGACATCGGTAGCATCGGTCCGTCGAGCGAGGCAACGGCGGCGGAAATCCGGACGTCGGCGGGCTGTCGGGTGGTCTCTTCCGTGAATGGAATGCGTCTTCTCTCGTTGCGATAACCTTAAGTATATACCAACAATTTCATTACAATTTTAGTCAATCAAAGCATAGTTAATGACGTTGCGTTAGTATTAATCTCTCGCATTTGTTGAAACGATCGATGCAAAATGCGATCAACTCTGCGCCGATCTCGGACGGGGTCGGGGAAAAAGGAGATGATCCCATGAAGGAACTCAAGCTCGACCAGCTGAAGACCCTCGCCGGCGGCGGTGGCTCGTGCGGCAAGGACAAGGGCGGCTCTTCGGCTCCGGACTGCGGTGGCAAGTCCAAGTCGGGCAAGTGCAGCTGATCTGAGCGGTGCGGGGGCCTCGTCGCCCCCGTCCACGGCTCGACGAAGCCGGGTCGAACGTTTCGCTCGATCCGGCTTTTCGCATTTCGCCCGCAGATGCGGGCGAAATGCACGGTCCGACCATCGCGCGGCGTTTCACCGGAGCCTGCCCCATGTCGACCCTTCTGCCCCAGACCCTTTCATCCTCGACCCTGGCGCCCGAGACGCTCGCCGATCTCGTGGCCGCCGACACCGCCCATCACCTCCATCCCTTCGCCGACATGAAGGATCATCTGGAGCACGGTGTCCGCGTCATCACGCGCGGCGAGGGGGTCCATGTCTGGGACGGCGAGGGCAGGAAGTATCTCGACGCCTTCGCGGGGCTGTGGTGCGTCAACGTCGGCTACGGCCGGCGCGAGATTTCCGAAGCCGTGTTCGCCCAGATGAACCAGCTTCCCTTCTACAACACCTTCTTCGGCACCACGACGGTGCCGGCGACGCGGCTGGCGGCGAAGATCTGTTCGCATGCGGGGCCGTCGATCAACCACGTCTTCTTCACCAATTCGGGCTCCGAGGCGAACGACACCTGGCTGCGGCTGGCGCGGGTCTACTGGGCGACCAAGGGCAAGCCGAAGAAGACCGTCGTCGTCTCGCGCCACAACGCCTATCACGGCTCGACGGTCGCCGGCGCCAGCCTCGGCGGCATGCGCCACATGCACGAGCAGGCGGGATCGCTCGTTCCCGACATCGTCCATATCGGCCAGCCCTACTGGTACGCCGAGGGTGGCGACGCGACGCCGGAGGCCTTCGGTCTGGCGCGGGCACGCGAGCTCGAGGAGACGATCCGCCGGATCGGCGCCGATCGCATCGCCGCCTTCGTCGCAGAACCGATCCAGGGATCGGGCGGGGTGATCGTGCCGCCGTCGACCTATTGGCCGGAGATCCAGCGGATCTGCCGCAAGCACGACATCCTGCTGGTCGTCGACGAGGTCGTCTGCGGTTTCGGCCGGCTCGGCGAGTGGTTCGGCTTCCAGCACTACGGGCTCGAGCCGGACTTCTGCCCGATCGCCAAGGGCCTGTCGTCGGGCTACGTGCCGATCGCCGGCGTGCTGGTCTCCGACCGCGTCGCCGACGTGCTGATGAAGGATGCGGGCCAGATCGCCCACGGCTTCACCTATTCCGGCCATCCGGTCGCCGCCGCCGCCGCGCTCGCCAATCTCGAGATCATCGAGCGCGAGGGGCTGGTCGAGCGGGTGCGCGACGACATCGGCCCCTATTTCGCGAAGGCCTGGGGTGGGCTCGCCGATCACGTTCTGGTCGGCGAGGCGGTGTCGGTCGGCCTGCTCGGGGCGATCCAGCTCGTCCTCGACAAGACGACGCGCAAGCGCTTCTCGAAGCCCGAGGACATCGGGATGATCGTGCGCAACTTCTGTTTCCGCGACGGCGTCATCCTCAGGGCTGCGGCCGACCGCATCCTGATCTCGCCGCCGCTGATCATCTCGCGCGACGAGGTCGATCAGGTGGTCGCCACGGTGCGCGGCGTCCTCGACTTCGTCGCCGCCGAACTGTCGTCGGATTGAGGTCTCGAGCGGCCGCGTCGGGCGGTCGGCGGGGCCGGATTAACCCGGAATTAAGGCTGACTTCAAAATAGTGACCCGACGGCAAGGCGAAGACGCGAGGGGTCCCGACCCCGCGCGGGGAACGCGCCGGCCGCGAGCCGGCACCGAAAGGACGCCCGGCGACGGGGCGCGTCGGCGTGACGGCGAAGCGGCGGCGACGATCCGACCAACGGTGCGGCACATGACGACGGCCATGAAGACGATCGAGCATCTGGGCAGGCTGCCGCTGGCCGCGCGGCGGATCGCCCTGCGTGCCGCGTGGCGGGCCTCGCTGCCCTTCCGCAAAGGCGTCGGCTTCGGTCTCGAACCCTTCTTCGAGAAGCGCCTCAGGGTCGGCACCGAGGAGGCGCGCCGCCTCGCCCGCGAGCACGACTTCCACGACCTCCTCTTGATCATGGAGTGGTTCGCCAGCATCCGCCGCAGTCAGGCCGAGATGCTCGCCGACACCCGCAACACCACCGTCTCCGACCCCGACCTCCCGGCCCGTCTGGCGGCGACCGGCGACGTCGTCATCCTCGCGCCGCTGCACATGGGTGTCTTCCCGCTCGGCATCTCGCACGTGCTGTGGCACTGGTTCCGCGGCCGGCGCCTCTTGGTGCTGCGCGCCCGCGAGGATCTCGAGGAGAACAACATCGCGATGGACCGCCTGCGCGAGATCGCCGGCGAATTCCGCATCCTCAACACCCGCGACGAGGCCGACTTCGTCGACGCCATGCGCTTTGCCCGCAAGGGCGCCGTGGTGGTGTCGCTGCTCGATCTGCCGGAGACCTACGGTTCGCCGGCCGAGACCCGGCTCTTCGAGGAGACCGCGTCGATCGCCATGGGGCTCGACGCGATGGCGCGCATGCTGAAGGGCGTGGTGCTGCCGATGACCGTCTGCTCGCACCTCACCCGCGACGAGATCGTCTTCGGCCGGCCCTTCGAAGTGTCGCGGACGACCGCCGACGACCGCCGCGAACTGGCGATGACGATCGGTCGGCAGATCGAGAGCTTCGTCAAGCTGGCGCCGGAGCAGTGGCACATGTGGACGCGGCTCGGCGAGTTCTATCCGGCGGGATGGACGTCGGGCGGCTCGGAAGGCTTCCGCACTCTCGCGCAGAAGGTGGCCGCCCATGCTGCCGGTTGAGACCTTCCGCCGCTTCCTCGGCCGGCGCAAGCCGCGGCCCGAGACGATGATGGACCGGTTCGAGATCACCGGTCTGCATCAGCTCTCCTCGTCGATCGAGTTCCGCCGCGACACCGCCTCCGACCTGCTGGTCGTCTTCTTCGTGACGCTGGCGCTCTTCCTCGTGGCGGCGATGTGGTTCGGCACCTTTGCCAAGCAGGAGACGATGCGCGGCATCGTGCTCGGCACCAAGGGCGGGCAGCGCATGTCGGCGCCGGTCGACGGCACCGTCTCGCACATCTGGGTGACGCAGGGCCAGGCGGTGAAGGCCGGCGACAAGGTCCTGACCATCGTGCCGCAGCAGACGGCGGCGGGATCGAAGCCGCTGTCGGAGTCCGAGTTGCAGTCGCTGGTCGCGCAGCGTCGCAACACGCAGGCCCAGATCGACGGGCTCGACGCGTTGATGGCGCATCACGCCGACGACCTCACCGCCTTCGACGACAACATGGTCAAGATCGAGGCCAACCTGCGCAAGCAGGAGCAGGAACTCCAGGGCGCGCTCGCGGCCCAGGACGAGATCGTCCAGAAGCTCCGGGCCAATCTGAAGAGCGGCTACGTCACCCGCGAGAACGTCACCGGTCAGGAGCGGGTGAAGCAGGACTACACGCGCCAGCTGCTCGAGGTGCGCCTGCAGATGACGCAGCTGACGACGACCCAGCTTGAGCGCCGCCGCACGCTGCAGCAGGGCCGCAGCGCCAATGCCGCCGAGCACGGGCAGCTCTCCCGTCAGCTCGCCGAACTCGACGCTCGGATCGAGCGCGCCAAGTCGGCGATCGCCACCGACGTCATCGCCGGCGGCGAAGGCCGCATCGCCGCGATCAACGTGCGCGAGGGTGCCGAGGTGAAGTACGGCGACACGCTGGCGGCGATCGGCAATCCCGACGAGCCGATCACCATCGGCCTGCAGGCGCCGTCGAAGACCATGGGTCTGCTGACGCTCCAGCAGCGCGTGGTGCTGAAGTACGACGCCTTTCCCTACAAGACCTTCGGCGTGAAGTACGGCCGCATCATCGCCATCGGCAAGCAGCCGCTGTCGCTGCCGAAGGAGGACGAGGCGAGCGGGCTCGACGCCGCCCTCGCCAAGGCCGGGCCGCGGCCGCCGCCGCAGTCGAAGTTCCTGGTCGAAGTCGAACCCGAGGAGAAGACCATCGTGGCCTATGGCAGCGAGAGGCCGATCCTGATCGGTTCGACGCTCAGCGCCGACGTCGTCGTCGAGCGCCGGCGGCTGATCGACTGGGTGCTCGATCCGATCCTGGCGATGCGGGGTCGGACATGAGCCTGCCGTTCTTCTCCAACAAGCCGCGGGTGCGGACCCTGCTCCAGAGCGAGCAGCAGGAATGCGGCCTCGCCTGCATGGCGATGATCGCCAATGCCCACGGTCACGACGTCGACCTGCCCTACATGCGGTCGGTGCACCAGATCTATCAGGGCGGCATGTCTCTGGCCGAGCTCTACGCGCTCGCCGGCGTCTTCGGCTTCGACGCGCGCGGCCTGTCGGTCGAGAACAGCGACGACCTCGCCGGCGTTCGCCTGCCGGCGATCCTCCACTGGGAGGGCCGGCACTACGTCGTGCTGGAGAGCATCTCCGGCGAGAAATACGTCGTCCATGATCCCGCCGTCGGTCGCCGCACCTTCAAGCGGCCGGACTTCGAGAAGCATTTCTCCGGTGTCGTGCTCGAGCTCGAGCCGCGGATGGCGATCGAGAAGATCGTCTCCAAGGACGGCATCTCGCTGTGGGATCTCGTGAAGTCGACCGGCAGCTTCAAGTCGGCGCTGATCAAGATCGTCTCGGTCTCGGTGACGGTCGGCCTGCTCGCGCTCGCCTCGCCGATCCTGTTGCAGGTGTCGCTCGACTTCGTGCTGCCGCAGGCCGACATCGACCTGCTCGGCATGTTGACCATCGGCCTCTGCGCGCTCCTCGTCTTCGAGGCGATCGGCAACTGGCTGCGCGACATGGTCATCCTGCGTACCTCGATCGGCATGCAGGTGCAGTTCTCGCGCTCGGTGGTCGGCCACGGGCTGCGGCTGCCGCTGCGCTATTTCGAGGCGCGCCACCCCGGCGACTTCATCACCCGGCTGAACTCGGTCGATCAGGTCAAGGCCTTCGCCTCCGACGGCATGGTGCGTTCGCTCGCCGACACCTCGGTGTCGGCGATCTCGGTCGCGCTGATGTTCTATTACTCGACCTCGATGACGCTGATGGTGATCGGCACGCTGGCGCTCGCCGTCGGCATCCGCACCGCGTACCTCAGGCGCACCCGTGAGGCGACGACCGAGGCGCTGACGGCGAAGACCGACGAGGTCTCGACGCTGCTCGACGGGCTCGATCGCATCCAGATCATCAAGGCGCACGACGTCTCGGCGCGGTTCGAGCAGCGCTGGTTCGAGAAGCTGTCGCGCTATGCCGCGCGCGACTTCGTCTCGCGCCGCCTCCAGATCGACACCCAGCTCTTCGTCCACCTGGTCGTCATCGTCGGCTCGGTCATCACGCTCTATGCCGGCATCGCCGCGGTGCTGACCAACGAGATGACGATCGGCATGCTCTATGCCTTCTTCTCGCTGCGCAACACGTTCTTCATGATGGTCGACACGCTGACCACCAACCTGATGCACCTCACGGTGATCAAGTCGCACGTGCGCCGGCTCGAGGACGTCATCCAGAACACGCCCGAGGTGACGTCCAAGGCGGCGGTCATCCGCAAGACGATCCGCAAGGACGTCGAGGTGCGCGACATCGCCATCTCCTTCGGCCGCGAGGAGCGTCCGGTGGTGCGCCAGGCGAGCCTGCGCATCGATGTCGAGGGCGGCGAGCACATCGCCATCATCGGCGAATCCGGGTCCGGCAAGTCGTCGCTGCTCAAGGTGATCGCCTCGGTGACCGAGCCGACCTCGGGCTCGGTGCTGATCGACGGTCAGTCGCTCGCCCGGTTCGGCACGATGGAATATCGCGCCAACATCGGCGCCGTCTTCGCCGAGGACGGGCTCTTCACCGCGACGCTCGCCGAGAACGTCAGCCTGTTCGATCCCGACATGCCGATCGAACGCATCCGTCAGGCGCTGTCGATGGTCGGTCTCGACGACGAGATCGAGGCCCTGCCGCAGGGCATCGCCACCATCGTCGCCAACAACAACTCGCTGCTCTCGACCGGCCAGCGCCGTCGCGTGCTCGCCGCCCGCGCCATCGCCCGCCAGCCGCGGCTGATGCTGTTCGACGAGATCACCGCCAATCTCGACAAGGCGACCGAGACGGACCTGCTCGACAGCCTGTGCAGCCTGCCGGGCGGCAAGATCTTCGTCACCCATTCCGAGCGGCTGCTCGCCCATGTCGACCGCGCCTATCGGTTGGCCAACGGCGTCCTCACGCCGGTCGAGATCCCGCGGGTGGAAACGGCGCCGATCGGCGTTCTCGCGCCGCCGGCGGGTGGTTGAGCGAATATTGTCGAGATCTCGCTCATTTGAGAGAATTCGGTGGTTTCGAGTTAAGGTAAATTCTCCGAAACTTACAATTTTCAAATAAAGAGTGCTAAACCTCATGCCCCGAGAGATCGACGATCTCGTGTGATCGATCTCTCGACGTCGTTCGAGGAGTCACGTTCATGAACATGGTTGCGACCGCGAACTATGATGGTGTCGGCGACATCGTCGCCAAGCTGATCGATCTGCTTCGGACTTCGACCAAGAAGCCGGGCGAGAACTGGTCGGCGAAGACCACGCTGGAAGAGGCGGGGATCGATTCCTTCGACGTCGTCGAGTACATCTTCGAGATCGAGGACGCGTTCGGCGTCGAGATCAACTTCAATGCCAACAAGGCCGACGACCGTCTCGAGACGATCGGCGACTTCGCGCAGATGATCGCAAGGCAGAAGGCGGCCGTGTGATGTCCAGGGTTCTGGTCGCCGGGCTCGGCGTGGTGTCGTCGGCCGGCGTATCGCTCGACACCTTCTGGGCCGAACTGGTGGCCGGACGCGGCGCCTTCGTCGACGCCGCCTCGGTTCCCGGCAGCGGTATCCGCGTCGGGGCCGTCACCGACACGACCCATGCCGAGGGCCTGCCCCTGCCGTCGCTGGCACCACTCGACCGTTCCGGCGTCTTCGCCGTGGCGGCGGCGGTCCGCGCCATGGCCGACGCCGGCCTCGCCACGCCGGTCGTGCGGCCCGAACGGGTCGCCGTGATCATCGGCAACGGCGGCGGTGGTCTCACCTCGATCGAGGAACAGTATCGCCGCACGCTGGTCGACGGCCGGCGCTCGCACCCCTTGTCCGTCGTCCGCTCGATGCCGAGCGCCTCGGCGAGCTGGATCTCGATCGCGCTCGGCGCGCGCGGTCCGTGTTTCGTCACCGCGTCGGCCTGCGCCTCCTCCGCCCACGCGATCGGCACGGCCGCGGCACTGGTGCGCCACGGCGTCGTCGACGTCGCGATCACCGGCGGCACCGAAGCCTGTCTCGACTGGGGTTCGCTCTCCGCCTGGGACGCGATGAAGGTGATGAGCCGCTCGGTCTGCCGCCCATTCGCGCGTGGTCGCGACGGGCTGATGATTTCCGAAGGCGCCGGCATTCTCGTCCTCGAATCCGAAGACCATGCGCGGGCCCGCGGCTGTGAGGGCGGCATCGAGCTCGCCGGTTGGTCGGCGGGGGCGGACGCCCGCGATCTCTTCGCGCCGTCGGCCGAGGGCATGGCCGACGCGATGCGCGTGGCGCTCGCGGAAGGCGGCATCGCTGCCGAGAGCGTCGACTGGGTCAATGCCCACGGCACCGGCACGCGTGCCAACGACATCGCCGAGGTCGAGGCGCTGCGGCGGGTGTTCGGCGTCGACGCGGTTCCCCCGACGACCTCGACCAAGGCGGTCCACGGCCATGCGCTCGGGGCCTCCGGTGCGCTCGAGGCGGTCGCCACCGTGCTCGCCATGAAGGCTTCTCTCGCGCCGCCGACCGCCGGCTTCGACGAGGCCGATCCGGAATGCCCGGTCGACTGCATTCCCGGCGAGGCGCGGGCGATGACGATCGACGTGGCGCTGTCGAATTCCTTCGCCTTCGGCGGGCTCAACGCCTCGCTCGCCTTCCGCAAGCTCGGGGTCGCGGCATGAGCGGGCTCGACCTCCTCACCGTCGCGCCCGGCACCGAACTCGGCGTCTCGGCGTGGCGGACGATCGATCAGGGCCGCGTCGATCTCTTCGCCGCTGCGACCGACGACCACCAGTTCATCCACGTCGATCCGATCCGCGCCGCGGCGGAGGCGCCCTTCGGCGGCACCATCGCGCACGGGTTCCTGACGCTGTCGCTGCTGACGGCGCTGGGCTCGGAGGTGATCGTCACGCCGCCCGGCCGCATCGCGGTCAACTTCGCCATCGACGGCGTGCGGTTCCAGTCGCCGGTCAGGACGGGCGCCCGCGTGCGCGCCCGCTTCACGCTGGTGGCGCGCTCCAACATCGGGCCGGACCGCTGGGCGGTGAAGCTCGGCGTCAAACTCGAGGTCGAGGGCGAGGAGCGGCCGGCGCTGATCGTCTCGGCGCTGACGCTGATCGTCGAGCCGATGCCGGCTCCGCCCGCCGCCGGGTGATCCCGCTCAGCGACGCGAGACCTTCATCGTCGGCAGATCTTCCGAGATGCGCGCGAGCGCGGCGGCGATGCGCCAGCCGGCCATGTCGGCTTCATAGGACAGCGTCGTCAGGGCGATCGCCGCTTCGGCGGTCTCGGCCTCGGCGTCGAGCCGGCCCATGATGGTGCCGTAACCCGCCTGCTGTTCGGCGAGCCGCGCCGACACCGCCTCGCGCATGGTCGCCAGCCGCTTGCGCGCCCGCGTCATGGCCGAGAGAGCGCCCTTGCGCTCGACCCACAGCGCCTCGATCTTCGCCAGCGACCGACGTTCGGAATCGATTGCGTCCCACGACGCCTGCCGGCTGGCGGCGCGCGCCTGGGCGATGCCGGGGAGCGTGCCGGGGGTGTAGAGCGGGATGCGGGCGACCAGCTTCAGCGTGGTGTCGGAGGTCTTGTCGTAGGCCTCGGTGACGTGGCTCTGCAGGGCGCGGGTGAACTGGAGGTCGACGCGCGGGGCGAGCTCGGCCATGGCCGAGCGGGCCGCATATTTCGACGCCTCGACGTCGGCGCGGGCGGCGGCGAGCCGCGGGCTCGCGTCGAGGAATTCGCGCCTGAGCGCCTCGACGTCGCGCGGCAGGAAGATGTCGGGGGCGGGCGGGACGGCCATGCCGGCGACGGGCTTCGACCCGACGACGCGGGCGAACTCGATCTCGGAAGCCTGGAGGGCCGCCTTCGCCCGGTCGTGGGCGGCGCGAGCCGCCTCGACGCGCGAGCGGGCGGTGGCGACTTCCGACAGCGTCGCGTCCTGGGTCGAGAACACCGTCTCGGTATGGGCGGCGACGGCGGAGACCGCGGCGATCTGCCGGGCGCGGGCGGCGACGATGCCGCGATCGCGGATCACTGCGAGATAGGCGTCGATCGCCTCGAGCAGCACCTGCTGACGCGCCTCGACCGATTGATGACGACCGGCGTCGAGCTTTCGCATCGCCGCCTGCAGATCGTTCCAGCGGCGGAAGCCGTCGAAGATCGGCAGCGTCACCTGGAAGGCGGTCAGATGCGGCTCGTTGCGCGTCGTGCTGTCGGGCGCGACGCGGGCGACGCCGGGACTGTAGTCGATGCGACTGTCGAGGACCTGCTCGTGGATGATGCCGACGGTCGGCATGAAGGCGTCGCGCATCGCCCAGACCTTGGCGCGGGCCGCCATCTGGCGTTCGGCGTCGGAGGCGAGCGTCGGGCTTTCGGTGACCGAACCACGCAGCGAGGCGGCGAGATCGAGTTCGGCGGCGAAGGAATGGCCGGCGAGGCCGAGACCGGCGGCGGTCGCGACCAGCAGCAGGCGTATCGTGCGCCTCGTCCGTGCCGGGATCACGTCTGCCGAGCGCCCCACGATCCACCCTCGCTTCGCCTGCCGAACCGCCGCGATCCACGCGGCGTGCGCGGTCGGCATCGAACGACGATGCGTGAACATGGTTGATTTCGGCTTAACGCTGCGACAACCGGGGCCCGCGAGGCCGGCGGGACCGACCTCGCGGGGGCACCTGGTGGATCAGCGGCCCATGCCGGTCAGGGCGGCGAGGCGGGCGGGATCGAGCACGAAGACGCGGCTGCCGCTGTCGTTCTCGACGATGCCCTCGCGCCTCAGCCAGGAGATCTGACGGCTGACCGTCTCGATCGTCAGGCCGAGGTGATCGGCGATCTCGCCGCGGTTCAGCGGCAGGTCGATCTCGACCGTGCCGCCGCGATCGTCGACCATCGCGGCGAAGAAGCCGGCCACCCGTTCGAGCGCGCCGGCGCGACCGAGAGCGAGGGCGAGCTCGCGCAGGCGGTCGATCTCGCCGAGCATCTCCCGCTCGAGCCTCTCGGCGACGCGCGGGTTGCGTTGGGCGAGCGCGAGGTCGAGACCGCAGACCAGCGCCGACGACGACACCACCGCCGAGCACCGGTGGCGCGGGGAAGCGGTGAAGCCGAACAGGCGGCCGGGGCCGACCACGTCGACGATCTGGCGACGACCGTCGCGCAGGGAGCGGGTCAGCAGAACCGCTCCCTGCACCAGCTCGTAGACCTCGCGCGCCGGGTCGCCCTCGCGGAAGACGTGCTCGTGGGCGGCGACCCGGCGCATCTGTACGGAGGGTCGATCGGGCAGGGTGCCGCGCCCGCGCGGCACGGCGCGGCGGCGGGGCCCCGAGAGATCGGGTTCGAATTCCGGAAGTAGAAGGAAATTGGCGTCCATCGCGCGCTCCTTCGCTCTCGTCGATCGACGAGCTTCGTTCGGGACACGGCGCGGCGATCCGGCGTCGGGCGACCTGGGTCGCCGACCGCGGGACGCGCGCCTTCCTCGCGTCGGACGCGATGCGGACGGGGCTGTCGAAGGTCACTTCGGCCGAGGAACGACGCCGGGACCCGCCCGACCTGAGGTCGTGCGAGCCGCGGGGTCTCCTTCGGCGCCCGATCCGCGGGCGGTCGAGACGCGGGCGCGGGATCAGGCGGCGGGCGGGCCGCGGGGCGAGGTCGCGCCGGCGACGCGGGCCGGGGCGACGAAGACGATCGCCGTCTCGGCATCCGGCAGGGCGGGCTCGACGATCGCGGGGGCGTCGAGCAGGGCAACCGGCGGGGGTGCGTCGGCGAGGCCGCCGACCATCGGCAGGCAGAAGGCGCAGAGCGCATCGACGCCATCGTCGCGACGGACCGGATTGCCCTCGGCGTCGAGCACGATCATGCCGGCGCCGGTGCAGATGACGATCCGGTCGCCGAAGCTCTCTTCGAGATAGGGAGCGAGGCCGGCGGCCGACGACGAGGCGACCAGCATGCCGGCAAAGAGATTGAACGCGACGATCAGCACGCCGAGTGCCGACACGACGTCGCGGCGGATCTGCCCGAGGGCGCGATCCGTCGAGAGATCGTAGATCCGGCGTCCCGGCGATGCGGACATGCGTGCTCGGCCCATGCGCTCGGCGATCGGGCGAAGGCGCCCTCTTCGGTGATAGGCGCGCGGTTCGCCGCCGACAATGGGAGATCTACGGCTCGACCCGTCCGATTGCTTGATCCGGATCAAGCCGGCCTCGTCAATAGGTCGGGGGCGGGGCGTGCTCGGGCGTGCCTGCGGTCCACGGCCGGTGCGAGAAGACGAGGAGGCTGCGGCCCGACGCCGTCGCGGCCGCCGTGACGCGGGCAGCGAGCGCACGGGCGGCGACGTCGTCGAGCCCTTCGCTCGGCTCGTCGAGGACGAGGACACGGGCGTCGGGGCGGAGCCACACGCGGGCGAGCGCGAGACGGCGGATCTCGCCGCCGGAGAGCCGCGTGCCGCCGGCGCCGACGCGGGTGGCGAGGCCGGCGGGAAGGGCGGCGACGGTTTCCGCCAGGCCGGCCATGGCGAGGGCATCCATGAGGTCTTCGTCGCGCGCGGTGGGGGCGAAGGCGCGGAGGTTCTCGGCGATGGTGGCATCGAAGACGTGCGGCCGCTGCGGCGCCACCGCGATCACGCGGCGGAGGTCGGCGAGCGCGAGGTCGGCGATCGGCACGCCGCCGAGGCGGATGGTGCCCGAGGCGGGGTCGTGGACGCGGACGAGGAGATCGGCGAGCGTCGACTTGCCCCAGCCGCTCGGCCGGGCGACGACGGCGACGCCACCCTGCGGGAGTGTGAGGTCGAGATCTTCGAAGACCGGCAGCACACGGCCGGGACGGCCGAAGCCGACGTGATCGCAGGCGATGTCGAAGCCTTCGGGCAGGGGTCTCGGATCGGCCGGGTCGATCACCGTCGGCGGGCGGTCGAGGAGCGCGAAGAGGCGGGAAAGTGCCGCCCGCATCGTGGCGAGGCCGGCGGCGGCGACGGCGACCGGGGCGACGCTCTCGAAGGCGGCGAGGACCAGCAGGACCGCGGCGGTGAGATCCGGTCCCGTGACCGATCCCGCGGCGAGCAGCCCGGCGCCGAGGAGGAGCAGGGCGGCGACGGCGCCGTCGCGGGCGAGGCCCTGAGCGGCGCGGGCGAGGCTCTCCGACCCGGCGACGCGGGCCTCGTCGGCGATTCGCGCCGCGAGACGGGCGGCGAGGTCTCGCGCGCGGGCGCCTTCGTCGCAGGTGACGAGCAGGGTGCCGATGCCTTCGAGATGATCGTGGACGCGGCGACGCAGCGCGCTCGCGGCCTCCGCCTCGCGCCGGCCGGCGGCGCGGGCCGCCCGGGCCGTGAGGAAGGGCAGGACCATGCCGCCGACGAAGAAGGCGGCGGCGACGGCGATCGCGGCGGCGTTGCCGACGAACCGGGCGACGATCGCCGTCACCGCGACGCCGACGGTCGCGGCGACCACGAGGGGGGCGACGAGACGGAGGAAGACCAGTTCCAGCCGGTCGACGTCGAGCTTCAGCCGGGCGGCGATCTCGGCCGAACGCAGGTCCTCGAGCCCGCCGGGGGCGATGCGCTCGAGGCCGCGGAAGAGGTCGACGCGGGTGGCGGCGAGGAGGCGGAAGGTCGCCTCGTGGCCGGCGACGCGGTCGAGCCAGCGCCCGCCGGTGCGCACGATCGCGGTGAAGCGGATGATCGCCGAGGGGGTGAAGTAGTTCATCGTGACGCCGGCGAGGCCGGCGGCGCCCATGGCGGCGACGAACCAGCCGGCGGTCGCCATCAGCGCGAGGTCGGCGGCGGTGGTGAGAAGCGAGACGGCGAGCGCCGCGGCGAGCCAGAGCCACGAGCCACGCCACATCCGGACGAGGCGGAGGAGATCACGCATCGTGCGGCCCTCCCTCGACGGTAGCGAGGCTCTCGAGCATTGCGGCGGGTGGGCCGCTCTCGACGGCGCGGCCGGTCTCGATGCGGACGACGCGGTCGACGTGCGCGAGCGTCTCGCGGCGATGGGCGATCAGGATCGCGGTGCGGCCGGCGGCGAGCCGTTCGATCGCCGCGGTGACGCCCGCTTGCGTCGCGCGGTCGAGATGGGCGGTCGGCTCGTCGAAGAGGAGGAGCGAGCCGTCGGCGAAGAAGGCGCGGGCGAGCGACAGCCGTTGCGCCTCGCCGCCGGAGAGGGAGCGGCCGCCCTCGCCAAGGGGTGTCGCCGCGCCTTCCGGCAGGCGGGCGACGAGATCGGCCGCCCCGGCCTCGGCGAGGGCGCGTTCGAGGGCGCCCTCGTCGCCCGGCCGGCCCATCGCGACGTTGTCGGCGATCGAGCCTTCGAAGAAGGCGGGCGCCTGGGGCACGTGGACGAGGGTTCGGCGCCAGTTCGCGAGGTCGCGCGCGTCGAGTGGCTCGCCGTCGATCAGGATACGGCCGGTGGTCGGGGCGAGGAAGCCGCAGAGGAGCGCCAGAACCGTGCTCTT
Source organism: Pinisolibacter sp. DMC19 (assembly GCF_056313985.1). Classification (NCBI taxonomy): domain Bacteria; kingdom Pseudomonadati; phylum Pseudomonadota; class Alphaproteobacteria; order Hyphomicrobiales; family Ancalomicrobiaceae; genus Pinisolibacter; species Pinisolibacter sp. DMC19. The sequence goes on along the minus strand of NZ_JBQUZF010000009.1, from coordinate 51,514 downwards.
GCCGGCGCCCGACGGGCCGACGAGGGCGACGGTCTCGCCGGCGGCGACGTCGAGATCGAAGCCGTCGAGCGCCACGCGGCCGTCGGCATGGACGACGCGGACGCCCTCGAAACGGATCGCCGGCGGGCGGTCGCGCGGTGCGAGCGGAGCGTCCCCGATCGCGGGGGCGTCGGCGTCGCCGAGCACCGCGGCGATCTCGTCGAGCGCCGCCGTCGCCTCGATGCGGGCGTGGCGGCGCACGCCCATCTCGCGCAAGGGGGCGAAGAACTCGGGGGCGAGCAGCAGCACGAAGAAGCCGGTCGAAAAGTCGATGCTGCCCCACAGCAGGCGGAAGCCGACGGCGATCGCCACGCCGGCGATGGCGCCGGTGGTGACGAATTCCAGCACCAGCGCCGAGAGGAAGGCGATGCGCAGCACCGCCATGGTCTCGCGGCCATAGGCCTTCGCGCTCTCTTCGACGCGGGCGATCGCGCGATCCGAGGTGCCGGCGAGTTTCATCTCGCCGAGGCCGCGGATCTGGTCGAGGAGGTGGCCGCCGAGGCGGGCAAGGCTCTCCCACTGCCGTCCGCTCGCCTCCTCGGCGCCGCGGCCGGCGAGGATCGACAGCCAGACGAGCAGCGGCAGGGCGACGAGCAGAATCGCGGCGGCGAGCGGATCGGTCGGAAAGACCGCGGCGAGCACCGCGAGCGGCACCACGGCGGCGCGGGCGACCGCCGGTTTCCACGAGCGCCAGAGGGGGGCGAGGGCGTCGACCGCTTCCGTCGCCGCGGCGGCGAGTTCGCCGATCGGCCGCTCGGCGAGGCGGACCGGGCCGAGGGCGGCGAAACGGGCGAGAAGACGGTCGAAGACGTGGCGGCGGACGCGTGCGGCGGCGGCGAAGGCGGCGCCGTCGAGGGCGAAGGTCGAGAGGGCCCGCAGTGCCGCGATCGCCGCCGGAGCCGCGAAGGTGGACACGAGGGCGGCGGCACCTTCGCCGGCGAAGACGATGCGGTCGACGAGCCGGGCGAGCACCCAGGCGAAGGCGACGGCGGCGAGCCCGTTGAGGCCCGCGAAGACCTGCGCGAGGCGGGCGGGGAGGCCGGCGACGCGATCGAGTTCGGCGAGGAGCGGGCGGGAGCCGGCGGAAGGGCTGGACTTCGACACGTCGGGTTCCGGTCGTGGCCGGGAAAAGGGGAGGCCGGCGCGCCCTCGCAAGAGGAAACGCGCCGGCCGGCTTCCGCGACGCGCCACGCCCGCGGTCGCGGAAAGGCGAGCGGGGAGGGGCGCTCGCGCGCCCCTCCGAGGCTCAGTCGTCGCCGAGTTCGCCGCGGAACTCGTACCACATGGTGTTGATGACCCCGATCGCCGCAGCGGCGGTGACCCCGAGGATCCAGGCGAAGTACCACATGTGCCGAACTCCTCGTTCAGTAGGCCGAATGGGCGCGGGCGTCGATTTCTTCGGCCGTCACCCGGCCCCACATGTTGGCGTAGCACCACACGGTGTAGGCCAGCACGATGGGCAGGAAGACGACCACGGCCCAGAACATCACCGTCAGCGTCAGATGGCTCGACGGGGCATCCCAGATGGTCAGGCTCGACTTCGGATCGAGGCTGGAGGGCATGACGAAGGGGAACATCGACAGGCCCGCCGTGCCGATCACGCCGACCATGCCGAGCGCACTCGTCACGAAGGCGAGGCCGGGACGGGCGAGCTTGGCGAGAAGCGAGGTCAGGAGCGGTCCGACGAGGCCGATGGCCGGCACGATCATGGCGATCGGCAGGGTGCGGTAGATGTCGAACCAGGCGCCATGGGCCCGCACGACCTCCTTGGCGAGCGGGTTCGGCAGCGCGCCGTGCGCCGGTTCGGAGACGATGCGATAGCCGTCGATGCCGAACCACAGCCAGATGCCGGCGAGTGCGAAGGTCAGCGTGACCACCGGCGCGGCGATCACCACGAAGCGCCGGGCGCGATCGGCCACCGCACCGCTGGCGCGCAGCTGCAGCCAGACGCCGCCGTGGACGGTCAGCATGACGAGGCTGACGACACCGGCGAGCAGGGCGAAGGGGTTGAGGAGCGGCAGCAGCGCAGTCAGGAGCGAGCCCTGGTAGTGGGCGCGCAGCAGCTCGTCGAGCCGGAAGGGCACGCCCTGGAGCAGGTTGCCGAAGGCGACGCCGAAGATCAGCGACGGCACGAAGCCGCCGGCGAACAGGCCCCAGTCCCAGGTCTTGCGCCAGGTCGGGTTGTCGATCTTCGAACGGTAGTCGAAACCGACCGGGCGGAAGAACAGGGCGAAGAGCACCAGGAGCATCGCCATGTAGAAGCCCGAGAAGGCCGCGGCATAGACCGCCGGCCAGGCGGCGAAGATGGCGCCGCCGGCGGTGATGAACCACACCTGGTTGCCGTCCCAGTGGGGGCCGACGGTGTTGATGGCGATACGCCGTTCGACGTCTTCCTTGCCGACGAAGGGCAGGAGCGTGCCGACGCCCATGTCCATGCCGTCGGTGATGGCGAAGCCCATCAGCAGGGCGCCGACGAGGATCCACCAGACGAATTTCAGGGTTTCGTAGTCGAGCATGACGGTCTCCTCCGGTTCATTCGGCCGGGGCGGCGGCGGGGGCGCCGCGCTCGAAGTGATAGCGACCGAGGCCGAGCGAACTCGGACCGAGACGCGCGAACTTCACCATCAGGTAGATCTCGGCGACGAGCAGGATGGTGTAGAAGGTGAGGAAGCCGGCGAGTGAGAAGATCAGGTCTCCCGTCGTCAGGCTGGAGGTGGCGAGGAAGGTCGGCAGCACTTCGCCGATCGCCCAGGGCTGGCGCCCGAATTCGGCGACGAACCAGCCGAGTTCGCAGGAGAGCCAGGGCAGCGGCAACGTCCACAGCGCCGTCCTCAGGAACCAGCGGTTCCTCTCCAGCGTGCCGCGGGCGTTGAGCAGGAAGCCCGTCACGAAGACGAAGAGCATGAAGAAGCCGAAGGCGACCATGATGCGGAACGACCAGAACAGCGGCCAGACCGTCGGAATGGTCGAGACTGCGGCCGCCTTGATGTCGGCTTCCGTGGCCTTGGCCGGGTCCTCGACATACTGCTTCAGGAGCAGGCCGAAGCCGATGTCGCGGGCATGGGCGTCGAAGGTGGCGCGGGTCTCGGCCGACTTGTCGCCGGCGCGGATCTTCGAGAGTGCGCCATAGGCGATCTGGCCGGAGCGGATGCGTGCCTCGTGCTCGTTCTGCAGGTCTTCGAGACCGCGGACCGGCTTGTCGAGCGAGCGCGTGGCGATCAGACCGAGGGCGCCGGGAATCCGGATCGCGCCCGCCGTGTCGCGGCCGTCCTGGCTCGGGAAGCCGAAGACGGTGAAGGCGGCCGGCGGGGCTTCGGTCTTCCACTCGCCTTCGATGGCGGCGAGCTTGACCTTCTGGACGTCGCCGAGCTCGTAACCGCTCTCGTCGCCGAGGACGATCACCGACAGCGCCGAGGCGAGGCCGAAGCCGACGGCGACGGCGAAGGAACGCCTGGCGAAGGCGAGGTCGCGGCCCTTGAGCAGGTACCAGGACGAGATCGCCATGACGAAGACGGAACCCGTCACGTAGCCGGCGGAGACGGTGTGGACGAACTTCACCTGGGCGACGGGGTTGAAGAGAACCTCGGCGAAGGAGGTCATCTCCATGCGCATGGTCTCGGGCGAGAAGACCGAGCCGACCGGGTTCTGCATCCAGCCGTTGGCGACGAGGATCCACAGCGCCGAGAGGTTCGAGCCGAGCGCGGTGAGGAAGGTCACCGCCAGATGCTTGCGCTTCGACAGCTTGTCCCAACCCAGGAAGAACAGGCCGATGAAGGTCGATTCGAGGAAGAAGGCCATCAGGCCTTCGATCGCCAGCGGGGCGCCGAAGACGTCACCGACATAGTGCGAATAATAGGACCAGTTCGTGCCGAATTCGAATTCCATCGTCAGGCCGGTGGTGACACCGAGGGCGAAGTTGATACCGAACAACTTGCCCCAGAATTTGGTCATGTCCTTGTATATTTCCTTGCCCGTCAGGACATAGACGGTCTCCATGATGACCAGCAGCCAGGAAATGCCGAGGGTCAGGGGAACGAACAAGAAATGGTAGAGCGCCGTCGCGGCGAACTGCCAACGCGACAGTTCCACGAATGTCGGATCGATCATGATGTCGACGTCCTCTTGTGGGGGGCGGGCCGGTCGAGAGGCGCAAGCGCGGCGAGAGGCCTTCAAATATTGATTGCAGGTATAAGATTAAACCTACATTTTTGGTGAAGGAATGACCTCGCCCTGCGACCTTCGTCACGATTGCGTGTCGGAGCGCGCGCATCGGCGACGCACATCGAGCCAACGTCGTGCGTCGACTGATGTTTTCGCGATGACCGACCACCGGCGAGGCAGAAGGTCGCATGCAGACGTTCGCAATACAATTTCCCAAACGACAGCGCGACGCTTGGGCTCACGTCGCGAGTACTGTATTGATATCGATCAATGGATGGTCACATGTCGACCATCCGATTTCTGCGGCTCGTTGTCTTGAGTTCTTCATGGTGCATCCGGCGCCGAAATGCTCGGAAGCGGTATCGAGCGAGGCTACGACGACGGTCTCGGGTCGATCTGAATCAAGACAGGCAGGGCGATGGACGTCGCGGAGGCCGCCGTTGCTTCCTTCTCGTCGGCCATCGGTTGATCTGGCGCAGTCGGCGTAGGCCGTCGCGGGGTGGCTCGCGACCCGATCTGCCGTCTCTCTCCGAGTGAACGGGACGTCCGTCCGGCCGTTTCGTCGCACCCCCGACGAGCCGCTTGCGGCCGGGGGACGGGCGACCTATTTTGATCATATCATCATAACTCGGATGATCCATGGGCCGGCCGCGCAAGATCCGCATCGTCAGCACGTCCGTAGGCCGGCGCTATTACAAGCCCCGGGGGGTTCCGCTCGCGGATCTCGCCGAGACCGTCGTCACGCTCGACGCGCTCGAGGCCATGCGCCTCGTCGACGTCGAGGGTCTCGACCAGAGGTCGGTCGCCCGGCGGATGGACGTGTCGCCGGCGACGGTGTCGCGTCTGCTGGCGGAGGGCCGTCGCGCCGTGACCGAGGCGCTCTGCCGCGGTTGGGCGCTCCGGATCGACGGCGGCCCCGTCGACATCGACGACGGCCGGCCGTGCCGGCAAGGACATCTCGTGGCCTCGAGAGAGGTGGCCGACGCCGACGCTGACGACGCGAACCCGACGAACCGACAGGACTGAAGCCATGAATCGGACCATTGCCGTACCCTCGAACGCTCCCGGCGGGCTCTCCGCATCGATTTCCGCCCATTTCGGCCACTGCGACGTCTTCACCGTGATCGAGGTCGTCGACGGCCGGATCGCCGGCACGTCGCTGCTGACGCCGCCCGATCACGACCACGGCGGCTGCCTCGGTCCGGTGTCGGTGCTGTCGTCGGCCGGGGTCACCGCGATCGTCGCCGGCGGCATGGGGCCGCGGCCGCTGGCGGGTTTCCTCGAAGCGGGGATCCAGCCCTATTTCGCCGAAGACTGCGCCGACGTCGGAGATGCCGCCCGCGCCTTCGCCGCGGGTGCGTTGCCCGCCTTCGTGCCGGCGAAGACCTGCGGCGGCGGCACGGGGTGCTGCGGCGACCACGACCACGATCACGATCACTGACGCCGCCGTCGCCGACGGGGATCGCGCCCGCGGTCGTTCGGTCGGCCGTGGGGGCGTGCCTCGACGTGTCATGGAAATTATATGCTGTGTGTATCTTTTAACCCGGCGGCAAGGTGTGCGGTCGATGATTCCGGTCCAAAAGGAGCCGAGAATCATGAACATACCTGCCCTCGTGACGATTGAACCGACCTCTGCGACGACGGCTTTCGACGGTCGCACGAGCGACGGAGCGGCGGCACTGGCGCGGCGTCTCTTCGATACACCGACGGCGGAGAACGAAGCGGAGCAGGCGATCGCGCGGGGTGACGTCGCCGCGGACGTGCTGTCGGCGGCGCTCGACGACGAACTCGGCCGCCGTCTGCGCCGCGTCGTCGGCCGTTGGCTGCCCGGCAGCGCCCAGTCGGCCGACGATCTCTGCCGTCTCTATGGGCGTCTCAAGGCGATCGTCGAGCGGGCCGCGGGCGATGCCGCGCATCGCGCGGCACTCGCGTCCAACGCGACCTGTGTGCAGGTCCGCGGCATGCGCACGCTGGCCGACACCGTGTCGGACGTGAACGCCGTCGCGGTCGAACTCGCGGGTCTGTCCAACAACGTCGAGGCCGCGGTCGCCAGTGCGCAGTCGATGGCGAGTGCGACCAACGAGATGGCGGCCTCGATCGGCGAGATCTCGCGGGCGAGCCACGACGCGATGGGCGAGGCGCGGAACGCCTCGCAGGCCGCCACGGCCTCGGCGGAAAGTGTCGAGCGGCTGACGACGGCGATGGGCAACATCAGCGCCGTCACCGGCGAGACCCGCGATCGGCTGGCGGCGCTCGAGAGTGCCTTCGACCAGATCGCCGCCGTGCTCGGGTCGATCGACGCCATCGCCAAACAGACCAATCTCCTCGCCCTCAACGCCACGATCGAGGCGGCACGCGCCGGCGAGAGCGGCCGCGGCTTCGCCGTCGTCGCCGGCGAGGTCAAGCAACTGGCGGGTCAGACGGCCACGGCGACCGACAGCATCGGCCGCTCGATCGGCGACATGCGCAACGTCCTGACCGGCATGGCCGACGCCATGCGGCGCGCCGAGGGCGCGGCGTCGACCGGCGAGGGGGCGATCGGCGAGGTCTCCGACGCGATGGGGCGGATCGCGGCTCTGGTGTCGACGGTCGATGCCCGCATCGGCTCGATCGCCGCGGTGCTCGAACAGCAGCAGGCGGCCAGCGCCGAGATCGCCCTCACGGTCGAGACCGGGGCGAAGCTCGCCGCCGACAACGTCGTCCTGCTCGACCACATGACGAGGAAGCTCGAGCAGTCGAACGACCGCAACGAGGCCCAGGCCGGCAAGCTCTTCTCGGGCGCGTCGCAGGGCGAGGCCATTCTTGAAATGATGCAGATCGACCACGTGATCTTCAAGAAGAAGGTGGTCGACGCGATCCTCGGGCATCGCACGTTCGCCTCGACCGAGGTGCCGGACCATCACTGCTGCCGGCTCGGCAAGTGGTACGACGGCGTGCGCGATCCGGCGGTGCGGGAGCGTCCCGAGTTCGCCTGTATCGCCGAGCCGCATGCCCGCGTCCATCGCGAGGCGGTCCAGGCGCTCGCTGCGCAGGAGCGCCACGCCAAGACCGAGGCGATCGCCCATCTCGTCGCCATGAACGACGCCGGCGACGAGGTCTTCCAGGGTCTCGGACGGCTGAGCCGCGCACTGATGCGGTGCGCCTGACACGCGATCGGGACGCGCATGCGCGTCCCGGCCGGCGGAGGTCGGCGCGACGGTTCGGACCGCCGCGCCGGTTTTCGTGCGTTCACTTCTTCTCGGCGATGGTCGCGGTGCCGTCGCCGGCGAACTTGATGGTCGCGTCGAGGAAGGACGTCTGCAGGTCGGCGGCGAACATCTTGGCGGTGTCGTAGGCCTCGCCGGAACGGGCGCCGGTGCCGCAGATGAAGACGATCGGCTTGTCCTTCGGGAAGGTCGCGAGCTTCTTCTCGAGCTCGCCCATCGGCACGTTGATCGCGCCCTTGATGGTGCCGGCGGCGAACTCGTTGGGATTGCGCACGTCGACGAGGACGATCGAAGCCGGATCGGCCTTCCAAGCCGCCTCGAAGGAGGCGACCGTCACCGAGCCCTTCTCCTTGCCGGCGACGAGCGCCGCCTTGGCCGGCGCCGCGGTCGGTGCGGCGGCGGGGGCAGCGGCAGCCGCGGCGGGACCGGCGCCGTAGAGCTTCTCCCATTCGGGATAGCCTTCGGGGTAGGTCACGACGTTGGTGTATCCGAGCTTGCGGGCCTTGTCGGCCGACTGGTCGGAGAGCACGCATTCGAGGCCGCCGCAGTAGTAGACGAGGAGCGAGGCCTTGTCGGCGGGCAGCTTGTCGACGTTCTTGTCGAACTCGCTGTCCGAGATCGCCAGCGCGCCGGGGATGATGCCCTTGTCGGTGACCCGCTTCGGGCGGGCGTCGATCAGCGTGAAGGGCTGCTTCTCGTCCATCAGCTTCTTGATGTGGGCGGCGGAGACCGCGACCGGTCCGCCCTTGGCCTTCCAGTTCGGCATGCCCTCGGCATAGACCTCGATCGCGGTGTAGCCGAGCGCCTTGGCCTTCCTGGCGCTGTCGTGGGAGAGCATGCAGTCGACGCCGCCGCAGTAGAAGACGAGGCGGGTCGCCTTGTCGGCGGGCAGCTTGCCGACCGCCTTGTCGAAGGCGCTGTCGGGGATCGAGATCGCGCCGGGGATGTGGCCGGGGTCGTACTGGCGCGCCGCCGGCCGGCTGTCGACGATCACCAGCCCCTTCTTCGGCGGGATGGTGACGTCGGGGCGCAGCTTGTCGAAGGTGGTCAGCGTCTGGAACCAACCTTCCTTCGGCTGCAGCGCGGTCTGGGCCGACGCGGGCGCGACGGGCACGACGAGGACGGCGCTCGCGGTGGCGAGGACGAAGGCGGCGGCGAGGGCATGAAGTCTCGGTTTCATCGGTCTTCTCCCTGAGGATGCGTCACAGGACGGTGAGTTTCTCGGTGGTCTCGTTCCAGCGGACGATCGCGTACCAGAGCGCGAGCAGCCCGAAGCCGACGAGGAGGGCGAGGCCCCAGCCGCCCAGCATGTCGGGCAGGAAGGCCTGGCGGCCGATCCCGGTGATCTCCCAGGTCTCGACGTTGGTCTCGTCGATGGCGGTGAGGCCGGTCTTCTTGAAGATCGCGGCGGCGATCGAGCCGACCCAGGCGAAGAAGGCCATGGCGACCCAGAGCTTGAGGTGGCCCTCGCCCATCCGCCACAGGGCGCCGGAGGCGCAGCCGCCCGCGAAGACCATGCCGAAGCCGAAGATCACGCCGCCGGCGAGCGAGCCGAGCCAGAAGGTCGCGGGAATGGCGACATAAGGGTCGATCACCTTGGCGCGGAAGAGCAGCGCGGCGATCGGCATGCCCACCGCCATGGCGAGGATGACGGCCTTGGTCATGGTGCCCTCGGCGGTCATGAAGGGCTCGCGGATCGAGCGGGCGAAGCACAGGCGCGAGCGGTGCATGACGAAGCCGATGGCGAAGCCGACGGCGACGATGATGGCGCGGGTGGCGATCTGCTTGTCGGGCGAGGCCCACCACGAGGCCGACCAGGCGACGACGCCGACGATCGCGGCGAGGCCGACGACCGGATAGAGGCGTTTGACCGTCGACGGCACCTGCCAGGGCATCGGCGCGGCGGTGCCCCATTCGACGTTGTCGAGGGTCCACAGCAATGCCTTGAGCCCGATCCAGGCGCCGGCGAGCAGGCCCGCCCACATCGCCCAGCCGGCGGGCGAGGAATGGACGACCGGGTTGAAGAAGCCGCCGGTGGTGCAGCCGCCGGCGAGCGCCGCGCCGATCCCCATCATGGAGCCGCCCAGCGCCGCCCAGACATATTCGATCTTGGGCGGGCGATTGACGGCGAACTGGCCGGAGAGCAGGGCGGCGGTGGCGGCACCGGCGACGAGCAGGATGTTCATCAGGCTCATGCGGTGGCCGAGGAGACCTTCCTTCGGCTCGGCGATGCCGAGGAGGCCGCCGAGGCCGATCGCCGAGTTCAGCCGATCGCCCCAGTATTTGACGCCGCCGAAGACACCCCAGAAGAGGCCGGTGGTCATCAGGGCGACGACGAGGAGGACCAGGATCACCGCCCCGAGATAGGGCGACCATTCCTCGACGAAGATCTTGTTCCAGTCCTCCCTCAGGCCCGGAAAGCGGGGTTTGGCGTCGGCGCTCATGCTGGTTCTCCCATGGCGGGACGATGCGCGCCGAAGGCTCGGCGTCGCTCGCGTCCCGTTGCGGACGGGGTCGGTCGATCAGTTGCAGGAGGCGGGTTCGTCGCCGTCCTTGGCACCGCGGGCGAGGAAGGCGGCGATGTCGGCGGCGAGCTCTTCGTCGGCGACCTCGGCGAACTTCTCCGCCGCCTTGTTGGCGCCCTTGATGGCGGCGCGATGGGCCTTGGAGACGTAGGTCGAGACCTTGTCCTTGCCCTTGGCGTGGCTGTCGGCCTTCAGATAGTCGCCCCATTCCGCCTTGGTGCGGGTCGAGGGCGCGATCGAGCCGATCGGCTCGGCGACGTGGCAGGCGGTGCAGACGCTGCGATAGTAGATGCGCCCGCGCTTCCAGTCGGCGTCGTAGGCGAGCGCCTGGGTGGCGGCGAGGACGCCGGCGGCAGTGATCAGGGTGGCGGCGAAGAGACGACGCATCGTCCGGCTCCACGTTGGTCGGCCCGCCGGACGCGACGGCGCTCCTCCCGGTGATCCGATGCCCCGCCGACCGATCGTGGCGCCCCTCTCTCCCGGGCGGCACGAGCCGCGTCTCGTCGGTGGATGCGAACATCCGAATATTCGCAATTATCCTTTCCACCCCACGATACGCCGAGGTGACGGGATGCCTCGCGCATTGCTCCCGATCGGAGGACTACGGCGTGCGACGAAATGGCCGAAGCGGCCGTCGGACGGCCGCATCAAGGCTCTGTCGCGATGGAGAAATGTCGACGGCATCTGTCGTCCGGCCGGGCGCGCGGGCGCCGTCGCGCGCGGCGATCGCATGGTCAATCGTCTGCCACGTGATCGCGGATTGACCGCTCGTCGATCACGCCGACGGGGTGACCCACAGGGCGGCGGCGCGGCCGGCGAGGGCGGCGAGCGTCGAGGCGACCGTGCCCCAGGCGATGTCGGCGACGGTGAGAACCGTCGACCAGTGCTTCAGCGTCGCCTGGTTGGTGAGGTCGTAGGTGGCGTAGGCGACGAGGCCGAAGAGGGCGGCATTGCCGATCGTCGCCGCCATGCCGCCGGCGAGCCCCGGCTTCACGCCGAAATGGACGAGGCCGACGACATAGACGAGGTAGAAGACGATCGCGGGCAAGAGGCGGAAACCGTCGAGCACCATGTCGCCCATCGCCGGGCGATAGATCCGGTCGGCCATCAGCGTCAGCCAGACGGCGTCGAGGGCGAGGAAGGCCGTCGCGGTGGCGACATGGGCGACGAGGAGCGTCTTCATCGGGGGCGTCCTTTCGGGCGGTCAGTCGCGGGGGAGGCGGGTCCAGCCCATGTCCTTGCAGACGAGGCCGGCGAGGACGCAGCCGCGCGTCGTCATCGTCTCCGCGCCGACCGTCATGGTCAGGCGATAGTCGAGGTCGCGCTGCGGATCGAAGGCGGTGCCCGCCCAGCGGCCGACGCCCGAGGGGGCGACCGACATGACGAGGCGGTCGCCCGCCTTCTCGCCCTTCGTCCCCTCGCGGATCCAGGTGTTGATGGCGCAGATGTCGCCGCCGCAGCGTTCGATGCGGACCTTGGCCTTGCCGTCGCCGCGCGCCCACAGGCCGAAGGGCGAGGGATCGGCGGCGGCGTGGCCGGCGAAGGGCACGAGGAGTGCGGCTGCGACGACGGCAGGCGATGACCATGCGGCACGGATCATGGCGGATCTCCTCGTCTCAGGCGTGAACCAGGGTGTAGAGACCGACGTCGATCGCTTCCTCGCGGAACCCCGCCTCGCAATAGGCGAGGTAGTAGTCCCAGAGCCGGTGGAAGCGGTCGTCGAAGCCGCCGGCGGCGATCTCCGGCCAGCGGTCGTGGAAGCGGCGGCGCCATTCGGCCAGCGTCTCGGCGTAGGAGAGGCCGAAGTGCTCGGCCGCCGCGATGCGCAGGCCGGCCTTGGCGGCGGCTTGCGTGAAGGCGCTCCGCGACGGCAGGAAACCGCCGGGAAAGACGTGCTTCTGGATGAAGTCGGCGTCGCGGCGATAGTCGTCGTAACGGTCCTCGGCGATCGAGATCACCTGGAGGACGGCACGGCCGCCGGGCTTGAGGGCATCGGCGACGGTGGCGAAATAGGTCGGCCACCAGGCCTCGCCGACCGCCTCGAACATCTCGATCGAGACGACGCGGTCGAAACGCTCGGCGACGTCGCGATAGTCCTGAAGCCGCAGGTCGACGCTGCCCTCGAGCCCGCGTTCGGCGATCGTGTCGCGTGCCCAGGCGAGCTGCGACGGGGAGAGCGTGATGCCGGTGACGGAGGCCCCCGCTTCACCGAGCCGGGCGGCGAGCGCACCCCAGCCGCAGCCGATCTCGAGCACGTGGTCGCCGCCGGAGAGGTCGAGCAGCTCGACGATACGGTCGAGTTTCCTCTGTTGCGCGGCTTCGAGCGTCGGCGTCGTCGCATCGAAGATCGCCGAGGAATAGAGCATCGAGGGGTCGAGCCACAGGCGATAGAAGTCGTTGCCGAGGTCGTAGTGCGCCTCGATGTTGCGCCGGCTGCCGCGCTTGGTGTTGCCGCGGGCGAGGTGGCGCAGGCGCTCGAGACCGCGGAAGAGGGCATTGCCGCGCACGGCACGGCGCAGCTCGGCGGTGTTGAGGGCTGCGAGGCGGATCAGCGCGACGAGATCGGGGCTCGTCCAGTCGCCGGCGATGTGGCCCTCGGCGAAGCCGATGTCGCCGCGCGTCAGGATGCGGCCGAGGGCACGCCAGTTGCGGAGCCGAATGGTGGCGTCGGGGCCGGGCGCGCGGCCGGTGCGGGCGAAGCTCGCGCCCGAGGGCAGGATCACCCGCAGCCGGCCATGGGCGAGGCCGGCGAGCAGGCGGTCGAACAGGCGCGCGCGGATGCCGCGGATGCGGTCGCGGGCCGAGGCCGCGACGTCGGCGGCGGCGATCGAATTGTCCTCGGTATGGCTCATGTCGACCTCTCTCGCATCGGTTCCGGGATCGGCTTGTCCGAGGGGATACGCAGCGACGGCGGGCGACGGTTCATCACCACGGCAAATTTCTCGGAATGCGCCCGACGGGGTGGGCCGAGCGATCCGTCGGCGAGGTTGCGACGTAGAGGAGAGAGGACGCCGATGCGATCCGCCGGAGACACCCCATGCCGCTCATGCTTCTCGCCGCCGTCGCGCTCCTCCCTCTCGCCATGACCGCCGCCTGGGCGGTGCGGCTGGCGACGGGGAAGAGCGGCTGGATCGACGCGATCTGGTCGGCGGCGGTGGGGTTCGGCGGGCTCCTCGCGGTCGCGGCTTCGGGCGGTGGTGGGCGGGCCTGGCTCGTCGGTCTCCTCGTCGCGGCGTGGTCGGGGCGGCTGGCCGGTCACATCGCGGCGCGGACGCGCGGCGCCGGCGACGACCCGCGCTATGCCGAACTCGCGCGCCAGTGGGGCGAGGCCTTCCCGCGGCGGCTCCTCGTCTTCCTGCAGATCCAGGCCGTGGCCGGTATCGTGCTGGTCGGGGCGATCCATCTCGCGGCCGCCAATCCGGCGCCGTTCCCGAACCTCGTCGACGGACTGGCGACGGTCCTCCTCGCCGCCGCGATCGTCGGGGCGGCGGTGGCCGATGCGCAGCTCGCGCGGTTCCGCCGATCGAGTGGGCCGGGTGGCGTCTGCGACGTCGGGCTGTGGGGCTGGTCGCGCCATCCCAACTATTTCTTCGAGTGGCTGGGCTGGTGCGCCTTCGCGCTCTTCGCCCTGTCGGCGCCGGTCCTCTGGCCGATCGGGCTTCTCGCCCTCGCCGCGCCGACGATGATGGGCTGGCTGCTCACGCGCGTCTCGGGCATCCCGCCGCTCGAGGCGCACATGCTGGCGAGCCGCGGCGCGGCCTTCGCCGCCTACAGGGACCGCGTACCCGCCTTCTTCCCCCGTTGCCCGCGTGGGATCGCGTCGGAGACGGGGCGATGACGGCGGCGGCGGACGACGATGCGCTCGCCGCGACGACGGCCGCGACCGCCTGGCTGATCGTCGCCAACAAGCCGTTCTATCCGCTGTGGGTCGGCTGGGTGGCCGGCGACGGGTTCGCCGCCTGGCCGACGGTCGCGACCATGCCGGCCTATGTCGCGATCGCGCTCCTCGCGCGGCGGCGTTCCTTCGCCGCCCGGCTCGCCCTGCCGATCGTCGGGGCGATCGACACGCTTGCCGCGACGAAGCTCTTCGGGGCGCCGAGCGGTGCGGAGCTCTTCCTCGTGCCCTGCCTGATGCTCGCCGTCCTCGCCTTCCGCGCCGACGAGGCGCGGTGGTCGCGGGGGCTGCTGGTGGGGCTCGGCGTCGCCTTCGTCGCGGCGCGGTTCGGCCTCGGCGCGGCGCTGGGCCCGTGGAGCGGCGAGGCGGCGGCGGCCCTTCTCGGCCTCAACGCCTTTTCGGTCGCAGGCCTGTCGTTCTTCCTCGGCTGGCGCTTCGCCGCGGCCCGGTGAGGCCCGAGCCGCTCAGATCGCCTCGAGCCAGGCGTCGGGGCGGTCGCCGGAGAAGACCGGGCCGGCGAAGGTCGTCACCGTCTCGCCACCGGCGAGCGCCGGGCGGCCGAGGACGGCGTCGCGGATCGCCGGGGAGAAGGTCGCGCGCGCGGCTGCGAAGGCGGCGGCGCGATCGGCGAACTGGCCGCGGCGCAGCATCTGGGCGGCGAACCACAGGCCGTCGGCCTCGCGCGGCCGGTTGACCGGGCCTGTCGGTCCGTCGCCGTGGAAGCGCAGGAAGCCCGGAACCCGCATCGGCGGGCTGCCCGTCTCGACCGGCAGGAGGCCGGCGAGGGCGCGTTCGACCACGGCGGCCTCGACGCCGACGACGTCGGGGCGGGCGAGGAGGGCGGCGAGATCGGCGCGGTTGGCCGGGTCGTCGCACCATTGCGAGGCACGGTCGAGGGCGCGGATCAGCGCCGCGGTCTCCTCGGCGCGCTCGAGCGCCACGCTCTCGCGCAGCGCCACGACCTTTTCCGGCACCGCCGGCCACAGCGCGGAGGCCGGCATCAGCAGGCGACCGACGCCGGCCTCGACGGCACGGCTGGTCCAGGGTGCGCCGACGCAGACGACGTCGACGCTGCCCGACGCCATGGCCTCGACCATGTGCGGCGGCGGCACCACCACCATGCGCACGTCGCGTTCGGGCACGAGGCCGGCGGCCTCGAGCCAGTGGCAGAGCTGATAGTGGTGGCAGGAGAAGGGATAGACGGCGGCGAGCGTCAGGGGCTCGGCGCCGCGGGCGGCACGGGCCGCGACGATGCGGGCGAGCGCGCGGCCGGAGGCGACGGGATCGCCCGGCGCCCCCCAGTCGCCGCCCTCGGCGTAGAGGGCGGGCGTGACGGCGATCGAATTGCCGCCGTGGTCGATCACCCAGGGGGCGACGACCGGGGTGGGCACGCGGCCGATGCCGAGGCGGGTGGCGAGCGCCATCGGCGCCAGCATGTGGGCGGCGTCGAAATGGCCGAGGAAGACGCGATCGCGGATGTTCGCCCACGAGGTCTCGCGGTGCAGCTCCAGCGTCAGGTCCTCGGCGGCGGCGAAGCCGAGGTCGCGGGCGACGACGATCGGCGCGGCGTCGAGCAGCGGCATGAAGCCGATCCTCAGCGTCGCCGCCGTCGCGGAGCCCTTCGGCCGATCCGGTTCCGTCATCGCACGCCTTCCCCCGTCACGTCAGAAGCTCCGCCGCCGTCACGATCGATCGGGCGACGTCGGAGAGCTTCATCTTTCCGTTCATGGCCGCGTTGCGCATCAGCCGATAGGCCTCCGCCTCGTCGAGACCCTTCTGTTTCATCAGGATGCCCTTGGCGCGCTCGATGGTCTTGCGGTCGGCGAGCTCGTCGCGGGCGCGCTGCAGCTCCTGGCGCAGGTGGTCGAAGGCGTTGAAGCGCGAGACGGTCATGTCGAGGATCGACTTGACCCGCTCCTTCTTCAGCCCGTCGACGATATAGGCCGAGACGCCGGCATCGACCGAGGCCTCGATCGAGGCGGTGTCCGACTGGTCGACGAACATGGCGACCGGCCGCTTCACCGTGCGCGACACCTGGAACATCTGTTCGAGCACGTCGCGCGACGGGCTCTCGAGGTCGATCAGGATGACGTCGGGGTCGATCTCGAAGATGCGGCGCAGCAGCTCGTGCGTGGTGTCGAGGCGGACGACCGAGACGTGACCAGCCTCGCGCAGCCCGTCCTCGAGGACGGCGGCACGGGCCGGATTCTCGTCGATCACCAGGATCGTCAGGGTCTTGTCGGCCAAGGACGCACTCACGCTTCGGACAGGGCATCTTCGTCTCGCCTCGCGGCCGGGGCAAGGCCCGCGCCGACCGTCGTCCCGCTCATTCCGCCGCCTCCGCCGTGACGGTCGATCGGGCATCGGCGAGGATGCGGGCGATCTCCGGACGGCAGGAGCCGCAGTTGGTGCCGGCGCGGAGCTTGTCGCCGATCGCCGCGACGCTGGCGCAGCCCTCTGCGACCGCGTCGCGGATCTGGTTGATGCCAATGCCGAAACACGAGCAGACGCGGCGGCCGGGATCGGCGCGGGCGCCCGTCGGGCGTCCGGCGAGGAGGGTGATCGCCTCGCCGGCATCGATGTCTTCGGCGAAGCGGCCGACCAGCCAGTCGCGCGACGCCTCGACCGGCTCGGGCGCGACGAAGAGCAGGCCGACGACCGCGCCGTCGGCGATCGCGGCGAGGCGGAGCCGGCCACGGGCGCGGTCCTCCAGCACGATCGTCTCGACGTCGCCGAAGAGGGCGCGCGCCAGGGCGGCGGGGTCTTCGAGCGGGGTCGCGCCGGCGAGTTCGAGGCGATGGCCGCCGACGACACGGGCGCGGGCCCAGTAGTCGGTCGCGGGTACGGGATCGTCGTGGCGGGTGACGGCGAAGCCGTGCCAGCGGGCGGCGAAGGGGGCGAGCGCCACGACGTCGGCCTTCGATTCCGGCTGACCGGAGATCGGATCGGTCGCCGGTGCGATCAGCGCGTCGACGCGGGCGCATGAGGCGAAACGATCGGTCCAGTGCAGCGGCACGAAGACGCCGCCTTCCGGCTGGCGGTCGGTGACGAGGGCGCGCACCACGATCTCGGCGCGGTCGGAGGTGACCCGCACGAGGCTCGCGGGTTTGATGCCGAGGCGGGCGGCGTCCGTGGGCGCGATCTCGGCGAAGGGTTCGGCGACGTGGGAGGAGAGCGTCGGGGCGACACCGGTGCGCGTCATCGTGTGCCACTGGTCGCGGATGCGGCCGGTGTTGAGGCGGAAGGGGCGTTCCGCCGTCGTCGCCGCGCGGGGCGCGCGATAGGGCGTCGGCACGAAGCGGCCGCGACCGTCGGGGGTGAAGAAGCGGCCGTCGGCGAAGAAGCGGCGGTCGCCGTTCGGCGCCGCCTCGCCCTTGCGGCGCGGCCACTGGAAGGGGGGGAGCGCCTCGAAGCCGTCGTCGGCGAGGTCGTCGAAGGCGGAGATGTCGAAGTCGCGGGCGATCTCGGGGCGATGGCCGGAGAGGCCGGCGTGTTCGCGGAAGATCGCCGCCGGGCCGGCCCAGGCGAAGGCGTCGACGAAGCCGAGGCGGCGGGCGACTTCCGCGAGCGCCCACCAGTCCGGTCGCGCCTCGCCGGGGGCGGCGCGGAAGCGGCGCTGGCGCGAGATCCGGCGCTCGGAATTGGTCACCGTGCCGTCCTTCTCGCCCCAGGCCTCGGCCGGCAGCAGGACATGGGCGAGCGCGGTGGTGTCGGTCGCGGCCATCACGTCGGAGACGACGACGAAGGGGCAGTTCGCGATGGCGCGCTTCACCCGATCGGCGTCGGGCAGGCTGTCGACCGGGTTGGTCGCCATGATCCACAGCGCCTTGATCTCGCCGCGCTCGACCGCGTCGAAGAGATCGACCGCCTTGAGGCCCGGCGTCTCGGCGACGGTCGGGGCCTGCCAGAAGTCGCGGACGAGGTCGCGATGGGCGGGGTCGGCGAGTTCGAGATGGGCGGCGAGCTGGTTCGCCAGCCCTCCGACCTCGCGGCCGCCCATGGCGTTGGGCTGGCCGGTGACCGAGAAGGGACCCGCGCCCTCGCGGCCGATGCGGCCGGTGAGGAGGTGGCAATTGACGATGGCGTTGACCTTGTCGGTGCCGGCCGACGACTGGTTCACGCCCTGCGAATAGACCGTGACGACCTTCTCGGTCGCGGCGAAGAGGGCGAAGAAGGCCTCGATGTCGGGGGCTGCCAGGCCGGTGACGCGGGCGACTTCGGCGATGTCGGCGAAGGGGGCGGCGGCGTCGAGGGCCGCTTCGAGGCCGCTGGTGTGGTCGGCGACGAAGGCGGCGTCGCGTTTCCCCGCGCGCTCCAGCGCCAGGAGGAGGCCGGCGAAGAGGGCGACGTCGGTGCCGGGGGCGAGGCCCAGATGGAGATCGGCGATCTCGCTCGTCGCGGTGCGGCGCGGGTCGACGGTGACGACGCGCATGCGCGGGCGCGCCGCCTTGGCGGCGGCGAGGCGCTGGTGGAGCACCGGGTGGCACCAGGCGAGATTGGAGCCGACGAGGACGACGAGGTCGGCCTTCTCGAGATCCTCGTAGGTCTGCGGCACGGTGTCGGTGCCGAAGGCGCGCTTGTGGCCGGCGACCGAGGAGGCCATGCAGAGGCGCGAGTTGGTGTCGACGTTGGCCGAGCCGACGAAGCCCTTCATCAGCTTGTTGGCGACGTAATAGTCCTCGGTCAGGATCTGGCCGGAGAGATAGAGCGCGACCGAATCCGGCCCGTGTTCGTCGATCGCGGCGCGGAGCGTGCCGGCGACGCGGTCGAGCGCCTCGTCCCAGGTCGCGCGGGCGCCGTCGATCATGGGGTGGAGGAGACGGCCCTCGTCGGTCAGGGTCTCGGCGAGTGCCGAGCCCTTGACGCAGAGGCGGCCGAAATTCGCCGGATGATCGGGATCGCCGGAAACCGTCACCCGACCGTCGGCATGGACGTCGGCCTTCAC
Organism: Pinisolibacter sp. DMC19; assembly: GCF_056313985.1. Classification (NCBI taxonomy): domain Bacteria; kingdom Pseudomonadati; phylum Pseudomonadota; class Alphaproteobacteria; order Hyphomicrobiales; family Ancalomicrobiaceae; genus Pinisolibacter; species Pinisolibacter sp. DMC19. Next base: position 32,743 of record NZ_JBQUZF010000009.1, on the reverse strand, counting down.
GCCGCAGCCGGTGCCGCAATAGGGGCAGGTGGTGAGGGTCGAACGGACGATGTCGGACATGCGGGTCTCTCGATCGGAGGGGGCTCGTATCGGACGGGGGGTGTTTCGGTTCGCAGTCTCTGTTCGGCTTCACCCTGAGGTGCCCGACCGCAAGGTCGGGCCTCGAAGGGCGAAGCCACGACGGGTCTTGCCTCTCGGCCCTTCGCGCTTCGAGGCCCGGCTGCGCCGGGCACCTCAGCATGAAGGGCCTCTGCACGACCGCCGCGGACCGCCGCACCACCCCGGTCTCACTCGGCGGCGAGCGCCTCGGGCGCGATGCCGAGGCGGAGGCGGCCGGCATCGACCTCGACCGGGAACGCGGTCGCGCAGCCCTCGTCGGCGCCGGTCGCCTCGCCCGAGGTCAGGTCGATCACCCAGTTGTGCAGCGGGCAGGCGACCTTGCGGCCGTGGACGATGCCGTCGGCGAGCGGGCCGCCACGGTGGGGGCAGCGGTTCTCGAGGGCGAAGGCGTCGCCGTCGGCGGTGCGGAAGACCGCGATCTCGCGGCCGGCGATGCGGACGGTGCGGGCGGAGAGCGGCGGGATCTCGTCGATCGGCCCGAGGTCGTACCATTGCGTCATGGCGGATCTCCTCATTCGGCGGCGAGCGCCGGGACGATGGTCAGGGGTTCGAACTCGTGGGCATCGGTGCCGGCGACACGCTCGGCCCAGGGGTCGATCTGCGCGAAGGTCTGCGAGTGGAGGAAGCGTTCGTGGAAGGCCTTGCGGGAAGCCGCGTCCTCGACGATCGCCGCCTTGATCGCGTCGAGGCCGACGCGGTCCTGCCACTTGTAGATCCGCTCGAGATAGAGCCCGCCCTCGCGGTACATCTGCAGGAGCGCGGCCGAGTACTCGAGCACCTCCTCCTCGGTCTCGACGTGGCAGAGGAGGTCGGTCGCCCGCACGTGGAGACCGGCGGCGCCGGAGATGTGGATGTCGTAGCCCGAATCGACACAGACGACGCCGATGTCCTTGATCGTCGCTTCCGAGCAGTTGCGCGGGCAGCCGGAGACGCCGAGCTTGACCTTGGCCGGCGTCCACGAGCCCCACATCAGCTTCTCGAGCTTGACGCCGAGGCCCATGCTGTCCTGCGTGCCGAAGCGGCACCAGGTCTTGCCGACGCAGGTCTTCACCGTGCGCAGGCCCTTGGAATAGGCGTGGCCGGAGACCATGCCGGCGTCGTTGAGGTCCTTCCAGATCGCGGTCAGGTTCTCTTTCGGTACGCCGAGGAGATCGATGCGCTGGCCGCCGGTCATCTTGACGAGCGGCACGGCGTGCTTCTCGGCGATGTCGGCGATGGCGCGCAGTTCCGCTGCCGTCGTCAGGCCGCCCCACATGCGCGGGACGACCGAGAAGGTGCCGTCCTTCTGGATGTTGGCGTGCAGGCGTTCGTTGACGAAGCGCGAGCGGCCGTCGTCGACGTATTCGCCGGGGAAGTCGCAGACGAGGTAGTAGTTGAGCGCCGGGCGGCAGGTCGAACAGCCGTTCGGCGTCTTCCAGCCGAGCTCCTGCATCACCGCCGGGATCGACTTCAGACCCTTGGACCGGATAAGCTCGCGGACCTCGCCATGTGTATGCTCGGTGCATTTGCACATGGTCTTGCGGGCCGGGCCGGCGAAGGCGGCGCCGAGCGTCGCGGCGATCACATGCTCGACCTTCTGTGTGCACTGGCCGCAGGAGCCCGAGGCCTTGGTGACGGCGCGGACCTCGTCGAGCGTGGTCAGGCCCCCGTCCTTGATCGCGCGGACGATCGTTCCCTTGCAGACGCCGTTGCAGCCGCAGATTTCCGCCTCATCCGGCAAGGCTGCAACGGCCGCCGTAGGGTCCAGCGGGGCGCCCCCCTGATGGGCGGCGCCGAAGATCAGGGTGTCGCGCATGGCGGCGACGTCGGTCTTGTCGCGGATCAGGTCGAAGAACCACGCGCCCTCGGCGGTGTCGCCGTACATCACGGCACCGACGAGACGATCGCCCTCGAGCACGAGGCGGCGATACTGACCACGTGCGGGATCGCGCAGGACGATGTCCTCGCGACCCTCGGCGGACGCGAAGTCGCCGGCGGAGAAGAGATCGCAGCCGGTGACCTTGAGCTTGGTCGAGAGCTCCTTCGGCGCGAAGGCGGCGTCCCGGCCGAGCAGCGTCGCGGCGAGGACCTTGGCCTGATCGAAGAGGGGGGCGACGAGGCCGAAGAGCTGGCCTTCGAACTCGACGCATTCGCCGAGCGCCAGCACGTCGGGGTCGGAGGTCACCATCTGCTGCGAGACGAGGACGCCGCGGTTGACGGCGAGGCCGGCGGCGCGGGCGACGGTCGTCTCCGGACGGATGCCGACGGCCATGACCACGAGATCGGCGGGGATCACCGTGCCGTCGGCGAGTTCGACGGCTTCGACGCGGGTCTCGCCGAGGATCGCCCTCGTTGAGGCGTTCAGGAGAACCGAAATGCCGCGCTTCTCGAGGTCGCGCTTCAGGAGCCAGCCGGCGGATTCGTCGAGCTGGCGCTCCATCAGGTGGCCCATCAGGTGGACGACCGTCACCTCCATGCCGCGGAGCCTGAGGCCCGCCGCCGCCTCGAGGCCGAGGAGGCCGCCGCCGATGACGACGGCGCGGGTCTCGGGCTTCGCTGCGGCGATCATCGCGGTGGTGTCGTCGAGGTCGCGATAGGCGACGACGCCGGGGAGGTCCTTGCCCGGGACCGGGATGATGAAGGGCGCCGAGCCGGTGGCGATGACGAGCTTGTCGTAAGGAACGGTGCCCTTCTCGCCGGTGACGGTCTTGGCCTTGGTGTCGATCGCCACGACGCGCTCGCCGAAGCGGCAGGCGACGCCGTTCGCCGCGTACCAGGCGTCGTCGTGGGTGACGATCTCGTCGTAGGTCTTCTCGCCGGAGAGCACCGGCGACAGCATGATGCGGTTGTAGTTGCCGCGCGGCTCGGCGTTGAAGAGCGTCACCTCGTAGGCCGTGGGATCTGCCTCGAAGAGGTATTCGAGGGCACGGCCCGAGGCCATGCCGGCGCCGACGACGACGAGTTTCTTGGGGGCGGGTGCGGTCATGGGAACCTCGCTCACGAATGCTTTGCGGCGACCGCGCGGGCCGGACGACCGGCGCCGGCATCGGCGTTGGCTGGGGGCTTCTTCGGGGCGGCGCCGTGCTCGTATTCGGCGAGGAAGGCATGGATCTCCTCGCGATATTCCCAGTAGCGGGGGTGTTCGAGCAGGGCGCGGCGGGTGCGCGGGCGCGGCATGTCGATCTCGACGATCTTGCCGATCTTGGCGTTCGGACCGTTGGTCATCATCACCACGCGGTCGGCCAGAAGGATCGCCTCGTCGACGTCGTGGGTGACGCAGATCGCGGTGACGCGGGTGCGGGTCCACACCTCCATCAGCACTTCCTGCAGCTGCCAGCGCGTCAGGCTGTCGAGCATGCCGAAGGGCTCGTCGAGCAGCAGCAGCTTCGGCGACAGCGCGAAGGCGCGGGCGATGCCGACGCGCTGGCGCATGCCGTTCGACATGTCGGAGGCCGGCTTGTCGAGACTGTCGGCGAGGCCGACGCGAGCGAGGTAGTATTCGGCGATCTCGGCCTTCTCGGCCTTCGTCGCGGTCGGATAGACCTCGTCGCAGCCGAGCAGGACGTTTTCCTTGGCCGAGAGCCAGGGGAACAGGCTCGGCGCCTGGAACACCACGGCGCGGTCGGGGCCGGCCTGATCGACTTCGCGGCCGTCGAGCACGATGCCGCCGAGCGACACGTCGGTGAGGCCGGCGACCATGGTCAGAACCGTCGACTTGCCGCAGCCGGAATGGCCGATCAGCGAGACGAATTCGCCGCGCCTCATGTTGAGGTCGAAGCCGTCGACGACGGTCAGCGGGCCCTTCTGCGTCGGGTAGATCTTCTTCACCTCGTCGAACTCGACGAAGCGCTCGACGATGCCGGTCTTCGGCCGCGCCGCTTCCGCCCAGGCCTTGGGCAGGGGGGAGCCGTTCTTCATCGCGGCGCGGGCCTCGCGGGCGGCGGCCTTCACGCGTGCCACGTCCTCGCGGAAGTGGACGGGGATGACGTTGGGCAGCGTCCGACCGTCGTCCTCGGCACCCTGTTCGATGCCCATGTCCATCAGGCACTGGGTGATCTCGGCGCGCAGGCGCTTGAAGGCGGGATCGTGGCTCGACGCGGTACGGTCGCGCGGGCGGGGGAGGTCGATCACGAATTCCTTGGCCAGCGTCGCGCCGGGGCCGACGGTCAGCGGGATGATGCGGTCGGCGAGCAACAGCGCCTCGTCGACGTCGTTGGTGACGAGGACGACGGTCTTCTTGTCCTGCGACCAGATGCGTTCGATCTCGTCGCCGAGCTTGGCGCGGGTCAGCGCGTCCAGCGCCGACAACGGCTCGTCGAGGAGCAGCACCTCCGGGCTCATGGCCAGCGCCCGGGCGATGCCGACGCGCTGGCGCATGCCGCCGGAGAGCTCGGCCGGGCGACGGTCGCGGGCATGGCTCAGGCCGACCATGTCGATGTATTTGGCGACGCGCGCTTCGCGCTCGGCGGCGGTCTCGTGCGGGAACACGGTCTCGACCGCCAGCATGATGTTGCCGTGGACGGTGAGCCAGGGCATCAGCGAATAGGACTGGAAGACGATGCCGCGTTCCGGTCCCGGCGCGCGGATCGGCTCGCCCTTCATCAGCGCCTCGCCGCCGTCCGGCATCACCAGCCCGGCGATGGTGGAGATCAGCGTCGTCTTGCCCGAGCCGGAGAAGCCGAGGATGGCGACGAACTCGCCGTCGCGGATCGAGAGGTTGACGTCGGCGAGCACGTGGGTGACGCCGTTGCCCGAGCCGTAGGACTTCGAGACGTGCTTCAGTTCGATGATCGGGGTCGGATCGCTCATGGCTTCCTCCCTCAGCGCTTGGCGGAGAAGGTGAAGGCGGCCTGCAGCGCGTACATCACGCGGTCGAGCAGGAAGCCGATGATGCCGATGGTGAAGACGGCGACCATGATGCGGGCGAGCGAGGCGGCCGAGCCGTTCTGGAACTCGTCCCACACGAATTTGCCGAGGCCGGGGTTCTGGGCGAGCATTTCGGCGGCGATCAGCACCATCCAGCCGACGCCCAGCGACAGGCGCATGCCGGTGAAGATCAGCGGCAGCGACGACGGGATCACCAGCTTGAAGACCTTCTTCGCCCAGCCGAGGCGGAGCACCCTGGCGACGTTCATCAGGTCCTTGTCGATCGAGGCGACGCCGAGGGAGGTGTTGATCAGGGTCGGCCACAGCGAGCACAGCGTCACGGTGATCGCCGAGACGAGGAAGGACTTCTCGAACATCGGGTCGTTCGAGGTGTAGAGCGCCGAGACGACCATGGTGACGAGCGGCAGCCAGGCGAGCGGCGAAACCGGCTTGAAGATCTGCACGAAGGGATTGATCGCGGCATTCACCGTCGGCGACAGGCCGGCGAGGATGCCGAGCGGTACGGCGATCAGCGTGCCGATGAGGAAGCCGGTGAAGACGGTCTTCAGCGAGGTCACGATCTTGTCGACGTAGGTCGGCTTGCCGACGTAGGACTTCGCCTTGATCTCGACCTTCGGATCGGCGGCGCGCGCCTCGGCGATGCGCTTGTCTTGCCGCTCGTAGAAGGCCTTCTCCTTGGCGCGCTCGGCGGCATGATCGGCGATCAGCACGCCGAACTGTTCCCACACCGCCGCCGGCCCCGGAATGGCGCCGAGCGAGGTCTGGACGCGGGGAGCGAGCGTTGCCCACAGCGCGAGGAAGATCGCGATCGCCAGCACCGGCACGCCGGCGAGCCGCCACAGTTCGCGACCTTGCGCCTTCGGGCTGTCGCCGCCGACGATTCTGAGGATCGGCACGACGAAGCCGAGGCCGAAGACCGAGAGCCAGCCCTCGATCTTGTTGATGCGCGCGAACCAGCGCTGGCGGCGGGCTTCGCGTTCGGCCGAGACGGCGGCGTCGGCGAGGAGTGGGTCGGTGGCGACGGTCATGGGTCGATCCATCTTCGCTGGAGCCGCGGTGGTCGCCGGGCTCGGTCACTTGATCGGTCTGGGAACGGGGGGCGGGGCGCGCGGCCCCGCTCGGCGCCCGGAGCCGTGGCTCCGGGCAGGGGCGCATCAGCCCTGGACGGCGTTGGCGACCACCTTCTGGGCGCCCTTGAGGCCGATCGCGAGGGCGTCGACGTAGGCGTTGGGCTTCTTGCCGTCGAAGGGGACCTTGTCCATGAAGCCGGCATCGACCGCCTTGTATCCGTCGGAGCCGAAGGGGAAGTCCTCGCGCCTCGCCTTGCCTTCGGCGACCAGTGCCTCGGCGGCCGCGAGGTAGATGTCCGGGCGGTAGACCTTCTTGGCGGTCTCGGCGTACCACTCGTCCGACTTCGCCTCCGGGATCTGACCCCAGCGGCGCATCTGGGTCAGGTACCAGACGGCGTCGGAGAGATAGGGGTAGGTGGCGAAGTACTTGAAGAAGACGTTGAAGTCGGGAACCGGACGCTTGTCGCCCTTCTCGTATTCGAAGGTGCCGGTCATCGAGTTGGCGATGACCTTCTCGTCGGCGCCGACATAGTCGGACTTCGACAGGATCTTCACCGCTTCCGCACGATTCTTGCCGTTGCCCTCGTCGAGCCACTGGCAGGCGCGGATCATCGCCTTGGTGATGGCCAGCAGCGTGTTGGGGTTCTCTTCGGCCCACTTCTTCGTGACGCCGAAGACCTTCTCCGGATTGTTCTTCCAGATCTCGTCGTCGGTGATCACCGGCACGCCGATGCCCTTGAAGACCGCGGCCTGGTTCCACGGCTCGCCGACGCAGTAGCCCATGATGGTGCCGGCCTCCATGGTCGCCGGCATCTGCGGCGGCGGCGTCACCGAGAGCAGCGCCTCGGCGAGGATCTGGCCGGAGACGTTCTCGGGCGAATAGAAGCCGGGATGGATGCCGCCGGCGGCGAGCCAGTAGCGGAGCTCGTAGTTGTGGGTCGAAACCGGGAAGACCATGCCCATGTTGAAGGCCTTGCCGTCGGCCTTCAGCTTGTCGATCACCGGCTTCAGGCTGGACGCCGAGATCGGATGCACCGGCTTGCCGTCGGGGCCGGCCGGGACGTGCTTCTTCATCTCCGCCCAGACGGCGTTGGAGACGGTGATGGCGTTGCCGTTGAGGTCCATCGACAGCGGCGTGATCACTTCCGCCTTGGTGCCGAAGCCGATGGTGGCGCCGATCGGCTGGCCGGCCAGCATGTGGGCGCCGTCGAGTTCGCCGGTGATGACGCGGTCGAGGTTGACCTTCCAGTTGGCCTGCGCCTCGAGGCTCACCTGGAGGCCCTCGTCCTCGAAGAAGCCCTTCTCCTGGGCGATGGCGAGCGGCGCCATGTCGGTCAGCTTGATGAAGCCGAGCTTCACCACGTCCTTCTCGAGCTTCAGCGGCGCGGCGACGGCGCGGCCGACGATCGAGGTCGAGATCAGCGCCGAGGCGCCGACCGCGGCGGTGGAGAGCAGGAAGCGGCGGCGCGACGGCCCGGGATTGAACGGCGTGTTCGACATGGAACCCCCTCGGTTGATCGTGTCGAGTGCGAACGGCGAGGGAGAGGTCACGGCGCGGCCGGAGATGGGCGCGAGGACGTACGACCCGGTTCGTCGATGCGGCGGCGAGAGGACCGGAAAGGCCGTGCCGCGGGTTCGAGAACCGCCCCTACCGCTCGATCCCGTCGATGGGTCGAATTGGTGGACGTTGGGTCGTCGTTGACCGGGAACTTCTTTGCAGGTGCCGTGCCAATCGTGCCGCGGTGCAGCGCGATGAAACAAATCAATGACTTGCCCCATTCGTGCGATTGTGGTGCACGGTCGCTCACCGCAGAAACGCGCTCGAGATGCGAGCGATTGGGCAATTCTCGAGCAGAAGCCGCGACTGCATCATGAGCATGCATACGTCTTCGGCGGGCGGTCGGCGCGCGTTTCGGGCCGTGGCGAAACCGCGATGACACCCGGTTCGGCTGCCGTAGCGGCATCGGGGGGCGCCGAAGGCGGGGCGTCGCGGGCGCAAACTTGACATTCGTGCCGGGTCATGGCGATTTGCCGCCGCCGAGCCTCGCCGGACACGTTCCGGCGCGACGGTCGTCGCGACCGGTCGAGCGAGGCGAGGAAGAAGGGACGGCGGCACCCGCCGACGCGGCCCACTTCCGCCGAGAACGGACGATCCGGACATGCGCAGCTATCTCGAATTCGAAAAGCCGATCGCCGACCTCGAAGGGCAGATCCAGGAACTGCGCACGCTCGCCGAGCAGGGTTCGGCGGTCGACGTCAAGGACGAGATCGCCAAGCTCGAGGCCAAGGCCTCGCAGGCGCTGGCCGAGATCTACCAGAAGCTCAGCCCCTGGCAGAAGACGTTGGTGGCGCGCCATCCCGACCGGCCGCATTTCGTCGACTACGTCGGCGCGCTGGTCGAGGACTTCACGCCGATGGCCGGCGACCGCGCCTTCGGCGAGGACGCGGCGATCGTCGGCGGCTTCGGCCGTTTCCGTGGTCAGCCGGTGTGCATCATGGGCCACGAGAAGGGCTCGGACACCGCGACCCGCATCAAGCACAATTTCGGCATGGCCAAGCCCGAGGGCTATCGCAAGGCGGTGCGGCTGATGGAGACGGCGGAGCGCTTCGGCCTGCCGGTCGTCAGCCTCGTCGACACTGCCGGCGCCTATCCCGGCATCGGCGCCGAGGAACGCGGCCAGGCGGAAGCCATCGCGCGGTCGACCGACGCCTGCCTCGGCCTCGGCGTGCCCAACATCTCGGTGATCATCGGTGAGGGCGGCTCGGGCGGCGCCATCGCCATCGCCGCGACCAACCGCGTCTACATGCTGGAGCATGCGATCTATTCGGTGATCTCGCCGGAGGGCGCGGCCTCGATCCTGTGGCGCGACAGCGCCCGGGCGCAGGACGCGGCGACCGGCATGAAGATCACGGCGCAGGACCTCTTCGGCTTCAAGATCGTCGACGGTGTCGTCGCCGAGCCGCTGGGTGGTGCCCATCGTGCGCCGGAAAAAGTGATCGGCGCGGTCGGCGACGCGATCGAGAAGGCGCTCGCCGATCTCTCCGCCCTGACGCCCGACCAGGTGCGCGACGCCCGCCACGAGAAATTCCTGGCGATCGGCCGCTCGCTCTGAGTCATCCGCAGCAACGCGGTTTTGCCGCAATGGGTCGATATCTGCTAGACTGGGTCGACGTTCGGGGGGTATCTCTCGATCTCTCGGGGACCGGTTGGGAAATCGGTAACCAAGTCGCAAGGTCGGGGACCTAAGCTGACGTCTGCATGCCGCCGTGGCGATCGAGGGATCGGCGCGATGCGGCAAACGGGTTCGAACGGTCGCGCGTCGTCGAGGCGCGGGGCCTTCGCGAATCGCGTCGCGTTCGGGTGGAAGATGGCGATCAAGACGATGCTGCGGCTCTTCATGGCCGTGTCGATCGGGCTCCTCGTGGCCTCCTGTCAGGACGACATGCAGTCGTCCCTCGGGGGATCCACCAAACACCTCATGCCGCTGAAGCCCGAGGTGCTGGCCCTGATGGAGACCAAGGGCATGCGCAAGGAGGATCCGATCCTCGTGCGCGTCTACAAGCAGGAATCGACGCTCGAAGTATGGAAGCGCGACCGCACCGGCCGCTTCGCCATGCTCAAGAGCTATCCGCTGTGCACCTGGGGTGGCACGATCGGTCCGAAGATCCGCGAAGGCGACAAGCAGTCGCCCGAGGGCTTCTACACCGTCACGCCGGGGCGGATGAACCCCAACTCGCAGTTCCACCTCGCCTATGACGTCGGCTATCCCAACGCCTTCGACCGCGCCTGGAACCGCACCGGTTCGGCCGTCATGGTGCACGGCAGCTGCGTCAACTCGGCCGGCTGTTTCATCGTCACCGACGAGCAGGTCGAAGAGCTCTACGCGCTGGCGCGCGAGGCCTTCAACGGCGGCCAGAAGAGCTTCCAGCTCCAGGCCTTCCCGTTCAAGATGACGGCGGAGAACTTCGCCAAGCATCGCAAGAACCCGAACATGGCCTTCTGGAAGAACCTGAAGGAAGGCGCCGACCAGTTCGAGGTGACCAAGCTCGAGCCCAAGGTCGACGTCTGCGAGAAGCACTACGTCTTCGGCGCCCAGACGACCGATCCCAACTCGACGATGTTCAATCCGACCGGCGCCTGTCCGAGCTACGAGGTCCCGGGCGATCTCAAGCAGGCGGTCGCGGCCAAGGAAGCCGCCGACGAGAAGGCCTTCAAGGTCGCCGTCGCCGAGCTCGACGAACACGCCAAGGCCGAGGAAGAGAAGGCGCGCAAGATCGAACAGCGTGCCATCGCCGAGGCCGAGGAGAAGGCCAAGCCCAAGCCCGGCACCAAGATCGCCTCGTGGCTCGGCGCCAAGCCGGAACCGGAGGAGGTCGGCGACACCTCGATGGCCGGCACGCCCTTCGCGGTGCCGCTGCCCAAGCCCTCGCCGCGCGGCCTGCCGACCCAGGTCGCCGCCGCGCCGACGGAGCCCGCCCAGGCGCCGACCGCCAGCTTCTCCGAGCGCTTCCTGTCCTTCGGCCAGCCCTCGAAGCCCGCCGACCCGGCCGCCGCCGCGGTCAACGGCGGCGAGGAGAAGCCGCTGTGGAAGAAGATCAATCCCTTCGGCGGCTGATCGGTCGCCGGAAGGATCTCGTATTCGTCGAAGAGCCGCGCGGAGCACCCGTCGCGGCTCTTCGTCGTTTCAGGATCGCGCGCGGCGTGGCGGGTCGGTCCGTGGCGGGCCGCCGAGCGTCGAGTTCCCGAAGTCCCCGTCCGTCGCTCAGACGTGCATCGGCGACAGGATGGCCGGAGTTCCCGGTGCGAGCCAGGGTCCGCGGACCATCAGGCCGGTCTCGTCGGCGACGGGGCGCGCTCCGCGCCAGTCGAGGCGATCGGGGCCGACGTGGACCCGGGCGAACGCGGCGGAGGTCCCCAGCGCCGCGGCGATCGCCGCGAGCGGCGGGATCTCGGGCGCGACGACGTCGAGGAGTTCGAGCATGGTCTCGTCCTCCTCGATCGCCACGACGGCGTCGAGATCGGGGAGATGAAAGAGGGCGATCTCCGGGCACTCGACCGTCGCGAGGAGGAAGAGTGCGGGATGGTTCACCGCCGCGCAGACGCGGGAGACCGGGGTCCGGCGGACGAAGAGCGCGCGGACGAGGGCGAGATCGGCATCGTTGTCGAGCGACAGGCGGCGGTGGTTCGCGGCGGCGCCCGTCGCGGCGATCGGGCCTTCGAAGACGGTCTCGCCGATCGAGCGAAAGCCGAAGGGGCGGTAGAGCGACGGGGTTCCGGTATAGAGGACGAGGCGATCGCTCCGCGTCTCGGCATGGGCGAGCGCCCGTGTCATCAGATCGCGGAAGAGACCGCGACCGCGCCATTCGGGCCGCACCGCCACCGACTGCACCCCGAGCGCCGCGCCGCGGCGCCCGTCGAGCCACAGGGTCGTGTCGAAGAGGCTCACGTTGGCGACCAAGGTGTCGCCGAGCCACCAGCCGAAGGCGACGACGCTCGGATCGTGGCCGAGCCGATCGAGGGGCGAGACGTCGAGCGCGAAGACGTCGCGGATCAGCCGCGCCAGTTCGCCCCGTCCGGAGGGCGTGGCGGCGTAGTCGCAACGGTAGACGAGATCCGACATCGGAGGTGGTCTCCCTCGGGAGGAGGCGGGCCGTTCAGGGCACGGGACGGGCGGCGCCCGTCGTGTCGTAGCACGTCTCGACGACGTCGCGCCCGTCTCCCCGAAACGACGAAGGCCGCCCGGAGGCGGCCTTCGCGGAAGGATCGGCGTCGCCCGATCAGGCGAAGGCGCCGTGGCAGTGCTTGTACTTCTTGCCCGAGCCGCAGGGGCAGGGCGCGTTGCGCGAGACCTGGCCCCAGGTGGTCGGATCGGCCGGATCGACGGCGCGGCCGAGCGGCGCATCGCCGGTGATCTGGTCGCGACCGGTCGAGGCGTCGAGATGGCTCGCCGCGACGCCTTCGATCGGCTGCGGCTCGGCCGGGGCCAGTTCGACGCGCATCATCTGGGCGGTGACGGCGCGGCGCAGGCCGGTCAGCAGGGCCTCGAACAGGGTGAAGGCCTCGGTCTTGTACTCGTTCAGCGGATCGCGCTGGGCGTAGCCGCGGAAGCCGATGACCTGGCGCAGGTGGTCGAGGGTGACGAGATGCTCGCGCCACAGGTGGTCGAGCGTCTGGAGGAGCACGGCCTTCTCGACGTAGCGCATGGTCTCGGGACCGAAGCGCTCGGTCTTGTCGTCCATGATGGCGTCGGCGGCGGCGGTGACGCGGTGGATCACCTCGTCCTCGGCGATGCCCTCTTCCTTGGCCCAGTCGGAGATCGCCAGTTCCATGCCGAGCATGTCGGCGATCTCGTCGTGCAGGCCGGGCACGTCCCACTGTTCGGGATAGGCGTGCTCGGGGATGTGCTTCTTGACGAGGTCGTGGATCGCGTCGTGACGCATCGACGTCACGGTCTCCTCGACGTCCTCGCCGGTCATCAGCTCGACGCGCTGCTCGAAGACCACCTTGCGCTGGTCGTTCATGACGTTGTCGAACTTGAGGATGTTCTTGCGGATGTCGAAGTTCCGGGCCTCGACCTTCTGCTGCGCCTTCTCCAGCGCCTTGTTGATCCAGGGATGGACGATCGCTTCGTCCTCCTTGAGACCGAGCTTCTGCAGCATGCCGTCCATGCGGTCGGTGCCGAAGATGCGCATCAGGTCGTCCTGCAGCGACAGGAAGAACTTGGAGCGGCCGGGGTCGCCCTGACGGCCGGAGCGACCGCGCAGCTGGTTGTCGATGCGGCGGCTCTCGTGGCGCTCGGTGCCGAGCACGTAGAGACCGCCGGCCTTCAGCGCCTTCTCCTTGAGCGAGGCGACGGAGGCGCGGATCGCGGTGGCGGCCTCGTCGCGGCCGGGGCCTTCCGGCACTTCGGAGAGCTCGTAGCGGATACGCATGTCGGCGTTGCCGCCGAGCTGGATGTCGGTGCCGCGGCCGGCCATGTTGGTGGCGATGGTGATGGCACCGGGCAGACCCGCCTGCGCCACGATCACGGCTTCCTGCTCGTGATAGCGGGCGTTCAGGACGGTGAAGACCTTCTCGCCGTCGGCGCCCTTGTAGATCATGGCGATCGCCGAAGGGTCGGTCAGGTCGACCTGACGGTAACCCTCCTTCTTCAGCTCCTCGGCCAGATGCTCGGACTTCTCGATCGACGTCGTGCCGACGAGGATCGGCTGGCCGATGTCGTGGCATTCGGTGATCAGGCGGATCACCGCGCGCAGCTTCTCGGCCTCGGTGCGATAGACCTCGTCGTCCTCGTCGGCGCGGGAGATCGGCACGTTGGTCGGGATCTCGAGCACTTCGAGCCCGTAGATGTCGAGGAACTCGTCCGCCTCGGTCAGCGCCGTACCGGTCATGCCGGCGAGCTTCTCGTACATGCGGAAGTAGTTCTGGAAGGTGATCGAGGCGAGCGTCTGGTTCTCGGGCTGGATCTGGACGCGTTCCTTGGCCTCGAGCGCCTGGTGCAGGCCCTCCGAGTAGCGACGGCCGGGCATCATGCGGCCGGTGAACTCGTCGATGATGATCACTTCGCCGTTCTTGACGATGTAGTCCTTGTCGCGCTGGAACAGCGTGTAGGCACGCAGCGCCTGATTGACGTGGTGGACGACCGTGACGTTCTCGACATCGTAGAGATTGTCGCCCTTGAGGAGACCGGCGGCGGTGAGCTGCTGCTCGATCTTGACCATGCCGGCTTCGGTGAAGGACGAGGAGCGCTGCTTCTCGTCGACCTCGTAGTCCTCCTTGGCCTTCAGGCCGGGGATGAAGCGGTCGATGGTGTTGTAGAGGTCGGAGCGGTCGTCGAGCGGGCCGGAGATGATCAGCGGCGTGCGCGCCTCGTCGATCAGGATGCTGTCCACCTCGTCGACGATGGCGTAGGCGTGGCCGCGCTGCACCATCTGCTCGAACTCGTACTTCATGTTGTCGCGCAGATAGTCGAAGCCGAGCTCGTTGTTCGTCCCGTAGGTGACGTCGCAGGCGTAGGCGGCCTTGCGCTCCTCGTCGGTCATACCGTGGACGATGACGCCCGTGGTGAGCCCGAGGAAGCCGTAGATCTGTGCCATCCACTCGGCGTCGCGCTTGGCGAGGTAGTCGTTCACGGTGACGACGTGGACGCCCTTGGCCGGCAGCGCGTTGAGATAGACCGCGAGGGTGGCGACCAGCGTCTTGCCTTCGCCGGTCTTCATCTCGGAGATCTTGCCCTCGTGGAGGACCATGCCGCCGATCATCTGCACGTCGTAGTGACGCTGGCCGATGACGCGCTTGGCAGCCTCGCGCACGGTGGCGAAGGCGGGGACGAGGAGATCGTCGAGATCGGTGCCGGCGGCGAGCTGTTCGCGGAACTGCCGCGTGCGATCGCGCAGTTCGTCGTCCGTCAGCTTGACGAGCTCGGGCTCGAGGGCGGCGATGGCGTCGACCCGCGGACGATACATCTTGATCTTGCGGTCGTTGGCGGTGCCGAAGAGCTTCTTGGCGAGCGTTCCGAGGCCGATCATCTTGGCCCTTCCTCGAGGTCGTGGCTTCTGTGGCGGGCGGCGTCGGAAGACGCAACCCGATCCCGCGGGCGTATCCCGCGGTCGCCGGCGCGGCGCTCCTCCCATTGCCGACCGAATGCGACGAGGGTGCGACGCGGGGCGGGTGGCTCGAGGTTCGAACACGGCCGAACGACGCCCGCACCCGAGGGGCGTGGGCGGCACGTCCGAGATAAGAGTGGGGTCCGCGGTTGTCAACGGCGCGGGGACGCGCCAATCTCGCGTCGAATCGACCTTCGTCAAGTCCGACGGAGGGTCGGCGTCATATGTTCGCCACATCGGCCGTCCCCTCTCGTCGCGAGCCCGGTGCCGTTCAGGCGCCGGCGATCCGGACCCTCCCGCCCTTCCGCGGCCCCGCCCGCACCGTCTTCAGGAACGCTTCCTCCATGAACCGCACCCGCAGCTTCCGCACTCTCGCGTTCGCTCTCCTCGCCGGCATCGCCCTCGGCGGCGCGGCCATGGCCGAGGACAAGGTCTTCGCCCGGGTCGACGGCCAGGCGATCACCCAGGCCGACGTCTCCGCGATGATGGCCTCGCTCGGGCCGCAGCTCGCCCAGCTGCCGGAGGCCGAGCGGCTGAAGACCGTGGTCGACCGTCTGGTCGACATGCGCGTCATCGCCGCGGCCGCCGCCAAGGACGGTCTCGAGGACAGCCCGAACTACAAGGCGCGCATCGCGCAGGTGCGTACTCAGCTGCTGGTCGCCGAGTTCGTGAAGTCGAAGGTCGAGGGCTCGGTGACGCCGGAGATGGTCAAGGCGCGCTACGACAAGGACGCCGCCGGCTTCAACCCGCCGGAAGAGTTCCACGCCCGCCACGTGCTGGTGAAGACCGAGGACGAGGCCAAGGCCATCCTCGCCGATCTCGCCAAGGGCGGCGACTTCGCCAAGATCGCCGAAGAGAAGTCGCAGGACCCGGGTTCGGCCAAGCAGGGCGGCGATCTCGGCTGGTTCGCGGCCGGCGACATGGTTCCGGACTTCGAGAAGGCCGTCGCGGCGCTGAAGCCGGGCGAGACCGCCAAGGCGCCGGTCAAGACGCAGTTCGGCTTCCACGTCATCAAGCTCGAGGAGAAGCGCAAGCAGCCGGTCCCGAGCCTCGACGACGTCAAGGACCAGGTGCGTCAGGCGGTGATCGGCGACGTCTTCACCCAGAAGCTCGACGCGCTGAAGAAGGCCGCCAAGATCGAGGTCGACGATGCGGCGATCAAGGCGGCGACGCCGGCCCCCGCGGCCCCGGCCGCGCCGGCGGCCCCCGCCGCTCCGGCCGCTCCGGCGAAGTGATCGAACGCCGTCGTTCGACGAGATCCGAAGAGCCCCGGTCCGCAAGGCCCGGGGCTCTTCTTTTTTCCGAGGTGCCTCACGCCCCGCGCGGCAGGGTGCCGACGAGGCCGGCGACGAGGGCGGGGATGTCGGCCTCGTCGAGACGGCCGGTGAGCAGGCGGAACCAGTTCAGCGCGGCGACGTATTCGCGCAGCACCGCGGCGGTGGCGGTGTCGGCGATCTCGCCGCGGGTGACGGCGCGGGCGAAGATCGGCGTCAGCGGGAAGTCGGGATCGGCCAGCACCGCGGCGAAGGCGGCCTTGGCGGTGTCGTCGTTCTGGGCGTCGGCGATGATCGCGGCATAGGCCCGTCCGGGCGGTCCCTCGCGCCAGAAGCGCCAGAGATCGCCGAGAAGGATGGTCAGGTCGCCGGCGAGACTGCCGGTGTCGGGGCGCGACAGGGCATCGACCTTGCGGCGGTCGTAGACCTCGAGCATCAGCGCGGTGCGGGTCGGCCACCAGCGATAGATCGTCGGTTTGCCGGCGCCGGCGAGACGGGCGACCGCCTCGAAGGTGAGACCGGCCGGCCCCTTCTCGGCGAGCAGGCGCTCGGCCGCATCGAGGATGGCCTGGTGCGAGGCGTCGGAGCGGCGCGGGCCGGCGGAGCGGCGATGCGGCGCCCGATCGGTCTCGGCATGGGTTTTGGACATCGACGGTCTCCTCGGCACGGGCAGCGGCGCGGGCCGCATGGCGGTCGGTCGTCGGGTCGCGGACGACGCTGCGTGCACGGCGATGCTAACACCCCTCTTGACGAAACGAAACGGGTCGTTCAGTTTATGGAAACGAAACGAGCCGTTTCGATTGTTGCTCCGTCCGGGAGGTGCCGTCATGGGCCAGGATCGTTCTTCGCCACATCCGTCTTCTTCGCCACATCCGACTTCGTCGTCGACGCGGTCGGCGTCGTCGCCGTCGCTCTCGCGGACACAGCCGTCGCCACGCTCGGCGCATCCCTCGCCGGCGCAGCCCGCGTCGCCGCGGCCGTCGTCGTCCCGCCCGTCGACACGGCGCTCCGTGGCGTCGCGGCTGTCGCCGCGGCGTCTCACGCCGCCGCGCGTTCGTTTCGCGCTCTGCGTGATGCTCGGCGCCTGGCCGTTGATCACGGCGCTGCTCGAGCTCTTCTCGCCGTGGACGGCGGCCTGGCCGTTGCCGCTTCGCACGCTCGTCATCGTTCCGTTGATGGTCTCGGGCATGGTCTTCGCGATCATCCCGCTGGTGCAGCGTCTCGCCGGGGGCTGGATCGCCGCAGGGGCAACCTGTGACGAGAGTGCTTGACGGCGGGCGAGGGGCGGATAAACCGGGCGGCGACCGTCCTTGAAAGAGGTGACCGATCCGATGTCCCACGCCGTCTCGCCGCTCGCGCCCAAGTCGAACCCGACCCTTCCGGCGATCGAAGGCGTCCGCTTCGCCACCGCCGAAGCCGGGATCAAGTACAAGAACCGCACCGACGTGCTGCTGGCGATCTTCGATCCCGGCACGACGGTCGCGGGCGTCTTCACCACCTCGAAGTGCCCGTCGGCGCCCGTCGACTGGTGCCGCGCCAATCTCGCGGGCGGCGTCGCCCGCGCGCTGGTGGTCAATTCCGGCAATGCCAACGCCTTCACCGGGAAGAAGGGTGTCGAGACGGTGACGATCACCGCCGACATCGCCGCCCGCGCGGTCGGCTGTGCGCCGTCGGAGGTCTTCCTCGCCTCGACCGGCGTGATCGGCGAGCCGCTCGATCCGCAGAAGTTCGAGGGCGTCCTCGCCGAGACCGCGACGCGGGTGGCCGACGGCCCCTACATCGCGGCGGCCGAGGCGATCATGACCACCGACACCTTCCCGAAGGTCGCGACCCGCACGATCGACCTCGGCGGCGTCGCGGTCTCGATCAACGGCATCGCCAAGGGCGCCGGCATGATAGCTCCCGACATGGCGACGATGCTGTCCTTCCTCTTCACCGATGTGGCGATCGATCCGGCGGTGCTGCAGGGTCTGGTCTCGGCCGGCGTGGTCGACAGCTACAACGCGCTGACCATCGACGGCGACACTTCGACCTCCGACACCGTCATCGCCTTCGCCACGGGCAAGGCCGCGGCGCGCGGTCAGGCGCCGATCGGCTCGGCCGACGATCCGCGTCTGCCGGCCTTCCGGGCGGCGCTGGACGGCGTGATGCTCGACCTCGCCCGGCTCGTCGCCCGCGACGGCGAGGGCGCGCGCAAGTTCGTCACGATCACCGTCGAGGGCGCGGTCTCCAAGGCCTCGGCCCGGCGGATCGCCATGTCGATCGCCAATTCGCCGCTGGTGAAGACGGCGATCGCCGGCGAGGACGCCAACTGGGGCCGCGTCGTCATGGCGGTGGGCAAGGCCGGCGAGCCGGCCGACCGCGACCGGCTGGCGATCTGGTTCGGCGACGTCCGCGTGGCGGTCGAGGGCGAGCGCGACCCGGCCTATTCGGAGGCCGCGGCCTCGGCCCACATGAAGCAGGACGAGATCGACATCCGCGTCGAGATCGGCCTGGGCGATGCGTCGGACCGGGTCTACACCTGCGATCTCACCAAGGAATACGTCGCCATCAACGGCGACTACCGGAGCTGAGGCGTATGGCGCGGATCGTTCTCGTCGCCGCGGTGGCGCTCGTCGATGCCGACGGGCGCGTGCTGCTCGCCCGTCGCCCCGAAGGCAAGTCCATGGCGGGCCTGTGGGAGTTCCCCGGCGGCAAGGTCGAGCCGGGTGAACGGCCGGAAGAAACCCTGATCCGCGAGCTCCACGAGGAACTCGGAATCGAGGTCAAGGAGGCCTGTCTCGCGCCGCTGACATTCGCCAGCCACGGTTATGAGAATTTTCACTTGCTCATGCCACTCTGGGTGTGCCGTCGATGGACGGGGACCGTCGTCGGGCGCGAGGGCCAGGAACTCAGCTGGGTTCGCCCACAACGCCTGCGCGAGTTCCCGATGCCGCCGGCGGACGAGCCGATCATTCCCCACCTCCTCGATCTCCTGAGGTGAGGCAACCGAACCCGAAGCGATGCGCGAACACGACGAGACACCCGGAAGCCCCGCCCTGCGCCGGATCGCCGCGTGTCTGCGCGACGAGCGCGGCGCGACCGCGATCGAGTACGGCCTGATCGTCGCGCTGATCGTGCTGGTGATCGCCGCCGGCATCGGTTCGACCGGCAACGGCGTGGCCGGCCGCTGGACGAACATGTCGGACGCCGCCGTCGGCGCCATGGCGCCCAACTCGCAGTAGGGTTTCAGACCCCGTCGCCCTTGCCGCCCGCGGTGTCGTCACCGAGGGCGATTTCGCGCGTCTGGAGCGCGTCGGCCAGCCGCATGGCGGCACTGCCGGGGCGCAGCGGCTTCTGCTGGCTCTCGTGCGGCACCCAGCCCGAGGCCGAGACGATCTCGAAGGTGGCACGGATGCGGCCGTCGGGATCGGCGTGGCGTTCGGCATAGATCTCGGCGGCGCGCAGGAACAGCGCCCGCGACGTCGGCCGGCGCGAACGCTCGACCAGCGGATTGGTCGCCCCCATCGCCCGGAGATCGGCCATCAGATCGAACAGGCTGGCGTAGCGCACGGTGACGCGGTCGGTGTCGGTCACCGGCAGGGCAAAGCCGGCGCGTTGCAGCAGCCCGCCGAGATCGCGCACGTCGAGGAAGGGCACGACGCGCGGCGACAGGCCGCCGGTCAGCTCGATCTCGGCGGCGGCGAGACTGTCGCGCAGCTCGTGCAGCGTCTGGCCGCCGAGCAGGCTCGCGAGGAACAGACCGTCCGGCACCAGCGCGCGGCGGATCTGCACCAGCGTGCCGGGCAGGTCGTCGACGAGATGCAGCGACAGGAGCGAGACGACCAGATCGAGGCTCGCCGGGGCGAAGGGCAGGGTCTCCTCGTCGGTGACGAGATCGACCGATCCGGCGTCGGGACCGGCGGTGACGACCTGACCGACCTTGCCCGAGGCGGCGAGCCGCGTGGCGCCGGCGCCGGCGAAGGCACCGAGATCGACGGCGCGTTCGAAACGGCGCAGCACCGTCGACAGCCGATCGTCGAGGTCTTCGGCGACGCGGGCGAGGAGGAAGTCGGCGCCGGGACGCGGCCGGGCACGGGCACGAGCCCGGCGGGCGGCGAGGAGGGCGCGATCGAACAGGCGGGGCGGCATCGACATGGCTCCTGCTTCGCACGGGCCGGCGGGCCGCGTCAAAGGGGAGGCACATCTTCCGAAGCGCTCGCGTGGCCACGCGAACCGGCCTAGTCTTCGTCCGGGAGGCGTCGAACATGGGGCGCAAGGGGGACGAGGAAGCCGACGAGGATCTGCGCGAGCCGATCGCCGGCCGCATTCTCGCGCGTCTGATGGACGAGGCCCGGAGGGTCGGCAGCGGTCTCTTCGACCTCGTGCTGCCACCGGTCTGCACCGCCTGCCGCAAACCGGTCGAGCGGGCACACGCGCTGTGCGGCGACTGCTGGGCGGGGCTCCGCCAGATCGAGCGACCCTATTGCGAGCGGCTCGGCATTCCCTTCGGCTACGACATCGGTCCGGGCGCGCTGTCGGCCTCGGCCATCGCCGATCCGCCGGTCTTCGACCGGGCGCGGGCGGCGGTGCTCTACGAGGGGGCGGCGTGCGAACTCGTGCGGGCGCTGAAGTATCGCGACCGGACGGAAGCCGCGCGGCTCGTCGGGCGGATGACGGCGCGGGCGGGGCGCGAGATCCTCGGCGACGCCGATCTGCTGGTGCCGATGCCGCTCCATCGCAATCGGCTGTGGACCCGGACCTTCAATCAGGCGGCGCTGATGGCCTTCGAGATCGGTCGGGCGACCGGGGTGCCGGTCGACACCGCGGCGCTGATGCGCATCCGCGCGACCCGGCCGCAGGTGGGCCTCGCCGAGGCGGAGCGGCAGGCGAACGTGCGTGGTGCCTTCCGCGTGCCGGCCTCGCGCAAGGCCTCGGTCGCCGGGCGACGAGTGGTGCTGGTCGACGACGTGCTGACCACGGGGGCGACGGCGACTGCGGCGACGCGGGCGCTCAAGCGGGCCGGCGCGATCCGGGTCGACGTGCTGACCTTCGCGCGGGTTGCTCCCGGCGGTCCGCTCGCGATATGAGGTGGGAGAAGAGAAACCGCCTTCGAAGCAGGATTCGATGACCACGCCGCACGTTCTCGTCTACACCCGCGACGGTTGCCCCTATTGCACGATGGCCAAGGCGCTCCTGACCTCCAAGGGCGTCGCCTTCGAGGAGAAGAACGCCAGCCGCGATCCGGCGGTGCGCGGCGAGATGGTCGCGGCCTCGGGGCGCAATACATTCCCCCAGATCTTCGTCGGTGCGACCCATGTGGGCGGCTGCGACGATCTCCATGCGCTCGACGCGCGCGGCGGGCTCGACCCGTTGCTCGCCGGGGCCTGAAGGACACCCTCGATGACCGCATTCCGCGTTGCTCTCGTCCAGATGACCTCGTCGCGTTCGGTCGACGGCAACATCGCGGCGATGGACGCGCTGGTGCGCGAGGCGGCGGCCGGCGGGGCGGTCTATGTCCAGACGCCGGAGACGACCGGCATCATGGACGAGGATCCCAAGCGCCTGTTCGAGACGCTGGCCTTCGAGGACGGCGACCGCACGCTCGCCCATGCCCGCGGGCTGGCGAAGGAGCTGGGCATCCACCTCCACCTCGGCTCGCTGGCGATCAAGGTCGGCGACGGCAACAAGGCGGCGAACCGCGCCTTCGTCATCGCACCGACCGACGAGATCATCGCGCGCTACGACAAGATCCATCTCTTCGACGTGCAGCTCGCCGACGGGCAGGTCTATCGCGAGAGCGCGCGCTACGTCGCCGGCGACCGCGCCGTGACCGTCGATCTGCCCTGGGGCCGGCTCGGCCTCTCGGTCTGCTACGATCTGCGCTTCCCGCATCTCTACCGGACGCTCTGCCGTGACGGCGGGGCGACGATGCTGGCGATCCCGGCGGCCTTCACCAAGCCGACCGGCGAGGCGCACTGGAACGTGCTGATGCGCGCCCGGGCGATCGAGAATGGCGCCTGGGTGATGGCGGCGGCGCAGGCCGGCGTCCACGAGAACGGGCGGGAGACCTTCGGGCATTCGCTGATCGTCGACCCCTGGGGGCGGGTCGTTGCCGAGGCCGGGATCGAGCCCGGCGTGATCTTCGCCGACGTCGATCCTGACCTGTCGACGACCATGCGCGGTCGCGTTCCGGCGCTGGTGCACGATCGACCGTTCGAACTCGCGCCGGCGGCCGGGGAGGGCACGCCATGATCCACTACACGCTGGTGTGCGATCGCGATCATTCCTTCGAGGGCTGGTTCCGCTCGTCCGACGATTTCGACGCGCAGGTCGCGGACGGTCTGGTGAGCTGCCCGATCTGCGGGTCGGTGACGATCTCGCGCGGGCTGATGGCGCCGTCGGTCAAGACCGGCCGCGCCCGCGACGAGCGCGAGGACGCGGCACGGCGCCAGACGGTGATGATGCCCGACCGGGCGCAGAAGATGATGCTCGACGCCATCCGCGAGATTCGCAAGAAGGTGACCGAGAACGCCACCTACGTCGGCGACCGTTTCGCCGAGGAAGCCCGCAAGATGCACTACGGCGAGGTCGAGCATCAGGGCATCTGGGGCGAGGCGACCACCGAGGAAGCGTCCTCGCTCTCCGAGGAGGGCATCGAGGTCCAGCCGCTGCCGGGTCTGCCGGAAGAGCGCAATTGAACCTCGCGCCCGAACGATCGGGCGAGAAGGCCCCGCGGTTGCGCCGGCTGGTGGCGTGCGAGGCCGAACGGCTCGGCTTCTCCGCCTTCGGCATCGCCGATCCGGCCGCATTGGGTGACGCCGCGCGCGATCTCGCCGGATTTCTCGAGGCGGGGCACCACGGATCCATGGGCTGGATGGCGGAGACGGCCGAGCGGCGCGCCGATCCGCGCGTGCTGTGGCCGGAGGTCCGGTCGATCCTGGTCTTCGCCTTCGACTACGGGCCGGAGACGAACCCGCTCGAGGGACCGCGCGACGACGGGCGCGGCGAGATCTCGGCCTATGCCCGCAATCGCGACTATCACGAACTGATCAAGGGCCGTCTCAAGGAGATCGCCGGAAAGCTCGCCGCTGCGGCGCGGGCGGAAGGCATGCCTTGCGACCTCAAGGTCTTCGTCGACACCGCGCCGGTGATGGAGAAGCCGCTGGCGCAGGCGGCCGGTCTCGCCTGGGTGGCGAAGTCGACGCTGGCGATCTCGCGCAGGATCGGCGGATGGTTCTTCATCGGCTCGATCTTCACGACGCTCGACCTGCCGTTCGACGTGGCCGAGACGCAGCACTGCGGCTCGTGCCGGCGCTGTCTCGACGTCTGCCCGACGGGGGCGCTGCCGGAGCCCTTCCGCATCGATGCGCGCGCCTGCATCTCCTATCTGACGATCGAACACGCCGGGCCGATCCCGCGCGCGCATCGCGTCGCGATCGGCGACCGGATCTACGGCTGCGACGACTGTCTCGCCGTCTGCCCGTGGAACCGGTTCGCGGAAGCCGCGCGCGAGGCGAAGCTGATCGCCCGGCCGGAACTCGTCCGGCCGCGGCTCGGCGATCTCGTCGAGCTCGACGATGCGGCGTTCCGGGCGCTCTTCGTCGGCTCGCCGGTCAAGCGGATCGGCCGCGACCGCTTCCTGCGCAACGTGCTGGTCGCCATCGGCAACACGGGGGACGCGGGCTTCGTGCCGGCAGTGGTCGAACGGCTCGACGATGCGGCTCCTGTCGTGCGCGGTGCGGCGGTCTGGGCGCTCGGGCGGCTCGATCCGGCACGCTTCGCGGTGGAACGGGCACGGCGGGCGGCGAGCGAGACGGATGCGGATGTCGCCGCCGAATGGGCGGCGAGGGCGGCGCGTCAGGCCGGGTGAGCGGTCGTCCAGGCGATCGCCTGTTCGAGCCGATCGTCGCCCCAGAAGAGTTCGCCGTCGGGGGTGAAGAGGCTCGGCGCACCGAAGATGCCGCGGGCCGTCGCCTCCTCGGTGCGGGCGACGAGCGCCGCCTTGATCTCGGGCGACCCGGCTTCCGCGAGCATCGCCTCGGCGTCGAGGCCGAGCGACGTCAGGATCCCGGCGAGGAGGGCGCGATCGGAAATGTCGCGGCCTTCTTCGAATTCGGCGGTGAAGACGGCGCGACTGAAGGGCGCGACGAAGCCGTGTCTCTCGCCGACGAGCGCCAGCCGGGCGGCGAGGAGACCGTTCGCCGGGAAGACCGCCGGCCAGACCAGCGGCAGGCCGCGGGCCTGCGTGATGCGCTCCATGTCGCGGCGCATGTGGCGGCCCTTGGCGGGGAAGAGATTGAAGGGCGAGGAATTCCACCCCTGCGCCCGGAAGATCGGGCCGAGCAGGAAGGGGCGCCAGACCACCTCGTGGCCGGCGTCGCGCGCCAGATCCTCGATCCGCATGGCGGCGAGCCAGGAATAGTTCGAGGCGAATTCGTACCAGAACTCGATCCGGGCCATCGGCGCTCCCCCGTCTTCCTTTCCCGCGAGCCTCGCCGATCGTGCCGTGGCCGTCGAGCGGAAAAGCGAAACGCCGCCCGGGGTGCGGGCGGCGTTCGAAGAGGCATCGGATCGAGCGGGTCGATCAGGCGATGGCGCGCGAGGCGTCCTTGACCTTGCGGGTGGCGTCGTCGATCTCGTGGGTGGCCGAGGCGATCGCCTGCATGCCCTGATCGATCGCCTCGACGCCGCGGGCGGCGGTCTGCATGTTCTCGGACATGTCGCGGGTGACCGCTTCCTGTTCCTCGACGGCGGAGGCGATGGCGGTGGAGATCTCGTTGATCTTGCCGATGGTCGCCGAGATGCCGGAGATGGCGTCGACCGCCTGACGGGTGTTGTTCTGCACCTCGGCGATCTGGGCGCCGATCTCGTCGGTCGCCTTCGACGTCTGGGTCGCGAGGTTCTTGACCTCGGAGGCGACGACGGCGAAGCCGCGGCCCGCCTCGCCGGCCCGCGCCGCCTCGATGGTGGCGTTGAGCGCGAGCAGGTTGGTCTGGGCGGCGATCGAGTTGATGAGGTCGACGACCTCGCCGATCTTCTGCGTCGCCGAGACCAGCGTGGTGATCGTCGCGTTGGTGGTGTCGGCCTGGGTCACGGCCTCGCCGGTGATCTCCAGCGCGTGGGAGAGCTGGCGGCTGATCTCGGAGACCGAATGGGCGAGCTCTTCGGCGCCGGCCGCGACGGCCTGGACGTTGGACGAGGTCTGGGTCGAGGCGGCGACGGCGGCGGCGGCCTGCTCGTTGGTGCGCGACACGGCGTCGGTGATGGCGCCGAGGTCTTCGTCGATCCCCTTCTGCACGTCGGTGCGGCGCATGCGTTCGCGCACCATGTCGGAGATGTCGGTGGCGATCTTCACCACCTTGACGACCTTGCCGGTGAGATCGGCGACCGGTCCGTAGGTCGCCTGGATCCACACCTCGCGGCCGCCCTTGCCGATGCGCTTGAACTCGCCCTGCTGGGCGCGGCCCTGGCGCAGCGCCTCCCAGAAGGCGCGATAGTCGGCGCTCTCGCGGTACTTGGCGTCGACGAACATCGAGTGATGCTTGCCGCGCAGCTCGCCCGCGCCGTAGCCGAGGGTCGTCAGGAAATTGGTGTTGGCCTCGATGATGGTGCCGTCGA
The DNA here is from genome assembly GCF_056313985.1 of Pinisolibacter sp. DMC19. Taxonomy (NCBI): domain Bacteria; kingdom Pseudomonadati; phylum Pseudomonadota; class Alphaproteobacteria; order Hyphomicrobiales; family Ancalomicrobiaceae; genus Pinisolibacter; species Pinisolibacter sp. DMC19. The sequence goes on along the minus strand of NZ_JBQUZF010000009.1, from coordinate 7,206 downwards.
TCTCGAAGGAGATCACCGCCTGGGTGCGGTCGATCATCGCCATCAGGGCGCGTTCCTCGACGACCTTGGTTCGCTCCTCGGTGACGTCGATGGCGTATTTGACGACGCCGGTCGGCTTGCCCGAGCGGTCGAGGATCGGGTTGTAGGTCGCCTGGAGCCAAACGACGCGGCCGCCCTTGCCGACGCGGGCGAATTCGCCGCGCTGGAAGTGGCCGGCGCGCAGGTCGTTCCAGAAGCGACGGTAGTCCTCGCTCTCGCGGGTCGCCTGATCGACGAACATCGAGTGATTGCGGCCCTTGATCTCTCCGATCGTGTAACCGAGCGTCGCGAGGAAGTTGGCGTTGGCGTCGATGACCGATCCGTCCAGCGCGAACTCGATCACGGCCTGCGACCGGTCGAGGGCTTCGAGGCGGGCGTCGGCTTTACGGTTGGTCGAGAAGAGGGCCATGGAGGGATTGTTTCCTCGTGTTCGCGTCGTTGCCCGGTGGTCCGCAGGGGGCGGAATCCGGCGCTTTCGAACAGAAGTGACGTAGGGGCGTTAATTTAACCTGAAGGAATGCCCACCGTTTCTCGGCAATACCGAGAAATATTAGTCGAATGCGCGACGATTTTCGCGAATCTGCGGCGATGTGTCCGATTCAGGCGATGTGGGGGCGACCCGTCAGGCGGATCCAGCGCAGCGTCAGGGCGACGGCGACGGAACCGAGGCCGAGGGCGAGGCCCATCCAGATGCCGCGACCGGCGAGGCCGGCGGGCAGGGCGAGCAGCACCGAGGCCGTCAGGCCGATACCCCAGTAGCCGACGGCGGCGAGCATCATCGGCACGCGGGTGTCGTGCAGGCCGCGCAGCATGCCGGCGGTGACGACCTGGATGCCGTCGACCAGCTGGAACAGGGCGGCGAGCGCCAGGAAGCCGCGGGCGAGTGCGAAGGTCGCGGCGGTCGTCGGATCGGCGGCGTCGAGGAAGGCGCCGATCAGCCGGTCGGGCATGGTGACCATGGTGGTCGCGGTCGCCGCCATACAGGCGACGACGAAGCCGAACCCGGTCCAGCCGGCGACGAAGACGCCGCGCCTGTCGTCGCGGCCGAAGGCGGTGCCGACACGGACCGTCGCGGCCTGCGAGACGCCGAGCGGCACCATGAAGGCGACCGAGGCGATCTGCAGCGTCACCGCATGGGCGGCGAGCGTCGCGGTGCCGAAGAGGCCGGCGAGGAAGGCGGCGGCGTTGAAGATCGTCGTCTCGAAAGCGACCATCAGGCCGATCGGCAGGCCGAGGCGGAGGAACTCGCGCCAGCGCACCGCGTCGAAACGCCAGACGCGGCCGAACAGATGGTAGCGGGCGGAGCGGCGGTCGGCGGCGATCACGAACGCGAGCGTGCCGAACATGAAGCTGGTCGCGGCGAGCGTCGCCCAGCCGGCGCCGACCACGCCGAGCCGCGGTGCGCCCCAGTTGCCGAAGATCAGCGCCCAGCCGACGGCGGCGTCGACCGGCACCGCGAGAAGGCCGATCACCAGCGTCCACAGCGGCCGTTCCATCGCCGCCATGAAGCCGCGCAGGCCGACGAAGGCGAAGAAGGGCAGCAGCGACCACATCAGCACCCGCAGGATCGAGGCCGCCTGACGCGACAGCGCCGGGTCCTGCCCGAGCAGGTTGAGGATCGCCTCCGCCTGCCACAGCACGCACCAGATCGGCAGGGCGAGGGTGGCGGCAACCCAGAGCGTCTGATGGAAGGTGCGGCGGATCTCGCGCACCGAATGGGCCATGCGGCCGCGCTCGCGCGCCACCATCGCCATGGTCGCCGTCATCACGCCGACACCGAAGAGCATGAAGGCGTTGTAGAGATTGACCGCCAGCGCACCCGAGGCGAGCGCCTCCGGCCCGAGCCGGCCGAGCAGCAGCACGTCGACCGTCGACAGCGCGATCTGCGCCAGCTGCGTCAGGACCAGCGGCCAGGCGAGCGCCAGGGTGGCGCGCATCTCGCGGGTCCATTCGGCAAGGGTGGGGCGGCTGGTCATGGCTTGCTGGTCGATCGTTCGAGGGCGTCGTTCCTAACACGCCGATGCGACGGCGGCACCCCCGCACCGCGCGTGCCGCACGATTTCCGTCTTCGTGTGGCCACGTCGGACCGCTAAACTCGCGAATCACGAGCCGCAAGGAACCGCTTTCGATGTTCAGTCCCGCGAAATTCGCCGCCTCCGCCGCGTTCTGCCTCTCCGCCCTCATGGCCGTGCCGGCGCAGGCCGAGGTGCCCTGCCGCACCAGCGGTTCGTTCGAGAGCTGGCTCGAGGGTTTCAAGCGCGAGGCGGCGGCCGAAGGGATCTCGAAGTCGGCGATCGATCGTGGCCTCGCCGGCGTCACCTACGATCCGGCGGTGATCAAGCGCGATCACGGCCAGGCCGTCTTCCAGCAGAGCTTCCTGCAGTTCTCCGACCGGATGATCTCGTCGGATCGTCTCGCCCGTGGACCGCGGCTGATCTCCCAGCACGGCGATCTCTTCCGTCGGATCGAGGCGAAATACGGCGTACCCGGTGCGGTGCTCGTCGCCTTCTGGGGGCTCGAGACCGATTTCGGCTCGGACCTCGGCAAATACAAGGCGCCGACCGCGGTGGCGACGCTCGCCTACGACTGCCGCCGCGCCGAGATGTTCCGCACCGAGCTCAAGGGGCTCCTGCGCGTCGTCGAGCGCGGTGATCTGGCGCCGGAGGAGATGGTCGGCGACTGGGCCGGCGAACTCGGGCACCTGATGTTCTCGCCGCACGACTATGCCCGCTACGGCACCGACTTCGACGGCGACGGCCGGGCCAACGTCATCCGTTCGATCCCCGACGCGATGGCGTCGGGCGCCGCCTTCCTCCAGGCGCTGGGCTGGCATCGCGGCGAGCCTTGGATCGAGAGCGTCCAGGTGCCGGCCGAGATGGACTGGTCGAACGCCGCGCCGGAGGTGCACGCCACCCGCGCCGAATGGGCGCGCGCCGGTGTACGTCGCGGCGACGGCGGGGCGCTCGCCGCCGGCGGGCCGGAGGCCTGGCTGTGGCTGCCGATGGGTCGCAACGGGCCGGCCTTCCTCGCCTATCCCAACTTCGACGTCTACCTCGGCTGGAACAAGGCGATGGTCTATGCCACGACCGCCGCGGTCTATGCCGCGCGGATCAACGGCGCCCCGCCGATCAACCGCGGCCGCGGTCCGGTGACGATGCTCGGAACGGAAGACGTCAAGAAGCTGCAGACGCTGCTGCGTCGTCACGGCTATTCCAACGAAGAGGTCGACGGGCGCGTCGGTCAGACGACGCGGGCGGCGGTGCGCAAGGCGCAGGTCGCGCTCGGTCTTCCCGCCGATGCCTTCCCCGATCAGGCGCTGATCGCGGCGCTGTCGCGCTGAGCGACGGGACGTCATGAAACGGCGGGCGGTTCGATCGATCGAGCCGCGACGCGAGGGGGGATGACTTGCCGGATCCGTTGATCGACGCCGTGCTCGCCGCCGGGCGCGCCATTCTCGACGTCGCCAAGGGCGACATCGGGCTTTCCGCCAAGGCCGACGCCAGCCCGGTGACGATCGCCGACGGCAAGGCCGAGGCGATCCTGCTCGAAGCGCTCGCCCGCATCCATCCCGACGTGCCGGTGGTGGCGGAGGAGAGCGTCTCGGCCGGCATCGTGCCGGGCGCGCTGGGCGATCGCTTCTTCCTGGTCGATCCGCTCGACGGCACCCGCGAGTTCGTTTCCGGCAACGGCGAATACACCGTCAACGTCGCGCTGGTGGAGGCGGGACGGCCGACCTTCGGCATCGTCTACGCCCCGGCGCTCGGCGAGATCTTCGCCGGGCGGGTCGGGGAGGGCGCTTGGGCCGGGCGGGTTCGCCCCGACGGGACGATCGAGCGCCGAGACATCACCGTGCGCACGGTCGCCGCGGTTCCGCCGGTGGTGCTCGCCAGCCGCAGTCATCGCGGGGTCGAGACCGACGCTTTTCTCGAAGCCCTCGGCGATCACGCCTGCGTCTCGGCCGGGTCGTCGCTGAAGTTCTGCCGGCTGGCGGAAGGGGCGGCCGACCTCTACCCCCGCCTCGGGCGGACGATGGAATGGGACACGGCGGCGGGCGAAGCGGTGCTCGCGGCGGCCGGTGGCGCGGTGGTCGGGCTCACCGGACGACCGCTTTCCTGCGGCGATCGGACGGGCGGCTTCGCCAATCCGTGGTTCCTCGCCTTCGCGGATCCGGCCCTCGGCGCCCGCGCCGTGGCGATCGCGGCCGAGGTGGCGCGGCGTGTCGCCGCGTCGGACGGCGTTTGACGGACCCGACGAGCGTGCTATCCCGCGACCCCGAGCAACAGGAGACGAGGACGGCGATGCAGGACGAGACGAGCCCGAGGGGTCTTCGCCCCGCCGTCTTCTTCGATCGCGACGGCGTCCTCAACGTCGACCACGGCTACATCGGCTCGATCGATCGCTTCGAATGGATCGAGGGCGCGCGCGAGGCGGTCCGGGCCGCGAACGAAGCGGGCTATCTCGTCTTCGTCGTCACCAACCAGTCGGGCATCGCCCGCGGCTACTATTCCGAGGACGATCATCACGCCGTTCAGGCGCATCTTCGCGCCGATCTCGCCCGGATCGGTGCGCGGATCGACGACGAGCGTTTCTGCCCCTATCTGCCGGACGCCACCGTCGAGGCCTATCGCCGCGACAGCGACTGGCGCAAGCCGGGACCGGGCATGTTGCTCGACCTGATGGCGCATTGGCCGGTCGACCGGGCGGCGAGTTTCCTGATCGGCGACAAGGCGAGCGACCTCGACGCCGCGACTGCGGCCGGCATCGCCGGACATTTCTTCGAAGGGGGCGATCTTTCCGCCTTCGTCGCGCCGCTCCTCGCCGCGCGGAGGATCGAGGCATGAACGCCGCCGTTTCTTCTGCCGCCGACCGTCTCGCAGCCGCGCGTGCCGCGGCCTTCGCGGCCTTCGAGGCGCAGCGGGCGTGGTTCGTCGACGCGGTCCTGCCGCTGTGGGCGACGACCGGCGTCGATTTCCAGAACGGCGGCTTCTTCGAGAAGATCGGTCGCGATCTCGCGGCGATCGAAGAGCCGCGGCGCACCCGGGTCGTCGGGCGCCAGCTCTTCGTCTTCGCCAATGCGGCGCGGCTCGGTTGGCAGGGACCCTCGCGGGCGCTGGTCTTCCACGGTCTCGAATGGTTCCGCCACGCCTGCCTCGGCCCCGACGGTACGGCGATCCGCACCGCCGTTTGCGGCGGCGCGCCGGACGACGTCGACTTCGAACTCTACGATCAGGCCTTCGCCCTCTTCGGCCTCGCCGCGGCCTACGGCGAGACCGGGTCCGAGGATCTGCCGGCCCTGGCGCGCGGCATCCGCGACGGCACCAGGGCGGGATGGGGCCATCCGGTCGCCGGTTTCGAGGCGGCACGGCCGCGGCGTCTGCCGCTCGAGGCCAATCCGCACATGCACATGTTCGAGGCCGCGGTCGCCTGGGAGAAGGTGGCGCCGGAGGCCGATCGTGCCGACTGGGCGCGGCTCGCCGACGAAATCGGTGATTTGGCGCTGTCGCGTTTCATCGATCCGGCGACGGGCGCGCTTCGTGAATTCTACGACGGCGACTGGCGACCGATCGCCGGCGAACAGGGCCGCATCGTCGAGCCCGGTCACCAGTTCGAATGGGGCTGGCTCCTCGACGGTTGGGCGCGGTCGCGCGGTCGCGCCGATGCGATCGCCGCCGCCCGGCGACTGATCGCGGTCGGCGAGGATCACGGCGTCGACCGGACCCGCGGCGTCGCCATCGCCGAACTCTTCGACGACTTCACGGTGCGCGACGCGGCGACGCGGGTGTGGCCGCAGACCGAGCGGATGAAGGCCTGGGCCGCGGTCGCTGCAGCGGCGGACGAGCCGCAAGAACGTGCCGACGCGCTCGAGCGGCTCGCGGCGGCGACGCGGTCGCTGGCGCTCTTCGTCGATCGCGACCATGCCGGGCTGTGGTTCGAGCGCATGCGCGCCGACGGCACCTTCCGCGACGAGCCGCCGCCGGCCTCGACGCTCTACCACGTCGCCTGTGCGCTGGTGGAAGTCGACGCGCTGTTCCACCGGATCTGACCGGCGCTCGCTCTTTCACCCGAGCCAACTCTCCGATCGGACCGAGCTCTAGCCGCCGCGCGCCAGAGCCTCGAGCGGGGCGACCGACACGGTGGTCGGCTGCTGGAAGGGATTTCCCTGGATCAACACGATCGCCGCGGTGGGTGCCGCGGCCGCGCCGAAGAGCACGATCGCCACGAGAGCGGCGCGCGGATTGTCGACGTGGACGGCGGCGACCGACAGCATCGTCACGAAGCCGAGGAAGGCCATGCCCAGCCACTTCAGCGGATTGACGTGGGTCTGGCTGAGGGCGATCCGCCGGTCGCGGGCATCGCGCACGGCGATGACCTGTTCGAGCACGCGGCCGTGGACGGCGAGGCCGAGCCTTTCACCGATGGCACGATCGGCGACGAGGGCGAGCAGGCGATCGAGGGCGGCGGCGGCTTCGGGCGCGTGATCGCGGCCGGCGAGCAGCGGCCATTCGATCTCGGAGGCGGCGCGGGCATAGTCGCGCACGGCGGCGACGACGGGCGCGCGGCGGTCGTCGTCGAGACCGCGGGTGAGCGCGACCAGCGACTGCAGACTGTCGGCCTCGCGGGTGACGGCATCGATCGCCCGATCGTGGGCCGACCAGGTGTCGTTGCCGAGGAAGGCGAGCGTCAGCGCGAAGAGCACGCCGATGATGTTGATGAAGGGCGGGGCGACGCCGGCGAGCGTGGCGAGACGCGGCGCGTGACGCTCCGACCCGAGGATCGTCATCAGGAGGGCGGAGGCGATCGCCGTCCCCACGAGCGCGATGCCGGCATAGCCCCAGTGATCCCAGGCACCCCAGTGGACCCCATCCATCGCGTGTTCCTCCCCTTGGCCGGGGCGATCTTGCGCCCGCGGGCGGGGGAGCGTCGATACGGGGAGAAACGCAGCGCGGGGTGGAAACGGGATTTTCGCGGGGCGAGGCGTTAATATCCACAGGCCCGAGCCGCGGAATCCGTCGCTTCGCCGTTAAAGGCGCGAATTTTCCTCCACGAGCGGCGAAGATTTTGTGACGGGGGTGTTGACGCCTCCGAACGTGGGGCCTATAACCCGGTCCAACGACGGCGGCCAACGCTGCTGACGACGAAATCCTTCGCTCTGGCGAACGGCTGGTG
>NZ_JBQUZF010000008.1:0-152670 GCF_056313985.1 Pinisolibacter sp. DMC19 | reverse complement strand
GGCTACGCCTCATGCTCTGGTCCTCGAGTTGGGCCAGAGCGAACTTCAAACTGGATTAGGCCTGAGGGGCAACGTCATCGGGCAAAACCTGCGATTTTTCCCTGCAAATTCCCTGCAAACAGCGAATTCCGAGACCGGTTCGCGTTCGACTGCGTCCACCGCCACCCGCCCTCGATATCGCGGGGCTTTTCTGCCTTTTTCCCACCACACCGAATTGTCCCGACGTTTCCGTGACTTGCACGGGCGTGTCGGTGGGACGTGCACCGCGAGACCACCGGGGTACGGGAATCGCGGCTCGCCGACGCCGGAAGTCTCGACCGACCGATTTCGCGGTACACTTTCCTTCTGCCGCGCTCACGGACCCGCCGGAACGACGAACCCCGCCTCAAGAGGCGGGGGGGGCACGGAATGTCGCGAGGTTGGTCTGCCGTATGCGGTGGTGTCACCCGAATCCGAGCGCCCGTTTCTGCGCGTCCCAGTCGGCCGGTAGATCTGCGGTCATCGCGAGCTTCTTGGCCGAGAGCTCGATCGGCTGCCGGCCGTCGAGGATCGCCTCGGTGACGTCGGGTGCCAGGAAGGCCAGGCGCAGGGCCCGCGTGAACCAGGGAGAGCCGACGCCTTCGGCCTCGGCCAGCTCGCCGATCGCCGTGCCGTCTCCTTCGAGCAGACGGTCCCGGTAGTGGCGCGCCTGACCGAGCAGCCGGAGGAGGCTCCGATCCGGCTTGCGGGAGCGCTGGAGGTCGGGCGCCTCGACCAGGAGCTTCATCTCCATCCCGACCCGCTTCAGGTTCACCGGCACTGTGAGGACGATGGCTTCGCGTTCCGCAGCTTTCACTTCCGCACGCGCGTCCGCCGAGCGCTTCATGATCTCCTCGCCGGTCGAGCCCGCGACGTCGCTCAGCCCATCGGGTGAGACGGCGATCTGGAGGGATGCGCTTCCAAGGGTGATGCCGGTGACGAGCCGGTGGAGGGTCGCGATCTTCTCTGGTTGCGGGAGTGAAGGCCACTTCGTCCCGAGATCACCGGCGCGCTCTGCCGCCTTGTTCATCCGCAAGAATGGCAGCGCATACCGGTTGACCCCAACCAAGGAGCGCCGGCAGGACATGTATCGCATCGAGGAAATGGACGACGCAGGTCGGCTCGTCGGCACCTATCGCACGCGAGGCGATGCGTCAAAAGCGCCGAAACTGCTCGCTTACCAGCCCGAGCCGCGATGGTGAGACAGAATTTGACCGTCACCGCCCCCAGACCGCTTTGTCCGCGCCGCCCTCGTCGCATCAACCAGCCTAGGCGGCAAGATACGACCGGCTACCATCGACCCGAAGCAGACGTTCGGCCTCGACACATTCCGATTTCAATCGGTGGCCTCTCCGCCAGGGGGCATGGATTTCTTCCGAAAATCCGCGGATGTACGTCGTGGTCGGCCATGGCGGTGCAGCACCGACATGGAGCTCACCCACGGGATGCCCATGACGTGCTCCGGAGACATCATCGAGAGAAGAGGGGCTGGCTCGATGCCGGCCCTTCGTCGCGAGAGAGCACTCGGATCGGCGGAGCCTCAATACTTGGGGAGCGCCAGATCGCCGAAGCGATAGTTGATGCGCGCCATGACGAGATCGGTGTCGCCACCGACGCGCGATGCGAAGGGGGTGCAGCACGGATCGAAGTCGAGGGACTCGTTGCGTCGCGCGACGAACAGGTGATCGTATTCGAGCCCCGCCGACCAATTCGGCGCGAAACCGTATTCGAGGCCGGCACCGAGGACCCCGCCCCAACGGGTCTTCTCATCCGAATAGTGCGTCACCACTTCGGCGGATTCCCATCGCGTTCGGGTCACCGCCGCGCCGCCCTTCGCATAGAGCAGCGCATTGTCCCACGCGTAACCGGCCTGCGCGGTGAACAGGCCGACCGCCTTCAGCCGTGACCGATCGACGAAGGGTGCGCCGAGCCTGTCGAGGTGATGGCCGGAGACATCGGCCCAATCTCCTGCGGCTTCCAGACCGACCACCCAGGCGCCGGTCTGCAGACGATAGCCGATCTGGCCGCCGCCGATCGCCCCACCGGCGATGTGGGAGCCGTAATCGGCGCCACCGGGAACGGCACTCCAGCTGTCCTTGTTCCAACCGTAGCCGCCGTTGACGCCAAGGTAGAAGCCGCTCCACTGGTGGGCTGCGACGGCATCGGCCGCGCCCCGGCTCCACCAGGCCGTGCGGCGAGCTCGGCGGCACCTGCAGGTGCCGCGGCAACGCCCAGCGCGATCACGGTCCACATCATGAAAGTCTTCATCGCAGAAGCTCTCCGCTACTTCGAATCGGCCACTGACGGTGGCACACTCCAAGACGGAAGACTGTGACCTGCGAGCAACTTCCGATGCGAATGGGCCGGGCGGATCCCGTCGGGGCACGAAGCGTGATCGCACGGCATTCGTCGAGATGGACAGGCGCGCCGGGAACGGACGGCGGCGAAATCTCCCTCGGAATTGTTCCCGTCCCACCCGCACCCTTTCCGATGGCGTGGGGGGCGAATGACCGGCTTCGGCGCGTAGGTGACCGCGACCGACCCGAAGCGGACATGGGCCGTCGGAGGTCGGCCCCGTTGCCGACGAGCCGGGTCCTTCGGTGAGGACGCGCATGATGGGCCAACCCGACGATCGGCCGTCACGCGGAACCCATGCTCGCCATGCGGTCGAGTTCGACGCAAACGGCGTCCGTCAGGTCGTATCCGGTCGCGGCGAGGTTCTCCTCGAGATGTCGAAGAGACGAGGTTCCGGGGATCGACAGGATGTTCGGCGCGCGACGCAGAAGCCATGCCAGTGCGACCTGCATCGGCGTGGCACCGAGGCGCCCCGCGACGTCGGTGAGGATCGACGACTGCAACGGGGTGAAACCTCCGAGCGGAAAGAACGGTACATAGGCGATGTGCTCGCGCGCGAGTTCGTCGATCAGAGCATCGTCTGCCCGATGAACCAGATTGTACTGGTTCTGCACGCAGACGATCTCTGCGATCCGTCGCCCTTCGGCGATCTGGGCCGCGGTGACGTTGCTCAGGCCGATGTGACGCACCAGACCCTGCCGTTGCAACTCGGCCAACGCCGTGAAAGGCGCTTCGATCGACCCTTCGGCCGGACCATGCGTGTCGAACATGATGCGCAGGTTGACGACGTCGAGGACGTCGAGCCCCAGATTGCGCAGGTTGTCGTGCACGGCCCGCGTCAGGTCCTCCGCCGAGAACGCCGGCAACCAGGCCCCCCTTTCGTCGCGGCGGGCGCCGATCTTGGTGACGATGACGAGGTCGTCGGGGTAGGGCGCCAACGCCTCGCGGATCAGCCGGTTTGTGACGTGCGGCCCGTAGAAGTCGCTGGTGTCGATGTGATCGACCCCATGTGCCACGGCCGCGCGCAGCACCGCCACCGCGGCGTCGCGATCCTTGGGGGGGCCGAAGACGCCGGGCCCGGCGAGTTGCATCGCCCCGTATCCGAGCCGCTTCACCGAGCGGTCGCCGAGGGTGAACGTTCCTGGCTGGTCGATCCGAGACATGCCTTCTCTCCTTCTCCGTGATCGAGAGATAGGCGTTGTGCGCAGCGGCGATAACTGGGCACAATCCGCACAGTTCGTGCGGAGAAACGTACAATGAACGGCAATCTTGCGGATCTGAACGCCTTCGTGGCGGTGGCGCGCTCCGGGGGCTTCCGTGAGGGGGCACGCGCGAGCGGCTCCAGTGCCTCCGGGCTCAGCGAAGCCGTCCGTCGCCTCGAGGCGCAGCTCGGCGTCCGGCTCCTCAACCGGACGACGCGCAGCGTCGTCCCGACCGATGCCGGCGCGGGTCTGCTGGCGCGGCTCGGCCCGGCCTTGAGCGAAGTCGAGGCTGCCCTCGACGTGGTGAACGGCTTTCGCGACCGGCCGGCGGGGACATTGCGCCTCAATGTGCCGGTCAGCGCGGCCAGACTGGTGCTGCCGCGCATCGTTCCGTCGTTTCTCGCCGCCTATCCCGATATCCGCCTCGAGGTGATCACCGAGGAAAGCTTCGTCGACGTGCTCGCCGCCGGTTGCGATGCCGGGATCCGTTACGACGAGCGGCTCGAGCAGGACATGATCGCCGTACCGATCGGACCGCGCGTCCAGCGCTTCGCCGCCGCTGCCTCTCCTGCCTACCTCGCCCGCCGTGGGCGGCCCGAGCACCCGCGCGACCTGCTCGGTCATGCTTGTCTGACCGGCCGGTTTGCCAGCGGGGCGATGCCGCCGTGGGAATTCGAACGCGGCGACGAGGTGGTGCGGGTCGATCCCACGGGACCGCTGATCGTGCGCGCCGGTGGCGGGACGGACCTGGCGGTCGACGCGGCGATCGCCGGCACCGGGATCGTCTTCCTGTTCGAAGACTGGTTGCGCCCGCATTTCGACAGTGGCGCCCTCGAAGCCGTCCTCGAACCCTGGTGGCCGAGCTTTTCGGGGCCGTTTCTCTATTATCCGGGGCGGCGTCTCGTGCCTGCGCCGCTGCGGGCGTTCGTCGACTTCGTCAAGGCCACGGCCGAGTGACTGCGACGATCATCGCATGGAGTGTTCGACGCAGTCGGATGCACGTCTGTTCGAGCGACCGCGTTCGGCGCGATGCGGCCAATGACGGCCCGCGACCCGAAGCGGACGCTCGGCTCCGTCGATCCGTCGCCTTTCCGCGCGACCTCTCCACTTTCGGCCGCACTTATGAAATCCATATGGCCCGGCCCCACCTTCCCCATCGATCCCTGACGGGCATCGGGAGGACAGTCCCGGCGAAGACGATCCATTCAGGAGCTTCGCCATGTTGGACTTCGCCTGCTTCTTCGGGGCCGTCGGGCTCTTCGGCCTTGCCGCCCTCTATGCCCACGCCTGCGGTGATCTGTGAGGCGGTCATGTCCGAACCCCTCCTCGCCCTCGTCGTCGCCCTCGCGCTGGCGGCCTATCTCGTCCACACGCTGGTCAGGCCCGAGAAGTACTGAGCGCGACCCTTTCCGAGACTTCATCGAGGTGACGCCATGACCGCTGTCGGCTGGCTGCAGATTCTGCTCGTCCTCGCGCTCATCCTCGCCACCGTCGTGCCGCTCGGCCGGCTGATGGCGCAGGTCTTCTCCGGCGAGCGCACGTTCCTTTCGCCGATCGTCGCACCGCTCGAGCGCGGGCTTCTCGCGCTCGCCGGGCGCCGGGCCCTCCATGCCCAGACCTGGCTCGGCTACACGATCGCCATGCTGGTCTTCAACGCCGCCGGCTTCGTGGCTCTCTACGCCATCCAGCGGCTTCAGGGCGTGTTGCCGTTGAACCCGCAGGGCTTCGACGGCGTCGATCCGCTGCTCGCCTTCAACACTGCGATCAGCTTCGTCACCAACACCAACTGGCAGGCCTACGGCGGCGAGACCACCATGAGCCACTTCACCCAGATGGCCGGCCTCGCGGTGCAGAACTTCCTGTCGGCGGCGACCGGCATGGCACTGGCGGCGGCGATGATCCGTGCCTTCGCCCATTCAGGCACCGATCGGCTCGGCAACTTCTGGGTCGACGTCACCCGGGTGACGCTGCACGTCCTGCTGCCCTTCTCGATCGTGCTGGCGCTCGTCTTCGTCGCCTTGGGGCTGCCGCAGACGCTCGCGGCGTCGGTGGATGCGACGACGCTCGAAGGCGCGAAGCAGACGATCGCGCTCGGCCCGGTCGCCAGCCAGGAGGCGATCAAGCTCCTCGGCACCAACGGCGGCGGCTTCTTCAACGCCAATGCCGCCCACCCGTTCGAGAACCCGACGGCGATCACCAACGCCCTCGAGATCTGGGCGCTGCTCGCCCTCTCCTTCGCGCTCACCCACACGTTCGGCCGCATGGTCGGCGACACGCGGCAGGGCTGGGCGATCATGGCGGTGATGGCGATCATCCTCGTCGGCTGTCTCGTCGTCGCCTACCGTGCGGAAGCCGGCGGCAATCCGCTCCTGACCGCCCTCGGCGTCGACCCGTCGCTCGGCAACATGGAGGGCAAGGAGGTCCGCTTCGGCCCCGCGGCCTCCGCGCTCTATGCGGTGGCGACCACCGCGACGTCGACCGGCTCGGTCGACGCCATGCACGAGAGCTTCATGCCGCTCGGCGGGTTCATGCCGCTCCTCCTGATCAAGCTCGGCGAGATCGTCCCCGGCGGCGTCGGTTCGGGCCTCTTCGGCATCCTCGTCATCGCCGTGCTGACGGTCTTCATCGCCGGTCTGATGGTCGGGCGCACGCCGGAATATCTCGGCAAGAAGATCGAGGCGAAGGAGATGAAGCTGGCGATGCTCGCCCAGCTGATCCTGCCGGCGACGATCCTCGGCTTCACCGCGGTGGCCGCGATGCTGCCGTCGGCGCTCGCGAGCCTCACCAATGCCGGACCGCACGGGCTGACGGAACTGCTCTACGCCTATGCCTCGGCGACCGGCAACAACGGTTCCGCCTTCGCAGGCCTATCGGCCAACACGCCGTGGTTCGACGCGACGCTCGGCATCGCCATGTTCCTCGGCCGCTTCGGCTACATCGTGCCGGTCATGGCGATCGCCGGATCGCTCGTCGTCAAGACGCGGGCTTCGGCCTCGGCCGGCACCTTCCCGACCCACGGGCCGCTCTTCGTCGGCCTCGTCACGGCGGTGATCCTGATCCTCGGCGGTCTGCAGTTCTTCCCGGCCTTCGCGCTCGGACCGATCGTCGAACATCTGATGATCCCGGCCGGCCTGACCTTCTGATCCAACGTTCGAGGACCGATCATGTCCCAGACAGTCGCCCGCGCCCCGTCGCTCTTCGACGGCAGGATCCTCGCCCGCGCGTCGATCGATGCCGTCGCCAAGCTCGATCCGCGCCGTCTCGTCCGCAATCCGGTGATCTTCGTGACGGAGGTCGTCGCGCTCGTCGTGACGCTGATCTTCGCGAAGGATCTCGCCACCGCCGGCGGCACCCCGGTCTTCGACGGCCAGATCGCCGCCTGGCTGTGGTTCACCGTGCTCTTCGCCAACTTCGCCGAGGCCGTCGCGGAGGGCCGCGGCAAGGCGCAGGCCGATGCGCTCCGCAAGACCCGCTCGGACACCATGGCCAAGCGGCTGATGTTCGCCGACCCCGACGACCACGCCCATGCGGTCGTCTCCTCGCTCGATCTCGAACTCGACGACCTGGTGCTGGTCGAGGCCGGCGACGTCATCCCCGCCGACGGCGAGGTGATCCGCGGCGTCGCCTCGGTCAACGAGAGCGCGATCACCGGCGAATCCGCGCCCGTGATCCGGGAATCCGGCGGCGACCGCTCGGCCGTCACCGGCGGGACGACGGTGCTCTCCGACTGGATCGTGGTGAAGATCACCGCGGCGCCGGGCTCGACCTTCATCGACAAGATGATCGCGCTGGTCGAAGGCGCCGAGCGGCAGAAGACGCCGAACGAGCTGGCGCTGTCGATCCTGCTCTCGGGCCTGACGCTGATCTTCCTCATCACCGTCGTGACGTTGTGGGGCATCGCCGGCTATTCGGGAACGGTGGTCTCGGTGACGGTGCTGATCGCCCTTCTCGTCACCCTGATCCCGACGACGATCGGCGGTCTTCTCTCGGCGATCGGCATCGCCGGCATGGACCGGCTGATCCGCTTCAACGTCATCGCCACCTCGGGCCGCGCCGTCGAGGCCGCCGGCGACGTCGACACGCTGCTCCTCGACAAGACCGGCACCATCACCTTCGGCAACCGCATGGCGACCGAGTTCATTCCCGTGCCGGGCGTCTCGGTCGAGGCGCTGGCGGAAGCGGCCCTCGTGGCGTCCGCCGCCGACGAGACGCCGGAAGGCCGCTCGATCGTCGCACTCGCCCGCGGGATGCACGGCGTCGCCGAGCCTTCGGGGATCGAGACCGCGACCTTCGTGCCCTTCACCGCGCAGACCCGCCTGTCGGGCGCCGACTTCGCCGGCCGGTCCGTCCGCAAGGGCGCGGTCGACGCGGTGATGCGGCATCTCGGGCTCACGCTCGACCGGACGCAGCCCGCATTCCGCGACGCCGTCGATCGCATCGCCCGGACCGGCGGTACGCCGCTCGCGGTCTCGGACGGTGATCGCCTGATCGGCGCGGTTCATCTCAAGGACGTGGTGAAGCCCGACATCAAGGAGCGCTTCGCGGAACTGCGCGCCATGGGCATCCGCACGGTGATGGTGACGGGCGACAACCCGGTCACCGCCGCGGCGATCGCCTCGGAAGCCGGCGTCGACGACTTCATCGCCGAGGCGACGCCGCAGGACAAGCTCGCCTACATCCGTTCGGAGCAGAAGCACGGCCGCCTCATCGCCATGTGCGGCGACGGCACCAACGACGCGCCGGCCCTCGCCCAGGCCGACGTCGGCGTGGCGATGCAGTCGGGGACGCAAGCCGCGCGCGAGGCCGGCAACATGGTCGATCTCGACAGCAACCCGACCAAGCTGATCGAGGTGGTGGCGATCGGCAAGCAGCTGCTGATGACCCGCGGCTCGCTCACCACCTTCTCGATCGCCAACGACGTCGCCAAGTATTTCGCCATCATCCCGGCGCTGTTCGTGGCGACCTATCCGCAACTGAACGCGCTCAACGTCATGGGCCTCGCCTCGCCGCAGAGCGCCATCCTGTCGGCGGTGATCTTCAACGCGTTGATCATCATCGCGCTGATCCCGCTGGCGCTGAAGGGCATCGCCTATCGCCCGGTCGGTGCGGCGGCGCTGCTGCGCCGCAACCTCCTCGTCTGGGGCGTCGGCGGTCTCGTCCTGCCCTTCGTCGGCATCAAGGCGATCGACCTCGTCGTCGCAGCCCTCCGTCTCGCCTGAGGTGATGGCCATGATCGAACATCTCCGCCCCGCCTTCGCCCTCCTCGGCGGCCTGACCGTGCTGACCGGCATCGCCTATCCGCTGGCGATCACCGGCATCGCCCAGATCGCGATGCCCGGCGCCGCCGGCGGCAGCCTCGTCGAGGTCGGCGGCAAGGTCGTCGGGTCGCGTCTGATCGGCCAGAGCTTCACGGATCCGAAGTGGTTCCACGGCCGCCCGTCGGCGACCTCCGCCGCCGATCCGAACGACGCGTCGAAGACCGTCGATGCGCCCTACAACGCCGCCAACTCGTCGGGCTCCAACCTCGGGCCGCTCTCCGCCAAGCTCGTCGAGCGGGTGAAGGGCGACGCCGAGGCGCTGAAGGGGGAGAGCGGTGCCGCCGCCGTTCCCGCCGACGCGGTCACGACCTCGGCGAGCGGGCTCGATCCCGACATCTCGCCCGCCTTCGCGCGCCTGCAGGCCAAGCGCGTCGCCGCGGCGCGCGGCCTGCCGCTCGAACGGGTCGAGGCGCTGATCGCGGAGAAGACCCGTGGGCGCGAGCTCGGCGTCTTCGGCGAGCCGCGGGTCGGTGTGCTCGACCTCAATCTCGCCCTGTCGCGGCTCGATCCTTCGTGAGGAGAGGTCCCGATGAACGACGCCCGCACCCGTGACGGTCGCCCCTCGCCGGACGCGCTCCTGGCGCTCGCCGAGCGCGAAGGGCGCGGGCGGCTGAAGATCCATCTCGGCGCCGCGCCGGGCGTCGGCAAGACCTTCGCCATGCTGTCGAACGCGCGGCGGCTGGCGAACGAGGGCGTCGACGTCGTCATCGGCCTCGTCGAGACCCACGGCCGTGCCGAAACGGCGGCGCTGATCGACGGGCTGGAGGTGCTGCCGCGCTGTCCGATCATTCACCGCGGTCGGTCTCTCATGGAGTTCGACATCGACGCGGCTCTCGCGCGGCGGCCCGGTCTGTTGATCGTCGACGAACTGGCCCATACCAATGCGCCGGGTTCGCGTCATCCCAAGCGCTTCCAGGACGTCGAGGAACTGCTCGACGCCGGCATCGACGTCTGGACGGCGCTCAACATCCAGCATCTCGAGAGCCTGTCCGACGTCGTCGGGCGGATCACCGGCGTCGCGGTGCGCGAGACGGTGCCCGACCGCATCCTCGAGCGCGCCGACGAGGTGATCCTCGTCGATCTGACGCCCGACGAACTGATCGAGCGGCTGAAGGACGGCAAGGTCTATCTGCCGGAGACCGCCGCCCGCGCCGTCGATCACTTCTTCAAGCCGTCGAACCTCACGGCGCTACGCGAACTGGCACTGCGCCGCACCGCCGCCCATGTCGACGACGAGATGCTGGCCTTCCTGCGCCAGAGCGCCATCGAGGGGCCGTGGCCGACCGCCGAGCGCATTCTCGTCTGTGTCGGTGCCGACCCGCGTTCCGAGGAGGTGGTGCGGATCGCCGCGCGGCAGGCCGGCGGGCTCAACGCGCCGTGGACGGCGCTGCACGTCGATCGGCCGGACGTCGCCCGCACGGACGAAGCCTCGATCCGCCGCCTCGACGCCAATCTCCATCTCGCCGAGCGGCTCGGCGCCGATCGCGTCCGCATCATCGGCGCCGACATCGTCGCCGAGATCCTGCGTTTCGCGCGGCGGGAGAACGTGTCGCGGATCGTCGTCGGACGATCGGAGCGGCACGGGCGCTTCCGCCGCTTCTTCGGCCGCTCGCTCTCCGACGATCTGGTGGCGCGCGCCGCCGACATCTCGGTGCAGGTGGTGGTGGGTGGCGGCGGGGCCGCGCCGCGTCGCGAGCCGAGTGCCAACCCGCTCGATCGCCGCCGTCTGGGTGTGGGCTTCGCCGCGGCGACGCTGGCGGTCGCGACGTCGATCGGGGTCGGCATGGGGCTCACCCGTTGGATCGACCTGCCCAACGTCTCGATGATCTTCCTGTCGGCCGTGGTGCTCTGCGCGCTCGGCTTCGGCCGGGCCTCGGCGCTGGCGGCGGCACTGCTGTCGTTCCTCGGCTACAATTTCTTCTTCATCGAGCCGATCTACACCTTCACCGTCGCCAAGCCGCACGAGCTCTTCGCGCTCATCGTCTTTCTCTTCGTCGCCGCGACCGTCGGCGGGCTCGCCGGCCGCGCGCACGAACAGGCCGAAGCGGCGCTGGCGCGGGCCCGCACCACCCGCGCCCTCTACGAATACTCGCGCAAGATCGCCGGCGTCGCGGCGCTCGAGCCGCTGATGTGGACGACGGTCGCTCAGGTCGCCGGCGCGGTGCGCGGCAGGGCGGTCGCGCTGCTGGGCGAGGCGGGCGATCTGCGCCGGGCCGGTGCCTTCCCACCCGACGTCGACCTCGGCGTCACCGAGATGGGCGCGGCGCGCTGGGCCTATGAGCGCGGCGAGGTCGCCGGACGCCGCTCGCCGACGCTGCCAAACGCCGACCTCCAGTTTCGTCCGCTGGTGACGGCGAGCGGCATCGTCGGGGTGATCGGTTTCGCACCGAACGATCCCGACGCCCACGTCGGCGAGGACGCCGAGCGCTTCCTCGCCGCCCTCTGCGACCAGACGGCGATCGCGGCCGAACGCATCCAGCTCGGTGTCCGTGCCTCAGACGCGGCGGCCGCCGCCGAGAGCGAACGGCTGCGTTCGGCGCTGCTGTCGTCGATCTCGCACGACCTCCGGACGCCGCTCGCCTCGATCCTCGGATCGGTGACGAGCCTCAGGGACTTCGGCGAGAAGCTCGCCCCGGCGACGCGGCGCGATCTCCTTTCGGCGATCGAGGAGGAGACGCGGCGGCTGTCGCAGTTCGTCGCCAACCTCCTCGACATGACGCGGCTCGAGACCGGCAATCTCGAACTCGCCACCGACTGGGTCGACCTCTCCGACGTCGCCCACGGCGCGGTCGCCCGGGCCGAACGGCTGCATCCCGGGCGGCGGCTCGTGCTGGAAGACGGCGGCGCGGCGCTGGTGCTGGAGGGCAACGGCACGCTGCTCGAACAGGTCCTGTTCAATCTGCTCGACAACGCGGTGAAGTATTCCGCCGCCCACACCACCGTGCGCGTCCGGCTCGCCCGCGAGGGCGGCTCTGCCCGCATCGAGGTCGAGGACGAGGGCATCGGCATTCCGCCCGAGGAACTCGAACGGGTCTTCGAGAAGTTCCACCGCGTCGCCCGCGGCGACGGCCGCGCCGCCGGAACCGGGCTCGGCCTCGCCATCTGCCGAGGCGTCGTCACCGCCATGGGCGGAGCGATCTCCGCCGCGAGCCCGGTCGCCGACGGTCGCGGCACCCGCATGACCGTCCGCCTGCCGTTGCCGCCGGTCGCGGCCGGCGAACCGAAAGGAGAGAGCCGATGACCGCCTTTCGCGTCCTCGTCGTCGACGACGAACCTCAGATCCACCGTTTCCTGAAGCCGGCGCTGATCGCCTCCGGCCACGACGTCGAATGCGTCGAGGACGGCGCCTCGGCGATCCGCATGGCGGCGACGTGGAGCCCCGACCTGATCCTGCTCGATCTGGGCCTGCCCGACATCGACGGCAAGGAGGTGGTCCGCGCCATCCGGGAATGGTCGACGACACCGATCATCGTGCTCTCGGCCCGCGACCGGGAGAGCGAGAAGATCGCGGCACTCGATCTCGGCGCCGACGACTACGTCAACAAGCCTTTCGGCGTCGGCGAGTTGCTCGCCCGCCTGCGCGCCGCCCTGCGTCACGCCGCCCGACGCGATGGCGAAGCACCGGTGGTCACGACCGGTGGCCTCGTCGTCGACACCCTGCGCCGGATCGTCACCCGCGACGGCGAACGCGTGCATCTGACGCCGAAGGAATACGACCTCCTTCATGTGCTCGCGCGCAACGTCGGCAAGGTGGTGACCCAGAAGATGCTGACCTCGGCGATCTGGGGCGCGAGCCTCACCGCCGATCCGCAGTATCTCCGCGTCCTGGTCAGCCAGCTGCGGCAGAAGATCGACGCCGCTCCGCCGGCCCCCTCGCTCGTCGAGACCGAGACCGGCGTCGGCTACCGGCTGCGCGATCAGGACACCCTGTGAGAGACGGTTCGAAACGCCATGTCCGACAGTGAGCCGCTCGTCCTCGACGGGATCGAACTCGATCTCGTCGCCCGCACCAAGTCTGAAGTGCTCGAACGCCTCGCCTTACGAGCAGGCGCGGTCACCGGCCGGAGTGCCCGCGAGATCGCCCGCGCGCTCGGCGACCGTGAACGGCTCGGGTCGACCGGAGTCGGATCCGGCGTGGCACTGCCCCATGCCGACATCCGTGGCCTCGCCCGGCCGGCGACGCTCTTCGCCCGCCTGGCCGAGCCGGTCGAATGGGACGCCATCGACGATCGCCCGGTCGAACTGGTCATGATGGTCCTGTCACCCTCGCTCGACGGACGCGGATCATCCGACCTCTTGGCGAAGTTTGCGCGGGTTCTCAGACGCCCAACAGCCCGTCGAGAGCTCACGGCCTGCTCAACCGCAGATCGGATCGGCGAAATCTTCGCAAGTCGAGACTGACGCAATCCGTTCGAGACGGCCTTCAGAGATCGGTCTGCTCGGACAGGAGCAGCGCATCCTCGACCTCGATCCCGTGGTATCGAACGTTGGTTTCGATCCTGGTGTGCCGGAGCAGGATCTGAAGGACTCCGAGAGTCCCGGTCCGCCGGTAGATCTGTGCGACCTTGGTCCGGCGAAGCGAGTGGGTTCCGAAGTCCTCGGGTCCAAGCCGATGCTCTCGACCCGGCCATGAACGATCCGGGCATATCGTCGAGTGGACAGGTGAAGGCTCGAATGATCTCGGCTCGGGAATATGTAGGCCGAGCCTCGCGCTCGAAGCACCGGAAGCAATCGTTCGACCGCTTTGCGCGTCTGTTCGGTGATCTCGAACTGGACCGGATTGCCGGTCTTACGCTGAACCACGGTGGCTCGCTCCCGAACCCTGGTACCGGTGCAGACGTCATCGATCTTCAGGCCGACCAGATCGCAAGCGCGCAGCTTGCTGTCGACGGCCATGTCGAACAGCGCGAGGTCGCGGCGCGATCCCCCCATTTCCAATCGTACGCGGATCGACCATACGTGCTTGGGCTGAAGAGGGCGCTTCTGTCCGACGAGAACGCCCTTGTTCCAAGGACCAGTGGGTCTGGAGTTGCTGGTGAGTTCGGGCATGGCGTGGCCTCCATCCCGTCCCCAAGCAAATTCCAGCGCCGATCAGTTAAGAGCGGCGCCATTCGCCAGACACCCTTCGACCCGAAGCGGGCGCCCGTGAAATCGGCACCGGGAGCGCGTTCCGATCGTCTCCTTCGTACGTCATCGCAGCCGCCGGAAGGCGCGGCTTACGGTCGACCGCGATACGCGAGATCGAGAGGGGCCGCCGCTCGACGGCATTCGCGACCGCCCGGAGCTGGGGGCCGTTCGGACACTCCGATCGACCCGCGCACTCACCCGCCATCCATGGTTCGGGACGCCGATCGACCGTCGATCAACGCATTCTGCCGGGGTCCGCCGACCCGTGCGAGACGCTCGACCATGATCTCGGCGAGCCGCAGCGCTTCGGCGACGACGGCCTCGCTTCCCGCGCGCTCGGCAATCGTCGAGAAGCGCTCGAAGCCGGCCTCGAGCAGTCGCACGCCGTCGGCATGGCAGTGAAGCGCGGGCCCGGCGGGGGGGCGTTCTCCGGCGGCGGCGGTCTCCTCTTCCGCCGCGATGGTGCGGAAGAGGGCGGCGTCGCCCGCATCGCCGTCGACCTCGAGCCGGTCCGCGAGACCCCGATGCGCGGCGCCGGCGGCGGCGCTCCAGCGCCGGACCATGGTCGCCAGTTCGTCGAGCGAGGCGGGGATCTCGACGGCGACCGGCGGGTCGCTGCGAAAGGCCCGGCGACGAAAGTGTCTGAGATGGGCGGCGTGCATCAGTTCGGCGCGCGCCAAGTCCTCGGCCAGCAGGCGGATCGGCTCGTCCGTCGCCTCGGCCGCCACGTAGGCGTAGAAGGCGAAGGCCCGTTCCTCGTTGCGCACCGCGAAGGCGAGCGCCCGATAAGGGCCGAAGTCGGCCGAGGTCGCGAGATCCGTCTCGCTCGTCCCCGGCGGCCGTTGCCAGGACGCCGACACGGGAGCGATGTCGCGGCCCAGCATCGCTCGGCCGCGGCTGTCTATCATGTCGACATGGGCTTGTTCGAACTCGGCGAGCAGGCGGAACTCCGCCGCGACCGCCTCGGCGCCGTCGGCCTCCATCCGCGCCGCCAACTGGCGGTATCGCGTCGCCGCCTCGATCTCGAGCGCCTGTGCGACGGCGAGGAGGTCGCCGACGGATCGAATGGCCTCCGGTATGCGTCCCGTCGTTCCCGTCATCGTCGCCTCGTCCGGTTCGAACCTCAGGCCCGCTCGACGCTCCGTGTGCCGTCCGGGGCGACGAAATGCGTCGTCAGCCCGCGCGCACGCGTGATCGCGGCGGCGGCCTCTCGCGGCAGCAGGGTGAAGGCGGTCGACAGCGCGTCGGCCTCCGTCGCCGTCACCGCCTCGACCGAGACAGAGAGGAAGCGCCAGCTGGTGTGGCCGCTCGACGGCTCGATGATGTGATTGAAGCGACGGTTCGGGTCGAAGGTCGTGCCGTAGCCGCCCGAGGTCGAGATCGCCCGGTCGGTGAGGCCGATGGGTTCGGCGACGTCCCCCGGCTTTCGCGGGTCCTCGAGCCCGACGCGCCAGGGGCCGCCCTCCGGCCGGTCTCCCAGGACGCGCACCTCGCCCATGTCGACGAGCGCGTGCTCGATGCCGTTCCGGCGCAGCAGCTCGACGATGCGGTCGGTGACGTAGCCCTGGCCGATGCCGTTCAACGTGACGCTCATGCCGGGTCGGGCGAACCCGATGCGCGACGGCGAGATCTCCAGTGCCGCTTCGCCGACACGGGCGATCGCCTGTTCGATCGTCGCCGCCGAAGGACCTTCCGGCGCGGCATTCGGATCGGCGAAATGGCGGGCATGGAGATCCCACAGCGGCTGCACCGTCACGTCGAAGGCGCCGCCGGTCAGGTCGGCGTACATCCGCGCCTCCGAGAGGATGCGGACGAGATCGAGCGGGGGGGCGTCGATCGCCCCCTCGCGGTTCAGGCGCACGAGGGCGCTGTCGGGTCGGTAGAGGCTGAGGATCGCCTCCAGCCGCTCGACTTCCTGCAGGCTGGCGGCGATCAGGCGATCGGCGGCGGCCGGATCGGGATGATGGATCTGCAACGTCGCATCGGCGCCGAGTGCCGAGCCCGACCAGACGCGCAGACGGGGTTCCGACGCGGACGCGGCGACCCCGATCAGCGGCAGGCCGGCGGCGGCCGCGGTGATGGAGATGAAGCGGCGACGGTTCATGCGCATCATGGATCTCCCGCGGTTGATGCGAGGACATAGTCGACGGGAATGTCGGCGAGGCGGACGACGCGCCCGCCGTGGGTCGCCGCGAAGGCACGCGCGGTGGCCTCTGCGCCGAAAGGGATGGCTTCGGCGGTGTCCATGCCGCTCTTCTTGCGACTGCCGATGACGAAGTCGGCGCGTTTCGCCTCGATCCAGGTCCCGGCCTCGGGCTGATCCCAGTTCGTCGCGCGTCCCATGTCGTTGACGTAGAAGGCGACGATGGCCTTCGGCATTTCCGGCAGGATCGAATAGGCGATGCCGTCGCGCACGCTGGCGAACCACAGGGGATCGGTGGCGTCGCGCAGGAAGATCTGCGCCTTCGGCCCGCCGTGCTCGCTCAGCAACATGCCGCAGATCTGGGCCTCGGTGTCCTTGCCCGGCTCCTGCGGCGTGGGCAGCGCGGCGAGCGCGTCGTCCTTGCAGGCGGACAGCAGCGGGAGGCAGGCAAGGCCTGCGAGAAAGCGTCGTCTGTTCATACCTGCCTCCTCGAGAACAGCGCCATGGCGGCGGCGAGCGGCACGACGATCCAGGCGAGGAGTGCGCCGAAGAGCGTCGGCCCGGAGAGCATGTGGCCGGTTCCCAACCCGGCGAGGCCGGCAAAACCGCTGACCTCGCTCGACGAGGTCAGGGTCGCCAATCGGTAGGCGTCTGTCGGATTGAGGAGAAGCAGCACGTCGAGGACCTGCGCCGTCATCCGGCGTCCCTGATCGGCCGCAAGGATGCCGAGGAGCGCCATGTCGTAGAGCAGGACGAAGACCAGCCAAACGCCGATGGCGATGCCTCCGGCAATGCCGCGATCGCGCACGAGCGTGCTGACCAGGGTGCCGATGGCGACGAAGACGGCGCCGAGCAGCACCGAGGCGGCGATCATCACGCCGAAGGCCCGGATCGTCGTCGCATCGCTCTCGCCGCCGAGAACCAGGGTGAACCCGGCCAGCCCGTAGCCGGCGACGGTCGCGACGGCGAGACAGGCGACCTGGCCGAGGAACTTGCCGACGATCACCTGCGAGCGCGTCACCGGATAGGCGAGCAGCAGCGCCATGGTGCCGCGTTCCATCTCGCCGACGACGGCGTCGTAGGAGAGCAGCAGCGCGACGAGCGGGATCAGGAAGATGGTCAGGCTCGACAGGCTGACGATGGTGACGGCGAGCGCATTGACCTTGACCGCCCCCGTCGGTGCCGAACCGAGGAAGGCGAGCGCGAAGGCGAGCGCGGCGAGCAGCACGCTCACCGCCAGAACCCAGCGATTGCGCAGGCCGTAGCGCAGTTCCTTCAGCGCGATCAGGGCGATCTGTCTCATGATCCCTCCTGCTGGAACGAGGCATAGAGGTCGTCGAGGGACGGTCTGACGATGTCGATGTCGCGCACGTCGCTCGGCAGACGCCGGAGCGTGTCGATCAGGGCATCCTCGCCGCATTCGCGTTCGATCAGCCCGCCGGGGCGCTCGCTCCAGCCGCTCCAGTCGGGACAGACGTCGGCGCCGCGGCGCAGCCGGATCTTCGGGCGCAGCGCCGCCACTTCGCGCAGCAGGCTCAGCGTCCCGTCGGCGACCTTGCGGCCGCGGTTCATCACCACGATCCGGTCGACCCGTCCCTCCAACTCGGCCAGCGCGTGCGAGGAGAGGAGGACGGTGGCGCCGTCGCGGCGCAGTTCGGCGAGGATCTGGTAGAAGACTTGGCGCAGTTCCGGGTCGAGGCCGGTGGTCGGCTCGTCGAGGAGCATCAGGCGCGGACGTCCGAGCATCGCCTGGGCGAGCCCCAACCGTTGCCGCATGCCCTTGGAATAGGTGCCGACGCGACGGTGGCGGGCCTCGATCAGCCCGACGCGATCGAGGATCTCCGCGTTCGCGCGAAGCGGCAGGCCCTTCAGTCGGGCGTAGAACGCCAGCGTCTCGTCGCCCGTCAGCGACGGGCCGAGCGCGACGTTCTCCGGCAGATAGCCGATCGCGGCCCGGCTCGGCGCCGCCGCACGCCGGCCCGGCTCGCTGCCGAGGACGCGCAGATGACCGGCGCTCGGATCGATCAGGCCGAGCATCAGCTTGATGAGCGTCGACTTGCCGGCGCCGTTGTGACCGACGAGGCCGATGCATTCGCCGGCATTGAGCGTCAGGTCGACGCGCTCGACCGCGAGCCGCTCGCCGAAGCGACGCGAGACGCCCGAGAGCGTGACGGTCGCCTCGCGGACTTGCATCGTCGTGATCGGTTCGCCGTCGTGCGGCAGCGGTGTCATGGCGGTCATGGCGAGGTCCAATGCGGAACGGCCGAAGGGTCGGGGGCCATCAGGGGCGCCGTGTCGACGACGCCGCCCGGATGCAGCGCCGGGAACTGGCCCTGTGCCCAGCGGACCACCTGCACGGCCGGCGAATTGAGCAACAGCTTGGCCGACGGCGCCCGCCAGACGACCTGATCCATCAGGTTGTTGGGCCGGTAGGGCTTGTCGGCGATGCCGTCGCCGCTGAGATCGAAGGCCGGATTGTCGCTGTAGTAGTTGCCGCGACCGGCGACGGACCAGTCGATCACCCGGGTGCCGACGTACATGACCTGCGTGCGGTTCTGCACGAAGGCGTTGCCGGAGATGGCGTTGCGCTCCGAACCGGCGGTGAAGTGCACGCCGATCTCACAGCCCTCGAACCAGTTGTCCGAGAAGCGGTTCTTGTTGGCGTTGTAGATGAACAGGCACTTGTTGGCGCCGCGGACCGCGTTGCGCTCGATCGTCGCCTGATTGGCGTAGTTGAACAGAAGTCCGTGGTCGCGGTCGCGGTCGGAGACGTTGTGGGTCAGCGTCAGCCGATCGGAATACATCATGACGTAGCCGGCATCGCTGCCGATCGACAGATTGTCGGCGACCACGCTGTCGTTGGTGTACATGAAGTGCACTGCGAAGCGCAGATTGCGGAAGGTGTTGCCGCTGATCGTGTTGCGTTTGCTCGACACCGAGAACACGCCGTCGCGACCGTTGCGGATGTCGTTGTCGAGGATCTTCGAACCCGGCGTGTTCCACAGCGACACCGCCGGCCCGCGTTCGCTGACCCTCAGCCGCTTCAGTCCGTCGATGACGTTATGGCGCACGACGACGTCCTGCGGTCCGTCGAGATAGACCGAGATGAGATTGTCGAGGACGTGATTGTTCTCGATGACCGCACGGTGGGCCTCGCGCCCGAGGAAGATGCCGGAGTTCTTGTCGATCAGGGTGAGGCCGGATCCGGTGACGGTGAGACCGCGGAGGGTCACGTCGGCCGCCGCGATGGTGATGGTCGAGCCCTGCCCGGAGCCGCGGATCACCGCGCCGGGCTCGCCTTCGAGCGTCAGGTGGGGAACCCGGATCACGAGGTCGCCCGGATGCTCGCCGGCCGCGATGCGGAGGATGTCGCCGGGGCCGGCGCGCGACAGCGCCTCTCCGACGTCCTCGCCCGCGGCGACGACGATGGTTTCGGCGCGCGCCCGCAGATCCCCGGCTCCGAGAAGAGCCGAGAACACCACCAGAGATCGGGCGAGCGCGCGCGAAACCATCGCTCACGCCTTCTTCGGTCGGACGATCATGCGGCCGGACATTTCCATGTGCAGCGCATGACAGAACCACTGGCAGTACCACCAGTGCACGCCGGGTCGATCGGCGGTGAAGGTCACCGAGGCCGTCGCCTGCGGACTGATCTCCATCGCGATGCCGTAGCGCACG
Organism: Pinisolibacter sp. DMC19; assembly: GCF_056313985.1. Classification (NCBI taxonomy): domain Bacteria; kingdom Pseudomonadati; phylum Pseudomonadota; class Alphaproteobacteria; order Hyphomicrobiales; family Ancalomicrobiaceae; genus Pinisolibacter; species Pinisolibacter sp. DMC19. The sequence goes on along the minus strand of NZ_JBQUZF010000008.1, from coordinate 132,829 downwards.
ATGGTGAAGCCGTGCGTCAGGTTCTCGATGTCGTCCATGTTGGTGAGGAAGACGGTGACCTCGTCGCCCTCGTTCACCTCGAACTTCTCGAGGCTGTACTGCGGCGCGTTCGAGTGCATGTAGACCCGCACCCTGGTGCCGTCGCGGATCACGTCGGCGGCCGAGTCCAGCTTGACGCCGTCCTTCTTCGCCCATTCGCGGGCCTCCGCGAACATCGGGTCGTCACGGCTCCAGATCGAGACCGGATTGATCTTCGAGCGATGCACGATGCAGGAGTCGTGCGGCTCGGCGAAGGCCGGACCGTCGTGCACGATCTTCATCTCGTCGCCGGAGATGTCGATCAGCTGGTCGTTGTTGGGCTTCAAGGGGCCGACGTTGATGAAGCGGTCCTTGGAGAACTTGTTCAGCGACAGGAGCCACTTGCCGTCCGCTTCCTTGGTTTCGCCCATCGACGTGTGGTTGTGACCGGGCTGGTACTGGACGTCGAGCTTCTGGAGGATCGGTTCGACCTTCTCGCCCGCGAAGGCCCGACGCGCCTTGTCGATGTTCCACTTGACCATCTGGCTGTCGATGAAGAGCGTGGTGTAGGCGTTGCCCTTGTTGTCGAAGGCCGTGTGCAGCGGTCCCAGCCCCAGCTGCGGCTCGGCGACGACGACGTCGCGCTCCTTGATCTTGCCGTCGAACAGATCGTCGAACTTGCGCACGTCGAGCACGCTGACCGTCGGCGACAGCTTGCCGTTGATCACCACATGGATGCCGTCGGGGGCGGTGTTGACGCCGTGCGGCGAGTTCGGGATCGGGATGTAGCGGGTGTATTTCGACCCGTGGCGGCCGTCGATCACCTTGACCCCGTTGTGGACCTTGTAGTCGCCGTCCTTCACCGCCTGCTCGATGCGCCGGATGTTGAAGAGCACCGCCCAGGCCTGCTCGTGATCGGTCATCTCGGCGACCGTCGTGCCCTTGTTCGGATTGTAGCAACTGGAGAAGGCGTACTTGCCCTGGTAGTCGGCGTCGCAGTTGTCGAGGTTGCCGTCGACCAGCACCTGCCAGGCGACCTCCATCTTGTCGCCGTCGATGGCGGTGAACACCGACCAGTAGGTCTTGGGGTCGTCGAGATTGCCGGTGCCGTCGTTCGGCATCGGGATGATGTGCTCTGAATTGGCGAAGACGTAGCCGGTGCGCGGAAACTTCTGCGGCCTGAGACCGTGGATGTCGGAGGCGTTGGGCACCTCGATGATCTTGTCGGTCTTGAAGACGTCGAGCCGGATGCGGGCGACCCGGCAGTTGGCCTTGTCGTTCACGAAGAGATAGCGGCCGTCGTAGGTGCCGTCGGTGAACGAGACGTGCGGGTGATGCAGGTCGCCGTTGAGGTAGACGCCGCCGCGGGACTCGAGGAACTTCCGGCTCGCCGGCATCAGCCCTTCGGTCAGGATCTTGCGGCTCTCGTTGGTCTGGCCCCAGCCGGTGGCGCTGTCGCGGTTGAACACCGGGATGCGCACCAGTTCGCGCATCGACGGCATGCCGATGACGCGCACTTCGCCGGTCTGACCGGAGGAGGAGAAGCCGTAGTACTCGTCGAGATCGCCGGGTTTGACCTCGGCGCTCTGCGTACCCGTGCCGGCGGCCCGCGCCTCTCGAACGAAGTCGAGATAGGCGCCGCCACCGGTCAGGACGGCCGCGCCGGCGAGCGTGGTTCCCCCGAGGATGCCACGCCGGCTGAGACCTGGGTTCGGATTGCGGGTTTCGTCCGTCATGTCGGTCTTCCTCCTTGAGCCCACCGGAGCGGGGATGGGTGGACGGGTGGATCCCGCCTCGTCAGGTGCCGAGGCCGTCGGCCGTGCCGGCCGGATCGGTGATCCGGTGCGGTCTCGGGAGCACGAGCGTGTCGGCGGTGGCACGCGTGTCGCCGGTCGACGTGGCGGCGAATTTCTCGCGCTTCAGCCGCCGTTGGATCATCACCGGGCACTTGTGGTCGTGGTGGTAGAGCATCTGACAGTGCAGGCACTGGATGCATTCGTTGGGATTGATGTGGCCTTCCGGGTGGATCGCCTGCACCGGGCACTCGTTGCCGCAGCGCTGGCAGGGATTGCCGCATTCCCGGTATCGCCTCAGCCAGTCGAACAGCCGGAGCCGCGCCGGGATCGCCATGGCGGCGCCGAGCGGGCAGAGGTAGCGGCAGAAGGCGCGTTCGACGAAGAGGCTCGCCGCGATCATCGCGCCGGCATAGAGGACGAACGGCCATTCACGGGCGAAGCGCAGGATGATGGCGGTCTTGAACGGCTCGACCTCGGCCGCCTTCTCGGCCGTCCCGAGCGCGCTCAGGGAGATCCCGAACAGCACGAGGAAGACGATGTACTTCAGCGCGGTGAGCCGTTGGTGCGTGGTGAAGGCGATCTTCAGCTGCGGGATGCCGACGGCCTTCGCCAGGCGGTTCACCAGTTCCTGCAGGGCGCCGAACGGGCACAGCCAGCCGCAATAGGCGCCGCGGTTCCAGAACAGCAGCGACGCCGCCGTGGCGAACCACAGGATGAAGATCAGCGGCGCCATCAGAAAATAGTCCCAGCGGAAGTCGGTCCTGAGCGCGCCGAGGAAGGCGAGGACGTTGACCACCGAGAGCTGCGCCTGGGCGTACCAGCCGATGTAGACGAGCGTGAAGATCATGAAGCCCAGCCGCACCCGGTCGTAGAACAGCGGGCGACGGACGAACCAGTCCTGAAAGAAGAAGATCAGCGTCAGCACGCCGATGGCGACGAGGAGCACCGCGATCTCGACGACCTTGTCGCGCCACAGCTGCTGCCAGATCGGCGGCTCGGCGTCGCTCGGATCGACGCTCGCGGGCGTGTCGGCGGCGGCGGGCTTCGCCGCCGGGCCGGTGGTGGCGACGGGGGGCGGCGCCACCACCGGCTTCAGATAGGCCTCGGGCAGCGCATAGCCGACGTCGAAGGTCAGGAAGGCCTTGTCGCGCGCGCCGGTCGCCCGTTGCGCCAGGAGCCTCAACGTCCAGGGCGCGGCGACATCGAGGGTCGACGTGTCGGGCACCCGGAAGATGTCGACGTCGCGGAACTTCGGCGCGCCGCGTGCGACGACGTCGCCGATGCGGGTGTGGTTGCGGTCGTGGAAATGGATGCCGGCATCGCCCTGGTCGACCTCGATCCGGTCGAAGATGCCGCCGCGCACGTAGCCGGACCCCTTGAAGGAATAGGCGCCGTCGGCGGCGATCAGGATGGCCGCCTGACCGGGCTTCAACGAGGCCGCCAGCGCCGCATAGCCCTGTTCACCGAGGAGGCTCCGCCCGATCGCCGGCACCGAGACCGGCGCCACGTAGAGGTCGATGAAGCTGCCGCTCGCATCGGCGACTTCCGGGCGGTCGGCCGCCTCCGGATGCCCGGCGCGACGGAAGGCCTCGCTGACCTCGCCGACCGAGAGCGCCAGCCGCCGCACCGAACCGTCGCCGAGAAGCCCCGGCCAATCCGCCGGCGCCTCGTGGGTCGGATCGATCTCGCGGGCGACGGTCGCGACGGGGGCGGTCGCGCCGCCGATGCCGAGCGTGCGGGCGACACGGACGCCGGAACGCACCATGCTGTCGGCGATGACGGCGACGGTGACGGTGGCGCCCGAGACGATGTCGACCTTGGGCCGCTCGGCAGCGGCGTCGCGGCCGAGCGCCACGACGTCCGTTCCGACGTAGCCCTGGATGAAGGCGGCGATACGCGCCGGTGGAATGCCGATCAGGACGATCGGTTCATGATGCGCCATCAGCCGGGCGCCGGTGATCTTCCCCTCGACCGACAGCCCGACGAGGATCTCGATCGGCTGGCCCGAATAGCCGGTCGAGTTGACCCAGTCGGCGTTGACGAAGGCGAAGCCGACGCGCTTGCCGCCGGCGAGTACCTCGGCCCAGGGCGGCGAGCCGGTGACGGCGCCGTAATGGTCGGCGCCCGCGACCAGTTCCGCCGGCGGCACCTTGGCCAGATACTCGGCGAGACGGCCGTCGGCCGCCTGCGCCGACACGATACCGGCGAGGACCATGGACAGTCCGGCGATCAGCAGTCGGAGAAAGGATCGACCCACGGGCGCCTCTTCGGGCAAAGTGCCGCCGTTGCGAAACACCGCCTCGGCGTTTCGGTTCGCATCGTTCTTCGGTATCGTCGGGTGCGGGCGGCGTCTGCGGCCGCGCCGCCTATTTCAGGGTCGAGAGATACGCGATCAGATTGGCGCGATCTGTCGGATTGGGCAGGCCGGCGAACGTCATCTTCGTCCCCGGCACGAAGTCCTGCGGCTTGGTCAGGTAGACGTCGAGCGTCGCCTCGTCCCAGGTCTTGTCGAGCGACTTCATCGCCGGAGAATAGGTGTATCCCTCCAGCGAGGCCGAGCGACGACCGACCACGCCGAAGAGAGTCGGGCCGATGTTCTTCTTGGCGGGATCGATGGAATGACACAGCGCGCATTTGCCGAAGATGGCCTTGCCGGCTACGGGGTCGGCGGCGAGGCCGGCCTGCGCGAAGAGGCTGGAGGCGGCCGCCGCGCAGAAGCCGATGACTGCGATCTTCATGGTTCGATGGTCCTTCATGGCGTGCGGTCGGGCCGTGGGACACGGCCACCCAGCGGAACGAGACACTCGACGACGTCGATGCGATCGATCGGCGCGACGGCCGCGCCGCGCCGATTGCGCCGACACGATCCGACGACACGTGGCCGTCGACCGACATGTCGTGACGGCCGCCGTCGCGACCTCGTCGTTGCTGTGAGAAGTGGAGCCGCCTCATTGCGGCCGTGGGGAGGGGCGTCGGGTCGAACACGACATCCCACCGCGCAGATCGACATGCCACCGAGGCCGAACGCGATCTGCGGTACCTTTCGGGCGGCATCTTTGCCGCGGTACCGAACAGACTGTAGGAGCCTCGCGCGGTTCGCGCCATCAACATTGGCGTGAACGGGCACCGCGACCCGGTCGGATCCGAGCCGATACCGTCGCGAAGCCGGATCGGTTGCGCCGACGTGGGCCGTCCCCGGCTCCACCGAGGAGGAAAGAGGCCGGGCCGAGACGACGCCCCTCAGCGTTCGGGATGCGTACGCGGGACGCCGATGCGACAGTGCGCCTCGCACGGGCTTCGTTGAAGATCGTGGGGTCGGATGGCCGCTTTCGGCGCGATGCGGCCAATGACCGCTGTCGACCCGAAGCGGACGCTCTTCGTAGCGAACCGATGACGTCGGCAGGGCGTCGAGGAAGCGCTCTTCGGTATCCAGGAACATCCGTCAGCCGAGATGAAGCCGATCATCCGAGTGTGCGTCGCCGGCATCCCTCGCCCGGCTCCGCCAGGCACCGGGCGCCATGCCGTGATGGCGTCGGAACGCCGCTGCGAATGCGTAGGGCGACCCGTAGCCGATCGTGTCGGCGATCTCGGCGAGGCTCAGTGTGCCATTGCGTAGATGATCGCGGGCGAGTGTCATTCGCCACTCGGTCAGATATTGCATCGGGCTCTGTCCGAGCGCTTCGCCGAAGGCACGCGCGAAAGCCGCTCGAGACAGTCCACTGATCTTGGCGAGCTCGGGCACCGACCACGGATGCCCCGCGTCGCCGTGCATGCCCTGCAACGCCGCTCGGAGACGGGGATCTGCCGCCGCTCGATACCATCGCGGCGCTGTGGCACTCTGGCGGAAACTGGACCTGACGGCGAGAACCAGAAGGATGTCGAGAAGCCGGTCCAACACCGTGTTTTGACCGGGCTCCGGGACCGCCAGCTCTCGCGACAAGAGGTTGATCACCTCGCGCATCGGATCGCCGATCACCGGCGACAAGGGGATCACCTGAGGCAGGGCCGCGAGCAGCCCTTGGCCGACATCCCCGGAGAACCGATAGGCCCCGCACAGAAATACCGTCGCCTGCGGATCGTCCGAAACCCGGTCGTCCGCATGAGCCGCTCGGAAATCCTCCGGCTCGAGGCAGACGGTGCGGGGTTCGTGTCCGATGTAGTGATCGCGACCGCCCCGGACCAACGCGAAATTGCCCGGCGAGAGCGGGACCGGCGCTTCTGCCGGATCATCGAACCACAGCCAACACCGCCCCTGAGCCACGGCATGCACGGCGAGCTGGATCGACCCGCCGAGCCGCAGTCCCCATGGTGGTCTCGCGACCGTGCGGGCGAAGACGGCGCCGGAGGCGCGTGCTCTCGTGAGGTGGTCGGCCAGCAGATCCATGGTCGACGAGACTGAGCAAGACGCTCGCCGCTGTCAACCGATTGAGCGCTTCGCTTAATAATCTCAGAGAATCGAACATTGAGACGCTCATCGTTCAACAGCATCATGTCCTCGTGATCGATGACGGAGGACGAACGATGACGACTTCTCGAAAGACGACGCTGGTGCTCGGTGGGACCGGACGAACCGGACAGCTGGTGGCACTCGGCCTCGCCGAGCGCGGCATCGCCGTCCGCACGGCCGCGCGCAGTGACGCCGACGTGGTGTTCGACTGGGACGACCCGACGACCTATCGCGCGGCCCTGGACGACGTCGACCGGATCTATCTCGTCACGCCGGTGATGCGGACCCGTTTCGCCTCCGACGTGGCCGAGTTTCTCGATCTCGCGGTCGGCACCGGGGTGCGCCATGTGACTCATCTCAGCACCTACGGCGCTGACCGGGCCCCGCCGGAAGTCGACATCCTCGCGGTCGAACGAGACCTTGCCCGTCGGAGCGCCATCACACATTCCATCCTGCGTCCGGCGTGGGTGATGCAGAACTTCGCCGACGCGCATCTGCCCATCGTCGGCGGCGTGATCACGGTGCCGACCGGTGGCGGAGCGGAAGCCTTCGTCGACGCAGGCGACATTGCGGCCGTCGCAGTGGAGACCCTGATCGATCCGGAGGCCCATGCAGGAGCTGTCTATGCGCCGACCGGACCTCGTGCGCTCACCGTCGCCGAGGTCGCCGCCGTCATTTCCGAAGAGACCGGCCGTCCGGTCCGACATGCCGACATCGATCGGGACGCTTGGGTCGACGGCGCGGTGGCGGCCGGCTTCGTGCCCGTCGACTATGCGGTCATGTTGCGGTGGCTGACCGGGACGATCATCGCAGGCGACGGCTCCCGGCCGAACGGCGACGTCGAGCGGGTCACGGGGCGGCCTGCGACCGATTTCCGGGACTTCGTGCGGCGGAACATCGCCGTGTGGACGGCGAAGGCCGCCGAGTGACGACGTAATGGAACGATTCGAAAGGTATCACGGCCGATGGCCGAAATTCTCGGGAGAAGTCGGAATGTCGAGCGAACGATATGCTGCCTACGCGGGCGCCGAGCCCTATTCGAATTGATCAGAACCGCGTTGGGGGATTTGGTCGACGGCGATCATTTCTTCGACGTCGCCGCCGAGGACATCGCCTACGAAGTCCGCTACGAGCTCGGTTGGCCTCGCGTGATCCGGGGTCGCACCGATCTCATGGCCGCGTTCCGCGGCTATGTCGGTGCCATCCGGATCCGCTCGGTCGACGAGTTGGTCGTCAATCGGGCCGACCGCGGCCGGGTCGTGATCGTCGAATATGATGTTCACGGCACGATCCTCGCGACCGGAGCGAACTACGACAATCGGTTCTGCTCGATCATCGAGCTCGAAGACCGGAAGATCTCACGCTGGCGAGACTATATGGACTCGCATGCGGCGTGGACCGCATTGAACGCGTGACCCTCTACGAGCAGTGAGCGTATTGGGACGGAAACTCGTCCGACGGAACCGATCGGCGGCGCCCCCCACCCGAAGGCTTCCTGTGAGGGGGCACTTCGCCCGCGACCGACCCGGAGCGGACGCTCGAGATCACATGCCTCCGGCGAAGCCGGTGCGGTTCAACCGGAGTGCCGACGATCCACGAGAGCGCAGCGTCCATGGCGTCGTCCGACGGCTCGTGGCTGTCGACACCATACGGTCCTGCCTCGGTTCCGATCCGGCAAGGGACGACGTCGGTGGGAGAATCGTCTCCGCGAACCGACGCGCAGGACTTGCTTCGAAAAAGGACCCGGGCGGGGGTGCTTTCTCGCCCGGGTGATGTCGTCACGACAGATGGTGGCGTTCCTGCAGGCCCCAGACCGGCGTGGGCAGCCCCACCTGGCGGGCCTTCAGCTGGAGCGACAGGTACTGCGAATAGTGGCGCGACTGGTGCAGGTTGCCGCCGTGGAACCACAGCGCCTCCTGCTGCGTCGGCTTCCACATGTTGCGCTGCTCGCCTTCCCAGGGACCGGGATCCTTCGGCGTGTCCGAGCCGAGGCCCCAGACCTTGCCGACCTTGTCGGCGACCTCCTGCGAGATCAGATCGGCGGCCCAGCCGTTCATCGAACCGTAGCCGGTGGCGTAGACGACGAGATCGGCTGGGAGAACCGAGCCGTCCTTCAGCACGACCGCGTCTTCGGTCAGATGGTCGACATCGCTGCCCGACTTCAGCTTGATGCTGCCGTCGATGATCAGGTCGCAGGCGCCGACGTCGATGTAGTAGCCCGATCCCCGGCGCAGGTACTTGAGGAAGAGGCCCGAGCCGTCGGCGCCCCAGTCGAGCATGAAACCGGCCTTTTCCAGATCGGCGTAGAACTTCGCGTCGCGCTCGCGCATCTGGTCGTAGAGCGGGATCTGGAACTCGTGCATGATCCGGTAGGGCAGGGAGGCGAAGATCAGATCCGCCTTGCGGGTGGTCATGCCGCTCGCCACCGCCTTTTCCGAATAGAGACCGCCGAGACCGATCTCCATCAGGCTCTCCGAACGCACGATGTGGGTCGAGGAGCGCTGGACCATGGTGACGTCGGCTCCGCCTTCCCACAGCGCGGCGCAGATGTCGTGGGCCGAGTTGTTGGAGCCGATGACGACGACCTTCTTGCCGCGATAGGCATCGGGACCCGGATGCTGCGACGAATGCTGCTGCTCGCCGCGGAAGACGTCCTGGCCGGGGAACTTCGGCACGTTGGCCTTGCCCGACATGCCCGTCGCCAGCACCAGCTGCTTGGGCTTGAGGACGACTTCATTGCCTTCGCGCTCGACGACGACGGTCCATTCCTTCGTCGCTTCGTCGTATTTCGCCGACTTGGCGACCGTCGAGCTCCAATAGTTGAGCTCCATCACCTTGGTGTACATCTCCAGCCAGTCGCCGATCTTGTCCTTGGGCGCGAACACCGGCCAGTTGTCGGGGAAGGGCAGGTAGGGCAGGTGGTCGTACCAGACCGGATCGTGCAGGCAGAGCGACTTGTAGCGCTTGCGCCAGCTGTCGCCGGCGCGGGCGTTCTTCTCGATGATGATGGTGGGCACGCCGAGCTGACGCAGGCGGGCGCCGAGGCCGATGCCGCCCTGGCCACCGCCGATGATCAGGACATAGGGCTGGGTGGTGTAGCCGAGTTCGGCGGCCTCCTGGGCGCGCTTCTCGGACCAGGTCTTGCGATTGGGATCATGGCCGTGTTCGGCGCCCATGGGCCGGCGGAAGCCGCGCGGCTCCTCGTGGCCCTTGAGTTCGCTCATGGTGGTGAGCAGGGTCCAGATGCGGCCGTTCTTCAGGCGGATGTGGCCATAGCCACGGGCGAGTTCGGTCTCGAAGGAGAACCAGCCCTCGATGACCCCGCCGGCGTTGCTGGCGCCGGCCGCCTCGTCGGGCTCGAAATGCGACGGGCGGATGGCGGCGTTCTGGGCCACCAGCATGTCGCGGATCTGGTCCTTGCCCTCCAGGGTGCGGATGTTCCAGGTGAAGGTCACGAGATCGCGCCAGTGGCAATCGTCGAGGAACAGGGCCACGGCGGCCTCGATGTCGCCCGCCTCCAGGGCCCGGCCGAGGTCGGCGACCACCGTGGCGATCTTGGCGCTCGGGTTGACGTCCAGCATGCGTATCCTCCTCGAGTTCATCGTTCGGCGCATTCTTCGTCGCCGTCGAAACCAGAGGGGCAACCGCCGTGCCAGAGGACTGTTCTGGCGAAAAACTACGTGTTTCAACCGATTGAGGAGGCGCCGCGGCGCGGCGTGGTGTGGCGGGCGCCACACGTGTGGCGCCCGCTGCACGCCTCAGTGTGGCCTGAGCCCGTGGCGCCGGATGCGGCGATGGACGGTGGTGCGATCGACCCCGAGGCGGCGGGCGACCTCGGAGACGTTGCCGCGACAGGCGGCGAGCAGGGCATCGAGCTCGCCGGCCTTCGCATCGCCGTCGCCGACGTGCTCGTGTGTGGCGACCGTGACGGAGGACGCCGGTGCTGCGGGCTCGCAGAGGCGGTCGGGGAGATCGGCGATCTCGATGAGGCCGGTCTCGCTGACGGCGGCGGCGAAGGCGATGGTGTTGTCGAGTTCGCGGATGTTGCCGGGCCAGCGGTGCGCTCTGAGGCGGGCGCGGGCGGCGGCGGTGAGCGCGAGGCCGTATCCGGCCACGGCATGGCGGACGAGCAGGCGATCGACGATGTCGTCGAAATCGGCCCTTTCCCGCAGAGGCGGCAGCGTCAGGGTCGCCGTGTCGAGCCGGTAGTAGAGATCCTCGCGGAATGTTCCGGCGGCGACCAGCTTCGGCAGGTCGCGATGGGAGGCGGAAATCACCCGGATGCGCACCGGTCGCGGCTCGGTGCCGCCGACCGGCAGGACCTCGTTCTCGGCGAGCACGCGCAACAGGCGGCTCTGGAGCGAGAACGGCATGTCGCCGATCTCGTCGAGGAACAGCGTGCCGCCGTCGGCCTGTTCGATCAGCCCCTTGCGCCCCTTGGCCGCCGCTCCGGTGAAGGCGCCCGGCAGGTGGCCGAAGAGTTCGCTCTCGATCAGCTGTTCGGGGATGGCGGCGCAGTTGACGGCGACGAAGCGGCCCGGGAGGCCGCTGGCCGCGTGGATGGTGCGGGCGAGATGTTCCTTTCCGCTGCCGGTCTCGCCCTGGAGGAGGATCGGCAGCATGGTGCGCGCGAGCCGGGCGGCCCGCGCTTCGAGCGGGGCGATCGCCGGATCGGTCTCCGCCGGGCGGCTCGGGGGCACCGTCGGCAGGCTTCGTGGCGAGCGGGGGCCGCGCGCCTGGGCCTCGATCGCATGGGCGAAGAGTGCATTGCCGTCACGGCCGACGACCAGGCGCTCGCCGGTCGGGCGGCGGCGGGTGAGGCTCGGCAGATCGTCGACGTCGATCTCGAAGAAGCGGGAGACCGGCTGGCCGATCAGACGCGCCGGATCACGCCAGTCGGCATGGGCGGAGCGCGCCAGAATACGGGCGCCGCCATGGGTCATGCCGGCGATGCGGCCGCTGCCGTCGATCGAGATCGCTGCCTCCGGATCGACGTCGAGGAATTCCGGTGAGCGCGAGAAGCGCAGCACCCATTGGTCGCGGGCGTGGGCCATGAGATTGGCCAGTTCGATGCGCCGCGCGGTGGCGGTGACCAGATGCAACGCCAGATTCTGGCTCGCCTTGAGGATCGGCGAGGTGAGGAGCGAGATGTCGAGCACCGCCGACAGTTCGCCGTGAGTGTCGTAGATCGGCGCCGCCGTGCAGGAGAGCGGCGTGTGGGTGTTGTCGAAGTGATCGGTCTGATGGATCGTCAGGGCCTCGCCGGTCTCGAGGCAGGCGCCGACCGCGCAGGTGCCGGCGCGATGTTCCGACCATTCCGCGCCGAGATAGAGCCCGGACTTGCGCAGGTGGGTCTCGATCGCCGGCTCACCGAGGAACTCGACCGTGACGCCCTGCCGATCGGCCAAGAGCAACACGTAGCCCTGGCCGGCGACCTGTCCGAACAGGTTCTCGAGGCCGGAGCGGGCGATGTGGATCAGGTCCTCGGACTGCTGGCGATGCTCGCGCAACCGCGAAGCCGGGACGATGAAGGCCTCGCAGTTCTGCGCCGGATCGAGCCGGTGGCTCTCCAGGCAGCGGCGCCACGACGAGACCACGAGCGGATCGCGGCCGGTCGACAGGCCACGGGCCACCCTTTCGATCTCGCGGATGTGATCCGCATGAGAAAGTTTCGTCATGTCGACATGTCCTCCCCAGAGGCCGGAATACCGACCTCTGCGAGCTGGACTCTGACGGTCCGGTCTCGCACGATCTTCGGCACGCCGAAGGTCGGAGCACACAGTGCCGCGATTGCCCGGGATGAGCAACCGTCGCTCGGTCCGCCTCCGGGTCGACGAGGAAGCGCTCGACTTCCTTCTGCAGTTCGGCGGCCCGGGTCTCCCGGCCGCTCGACAGCGTCATCACCCGTGTCGAAGCCTCGCCGGCAATCTCCGCCGCGATGCGACCTGCGGCCACCGACCCGAAGCGGACTTCATCGTCCCAGTTTTCATGCGGCACCCTCCGTGCCGGCATGGCGTGACGCCAATTTCGAGTGCACGATTGCGAGATCGAAAACTCGCTCACCCATGCCAGACACATGTCCTTTCCGAAACACCTGAGACTCGGCATTCGCGGCCGACTTCTCTTCACTTCGTTGATCGGCCTGTTCGGCCTCCTCGTGCTCGGTGCGGTCGCGACCGAGAGCATTCGTCGGCAGATGATCGACGATCGCATCACCATGGTGCGCAATCTGACCGAGCTCGCCCATACGGTGATCGCGCGCGAATACGCCAGACAGACGGCCGGAGAGATCGACGAAGCGACGGCCAAGCGCAACGCCGTGGAAAGTCTGCGGGTGATGCGTTGGGCGAACGGAGAGTATTTCTTCATCGACGACTTCGACGCGCATTCGGTCCTGCTGCCGATCCAACCCGAGTACGAGGGCAAAGACGTTTCCGACCTCACCGATTCGAGCGGCACTCGGTTCGTCGTCGCGCAACGCGATCTGGCGGTCGCCGGCGGTGGCGTGATCCGCTACGAATTCACCAAGCCCGGCACCGGAGCGTCGGCGGAGAAATTGTCGCATGTCCGGCCGTTCGCGCCCTGGCGATGGTTCGTGGCGACGGGCATCTATCTCGACGACGTCGATCGCGAGGTGCGGACGGTGCTCCTCCAGACGGCGGGCCTCGGCGCGATCGTCGCGCTGGTGACCTGGCTCCTCGGGCGCGCCGTCGCTCGCTCGATCGGCCGACCACTCGGGCGCCTCGCCGAGGCGATCGACCGACTGACCCGGCGCGACTTCGCCTTCGACATTCCCGAGACCGAGCGGCGTGACGAGATCGGCGACATCGCTCGGGCAGTCGATCAGTTGAGGACCACACGTCGTGACTACGAAGCCCTGCAGGAAGTCTCGCGGATCGAACGGGAAACGGCCCTGGCCTACCAACGCGAGAGCGCGGCGCGGTTCGAAAAGACGGCGCGGCTCGTGAGCATGGGTGAGATGGCGACCAGCCTCGCCCATGAACTGAACCAGCCCTTGGCCGCCATCGCGAACTACTGCATGGGGTCGGTCCGCCGTCTCGAAGCGGGCTCCGGCGACCGCGCGGGTCTTCTCCAGGCGATGCGCAAGGCTTCCGGCGAAGCGGCGCGGGCGTCGCGGATCGTCGCGAGGCTCCGCCGCTTCCTGCGTCGCAGCGAGCCTTCGGTCGCGCCGCAACGCCTCGCCGACATCATCGGCGAGGCGACGACCATGGCCTCCGTCGATCTGCGCCGACGCGGCCATGCGATCGTCATCGACGCGCCCGACGACCTGCCGCCGGTGCGCGCCGACCGCGTCATGATCGGACAGGTCCTCTTCAACCTGATCCGCAACGGGATCGAGGCGATGGAGGCCCGTCCCCTCGAACGGCGACGGCTGGTGGTGACGGCACGCGCCGAGGCCGGGCAGGTCGAGGTCACGGTGACCGACTTCGGAACCGGCATCGGCGAAGACGACCGTGACAGGATCTTTCAGGCGTTCTACACCTCGAAACCGGAAGGTCTCGGGGTGGGGCTCAACATCTGCCGATCGATCGTGGAGTTCCACGGCGGACGGATCTGGGTGACCGACAATCCGGTCGGAGGTGCCGTGTTCCACTTCACACTGTCGATCGCATGAAGAAGATCACCGAACCGACGGCACCGATCGAAACGGTCCACGTCGTCGACGACGACGACGCGTTTCGGGATTCGCTCGTCTGGTTGATCGAAGCCAATCACCATCACGTCGTGGCTCATGCCGCCGCCGAGGATTTTCTCGCCGTGTGCACGCCCGACATGGCGGGCTGTCTGGTGGTCGACGTCCGCATGCCCGGCCTCGGCGGGCTCGAGCTGCACGATCGGTTGGTGGCCATGGGAATAGATCTGCCGACCATCGTGGTGACCGGCCATGGCGACGTGCCGATGGCGGTCGAGGCCTTCCGCAAGGGAGCGGTCGACTTCGTCCAGAAGCCGCTCGACGACGACTACATGCTGGCTCGCGTCGACTTCTGCCTCGCGCGCGATCGCAACCGTCGGCGCAGGGCGCTTCACGAGCGCGACGTCGTGGCGCGTCTGGCCGCCTTGTCGGTGCGGGAACGCGAGGTTCTCGATTGCGTGGTCCAGGGCAAGCTCAACAAGCAGATCGCCGACATCCTCGACATCTCCATCAAGACCGTGGAAGTGCACCGCAGCCGCGTGATGGAGAAGATGCGGGTCGGCACGGTCGCCGAGCTGGTACGCCTGTGCCTCGAAGTCGAGGCGGCGAAAGCCGGTGTAGAAAGCCCCGAGTAATCCTGGGACCACTCGGGGCGCGGCGTTTCTCCGACGTTCGGAAGGCGCTCAGTCGTCGAGCGCGAGGCCGCTGCGGTCTCGGGTGAAGCCGACGGCGACCAACGAGACCAGGCCGCAGGCGACGAGGAACACGATCACGGGCACGTAGCTGCCGCCGTAGCTCGCCAGGAGCGCGGTGGCGATCAGCGGCATCGGGCCGCCGACCAGTGCGGCGCCGACCTGATAGCCGAGCGAGACGCCGGTGTAGCGCACGTCGGCCGGGAAACTCTCGGCGAAGAAGGTGCCGAGCACCGAGCCGTAGGTCGACCAGATCACCGAGAAACCGACGACGATGGCGAGGGCGGCGATCACCGGCGATTTCAGAGCGAGCAGCCAGAAGAACAGCGGGATATAGGCCATCATCGCGACGGTGCCGGTCAGGAACACCACTTTCCGGCCGATCCGATCGGAGAGCCCGCCGAAGAACAGCATCATCGGGACGGCGATCAACGCGGCGAGCAACACCATGTTGAGCGCGTCGACACGCTTGTAACCGAGACCGACGAGATAGGAGATCGAGAAGGTCGCGAAGAGGAAGAAGGTCGAGGTTTCGATCACCTTGGCGCCGATCACCACCAGCACCGACCGCCAATGATCACGGAAGGTGGTGAAGAGCGGAACGCGCTTGGTGGTGCGACGGCTGGCGACCATGCGGAAGGACGGCGTCTCGTCGATCTGATGACGGATCCACAGACCGATGAAGACCAGGACGATCGACAGCACGAAGGGAATGCGCCAGCCCCAGGCGAGGAAGTCGGCTTCCGGGATCATCGACGACAGCAGAGAGGTCACGACGTTGCCGAGCGCCAGGCCGAGCAGCGCCCCGGTCTGCGGCACCGCACCGTAGACGCCACGCTTTTCGCGCGGCGAATATTCGACCGCCAGCAACAGGCCGCCGCCCCATTCGCCACCGAGCGCCAAGCCCTGCACCAGACGCAGCGCGGTGAGAAGGATCGGCGCCCAGACGCCGACCGTCGCATAGGTCGGCATCAGGCCGATCAGCATGGTGGAGACGCCCATCAGCGACAGGGTGACCACCAGCGTCTTCTTGCGGCCGATACGATCACCGATGTGGGAGAAGACGATGCCGCCGATCGGGCGGATCAGGAAGGCGAGCGCGAAGGAGGCGAGCGCCAGGAGCTGGCTCGTCAACGCGTCGGTCGACGGAAAGAACAGCTTGCCGAACACGATCGCCGACATCGTTCCATAGAGGAAGTAGTCGTACCATTCGATCATGCTGCCGATGGCGCTGCCGAACAGCGCGCGCCGGCGGTCTCCCGGCGAGACCAGTTGCGCCTTGTCTTCCATGGCGTTCGGATACGCCCCTGCGATCGACGTCATCGTCGTTCTCCCTGATCTGATTGGATTTCGTTCTGATTGGGCGGGTCAGGCCGCGGAGGCGCGTCGTGCCTCGAGGATGTCGAGGGCGACGTCGATGATCATGTCCTCCTGGCCGCCGACCATGCGGCGCCTGCCCAGTTCGAGCAGGATCTCGCGGGTGTCGACGCCGTAGAGCTTCGCGGCGTTCTCGGCATGACGCAGGAACGACGAGTAGACGCCGGCATAACCGAGCGACAGGCTCTCCCGATCGACGCGGACCGGGCGATCCTGCAACGGGCGGACGAGATCGTCGGCGGCGTCCATCAGCTTGAAGAGATCGCAGCCGGTCTCCTGTCCCTTGCGGTTCAGAACCGCGATCAGGGCCTCGAGCGGCGCATTGCCGGCGCCGGCGCCCATGCCCGCCAGAGACGCGTCGACGCGCACCGCGCCCGCCTCGATGCCGGCGACCGCATTGGCGACGCCGAGCGTCAGATTGTGGTGGGTGTGGACGCCGATCTCGGTCTCCGGCTTCAACGCCGCGCGCACCGCCTTCACCCGCGCCGTGTAGTCCTCCGGCAGCATGGCTCCGGCGCTGTCCGTCACGTAGACGCATTCCGCGCCGTAGCTCTCCATCAAGAGTGCCTGCTCGACCAGCTTCTCCGGCCCCACCATGTGGGCCATCATCAGAAAGCCGATCGTGTCCATGCCGAGCTCGCGCGCCGCCTCGATGTGCTGACGCGACACGTCGGCCTCGGTGCAGTGGGTGGCGACGCGGACCGACCGCGCTCCGGCGGCATGGGCCACCTTCAGGTCGTGCACCGTGCCGATACCGGGCACCAGCAGGATGGTGACGCGGGCGTGGCCGCAAACCTCGGCGACGGCCGCGATCCACTCCACGTCGGTGTGGGTGCCGAAACCGTAGTTGAAGGTCGATCCCGCGACGCCGTCGCCGTGGGTGATCTCGATGGCGTCGACCTTGGCTTCGTCGAGCGCCCGGGCGATCGCCTGTGCCGCCTCGATCGAATAGGAATGCCGGATCGAATGCATGCCGTCACGCAGGGTGACGTCCTGGACGTAGAGCTTGTTCGGGTTCGGACGAGCCATCACGCGGCCTCCTTGGCGAGAACCTTGGCGGCCCAGTGGTCGGCGGTGACCAGGGCGGCGGAGGTCATGATGTCGAGATTGCCGGCGTAGGCCGGGAGGTAATGGGCGGCGCCCTCGACCTCGAGCATGATCGTGGTCTTCAGTCCCGACGCGAGGCCTGATCCGGGGACGCGGACCGGTGCGTTGTCGCCGATCACGTCGAACTGCACCTTCTGCTTCAGACGATAGCCGGGCACGTATTTCTGTACCGACGCCACCATCTCCAGGATCGAGGCCTCGATCGCCTCGCGCGATCCGCCCTGAGAAAGCGTGAACACCGTGTCGCGCATGATCAGCGGCGGCTCGGCCGGGTTGAGGATGATGATCGCCTTGCCGCGCTCGGCGCCGCCGAGCACTTCGATCGCCTTCGACGTCGTTTCGGTGAACTCGTCGATGTTGGCCCGCGTGCCGGGGCCGGCCGACTTCGAGGACACCGAGGCGACGATCTCGCCCCAGATCACGCGATCCGTCGCGCGCCGCACCGCCCAGACCATCGGGATGGTCGCCTGGCCGCCACAGGTGACCATGTTGACGTTGGCCTCGTCGATGTTGGCGTCGCCGTTGATCGCCGGGATGGTGAAGGGGCCGACGGCGGCGGGGGTGAGGTCGATGACCTTCTTGCCGTCGGCGCGCAGCAGGGCGTCGTTGACGAGATGCGCCTTGGCCGAGGTGGCGTCGAAGACCACCCGGATGTCGCGGTATTCCGGCATCTTGCGCAGGCCGTCGATGCCCTCGTGCGTCGTCGGCACCTTCAGCCGCGCGGCACGGGCCAATCCATCGGAGGCCGGGTCGATGCCGACCATCGCCCCCATCTCCAGGTTCTTCGAGGTGCGCATGATCTTGATCATCAGATCGGTGCCGATGTTGCCCGACCCGATGATCGCACATTTGACCTTGGACATGAGTTCTCCTTCGCATCTCAGCGAAACGTGGAAGAGCAACTACCGATGAACCAAGCCATACGGATCAGTCCACGGAGCGTCCGTGACGCTCAGTTCGGCATGTGCATCGTATTTTTTGGAACGTTGACGTTGATGTCAGGCCGGATCGATGTTCATCCGATCGTCTCCCCGAATTATTTCTTGTTGTGGGCGATGCTAGGGGGAATCCGAATTTCGAGAAATTGGGGTATACCCCAATCGCTGCCTACGGCCTCTCGGATGTGCGGCGAGGACCGTGGCATGTCGGGTAGGCCGACGAGCGCGGCGACGGCATTCGAGGATTGGCCTGTTGCCGGTTTCACGGACACCGAATTCAGGTGTCGTGATGGGACCGGAGGGAGCCGGACCGACGACGGCTTCCTCGTTCAGTGCGGCCTTCTCGATTCTCTGCTCGGTCAGCACTGCGTTGGAGCGGTTCCCGGAATGCTCTCCCCCGATTCCCTGTTCGGCGGCCCAGGGAGATCGAACGTATCTCTCTGAGATTTCGCACGTTTCAGATGTCGATCGGGTCCGGCGCCGGCTGGTTCGGCGCAGTTTCCCTGGAGATTCCCTGAAAGCAGGGGGGCGAGACCGGTTCGCCCTCGACTGCGTCCACCGCCACCACCCCCTCAGACGCAGCCGTTGGTGACGACGTCGGGTTCGAACGTGTCGGATGTGTTCCGGGTATGGAACCTCGGACGATGAACGGACGCTCGACCGCACCGAAATCGCGCGCACCGCGTCACTTTTCGAGGCGGGCGCGGATCTCCTGCAGTTCCTTCCGACGTGCGTCGTCGACCGACGGATAGGCCATCTTCAGTTCGAGCATCGTGTCGAGCACGATCTGGGAGACGATCAGTCGCGCATTCTCCTTGTCGTCCGCCGGCACCACGTACCAAGGCGCCTCGCGCGTGCTGGTCGCGGCGAGACAATGCTCGTAGGCCTTCATGTAGTCGTCCCAGAATTTCCGCTCCTCCACGTCGGCGTCGCTGAATTTCCAGTTCTTGCAGGGATCGTCGATGCGCGCGAGAAAGCGCTCGCGTTGCTCGTCCTTCGACAGATGCAGATAGAATTTGACGATGCGGGTTCCGTTGCGATGGAGGTGCTGCTCCAGATGGACGATGGAACGGTAACGGTCGCGCCAGATGTCCTTCTCGTTGCCGGGCGCATCGGGAAGTCCCTCGTTGCGCAGGATCTCCGGATGGACGCGGGCGATCAGCACTTCCTCGTAATAGGAGCGGTTGAAGATGCCGATCCGTCCCCGCTCGGGCAGGTCGCGTGTGGTGCGCCACAGGAAGTCGTGCTGGAGTTCGGTCGGGCTCGGATGTTTGAAGCTGAAGACTTGGCACCCCTGCGGGTTGACACCGGACATGACGTGGGCGATGGCGCCGTCCTTGCCCGCCGCGTCCATCGCCTGAAAGATCAGCAGAACGGCATGGCGATTGGACGCGTAGAGCAGTTGCTGCTGTGCGCTCAGCTGCGCGACGTGATCGGCCAGCGCCGCCTCGTAGTCCTTCTTCGACCGGTAGACCGGGTCGATCCGGGTCGGCCACTTGCCGAGGTCGACGTCTTTTCCCTCTCGGACGAGAAAGTCCTTCGTCTTGATCTTCATGATGCTCCTTTCCGCGCCGATCTCGGCGCTCGAATGGTGAGGGCGCGAGGCCGGATCCACGTCCGTCCTCGTGCCCGAGCGCCTCACGGCGTGGCCGCCGCACGTGCCGTCATCGCCGCCGCCTCGCGGTTGCCGGCAGGATCGAAGATCCGATAGGCGAGGAGTTTCGCCCTGTCGTTGATCAGAAACCAGACCAGGGCGTAGGCCCACACGAACAGCGCCCAGCCCCAGCCGAGCGGCGTCATGAACACGCCGTAGACCGCGATCAGCGTCGCCAGGATCTGCGTGCCCAACACCGCCGCCCACAGGATTCGCGCCGGCCGGACGGTCCAGAAGGGTCCGCGCGTGCGGGTCAGGAAGATCGTCAGATGGCCGGCGATCGAGAGCTTCAGGTACATCAGGGTCTGGACATGGGCCCGGTCGAGATGGAACACCCGCTCGCCGAGATAGAAGAGGGCGAAGGCCGACACGACCCCGGTCACGCCCAGGACCGTCGACACCCCGAGGACGACGGGCATGTTCCACGCCTCGGGCCTGTCCCTGTAGCGCACGTCGTCATAGGCGATGGCGAGGATGGCGCCGTCGTTGAGCAGGGCCAGCATCACGATCATCACCGCGGTCAGCGGATAGAAGTTGAAGATCAGGATCGACAGCGTCATGAACAGCAGGACGCGCAGGGTCTCGGCGATGCGATAGATCGCGTAACTGTTCATGCGCTGGAAGATCTTGCGGCTCTCTTCGATCGCATCGATGATCACCGACAGGCCCGGGGTCGTCAGCACGATCGCCGCCGCCGCCCGCGCCGCGTCGGTCGCCCCCGAGACGGCGACGCCGCAATCGGCCTTCTTCAGCGCCGGCGCGTCGTTGACGCCGTCGCCGGTCATGCCGACGATGTGGCCGCCCTGCTGCAGAACGTCGACGATGTGGAACTTGTGTTCCGGGAAGACCTGGGCGAAGCCGTCGGCCTTCTCGATCGTTTCCGCCAGCGCCGCCGTTTCCCGGCGTTTGGTGTCGCCGAAGCCGCCGGCATCGAGAATGTTCGTGCCCATGCCGAGTTTCGCGGCGGTCTCCCGGGCGATGGCCAGCGCGTCGCCGGTCACCATCTTGACCGCGACGCCCATCTTTCGGGCGGTGGCGATGGTCGCGGCGGCATCGTCGCGGGGCGGATCGAACAGCGGCAGCACGCCGAGGAAGCGCCAAGGTCCGTCGCCGTCCGCCCGTGCCACGCCGAGCGACCGGAAGCCGCGCGCGGCGAAGCCGTCGACCGCCGCATCGACCGCGGCCGTCACCGTGGCCGCATCGGCCGCCAGGGCCAGGATCGCCTGGGGTGCGCCCTTGGTGACCTTGAAGCGCGTTCCGTCGCGCTCCACCGTGGCTTCGGTGCGCTTGTGCACGGGATCGAACGGTTGGAAATGGACGACCTGATAACCGTCCAGGGCTCGGTCGCTCTTCAACCCACCCAGCACCGCGAGATCGATCGTGTCCTTGTCGTCGGCCCGCGACGCCAGCGCGGCGTCGACGACGAGCTGCTCGGCATCGATGCCGTCGACGCAGAACGGCTCGCCCAGCGTCAGTTCGTTGCGGGTCAGGGTGCCGGTCTTGTCCGAGCACAGGATGTCGACACCGGCGAGTTCCTCGATCGCCGACAGGCGGGTGACGATCGCCTGCTGCTTGGCGAGCAGGCGCGCGCCGACCGCCATGGTCACCGACAGGACGGTCGGCATCGCCACCGGGATCGCCGCGACCGTCAGCACCAGCGCGAATTGCAGCGTGGTGAGGATCGGATCGCCGCGCAGGATCGCGACGGTGACGATGATCGCCACCAGCGCGATCGCCAGGACGATCAGGTAGTTGCCGATCTTCAACACCGCGCGTTGGAAGTGGCTGACGGTGTGGGCCTCCTGCACCAGTTGCGCGGTCTTGCCGAAATAGGTGTCGGCGCCGGTGGCATAGACGAAGGCACCCACCTCGCCCTGGCGGACGATCGACCCGGAGAACACCGCCTCGCCGGGCGCGCGCGTCGCCGGGAGGGATTCGCCCGTCAGCGCCGATTGGTCGACGTCGATCGGGTCGCCGTCGAGCAGGCGCACGTCCGCCGGAACGATGTCGCCGAGGCGCAGACGGACGACGTCGCCCGGCACCAGTTCGCGGGCGGTGCGTTCGCCCCATGCGCCGTCGCGTCTGACCCGCGCCCGGATCGCCAGCTTGGCGGCGAGCGCGGCGATGGCGTTGCCCGCCTGATGTTCCTCCCAGAAGCCGACCACGGCATTGGCGACGAGCAGCAGCAGGATGATGCCGAAATCCGGCCAATGGCGCGCCACCGCCGACAGGATCACCGCCCCTTCGATCATCCAGGGGATCGGACCCCAGAAGTAGGAGAGGAACTTCAACAGCGGGTTGGTCTTCTCCTCCGGCAGTGCGTTCGGCCCGTAGCGGGCGAGCCGCGCCTCGGCCTCGGCCTGGGTGAGGCCGTCCGGCGAGGACGCCAGCCGCTCGAACAGGGCGGGCATCGCGACGGACTTCGACGCCTCGTCGGTCTCGGCCTTCGCCGGCGGCTCGGAAGCGGCGTCTCGAACGGATGGGCGGGCAGTGACGCGATCGGATGCCATCTCGGATGTTCCTTCTGTCACTGCGTCGACGCGGGGCTCGGGCGCCGGCGGTCGGCGTCGTCAGGACCGCGCGGGTCCGATCTCGGCCGTGATCCATTCCTTCGCAGCCGCCAGATCGGCCACCGCGAACAACTCGACCACACAGGGAATGAACGGCCGGAACAGTGTGATCGATGTCCGCAGCCACGCGAGATCGGTCACCACCGCGACCTTTTCGAAGCCGCGCAGATGGGCGAGGCCGAAGCGGGCGTCGTCCCACAGGGCGCCGACCTCGAAACGCTCGAAGGCCGGGCCGACGACATAGAGGACCCGGATCGGTCCCTTCGCCATCATGGCTTCGGCGCGGGGGATCAGCACGTCGCGATAGTCTTCGTGGGTGATCGTGCCGATCGCTTCGATCGCCAACACGTCGTCGGGTAATCCGGAGACGGGTTCGAACATGGTCGTGATCCTCCTCCATCGGGTGGCCGCGGAGCGATCGCAGCGGCGGCCAAACCGGGTCGGCCCTTCTCTCCGGCCGCATCTTCGTCTCGGTCTCCCGAAAGGGGACTTCGATCGCCGGCGTCGAAGAAGCGGCCGAGGCCTCACGTGTCGCGTTGCCGAGCGCTTACCCGATCGACGAGATCCCGGACGCCGACCCCAGCAGGCCTCCCCATATGTGTTCGCACGATGACGAACGGGGACCCTCGTTTTCGACCGAATCGAAGCGGTCTGCCGAGGCGATCGGCCCGCTGCGGGACCTGCGTAGATTCCGATGCTGTCGACGGGCGATCGCCCTGCCCACCCTCACCACTCGCCCGCTCCGGTGACGCGTCTCGATGCATCCATCGATGGTGACCCATCTGAGCCTCCCGAACGACTTCGGGCTCTTCCGACGCCGTTCCCCAGTTCGAGGGATCACAATGGCACTGCACGAGATCGATCTCGCCGCCCGGCTCGCCATCGAAGACACCTATGTGAGCGAGGCCGCCGATCTCCGCCTTCCACGGTTTCGAATGCCCGAGACGACCTCGTCTGCGGAGGCGATCTACGGCCTCGTCCACGACGAACTGCTGCTCGACGGCAATTCACGCCAGAATCTGGCGACCTTCTGCACCACCTGGTCGGAACCGCAGGTGCGGCGGCTGATGGGCGAAGCGGTCGACAAGAACATGATCGACAAGGACGAGTATCCGCAGACGGCGGAACTCGAGAGCCGCTGCGTCCACATGATCGCCGACCTCTGGCACGCCTCGCAGGCGAAGACCACGGTCGGATGCTCGACGACCGGCTCGAGCGAAGCCTGCATGCTCGGCGGGCTGGCGCTGAAGTGGCGTTGGAAGGCGAGGCGGATCGCAGCCGGCAAGCCCTGGGACAGGCCGAATTTCGTCTGCGGTCCGGTGCAGATCTGCTGGGACAAGTTCGCCCGCTATTTCGACGTCGAGATCCGGCAGGTGCCGCTGAAGGGCGATGCCCTCGGGCTGACGCCGGGGGATCTGCGCGTCCATTGCGACGAGAACACGATCGGCGTGGTCGCCACGCTCGGCGTGACCTTCACCGGCATCTACGAGCCGGTCGAGGCGCTCGCCGCCGAGCTCGACGCGATCGAGGCGGAGACCGGCTGGGACATCCCGATCCACGTCGACGCGGCGAGCGGCGGCTTCGTCGCCCCGTTCATTCAACCGGAGCTCACGTGGGACTTCCGGATCGCGCGGGTGAAGTCGATCAGCGCGTCGGGTCACAAATACGGCCTGGCGCCGCTCGGCGTGGGCTGGGTGGTGTGGCGCGACGCCGATCAACTGCCCCAGGAGCTGATCTTCGACGTCGACTATCTCGGCGGCCACATGCCGACCTTCGCGCTCAACTTCAGCCGGCCCGGCGGGCAGATCGTCGCGCAGTACTACAATTTCCTGAGGCTCGGCCGGGCCGGCTACACCCGGATCCAACAGGCCTGCGCCGACACCGCCCAATGGCTGGCGGCCGAGATCGCCGTACTCGGGCCGTTGGAGCTGGTCTACGACGGCAAGGGGGCGCTGCCGCTCGTCTGCTACCGTCTGAAGCCGGATCGCGACCACGGCTTCACGCTCTACGACCTCTCCGAGCGCGTGCGCATGCGCGGCTGGCTGATCGCCTCCTATCCGCTGCCGGCCGACCGGGGCGAGACGGTGATCCAGCGCGTCCTGATCCGCCATGGCGTCAGCCGCGATCTGGCGCAACTGCTGCTGGACGACCTCCGGCGCGCCCTCGACCATTTCCGCGACAACCCGGTTCGCCGCTCCGGCGCCGGTCCGACCTTCCATCACTGAACCCAGCTCATTCGGGAGGTCGTGATGACCTTGTCAAAGAAGTCCCTGGTTTCGACCTTCAGCATGGCGATGATGACCTCCGCGGCGGTCGTCAGCCTGCGTGGGCTGCCGATGATGGCGAAGGAACAGCTGACGTTGTTCGTCTACGTCGCCTTCGCCACCTTCATCTTTCTGATCCCCGCGGCCCTGGTCTCGGCCGAACTCGGCGGTGCCTTCGGAGACAGGGGCGGCGGTGTCTACACCTGGGTCAAGGAGGCCTTCGGCTCGCGCTGGGGCTTCGTCGCCATCTGGCTGCAGTGGATCCAGAACGTCGTCTGGTATCCGACCGTGCTCGCCTTCTCCGCCGCCGCCGTCGCCTATGTCGTCGGACGGCCGGAGTTGGCGAACAACGGCACTTATGTCGGCGTGTTCTGCATCGTCGCCTATTGGGCGGCGACGCTGATCACGCTGCGCGGCGTCGGCGTGATCGCCAAGGTGACGAGTTGGGGTTTTCTCGCCGGAACCGTGCTGCCGGGCGTGATCA
This sequence comes from Pinisolibacter sp. DMC19, assembly GCF_056313985.1. Lineage (NCBI taxonomy): Bacteria > Pseudomonadati > Pseudomonadota > Alphaproteobacteria > Hyphomicrobiales > Ancalomicrobiaceae > Pinisolibacter > Pinisolibacter sp. DMC19. Next base: position 107,828 of record NZ_JBQUZF010000008.1, on the reverse strand, counting down.
TCATGGTGCTCGCCGTGATCTGGATCGCCCAGGGCAATCCCATCGCCATGCTGCATCCCGTTGCCGGCGATGCGCCCGCCGTCGTGTCGATGACCGGCGGTCACGCGCATCCGCGCTACTTCCCGCACATCACCGGCATGGGCGACATCGCCTTCCTCGCCGGGATCATCCTGTTGTTCGCCGGCGTCGAGGTGCATGCGGTGCACGCCAACGAGATGGCCGCGCCGAAGCGGCAGTTTCCGATGGCGATGTTGATCTCGTCGGTGGTGATCATTCTCCTGTTCACCCTGGGCTCGTTCGCCGTGGCGACCGTCCTGCCCAATCAGGAGATCAATCTCCAGGAAGGTCTGATGAAGGCGTTCCAACAGATCTTCACGCGGCTCGGGATCGCCTGGGCGACGCCGATCGTCTGCGTGCTTCTGGCGTTCGGCGGGATCGGCGGCGTGATGTCGTGGATCAGCGGCCCGAGCCGTGGCCTGCTGTGGACGGCGAAGGAGGGTGAACTGCCCCCCATCCTGGCCAAGACCAACGAGAACGGCGTGCAGATCAACATCCTCATCGTCCAGGGCGTGATCGTCACCATCCTGGCGCTCGCCTATTTCGTGATGGCCGACGTCAGCGTCGCCTTCTTCATGCTCTCCGCGATGACCATCACGCTCTATCTGATGATGTACATGCTGATGTATGCGGCGGCGATCCGCCTGCGCTACTCGCAACCCGATCTCGAGCGCCGCTACCGCGTGCCGGGCGGCAATGCCGGCATGTGGTGGATCGCCGGGATCGGTTTCGCCGGCGTCGCCTTCTCCTTCGTCGTCGGCTTCTTCCCGCCGACGCAGCTGCCGATCGGAAGTCCGACGCTCTATGTCGCCCTGGTCGTGGCGGGCGCGGTGATCTTCACCGGGCTGCCACTCTTGATCGGAACGATGAAACAGGCATCCTGGCGGGTGGTGGCGCCGATCTTGCCGAACCCGGGCCTCGCGGCCACCGCCCCGCCGACGCCAGCCGCCTGAGCGGCCCGGTGTCGTCTGCGATGCCGGCGGCGTTCGCGCCGTCCTCGGTCTTCGTCCGATCGGACGAACCGGAGATGGTGCCGAGAGACTGCGCCCGACGGCGGACGTCGCCGGGCGACCGGTTCCCGATCCGTCACGAATCACGACCATCCGTCGTTGCCGAGGAGAACGCCCCATGACCATCAATTTCACCCACCTGCAGCCGGTCGTGTCCCTGATCGCCGGCGTGCTGATCCTCATAATGCCGCGCCTGCTGAACTACATCGTCGCGGCCTTCCTCATCGTTTCCGGCATTCTCGGTCTCGGCCTGCTGCGCTGAGTACATTCCGATCCTGCCGCGTGCGGTGGATCCGTGGCGTGATCGTCGCCGGATCCGATCGAGCATGGCGGTGGCGACTTCCACTGCCGACGATCGGAAGACCGGTGTCCACCCATCACGGACGACACCGATGCCCGCACCCGCGAGCCTTCGGTGTCGTCGGAAGGAACCACCCGATGAAGATCTTCGACACCCCCCTGTACGCGGGCCTCGCGCTCGCCGGTGTTCTCGTCGCCACCCCCGCCTTCGCCGAATCCGTCATGTTCAAGGCGACCCTGTCGGGCGCCGAGGAGGTTCCGGCGGTGACGTCCAAGGGAATGGGCACCGCCGAAGTGACCTATGACGCTGCCACCAAGACGGCGACGTGGAAGGGCACCTATTCGGCTCTGTCCGGCCCCGCCACCGCCGCCCATTTCCACGGCCCGGCCGACAAGGGCAAGTCCGCCGGCGTCGAGGTTCCGGTCGACGCGATGGCCAGTCCGTTCTCGGGCAAGGCGACGCTGACGGAGTCCCAGGCCGCCGACCTGATGGCCGGCAAGCTCTATCTGAACATCCACACCGCGGCCAATCCGAACGGCGAGATCCGCGGCCAGGTCGTCAAGGCCCAGTGACGGCCGTCTGACGCTGCGCGACCGGGGGACAAGATCGGTTCCCCGGTCGCTTTTTTGCGTGATCGCGGCCCCGTCGGGTCGGGCCGGCGCGCCTGACGGGGTCGTCACCGACGGCCTCGTCGCCGTTCCGAAATGCCGACGGGCACGAGCGGGAGGTCCCGGCCGTGCCCGCGGGGGAGTGTGTGTCGGATCTCGCCTTTTCGTCAGGCGGTCGCGCCCCGGTTCGGGCATGATCGCCCGTGGGGCCGTGTGGACGTCGAGGTGAACGGGCGACGCGGTGGTATTCCATCGCGGGCACCGATCCGAGCCACCGCTCGATCGAGGCACCGAGACGGTGCCGGTTGGCCCGGGCCGCACCCTCCTTGTTCCGTCGCATCGACGCGCCGGCCGGTCCCCGAATCCGCCGGCGCCCTCTCGGCTCGCGGGCGCCGGGAATATTCTCGATATCCCATTGACGAATTGGGTTTCTTTTGTTGCCGTGGCGGGTCTTCGCACGCCAAGGTCGGCCGGAGTTCCCTGCGAGCAGGGAATTCCGAGACCGGTTCGCGCTCGACTGCACACACCGCCACCGACCCTCGACATCGTGGGCATTTCTGCTCTTCGCCCGCCATGCGGAAGTGTCTCGCCCCCTCCACGGCTCGTGCGGACGTGTCGGTGGGCCCTGTGACGGGCTCGTCGGAGGCTCGACGCTTTCGGTCTGGCGGCGCGGTCCGCCTGCTCCTGCTCGTCCCACCAGCCGTCGCAGGTCAGCGACGGGGAGGCGGCTGCGGTCGGGCCGTCAATCACGACCGGTCGCGTGCGACGCGGACGTCTCCCCAATCTCGAGCCGCACCCCGACAAGAGCGGTCGGACCATGGTCGATCGAAAATATATAGCAATACCTTGACACGAAAATTCGACCGCCATATGGTCACCACGAACTACGACAATGCATTTATATAAAATCGAAGGGTGGAGCGATCGAGCGAGGGTCCGGACGGATCCGGCACGACCGCGCCCGGCCACGGTGGCCATCCCTTCTGCGCAACGACGCCATCGAGACGGGACGACCATGACCGATCCGGCCGCTTCCATCGCATCCACGCCCCAGTTCGCGCTCACCGCGGACCAACTCGCCTTCCGAGAAACCGCGGCGCGCTTCGCCGCCGACGTCCTCGCTCCGACCTACAAGGCTCGCGAGAAGGCGGCGACCGTTCCGATCGCGCTGCGTCGGCAGATGGGCGAGATCGGTCTCATCGGCGTCGAGTTCCCGGAGACCTACGGCGGTCTCGGCGTCGACCACGTCACCGCCGGCGTGGTGCTCGAGGCGATCGCCGAGGGCGACTTCAACGTCGGCTACGTCCAGCTCCTCTCGTCGCTCTGCGGCGCCATCCTGTCGCGCCATGCGGCGCCCGAGATCGCGGCCGACCTTCTGCCGAAGGTCGTCGCCGGCGAGGTGCTGCTCTGCATCGCGCTCACCGAGCCGCAGGGCGGATCGGACGCCGCCTCGCTGCGCCTCAAGGCGGTGCGCGACGGCGATCACTGGGTGCTGACCGGCGAGAAGACCTCGATCTCGATGGCCGACCAGGCCGATTGGGCGGTGGTCTTCGCCCGCACCGGCACGGTCGAATCCCGCGCCCACGGCATCTCGGCCTTCCTCGTCGACATGAAGGCGCCGGGCATCTCGACCACCCGTTTCGACGATCTCGGCCAGCTCGCCATCGGCCGCGGGTCGATCTTCTTCGACGGCGTCCGCGTGCCGGCGACCCACATGTTGGGCCGGGAGGGTTCGGGCTTCGTCCAGGTGATGCAGGGCTTCGACTTCTCGCGTGCGCTGATCGGCCTGCAGTGCCTGTCGGTGGCGCGCGTCTCGCTCGCCGAGACGTGGAAATACGTCCAGGAGCGCAAGGCCTTCGGCAGGCCGCTCAGCGACAATCAGGGCGTCACCTTCCCGCTCGCCGAGGCCGAGACCCTCGTCGAGGCGGCGCGGCTCCTCTGCTTCAAGACCCTCGCCGCCAAGGACGCGGGGCTGCCCCACACCAAGGAGGCGGCGATGTGCAAGTGGTGGCCGCCGAAGCTCGCCTACGAGGTGGTCAACACCTGTCTGCTGCTGCACGGTCACGCCGGCTACGACGTCGGCCTGCCGTTCGAGCAACGGATGCGCGACGTGCTCGGCCTGCAGATCGGCGACGGCACCGCCCAGATCATGAAGCTCATCATCGCCCGCGAAGCGCTGCGCGCCGCGGCAGCCTGAGAAACGAGGCGCCGCGAGAGCGCCAGGGAGGAGAAACGATGTCCAACGATCTCGGAGTGACGGCGCGGCGCGAAACCATGATCGCCGCGGGCCAGTGGCGGGACGAGACACTGCTCGATCATTTCCGACGCAACGTCGCCCACCTCGGAGGCAAGGTCGCGGTGATCGCCACCCGCGCCGAACAGGCCGACGAGACGCGCCTGACCTACGCCGATCTCGACCGGCTGTCGGATCACGTGGCCGTCGGCCTCGCCCGCCGCGGCGTCGGCGAAGGCGACGTCGTTTCGTTCCAATTGCCCAACTGGTGGCAGTTCACGGTGCTGCATCTCGCCGCGCTCAAGCTCGGCGCGGTGTCGAACCCGCTGATGATCATCTTTCGCGAACGCGAGCTGACCTTCATGCTCGGCCTCGCCGAGAGCAAGGTCCTCGTCGTCCCGGCGAAGTTCCGCACCGTCGACCATCGCGCCATCGCCCTGGCGGTGAAGGCGCAGGTGCCGACGCTCGCCCATGTGGTGGTGGTCGACGGCGAAGGCGAGGAATCCTTCGATCGCCTGATCGCCAACGACGCCTCCGAGGCCGAACGCGCGGCGTTGCGGTCGCGCCGACTGTCGGCCGATGCGGTGATCCAGCTCCTCTACACCTCCGGTACCACCGGTGAGCCCAAGGGGGTGAGCCACACCTCCAACACCATGCTCTCCAATCTCGTGCCCTTCGCCGATCGACTCCATCTCGGCGAGGGCGACGTCATCCACATGCCGTCGCCGATGGCTCACCAGCTCGGCTTCATGTACGGCCTCGTGCTGCCGGCGATGCTCGGCGCCACCGCCGTCCTCCAGGACGTCTTCGTCGCCGCCACCATGGCGAAACAGATCTCGGAGGAGCAGGCGACCTTCACCATGGGCGCCACCCCCTTCCTCAACGATCTCTCCGACCACTGCATCGCCACGGGAACGTCGACGCCGACGTTGCGCATCTTCGTCTCGGCCGGCGCGCCGATCCCGCGGCCGCTGGTCACCAAGGCCCGCCGGGCGCTCGGCGCGGCGGTGATCTCGGCCTGGGGCATGTCGGAGAACGGCGCCGTCACCACCACCCGTCTCGAGGATCCGGAGGAGAAGGTCACCTCCACCGACGGCTGCCCGCTGCCCGGGATGGCGGTTCGCGTCGTCGATCCCGCCGGCCGTGCCGTGCCCGTCGGCGAGGAGGGCCAGCTCCAGGTACGCGGCTGCTCCAACTTCATCGGCTACATGAAGCGTCCGGGCCTCGCCCAGATCGACCGCGAAGGCTGGTTCGACACCGGCGACATCGCCCGCATGGACGCCGACGGCTACATCCGCATCGCCGGCCGGTCCAAGGACATCATCATCCGCGGCGGCGAGAACATCCCCGTGGTCGAGGTCGAGGACATGCTGTTCAAGCATCCCGCCGTCGCCACCGTCGCCATCGTCGGCTTTCCCGACGCCCGCCTCGGCGAGCGCGCCTGCGCCTACGTCATCCTGCGCCCCGGGGCGACCTTCTCCTTCGACGAGATGGTCGCCTATCTCAAGGAGCAGAAGATGGCGATCCAGTACATCCCCGAGCGGCTCGAGATCGTCGAAGACGTTCCGCGCACGCCGTCGGGCAAGATCCAGAAATTCAAGCTGCGCGACATGGCCAAGGGCACGGCCTGAGCGATCCGTCTTCTTCACGACGCCGGCGGCTCGCCGGGATCAGGAGTTCGTTTCATGGACTATCAGGACATTCTCTACGAAGTGCGGCCGGAGGGCGTCGCCCGCATCACCATCAACCGGCCGGACAAGTACAATGCTTTCCGCGCCGAGACGGTCGAGGAACTGATCCACGCCTTCCAGACCGCCGGCTGGGATCGCTCGATCTCGGTGATCGTGCTGACCGGCGCCGGCGACAAGGCCTTCTGCACCGGCGGTGACCAGTCCTCCGCCTCCCACGATGGCCAGTACAGCGGCCGCGGCACCATCGGTCTGCCGATCGACGAGTTGCAGAGCCTGATCCGCGACGTGCCGAAGCCGGTGATCGCCCGCATCAACGGCTTCGCCATCGGCGGCGGCAACGTGCTCGCCACGATCTGCGACCTGTCGATCGCCTCCGACAAGGCCCAGCTCGGCCAGGTCGGCCCCAAGGTCGGCTCGGTCGACCCGGGTTTCGGCACCGCCTATCTCGCCCGCTGCGTCGGCGAGAAGAAGGCCCGCGAGATCTGGTACCTCAACAGGCGCTACACCGCGGCCGAAGCCCTGGCGATGGGTCTCGTCAACGCCGTGGTTCCGCACGACGAACTCGACGCCGAGGTCGATCGCTGGTGCGCCGAGCTGGTCGAGCGTTCGCCGACCGCCATCGCGCTGGCCAAGCGGTCGTTCAACGCCGACACCGAGAGCATTCGCGGTATTTCGTCGATGGGGATGGCGGCGCTCAGCCTCTACTACGACACCGACGAGTCGAAGGAGGGCGGCGTCGCCTTCCGCGAGAAGCGCAAGCCCGACTTCCGCCGCCACTACGTGAAGAAGGGCTGAGCCCTTCCCGCGCGCGGGGCTCGGCCCATCCTCCCGTCGGGCCCCGCACTTTCCATTTCCCGAGACGACGAGCGACCCCATGAAGATTCTCGTGCCCGTGAAGCGGGTGGTCGACTACAACGTGAAGATCCGGGTGAAGCCGGACGGTTCGGGCGTCGATCTCGCCAACGTCAAGATGTCGATGAACCCGTTCGACGAGATCGCCGTCGAAGAGGCGATCCGCCTGAAGGAGAAGGGCATCGCCACCGAGATCGTGGTGGTCTCGATCGGCCCGGCGCAGGCGTCGGAGACGCTGCGCACCGGTCTCGCCATGGGCGCCGACCGCGGCATCCTGGTCAAGGCCGAGGGCGCCGTCGAGCCGCTCGCCGTCGCCAAGATCCTCAAGGGCATCGTCGCGGCCGAACAGCCCGGCCTGGTCATCCTCGGCAAGCAGGCGATCGACGACGACACCAACGCCACCGGCCAGATGCTGGCGGCGCTGACCGGTCTCGCCCAGGGCACCTTCGCCTCGAAGGTCGAGGTTTCCGGCGACACCGTCGCGGTCACCCGCGAAGTCGACGGCGGTCTGCAGACCGTGTCGCTGAAGATGCCGGCGATCGTCACCACCGACCTGCGCCTCAACGAGCCGCGCTACGCTTCGCTGCCCAACATCATGAAGGCAAAGAAGAAGCCGATCGACGAGAAGTCGCCCGCCGACTACGGCGTCGACGCCACGCCGCGCCTCGCCGTCCTCGAGACGCGCGAGCCCGCCGCCCGCAAGGCCGGCGTCAAGGTGGGTTCGGTCGCCGAACTCGTCGCCAAGCTCGCCGACGAAGCCGGCGTCATCTGAGAGGGACCCGAACCATGACCGTTCTCCTGATCGCCGAACACGACGGCGTCTCCCTCAAGGACGCGACCGCCAAGGCGCTGACCGCCGCCGCCGCCATCGGTGGCGACGTGCACGTGCTGGTCGCCGGCAGCAGCGTCGGCGCGATCGCCGCGGAGGCCGCGACCCTCTCCGGCGTCGCCAAGGTCCTCACGGCGGAAGCCGCCCACCTCGACCATCAGCTCGCCGAGCCGATGGCGGCGCTGATCGTCGCCCTCGCCGGTCCCTACGACGCGATCGTCGCGGCCGCGACGACGACGGCGAAGAACGTGCTGCCGCGCGTCGCAGCCCTCCTCGACGTGTCGCAGATCTCCGAGATCACCAAGGTGGTCGCCGCCGACACGTTCGAGCGTCCGATCTATGCCGGCAACGCCATCCAGGTGGTGAAGTCGTCCGACGCCAAGAAGGTGATCACGGTGCGCACGGCGTCGTTCCAGGCGACGGCCAAGGGCGGCGCCGCGGCGATCGAGGCGGTCTCGGTTCCGGCCGATCCGGCGCTGTCGTCCTTCGTCGGCGAAGAACTGTCGAAGTCCGACCGTCCGGAGCTGACGAGCGCCAAGATCATCGTCTCGGGCGGCCGTGCCATCGCCAACCGCGAGAACTTCGGCATCTACATCGAGCCGGTCGCCGACAGGCTCGGCGCCGCGATCGGTGCGTCGCGCGCCGCGGTCGATGCCGGCTACGCGCCGAACGACTGGCAGGTCGGCCAGACCGGCAAGGTCGTCGCCCCCGAGCTCTACGTCGCCTGCGGCATCTCCGGCGCGATCCAGCACCTCGCCGGCATGAAGGACAGCAAGGTGATCGTCGCGATCAACAAGGACGAAGAGGCGCCGATCTTCCAGGTCGCCGACTACGGCCTCGTCGCCGACATCTTCCAGGCCCTGCCGGAACTCGCGGCGGAACTGGCCAAGCGCGGGCCCTGAGCCCGTCACGGCCGCCTCGGGGACGGCTCTCACGGACCTGCGCTCACCGACGGTGGTGTCGGGGCTTCACCGAGCCCGGCGCCGCTCGACGGGGCATGACGCACAGAGCGTTCAGGCCGGGCTCCGGCGCGGGCTTTTCCGACCTCACACCGCCTCGAGCCCGATCTTCAGCCGGTCGAGCAACTGATGCAGTTGGACCTGCTCGGCGTCGCTCAGCTCCGCCAGCGCGTCGGTGTAGAAGGCCTCGATCGGCCCCTGCATCGAGGCCCACACCCGATTTCCCTCCTCCGAGAGGCGGATGAGGCGGGCGCGGCCGTCCTCCGGGTCCTTGACCCGCTCGATCCACTTGCGCGCCTCGAGCCGATCGAGCACGGCGGTGAGATTCTGCCGGCTGAGCAGCAGGAACTCGATGAGTTCCTTCACCGACATCCCCTTCTCGTGCACCAGCGGACGGGCGAGCGCGCCCAGAACGGCCCATTGCTGGGTCGTCGCGCCGAAGTCGCCCATGTGCCGCGTGCCGTTCTTGTGCATCAGGTTAGAGCACTGATAGAGCCGAAAGAACAAGCGGTTGGCCACCTCGAAGCGGATCTTCTCGGATCGGGTCACGGGGTCGTTCATCGGCGGCACTCGCTGGCTGGGGGGCGTCCGGAGGACCCGAGGATAGGATCTCGAACGAATATATCAATGCATTGACACGATAGTAATTGTATCATAGCATTGATATATTGTTCTCACGGGGTAGAAACCGACATGGCAGATTTTGCGGGAAAGACGATCGTCGTCACGGGTGGTGGTGGTGGAATCGGCGGGGCGACCTGCCGCCGTTTTGCGGCGGCCGGTGGCAGAGTGGCGGTCTACGACCGGGACCTCGCCGCCGCCGAGCGCACCGTCGCCGAGATCGTCGCGGCCGGAGGGACGGCGCGGGCCCATGCCTGCGACATCACCGATCGGGCCGGCGTCGAGGCGGCGGTCGCCGCCACCGAAGCCGAATTCGGCCCGATCGACGTCCTGGTCAACAATGCCGGTTGGGACGTCTTCAAGCCCTTCCTGCAGACGACCGCCTCCGACTGGGATCGCCTGATCGCCATCAACCTCGTCGGCGCGCTCAACATGCACCACGTGGTTCTGCCGGGCATGGCGGCCCGCAAGGCCGGCCGCGTCGTCAACATCGCGTCGGACGCGGCGCGTGTCGGCTCGTCCGGCGAAGCCGTCTACGCCGCCTGCAAGGCCGCGCTCGTCGCCTTCACCAAGACGCTCGCCCGCGAACACGCCCGCGACCAGATCACCTTCAACGTCGTCTGTCCCGGCCCGACCGAGACGGCCCTCTTCGAGGACTACAAGAAGGGCGCCGGCAACCCGGAGAAGCTCGCCGAAGCGTTCCGCCGCTCCATCCCGCTCGGTCGCATCGGCCAGCCGGAGGATCTGCCGGGGGCGATCCTGTTCTTCGCCTCGGACGCGGCGTCCTACGTCACCGGCCAGGTGATCTCGGTCTCCGGCGGCCTCTCGATGGTCGGTTGACGGCCGGCCGGACGATCGGCGCCGAACGACGATGCTCGACCGGTCGGTCGTGTGTCGCGCGGACGGAGAGCGGCGGATCCGGATGAACATCGGCGGGATCGACGAATTGGCGCCGAACGGCGCGAGGTCCGATCCCGCAATGACACATGCCGTCGGGGCGATCAAGTGCGCCGCGGCGGCAACCGGCGATCCGCCGAAGAAGCGGACGCGATCCAGGGGAGGGCGGAGGCGTGGAGCCGACCGTCCATGCGTTCGGGGGGAGGGGCATGACGTTCATGCGAGCCGTGACGATCGTCGGGCACGGCGGCAACGAGGTGGTCGAGATCGGCACGCGACCCGTCCCGCGACGGCGGCCCGGCGAAGCGCTGGTGCGTATCCGCGCCGCCGGCCTGAACCGCGTCGATCTCTACATGCGAGACAGCGGCGCAGGCATAACCCATGCCTTGCCGCAGATCATGGGGCTCGACGGTGCCGGTGAGGTGGTCGAGGTCGACGCCGACGAACGCCGCCTGAAGGCCGGCGACGCCGTGGTGATCCATCCCGGCATCGGCTGCGGCCGCTGCGAATTCTGCCTCGCCGGCGACCATGTGCTGTGCACCTCGATGAAGTTCATGGGTGAGCACCGCGACGGCACGCTCGCCGAATTCGTCTGCGTACCGGTCGAGAACCTCTTCGCCAAACCGACCTCGCTCGATTGGGCCGAGGCGGCGGCACTGTCGACGGCGCCGCTCACCGCCTGGCGCATGGTCTTCGGCAAGGCGGCCCTGAAGACGCACGAGACGGTGCTGATCTTCGGCATCGGCGGTGCGGTCTCCGCCTCGGCGCTGCTCTTCTCGAAGATGATCGGCGCCCGCGCCGTCGTCACTTCGCGCGACCCCGAGAAGCTCGCCTGGGCGAAGACCCTCGGCGCCGACGCCGGCATCGACGGTTCGCGTGAGCCGATCGCCGAGCGGGTGATGGAACTGACCGGCGGACGCGGCGTCGACGTGGTGATCGAGAACGTCGGCGAGGCGGTGTGGGGCGCGGCTCTGAAGTCGCTGGTGCGCGGCGGGCGGATCGTCACCTGCGGTGCGACGTCGGGCGACATGCCGCCGGCCGACCTGCGCCGCCTGTTCATCCGCCAGTTGCAGGTCTTCGGCTCGACCCACGGCAACTTCGAGGAGTTCCGCGCGCTCCTGGCGGTCTGCGAGCGCGGCCTCTTCCGCCCGCCGATCGATCGCCGCTTCGCCCTCGCCGACGTCCACGCCGCGCTCGATCGCCTCGAGGCCGGCCGCCAGTTCGGCAAGATCGTCGTCGACTTGGATTCGTGAAACGCGTCTCGACCCGCTCTCCATGAGGTTGCCAGGAATGACTTCCGCTCCCCGAGATCCCCAGTCCCGACGCGTCTCGCTCGACGTCGCGGGTCCGATCGCCACGTTGACGCTCTGCCGTCCGCCGATGAACGCCATCGACGACGCCACGCTGGCCGCGCTTCTCGACGCCTTCGCCGTGGTCGAGGCCGATCCGAACATCGCGGTGCTGCGCATCCGCTCGGACCAACGCGTCTTCTGCGCCGGCGCCGACCTGCGTCTCGTCGGCACGCGCGTCGGCCACGAGGAGGGAGCCTCGGCGATGGTCGAGACGGTGCGCTCGTTCCATCGCACCTTCGATCGCCTCGCCGCGCTGCCCAAGGTGACCATCGCCGAGATCGAGGGCCATGCGCTCGGCGGCGGTCTCGAGCTGGCGCTCGCCTGCGACCTGCGCATCGCCGCACACCACGCCAAGCTCGGTCTGCCCGAGGCCAAGGTCGGCCTGCTCCCCGGTGCCGGCGGAACGCAGCGCCTCACCGCATTGTGCGGCGCCGGGTTGGCCGCCCGGATCATCCTCTCCGGCGATCTCCTCGACGGTCGAGAGGCCGAACGGGTGGGACTCGTCCAGTGGTCCGCCCATGCCGTCGATTTCGCCGAGGTGGCCAACAACGTCGCGAGCCGTGCGGCGGGCCTTTCGGTCGACGCGATCACCGTCGCCAAGTCCTGCATCCGCATCGCCGACCGCATGTCGGCGGAAGGCGCCGAGGCCGAGATCGGTGGCATCGGAGTGTTGATGATGAAGCCCGGCACCGAGAAGCGGGTGGCCGACTTCCTGAACCGTTGAGCGCGACGACGAGTGACGACTGTATCGATGTCATCGAGCGGCCGCCCACGGCCCCCACCAACCGATGGATCCGCCCCATGAAGCCCGACGTCACCTCCGTCGTCGAAGATCTCGATCTCGTCGAAAAGCGGCGGGCGCAGATCGTCGCCGCCGCGACCGATCTCTTCGCCGAACAGGGCTTCCGCCGCACGACGATCAAGGACATCGCCGAACGCGCCGGCTTCTCCTCCGGGCTGGTCTATCTCTACGTGCGCGAGAAGGAGGACGTGCTGCTGCTGGTCCTGCTGCGGGTGCTGGAGGATCACCGCCTCGAGCTGCCGGCGGCGATCGAGGGCGTCGTCGATCCGCTGGAGTGCCTGGTGCGCCTGATCGACGCCTTCACGCGGATCGTCGACCGCCATCGTGCCGCGACGGTGATCGCCTATCGTTCGGCCCATCTGCTCACGCCCGATCGGCGTCTGCTGGTCCAGGATCGCGAGCGCGAAGTCTCCGACATCGTCGTCGAGACCCTGGTCGCCCGCATGAGGGCCGGCCTCGTCCGCAAGCTCGACGTCGTCACCCATCAGATCGTGATGATCGCCCACCGCTGGGCGTCGAAGAGCTGGTACTTCAAGGGCCGCACCGACCTCGACGCCCATGTCGCGGCCGACCTCGACGTCGTCATGGCCGGCCTCGCGACCCCCGCCGGCGCCGAACGCTGGCACGAGATCGAGGCGGCGCGCGGCGCCGAGGCCGGCCGATGACGTCCGGCCGCCCCTCGCACCGGCCGATCGCGCCGAGCGACCCGGCACTGGTCGCCGCGATCACCGATCTCTTCGCCCGCAACCCGTTCTCGGCTCCGCTGGGGATCGAGGTGGTCGAGATCGCCGCCGGCACGGCGTTGCTCGCCATGGCCGTTCGCCACGAACATCTCAATGCCCACGGTACCGGCCACGGTGGTGCGCTGTGGACGCTGGCCGATCTCGCCTTCGGCGCGGCCGCCTGGCACCGCGGCTACATCATGACGACGGGGTCGGATCTGTCGTTCTTCCGGCCGACCAAGTTCGGCACCACGATCTATGCCCGGGCCCGGGAGGTGACCCACAAGGGGGCCACCGGCACCTATCACATCACCATCGCCTACGACCCCGACGATCCCGCCGAGGTTCTCGCCGCCGGCAGCTTCACCGGGCGTTGGCCCCGGAGCTGACGGCCGATCCGCCGACGCTACCCGCGCGACGGGAGGCTCAATGCCCCCCGTCGAAGGCCGAGACGGCCGATCAGCGCCGCGCCGCGATGTCTTCGGCGAGGTGCGCCGCGTCGTGCCAGACGCCCCAGATGAAGGGCGACGCGCGCCGCGACAGCCAGGCGAGGCCGAGGAAGTAGAGACCCGGCTCCGGCGAGATGCCGCGATGGTGGATCGGGCGGCCCTTGTCGTCGAACGCGCCGACCTCGAGCCAGTCGAAGTCGAGGCCGTAGCCGGTCGCCCAGACGATCGACCCGATGCCGGCGGCGGCGAAGTCGAGCGCGAGGATCGGGTTCGTCACGCAGTCGGGATCGTCGATCACCACCCGCGCCTCCGGCTCCTCCGGCAGGTCGAGCCCTTCCTTGGCGATGTGCGCGTCGGCGGCGTCGAGCATCGAAAAGAGGCTACGGTCACCGCCCGCGATGTTGGCGGCGAGGTCGGGGGCGAAGCGCATCGTGCCGTCGGCGAAGCCTTCTGCCATGCCGTGGAGCACGATGCCGTCGTGGCCGAGGCGGCGAAAATCGACGGTGTGGCCGCCGTCGGCGCCCGACACCGCGATGGTGACGTGTTCCATGCCGGGCGTGACGGCCTCGGCGTTCCACATGCCGAGCGCACCGAGCCACCAGACGAAGTCGCGGCCGCGATAGCGCCGCGGCGGGCGATCGTGCGGGCCGACGGAGAGATGCACCCGACGGCCGGCCTTGCGCAGCTCGTCGGCGATCTGCACGCCCGAGGATCCGGCGCCGATCACCAGCACCGCGCCCTCCGGCAGCTGCTGCGGATTGCGATAGTGGGCCGAGTGGATCTGCACGACGCCGGCGCTTTCCGGCACCACCGGCGGAATGATCGGCTTCTGGAACGGGCCGGTCGCCGCCACCACGTTCTTCGCCTCGATCGTGCCGGCGGAGGTCTCGACGACGAAGCCCGAACCGTCGGTCTTGCGCGTCACGCGCTTCACTTCCACGCCGCAGCGCACCGGCGCGCCGATCTCGCGGGCATGTTCCTCGAGATAGTCGACGATCATCGAGGCGGGCGCGAAACCGTCCGGATCGATGTGGTCGAAGGTCTTGGAGGCGAAGCGGTCGTGCCACGCCGGTCCGTTGGCGACGAGCGAATCCCAGCGCTCCGAGCGCCAACGCTCGGCGATCCGGTTACGCTCGACCACAAGGTGAGGCAGAGACTTCTTGCCCAGCTGCTCGCTCATCGCCAGACCGGCCTGACCGCCGCCGATGATGAGTGTCTCGATCGTCTCGACCGACATGTGCGACAACCTCTCAGATTCTGGGTGGAAACGCGGCCTCGAAAGGCGGTGTGTGGGGATTTTCTAGAATTCACCGTCGCTTTTGGAAAATATTGTTTTCTTCTTCGGTGCTTCTGTTTTCCTGAACCAGACGTCGACCTTCACGCGGACAAGGCTTCCCGTTCGCCGCCGAGGGAGCGGCGGCGTCGCGCTTCGGCAGAGACGGGGACGACGGATCAGGCGGCGGCGTGCATCACGCCGAGCCAGCTCTTGACGATGCGCTCGGAGCGGATCTCCCAGACGACGGGTGTCCCGGCGGCGACGATCCAGCCGTCGCCGGGCCCGTAGACCGTGGTGGCGCCGGTCGCCTCGTCGGTGATGGCGAGCGTGCCCTCGACCAGCGTCGCGTGTTCGTCGAAGGCGTAGACGACGCGGTAGCGGCCACGGGTCGCGGCATAGAGCCCGCCGAAGACCGGGGTCGTCGGCCCGCCCAGCGTGAAGACGCCGGAACAGGCGATCGGCCCCTCGAGCGTGGTGGCGCCGATATCCTCCGGCGCGCCCCAGGCGTCGAGTGCGGGGACCGGATCGGCGAGACGGAAGGCGGTGAGCGACATGGGTCGGAGGTCCTTCAATCGAGGGGAAGCAGTTCGGCGATCTCGCGGCGGAAGGGCAGGGCGCCCTCCGGCAGCGGCGCCGTGTCGAGTTCTTCGGCGTAGCGGCGACCGGCGTAAGTGGCATGCGCGATGGTCGCCGGGGCGAGCGCATCGCCGATCGCCGTGACGCTCGCGAGACCCGCGTCGGCCCAGTCGGCGGCGCGCGCCTTCAGGTCGAGGACCAGCGCCTCGTTCGGCAGACGGGCGGTGACCAGCACCACCGCATCGGCCTCGAGACGGGTCTCGCGTCCGGTGAAGACGCAGGAGGTCACCGCCACGCCCGGCTCGACCGCGTCGAGCGAGGCGAAGGCGCGGATCTCGACGCCCTTTTCGAGGAGCCGCGTCTGGATGAAGTGCTGCTCCATCGTGTTGCGGGTCCAGGTCGAGGCCTCCGACGCCGGGGTGACGTAGGTGGTCTTGAACCCCTTCTCGGCCATCAGCTCGGCCATGACGCCGCCCATGTAGTAGTGGTCGTCGTCGAACACGACGACCGAGCCGCCTTCGGGCAGACGTCCGGCCATCACGTCGGAGGGCGAGAAGACCCGCGCGCCGGGGGCGATGGGGATCGGCCGGGTGTGGCGATGACCGACGCCGTCGGCCCGCCAGGTCGCACCGGTCGCCACCACCACGCGGGGGAAGCCGAACTCCAGCACGTTCTCGGCGGTGAGCCGGCTGTCGAAGAAGATCTCGACGTTGGGCAACTGGTCGAGCTGGAGCTTGCGCCAGTCGCGCACCCGGATCCAGGCGGCGAGACCGGGGAGCTTCGCCTCCTGCACCACGCGGCCGCCGAGTTCGGTCCCGGCCTCCGCCAACGTCACGTCGTAGCCGCGCTTGCCGAGCACCTGTGCCGCCTCGAGGCCGGCGGGGCCGGCGCCGACGATCAGCACCGACTGATCGGAGCCCTTCGGCTTCACCCGCTCCGGATGCCAGCCCTTGCGCCATTCCTCGGCCATGGTCGGGTTCTGGGTGCAGCGGATCGGCGACTGGGTGAAGTCGCCGGAGACGCAGATGTTGCAGCCGATGCACTCGCGGATGTCCTCGAGCCGGCCTTCGCGGATCTTGTTGGGCAGGAAGGGATCGGCGATCGACGGTCGCGCCGCGCCGATCATGTCCATGATGCCCTTCTTGACGAGGCTCACCATGCGGTCGGGCGAGGTGTAGCGCCCCACCCCGACGATCGGCTTCGACGTCAGCCGGCGGATGCCGGAGATGAAGGGCTCCTGCGCGCCTTCCTCGGCGAAGCGGGAGGTGCGGCTGTCGTTCTCCCAGCCGGCGAGCGTCACGTCCCACAGATCGGGCAGATCGCCGACGAGGCCGATCATGTCCTCGACCTCGGCGACCTCGAGCCCGCCGTTGCCGAGCAACTCGTCGACCGAGATGCGGACCGGCACGGCGCAGGTGTCGCCGACCGCGTCCTTGGTCTCCTCGACGATCTCGCGCAACAGGCGCACGCGGTTCTCGATCGAGCCGCCGTATTCGTCGGTGCGGTCGTTGAAACGACGCGACAGGAAGTGGTGCAGGAAGCCGAGCGCGTGGGCGGCGTAGACGTAGATCAGGTCGAAGCCGGCGCGCTTCGCCCGCTTCACCGCCTCGAGGTGCCAGCGCCGCAGGTTGCGGATGTCGGTCGCATCCATCCGCCGGGCCTGCACCGGATCGTAGGTGAAGGTGGCGACCGGCAGATGCGCCGGACCCATCGGTACCTCGCGCGAATAGAGATTGGGCCCGTTCATGCCGTTGTAGGCGAGTTCGATGCCGGCGAGCGACCCGTGTTCGTGGATCTTGTCGGCCATGCGGGCGAGCGCCGGGATGTCGCGGTCGTCCCACAGACGCAGCTCGATGAAGGGGGTGATCTCGGACGTGTGGTGGAACTCGACCTGCTCGGTGCACACGACCGCCCAGCCGCCCTCGGCCTTCAGCCCGCGCATGTGGGCGAGCGCGGTCGGATCGCGGTAGCCCATGCCGTTGCAGTGGGGCACCTGATAGAAGCGGTTGCGCGCGGTGAGCGGGCCGATCTTCACCGGCTCGAACAGGATGTCGTATCGGCCGCCGTAGGGCGTGGTCTCAGGCATTCTCGAACCCCGTGAGGACGTTGACGGCATTGACGCCGAGTTCGGCGACGGCATAGCCGCCTTCCATCAGAAAGACCGTCGGCAACCCGACCCGACCGATCCGCGCGCCGAGCCGCAGGAAGTCGTCGCTCGTCAGCCGGAAGAAGCCGTGCGGATCGGCCTCGTGGGTGTCGACCCCGAGCGACACGACCAGCGCATCGGCGCCGAAGGCGACCACCCGGTCGAGCGCGTGGGAGAGCGCGCCGCCCCACACGTCCCAGCCCGTGCCGGGGCCGAGCGGCAGGTTGAGATTGGAGCCTTCGCCGGCGCCGATCCCGATCTCGTCGGCATGGCCGAGAAAATAGGGGAAGGTCTCGGCTGGGTCGCCGTGGATCGAGGCATAGAACACATCGCCGCGGTCGAAGAAGATGTCCTGCGTGCCGTTGCCGTGATGGAAGTCGACGTCGAGGATCGCCACCCGCGCCGCACCGCCGTCGCGCAGCCGCTGCGCGGCGATGGCGGCGTTGTTGAGGAAGCAGTAGCCGCCGTACATGTCGCGGGCGGCGTGATGGCCCGGCGGACGGCAGAGGCCGAAGACAGCCCGGTCGCCCGCCCGCACCCGCTCCGTCGCCTCGAGCGCCACGTTCGCCGAGGCGCGCGCGGCTTCCCAGGTGCCGTCGGAGATCGAGGTTTCGGCCGCCAGGGCGTAGTGGCCGAGCCGCCCGCCGATCTCGCGGGGAACCCGGGTCGACATCCGCCGTGCCGGCCAGACGATGGGGATCGCCTCGCCTTGCGCGCCGCTCGCCTTCCAGTCGTCCCAGGCGCGGGCGAGGAAGTCGACGAAGTCGCCGTCGTGGACGCGCAGGATCGGCTCGAGGCCGAAGTCGCGCGGCTCGACGATGTCCCCGAGCCCGGTTTCGGCCAGGCGGTCGAGCACGAAGGCGACGCGTTCGGGACACTCGAAGGGGCGCACCAGCAGCCCGCCGGCGAGCTCCGTCGTCGCCGCGCGCAGCGCGTGGTGGGGAGAATGGATGGTCAGCACGAGAGATCTCCCGATCGACGCCGGTCCGCGGCCGACGAGCCGCGATACTCGCTCAGTGGTCTTCGTCGATCTCGTCGTGGAGGAGACCGAGGATACGCCGCTTCAGTGCGATGAACTCGGGCTCGAGCACCAGATCCATCGAACGCGGACGCTCGAACCGGACCGGGATCTCGGCCTTGATGCGGCCGGGACGCGCCGTCATCACCACCACCCGATCGCCGAGCAGGATCGCCTCGTCGATGTCGTGGGTGACGAAGAGCACGGTCTTCTGGGTGTGCTCCCAGACCCGCAGCAGCAGCTTCTGCATGGTGCCGCGCGTCTGGCTGTCGAGCGCGCCGAAGGGCTCGTCCATCAGCAGCACGTCGGGATCGTTGGCGAGCGCGCGGGCGAGCGCCACGCGCTGCTTCATGCCGCCGGAGAGCTGCGAGGGATAGGCGTCGGCGAACGGGGCGAGGCCGACCTCCTCGATGAAGCGTTCGGCGATCGCCCGGCGCTCGGCCTTGCCCAGGCCCTTGCGCTTCGGTCCGTATTCGACGTTGGCCCTGACCGTCATCCAGGGAAACAGCGTGTAGCCCTGGAAGACCATGCCGCGATCGGGACCGGGTTCGCTGACGGCGCGGCCGTCGACGCGGATGTCGCCGGCGGTCACCTCGGTCAGGCCGGCGGCGAGATAGAGCAGGCTCGACTTGCCGCAGCCCGACGGGCCGACGATGACGCAGAACTCGTTCTTGTCGACGTCGAACGAGACGTCGTCGACCGCGAGGGTGCCGCGCTCGCCGCCGTAGCGGAGCGTGACGTTCTCGATGGCGAGCCGGGCGGGATCGTCGCCGGGGCGGCGATGATGGCGCGGGAAGAGCTCGACGGCGGTCTCGTCGACCGGTGCGGCGTGTCGGGTGTCGATCATCATTCGGCCCATGGTGCGGCCCTCCGGCGGAGGAAGCGGAAGAGGAGATCGGAAATCAGGCCGAGCACGCCGATGGTGGCGATCGCCAGGAAGATCACGTCGACCTGGAAGCCGCGCATGGCCTTGATGGTGATGTAGCCGAGGCCCGACGAGGCGGCGACGAGTTCGGCCACCACGAGATAGGACCAGGCCCACCCGAGCGTGACGCGCAGCGTGTCGAGGATTTCCGGCAGCGCCGCGGGGAAGATCACGTGCCAGACGACCTCGTTGCGGCGAGTGCCGAGCGTGTAGGAGGCGTTGATCAGATCGCGCGGCACCGCACGGGCGCTGTCGGCGATCATCACCACCTGCTGGAAGAAGGTACCGAGGATGATGACGGTGACGCGCTGCTGGATGCCGATGCCGATCCACAGGATGAGCAGCGGCACGAAGGAGGTCACCGGCAGATAGCGCATGAAGTTGACCAGCGGCTCGATCGCCGCCTGGACGGCGCGGTAGCTGCCCATCCACAGACCGATGGGCACGGCCACGATCGAGGAGATGACGAAGCCGAGCAGCACCACCTGGAGGCTCGCCAGCGTGTGGACGATCAGGCTGCCGTCGGCCAGAAGCCGTTCGCCGGCCGCCCAGACCCGTTCGGGCGCGGGCAGGAACATGGTCGGGACGAGGCCGGAATGGGAGACGATCTCCCAGCCGGCGACGACCGCGATCCAGACGACGATCCCGGTGATCAGAACCGCCCGCCGGGAGATGTCCCGGAAGGGCGTCGTCATCAGGACCCAGGGCGTGCGCCGAGAACTCATGGGTGTCTCCTCTCGGTGTGGGCGACCGGTCGGGGCGGAAGGGGCGGAAGCCCGCGGGCTCCCGGTCGTTCGCCGGTCGGCCGAGGAGGTCGACCGGCGAGGGATCAGGGGCGATGCCTCACTTGGCGGTGGCCCACGAGGCGTCGACGAGGGTCGAGTAGTCGACCTTCATCTTCATCATGCCCTTGCCGCCCCAGATGTCGTTGGCCAGCCGAATGAGATCGGCGGCCTCGCCCTTGTCGGCCGCGCCGAAGAACGCAACGTTGCGAGCCTTGTCGTAGAAGTGGACGCCCTTCGCCGCATCGGCGAGGTCCTCGGTCTTCGACAGATAGCCGCCGACGCCCTTGGCCATGATCGCGTAGGACTTCTCGGGATTGGCCTTGAGATAGTCGATGGCGCGGTAGTAGGCCTTCACGAAGGCGGCGACGTCGTCCTTCTGCTTCTCGATGACCGAGCACTTGAGGCCGACGGTGTCGACGATGGCGCCGGGGGTGGCGGTGGAGTCGATCAGGACCTTGCCGTTGCCCGACTTGCGGACCTCGCCCAGATGCGGCTCCCAGGTGACGGCGGCGGGCACGCGGCCGGCGATGAAGGCGGCGGCGGCATCGTCGGCGGTCATGTTGGAGACCTTGACGTCCTTCTCGGTCATGCCTTCCTTGGCGAGCAGGATGTTGAACCAGAACTGGGACACCGAGCCCTCGTTCATCGCCACTTCCTTGCCCTTCAGGTCCTTCAGCGACTTGATGTCCTTGGCTGCGAGCACGCCGTCGCCGCCGTGGCTGTCGTCGAGGGCGAGGACCGACTTGAAGCAGAAGTCGGGCGAGCGCCACTTCATCACCTCGTCGACGGTGGATGCCATGCCTTCGAGGTCGCCGGAGGCGACGGCGGCCATGTAGATGGCGCTCTCCTCGATGGTCTTCAGCTCGACGTCGACGCCGGCCTCCTTGAAGTAGCCGAGGTCGCGGGCGAGGAAGAGCGGGCCGTAGCCGACCCAGGTGGTCATGCCGAGGCGGATCTTGCCGGCTTCGGCCGGGACGGTGAAGGCGAGCGAGGCGGCGAGGCCGGCCAGCAGGGTCGCGGTACGCAGAGGCTTCTGGATCATCGGTACGGATCTCCGTCGGGCACGGGGATCGGCCGGGGCGGCCGACGCCGGGGATTGGTGCGCGATCGACGGGGCGGGGAGGGTTGCGAAGGCCGTTTTCCGGCCGTCGGCGTCTCCGTGAAACCCCGTAGATCAACTCCGATGAAGAGCTAATCACGCCGCATTCTTCGGCAAAAATAGTCTTTTCAGGCCTTCTGCTTCGGCTCGGCCTAAGCAATCTTCCGGACCCCGATGCGGGCGCGAACGGAGCCCCGCCGCGCCCCGAAATCGGGGGCAGGCGCGCCGGACGGGGGGCGATCTCAGGGCTTCTTGACGCGGCGGTCGATGGCCGGGGCGACCATGCCGGGGATGTAGGCGTCGGAGACGAAGGCGGCGCAGTGGCTCTCGAAGGCCTGGAGCAGGCGGGACTTGCGCAGGCCGGCGAGCGTGGCGATGCCGATCACCATCGGGCGGTGGTCGCCCGACAGCCGCACGCGGACGACGCGACGCCCGTCGAGGGCGTGATCGGAGCGCGGGCGGACGTTGGCGAGCGTGTAGCCGTAGCCGTTGGCGACCATGGTGCGCACCACGTCCTGATGCGACGAGCGCCAGGCGATCTTCGGCTGCACCCCCTCCTTGAGGAAGAGCGCGAGGAAATATTCCCGGCTGATCGGCAGATCGAGCAGGACGAGCGGTTCGTCGACGAGGTCCTGGAGACCGACGGCCGACAGGCGGGCGAAGGGATGGGCCTCGCTCACCACCACATGCGGCGGCAGGCTCGCCAGCGGCACGAAGTCGATGCCGTCGGGGATCTGCAGATCGTAGGTGACGGCGACGTCGATCTCGGCGCGGCGGAGCCCTTCGAGGAGGCGTTCCTGATCGGCCTCCTGCATCCGGATCTGCGCCGCGGGAAAGGCCGAGGTGAAGCCGTGGGCGAGCTCGGGCATGATCATCGGCGCCAGCGTCACCATGCAGCCGACCGAGAGTTGCCCGCGCACTTGGTCGGTCGCCTCGGAGGCGACCGTGTAGAGCCCTTCGGCCTGCTCGACGAGATGCTTCGCCTCGGCCAGCAGACGCCGTCCGGCCGGCGTCAGCGACAGGCCCTGGGCGTGATGGCGGACGAAGAGCTGGACGCCGAGCTCCTGCTCGAGGTGGCTGATCGCGGTCGAGATCGACGGCTGCGAGATGTTGATCCGCTCCGAGGCGAGCGTGATCGAACCGGTTTCGCCTGCGGCGATGAAATACTCGAGTTGCCGAAGCGTGTAGCGCATGACCGTCGTCTACTCCTTTCGGCGGCGTCGCGCGAGCAACTCGAACGGGCGGGATCCGCCCTCGCTCTCAATACCGGATCCAGGTGGTCTTGAGCCCGGTGAACTTGTCGAAGGCGTGCAGCGACAGATCGCGGCCGTAGCCGGACTGTTTGAAGCCGCCGAAGGGCGTCGCGGCGGAGAGCGCGTCGACGGTGTTGACCGAGACGGTGCCCGCCTTCAGGCGATCGGCGACGCGATGGGCGCGCTTGAGGTTCGACGTCCACACCGAGGCGGCGAGGCCGTAGATCGTGTCGTTGGCGATGGCGATCGCCTCCTCTTCGTCGTCGAAGGGCATGACCACGAGAACGGGGCCGAAGATCTCCTCGCGGGCGATCGGCAGGTCGTGCGCCACGTCGGTGAAGACGGTCGGCTCGACGAAGGCGCGGCTGGCGCCGCGGACGACGCGATTGCCGCCGCAGGCGAGGTGCGCCGTGCGTTTTCCCTCGTCGATCCAGCCGGCGACGCGATCGGCGTGACGCTCGTCGATCAGCGCGCCCATGGTGGTCTCGGGATCGAGCGGATCGCCGAGGCGGACGGCGCGGGCGCGCTCCATCACCTTGGCGACGAAGACCTCGGCGATCGAGCGCTCGACGAGGAGCCGGGAGTTGGCCGAGCAGATTTCGCCCTGATTGTAGAAGATGCCGAAGGCGGCCATGTCGGCGGCGGCATCGAGATCGTCGCAGTCGGCGAAGACGAGATTGGGGCTCTTGCCGCCGCACTCCATCCAGACCTGCTTGAGGTTCGACTGGCCGGCGTAGATCTGGAACAGCTTGCCGACCTCGGTCGAGCCGGTGAAGGTCACGCAGTCGACGTCCATGTGCAGGCCGATCGCCTTGCCGGCGGTCGGGCCGAAGCCCGGCACCACGTTGAAGACGCCGGCGGGCACGCCCGCCTCGAACGCCAGTTCGGCCAGCCGCAGCGCCGTCAGCGGCGACTGTTCGGCCGGCTTCAGCACGACCGAGTTGCCGGCGGCGAGCGCCGGGGCGCATTTCCACACCGCCATGTCGAGCGGGAAGTTCCACGGCACCACCGCACCGACGACGCCGAGCGGCTCGCGTCGGACGACGGCGAGATTGCCCGGCGCGGTCGGCGCCACTTCGTCGTAGATCTTGTCGATCGCCTCGGCGTACCACTGGACGATCCCGGCGGAGCCGGGGACGTCGACCGAGACCGTGTCCCGGATCGGCTTGCCGCTGTCGAGCGTCTCGAGCAGCGCCAGTTCCTCGAGATTGGCGCGCAGCAGGTCGGCGAGCTTCAGGAGTACCGCCTTGCGCTGCGCCGGGTCGGTGCGCGACCACACCCCGGCCTCGAAGCTGCGGCGGGCGGCGGCAACCGCCAGGTCGACGTCGGCGGCGTCGCAGGCGGCGATCTTCGCCAGCGTCTCGCCCGTCGCCGGGTTCACGCAGTCGAAGGTCTCGCCGGAGACGGCATCGACGAAGGCGCCGTCGATGAAGGCGCGGGTACGCACGTCGAGGGCTCGGGCGGCGGCCTGCCAGTCGTCACGGCTGCGTTCGGTCATCGTCTCTTCCTGCTCCCTCGGGGCGTCGGGGGACGCCGATGGTTCGTCTCGTGTGGGTGCCCCGGCGTCACGCGTCGCCGGGAACCCCGTAGCTCGGTGCGGCGTCCGGGCTCAAGGCCCGCTGCACATAGGCCGCCGCCTGCGGCTTCCACAGATCCCACAGCGCCGCGAGGCGGCCGATCGGATCGTCGTCGTCCCAGTCGACGCGCAGGTCGGTGACCGGCCAGTCGACCGCGTCGACGATCGTGAGGCCGGCGGAATGGACCGGTCCGGCCTCGCCCCCGGCCGCCAGACCGGCCGCGAGCGCCAGGATCAGGCGGTCGCCGAGATCGCCCTGCGAGGCTTCGAAGGCCGCCGTCATCGCCGCGGGAACCGTCTGCCCGGCGAGGAGATTACCGGCGGCGACGCAGTCGCGGCCCTCCGCCGTCGCATGGGTGCCGAGCGTTCCCGCGCCCGAGAAGACCGCCGTCCGCCCTTGCACGTCGATCGCGGTGAGCTGGCGGAAACCGATGTCGGCGCGGGAGGCGACCAGAGCCTCGAGCGCGGCGGCGGCCGAGGCCCCCTTCGCCATCAGATCGAGTGCTGCGGGGCCGAGGCGCGGATCGGTGACGTTCTGCGAGGCGACGGCGCCGACGCCGGCGCGCAGATGGGCGCAGCGCGCCGCCACCGCCGGCGACGAGGAGGAGATGGCGAGGCCGAAGCGGCCCGTCTTGGCGCAACGCGCGGCGATCGAGAAGGTCATCGCCGTCAGTCCGGGATCACGGCGGTGGCGTCGATCTCGACCAACCAGGTCGGGCGGGCGAGCGCCACCACGACGAGGCCGGTGCAGACCGGATGTACGCCGCGGATGTATTCGCCCATGGTGCGATAGACCGCCTCGCGATGGCGGACGTCGGTCAGATAGACCACCAGCTTGCAGACGTGTTCCATCTGCCCGCCGGATTCCTCGACGAGCTGGCGGATGTTCTGCATCACCTTGTGGGTCTGGGCGACGGGATCGCCGATGCCGACGTCCGCGGCGGTGTCGAGATCCTGCGGGCACTGGCCGCGCAGGAAGATGGTCGTCCCGCGCGCCACCACGGCCTGGGCGAGATCGTTGTCGAGCTTCTGCTCGGGATAGGTCTTCGCGGTGTTGAACGGACGGATGCGGCGGTGGATCATCGAGAATACCTCGAATGTGGGCGTGACGAGGAGCCGGCGACGGAGGCGGAACGCCTCACTCGGCGGCGCGGGGATTGGGCGAGGGATCGAACCAGCGCGACACGTCGCTGTCGGCGGTCTGCCGGGTCTTCGGTCCGAGCACGCGGTCGGAGAGACCGGCGGCCGCCTTGACGAAGTCGAGCGGGCCGTCCCAGTCGAAGGTGCGATAGACCGCCGCGAGATGGGCGTGGGGCGGTGACTGGGCGAAGAGCTGGAAGCTCAGCCGATGGCCGGCGTATCCGGAATCGATCAGGTCGCGGGCGAAGGCCATCAGGCGGCGCCGATCGTCGGCGTGCCATTCCTCGTTCCACGAATAGTAGCGCTCGAGCCAGGGGCCGGTCTCCGGCGAGGCGAAGGAGGCGGCACTCGGCGTCAACGCGATCTGGCCGCCGCACAGCTCGCGGGCGAGCGCGACCATCTCGGGCAGGCGGGCGCAGGCCGTCGCCCGGCCGGCATAGAGCAGCGACTGATTGGGCATCATCAGCCCGCTCGGCGAGCGTTCGGCGAGCGTCACCGCTGCGGTCAGATGCGCCTCGATGCTCTCGCGCCACACCGCCATCGCGGCGAGCTTCTCCTGGACCGGCTGGAGCCGATCGACGCCGCTCTGGCGCAGCGCGAACAGTGCCGTTCCGATCAGCATGTCGGCATGGCGGAGCTGGCGCTGGAGGAAGGCGAAGGCGGAATAGCGATGCAGCGTCGCACGGATGAACATCGCCGCGCGGGTGTGGCGATAGAAGAGGACGTTCTCCCACGGCACCAGCACGTCGTCGAAGACCACCAGCGCCTCCACCTCGTCGAAGCGGGAGGAGAGCGGCGCGTCTTCGGGCCGCGCCACCCCGGCGAACCCCGAGCGGCAGATGAACTTCAGCCCCGGCGAACCGAGATCGCAGACGAAGCCGATCGCATGGTCGGACTGGTCGCTGTCGCCCCAATCGACGATGGTCGGCTTGGTGAAGGCCTGATTGGCGTAGGGAGCCGCCGTCTCGAACTTCGCCCCGCGCACGACGACACCGGCGTCGGTCTCTCTCACCACCCGCAGCAGCATGTCGGGATCGCGCTCGCCGAAGGCCCGCGAGCGATCGCCCTTCGGGTCGGTGTTGGCGGAGACGTGGAAGGGGTCCTCGTGCAGAACCTTGTCGATGTGGGTGCGGATGTTGGCCGAGAAGCGCGGATCGACCTCGTTGAGAATGTCCTGGCCGTCGAACAGCGACCACATCTCGCCGATCGTCTCGTCGCCGACGCGGGTGACGACGCCGCCGATCTCGTCGAAGACGCAGTCGGTGGCGCGGCGCTTGTCCCACCAGTCCTCGCGGGTGATCGGCAGCTTGTTGCCGATGGCGTTGACCTCGCCGTCGAGGGTGAAGGTCATGACGTCGCGGGTGCGGGCGTCGCGCTGCATGTCGTAGATGCGGGCGCGAACGCCGACGATGGGGGCGAAGACCGGGTGGGTGGTGACGTCCTTCACCCGTTCGCCGTCGACGAAGACCTCGCGCCCGTCGCGGATCGATTCCAGATACTCGTCGCCGGTGCGGATCATGCCGGTCCCTCGGGATGCGCGGGGAGCGGTCTCGTCGCCGCTCCCTCGTCCCGACGATCCTGTCGCCTCGCCCGACGCGAGGAAAATATTCGTTTCCGGCTCACTGCTTCAAAAGATCCGAAGCAGCGGTCTTCGGCCTGCCTCACGCCGCGAGGCGGGCGAGGAGCGCGTCCATGAAGCGGTCGCATTCGGCGATCTGCTCGCGGGAGACCCATTCGTCGGGCTTGTGGCCCTGATCCATCGAGCCGGGGCCGCAGATCACGGTCGGGATGGCGAGACGCTCGCGGAAGAGCCCGCCCTCGGTGCCGAAGGCGAGCTTGACGCGGTCGTTGCGCCCGGTCAGCGCCTGGGTGAAGGCGACCACCGGTTCATCCTCGCGCGTCGAAAGACCCGGATAGGCATTGGTCACCTCGACCCGCACCGCCGCCTCGGGGAAGCTCGCCCGCCAGGGTGCTGCGACCGCCTCGGCGTCGGCCTCGAGACAGGCCAGCAGCGCCGCCGGATCGTCCTCGGCGAGGTTGCGGAACTCGAACTCGATCGCGCAGGCGTTGGGCACGATGTTGAGCGCGGTGCCGCCGCCGATCCTGCCGACGTGGAGCGTCGTATAGGGGACGTCGTAGGCCGCGTCGCGCGCACCCGAGCGGACGAAGGTC
Source organism: Pinisolibacter sp. DMC19 (assembly GCF_056313985.1). Classification (NCBI taxonomy): domain Bacteria; kingdom Pseudomonadati; phylum Pseudomonadota; class Alphaproteobacteria; order Hyphomicrobiales; family Ancalomicrobiaceae; genus Pinisolibacter; species Pinisolibacter sp. DMC19. The sequence goes on along the minus strand of NZ_JBQUZF010000008.1, from coordinate 80,479 downwards.
TCCTGCCGGGCGCGGATCTTGTCGACATAGGCGCAGGCGAGATGAATGGCGTTGAGTGCGGTCGGCGCCAGCGCCGAATGGGCCTCGCGACCGCAGCAGAGCGCCCGCAGCGCCGTCTTGCCCTTGTGGCCGGTGGAGATCCGCATCGAGGTCGGCTCGCCGATGATCGCCATCTCGGGGCGGAACGGCGCCGCGGCCATGGCGTCGAGCAGCGAGCGCACGCCGACGCAGCCGATCTCCTCGTCGTAGGAGAAGGCGAGATGGAGCGGCGTCGCGAGGTCCATCGTCGCGGCACGGTCGGCGGCGGCGAGCGCGCAGGCGAGGAAGCCCTTCATGTCGGTGGTGCCGCGGCCGGTCAGCCGACCGCCGAGATCGCGCAGACGGAAGGGATCGCCGCTCCACGCCTGCCCCTCGACCGGCACCACGTCGGTGTGACCCGACAGCATGACGCCGCCGCGGTCCTTGCGTCCGATGGTGGCGAAGAGGTTCGCCTTGGTGCCCTCGGCGTTCGGCACCAGCGTCGCCTCGATGCCGCGGGCGGCGAGGAAGTCGACGACGAAGGCGACGAGATCGCGATTGGAGGCGGAGGAGACGGTCGGAAAGGCGACGAGACGATCGAGGAGATCGAGGGAGGTGACGGTCATCGGGAGGCTCCGGAAGGCACGGGGAGACTAGCAGAGGCCGATGCCCGCCCCGGCGAGGATCTTCCGAAGCAGGGCTTCGGCAAAAGCGAATTTCGCTGCGCGGCGCCGCCTCCTAGGCTCCGGAAAACCGCGTACTGCAGCCGAGCCGGAGCCCCCATGACCCGTGATCCGCGATACGACGTCCTGTTCGAGCCGGTGAAGATCGGCCCCGTCACGACGAAGAACCGTTTCTATCAGGTGCCCCACTGCAACGGCATGGGCTACCGCGACCCGACGGCGCTCGCGACGATGCGCGCCATCAAGTCGGAGGGCGGCTGGGGTGTCGTCTGCACCGAACAGGTCGAGATCCATCCGACCGGCGACATCGCCCCCTTCATCGAACTGAGGAACTGGTCGGATCAGGACGTGCCGGCGCTCGCCCGCATGGCCGACGCCATCCATTCCCACGACAGCCTCGCCGGGCTCCAGCTCGCCCACAACGGCATGAACGCGCCCAATCTCTATTCGCGCGAGATTCCCTTCGGCCCCGCCGATCTGCCGGTCTTCTCCGTCTATGACGACCCGGTCCAGGCGCGCGCCATGGACCTGACCGACATCCGCAATCTGCGCCGGTGGCACCGCGCCGCGGCGCTGCGGGCGAAGACGGCGGGCTACGACATCACTTACGTCTACGCCGGCAAGCTCTTCGGCGGCGCCATGTTCTTCCTGTCGCGGCGCTACAACGACCGCACCGACGCATACGGCGGCAGCCTCGAGAACCGCTGCCGTCTGCTGAAGGAGCTGATCGAGGAGACGAAGGATGCCGTCGGCGACACCATGGCGGCCGCCTGCCGCATCTCGGTCGACGAACTGATCGGCCCGGAGGGTCTCCACGCCGAGGAGGCGCGCGACATCATCTCCCATCTCGCCGAGGTGCCCGATCTCTGGGACCTCACCCTGTCGAGCTGGGACAACGACAGCCAGACCTCGCGCTTCGCCGACGAGGCCTATCAGGAGCCCTTCGTCACCGGCGTGAAGAAGCTCACCACCAGGCCGGTGGTCGGCGTCGGCCGTTTCACCTCGCCCGACACGATGGTGCGCATGGTGCGTCAGGGCATCCTCGATCTGGTCGGCGCCGCGCGTCCCTCGATCGCCGATCCCTTCCTGCCGAAGAAGATCGAGGAGGGGCGGATCGAGGAGATCCGCGAATGCATCGGCTGCAACATGTGCGTCGCCGGCGACCACACGACGACGCCGATCCGCTGCACCCAGAACCCGTCGATGGGCGAGGAATGGCGGCGCGGCTGGCATCCCGAGCGCATCCGGCCGAAGGAGAGCGAGGCGAAGGTCCTCGTCGTCGGCGCCGGGCCGGCGGGTCTCGAGGCGGCGATGATGCTCGGGCGGCGCGGCTACGACGTGGCGCTCGCCGAGGCGACGCGCGATCTCGGCGGACGGCTGGTGGCGGAGCGGCGCCTGCCGGGTCTCGCGGCCTGGGGTCGTGTGGTCGACTACCGCGTCGGCCGCCTCGCCGACACCGCGAACGTCGAGATCTATCGCGAGAGCCGGCTCACCGCCGACGACATTCTCGGCTTCGGCTTCGCCCATGTGGCGATCGCCACGGGCTCGAGCTGGCGCGCCGACGGCATCGGACGCCGGCTGCTGAAGCCGCTGCCGATCGCGGCGGGCGTCGACGTGCTCACGCCCGACGATCTGATGGCCGGACGCCGGCCGGCGCCGGGGCCGGTGATCGTCTTCGACGACGACCACTACTACATGGGTGGCATCCTCGCCGAACTCCTCGCCCGCGAGGGGCGGGAGGTGACGCTGGTGACGGCCAATGGCGAGGCCTCGACCTGGATGAAGATGACGATGGAGCAGCACCGCGTGCAGGCCCGCCTCCTCGAGGTCGGGGTGACCATCGTGCCGCATCGCCTGCCGACGCGGGTGGAAGGCGGCGAGATCGAGCTCGCCTGCGTCTATTCCGGCCGGCTGGAGCGCCGCCCCTGCGCCGCGATCGTGATGGTCACCGCGCGTCTGCCGCAGAAGGGGCTCGCCGAAGAGCTTCTCGCGCGGCGGGCGGAATGGGCGGACGCCGGTCTCGCTTCGGTCACGCGTGTCGGCGATGCGCTCGCGCCGGGAACCATCGCCGCGGCGGTCTGGGCCGGCCGTCGCTTCGCCGAGGAACTCGATGCCCCTCCGCTCGGTCCCGACGACCTGCCCTTCCGCCGCGAGGTGGCGGCTCTCGACGACGGACCGCTCGCCTGGTGACGACACCCGGCACCGGCCGCGCCGTCGTCGCCGAGAGCGGGACGGGCGCGGGCGGGCTCTTCGCCTCGGTCATGCATGGGGTGGCAGGGGGACGCCCGCCGCGCGGGCGCGGACGTTGTCGCGCAGACGGTGCCATCGCAGCACCATCTGCGGGGCGAAGCGCATGTGGAACGGAGCGGAGCGGAACGGCTCGACGCGCAGAGCGAGGTCCTGTTCACGGACGCCTTGCGCCCATTCGGCGAGGATGCCGCCGAGCATGCTGCCGGTCGGCACGCCGCGTCCCGACAGTCCGGTCAGTGCGGCGACGCCCGGGGCGAGGTCGTAGAGGCGCGGGACGGTGCGCGACTGCATGTCGAGTTCGCCGAACCAGAAGAACGGCCACTCGATCGGCCCTCGGATCTGTGGATGGAGCCACTTCAACCGGTCGGTCATGATCTGTCGGGTATGGGCGAGATCGCGCCCGCGCCGTCCCATCGGGAACATCGAGGCGACGATCCGGCCCGCGGCGTCGTATTTGTAGACGTAGATGTCGCCGCGGCCGTCGTGGATGGTCGTGTTGCGCGGCAGCACGCTGCGACGCTCCTCCGGCGGCAGCGGTGCCGTCGCGGCGACGAAGACCCGCATGATCCGGAAGGTTCGATCGAGCCCCGGCCAGCCGCCGACCGTGTAGGCGCCGGTCGCGAACAACACCTTGTCCGCGACGACGGCACCGCGCGGGGTGACGACGCGCCAGCCGGCCGCGGTGCGATCGATCCCCGTGACCGGCGTGTCCGGATGGACGCTGCCGCCTTCCGAGAGAACGGCGCGGGCGAGACCGCGGGCATAGCCGAGCGGGTTCAGGTGGCCGGCCTCGGCGTGGAACCAGCCGCCGTGGAAGCGCGGGCTGCCGGTGATGCGTTCGGCCTCGTCGCGGTCGATCAACCGTGTATCGGCACCGACCGCATTGTAGTCGCGGACCTTGTCGGCCAGCCGCGGCAGATCGCCGGGCGTCGCCGCCGCCATCACGTAGCCGTTCTGCTGCCATTCGCAGTCGATGGCATAGTGCTCGATCATCGCCGAGACGCGGCGGTTCGCCTTGGTCTGGCGATCGATCAGGCGCTCGGCCCAGGGCTCGCCGAGCATCCGGCGGATCTCGGGCAGTTCGTAGTGGGTGAAGGTCGGCGTGCAGTGTCCGGCGTTGCGCCCCGACCCGCCGAAGCCGATCTCCCGGGCCTCGAGGAGGACGACGCCGACGCCGGCCCGCGCCAGTTCGAGCGCCGTCGTCAGCCCGGTGTAACCACCGCCGACGATGCAGACGTCGGTCCGGCGATCGCCGTCGAGCGGCCGCATGTCGGGAGGCGGCGCGGCGGTGGCGTACCAGAGGGTGGTCTCGAACGGCGAGAACTTCGGATCGGCAGCCATGAACGGAACCCTCCGTGTCGGGCGGGAGCGCCCGTTCAGCCGGCGTCGCTGCGTGCGTCGAGCGCGTCGCGCAGGCCGTCGCCGATGAAGTTGAAGGCGGTGACCGCCATGGTGATGGCGACGCCCGGCACGATGGCGAGCCAGGGCGCGCCGGCGAGATACTGCTGGGCTCCGTTGAGCATGTTGCCCCAGCTCGGCACCGGCGGCTGGATGCCGTAGCCGAGGAAGCTGACGTAGGCCTCGAGCAGGATCGCCCGGGCGATCGTCAGCGTCGCCGCGACGATGATCGGGCCGGCGACGTTGGGCAGCAGTTCGCGGAACATGATCCAGCGGTTCGACAGCCCGAGCATGCGGGCCGCGAGTACGAAGTCGCGGTCGCGCAGCGAACGCACCTCCGCCTCGACGATGCGGGCGACCTCCATCCAGCTGGTCAGGGCGATGATGACGGTGATCATCGCCGGGCTCGGCTTGATGAAGGCCGCGAGGGCGAGCAACAGGAAGATGCTCGGAAACGACAGGATCGCATCGACGAACCGCATCAGGACGGTGCCGACGAAGCCGCCGCGATAGCCGGCGGTCACGCCGACGATCGAGCCGATCGCCGTGCTCATCAGCATCGCCATGAACCCGACCAGCAGCGAGATGCGTCCGGCCATGAACAGGCGCGCGGCGAGATCGCGTCCGAGCGGATCCGTGCCGAACACGTGGGCTCCGGTCATCGGCGGCGCGAAGCGGGCGTGCAGATCGATGTGGAGATCGTCGAAGGGCAGCAGCAGCGGCCCGAAGACACAGGCGACGATCAGGACGAGGATCATCCCGACTCCGATCAGTGCCAGGCGGTGGCGTGCGAAACGGCGCACCGAGCGATGGCGCCACCACCGTTCGGGCGGCATCCGGTCGGGCGCGGGGACATCGGGCGTGACGCTTGCGACACTCATGGGGCGCTCCTATCCGAGCCGGATGCGGGGATCGACGAAGGCGACCAGAAGGTCGGCGATCAGGCTCCCGAGAAGCACGAGGACGGCCGAGAACATGAGCAGCCCCATGACCACCGGGTAGTCGCTGTAGCCGAGGCTGTCGAGGAAGAGCCGCCCCATGCCGGGCCACGTGAAGACGGTTTCCGTCACCAGCGCGCCGCCCAGCATCGCCGGCAGCTGCATGCCGGCGAGCGTGATCATCGGCAGCAGCGCGTTGCCGATCACGTGACGCCGCAACACGACGGCGGGCGTCAGACCCTTGGCCCGGGCCGTGCGCACGAAGTCCTGGTTGATCACCTCGAGCGTGGCGGCGCGCATGTAGCGGCTCCAGATCGCCACGTCGACGAGACCGAGCACGCTCGCCGGCAGGATCAGGTGGCGGGCATGGTCGAGCACCGAGCCGTCGCCGACCGTGTACATGTTGCCGGCCGGCAGCCAGGCGAGCTCGACCGAGAACAGGTAGATCGCGACGAGGCCGAACCAGAAGGTCGGGATCGACAGGGCGATCATGGCACCGACGGTCACGGCATAGTCGAAGACCGAGTTGCGGTGGATCGCCCCCTTGATGCCGGCGAGGACGCCGACCGTCAGCGAGATGGCGGTCGCGGTCACCATCAGCAGCAGCGTCGCGGGAAGATGGTCGAAGACGACCTGCATCACCGGGCGATTGTCGCGATAGGATCGCCCCCAGTCGCCCTGCAGCATGTGGAACAGCCAGTCGAGATACTGGACCGGCAGCGGGCGATCGAGCCCCATCTGCGCGGCGATCCGCTTCATCTCCGCCTGGGTCATGCCCGGCGTCAGAGCGAACTGCGACAGGGGGCCGCCCGGTGCGAGATGAAGCAGCGCGAAGCCGATCATCGACACCAGAAAGAGCAGGATCAGGCTCTGCCAGAGCCGACCGCCGAGATAGCGCAACATGATGGGCCTCCGTCCTCGGCCTGGATCTCGGGGCTCCCACGATCCCCGATCGAAGGGAGCGACGACCTCTTCCCTCGCCACCGGGCAGCCCCTCGCCGCCCGGTCACCCCAGCCGGAGACCGCGTGAAGCGGCGGGCGGCGAGGTCGTGAGCGCCGGTCCGGCGCTCACGACGAGAGGGGGGTCACGAACGGGACCAGTCGCCGATGTTCCAGGTGTCGATCCGGGTGTTGACGTTGGCCTTGAAGCCTTCCACGCCCTTGGCGCGGCCGCGCACCGTCGCGTACTGGAACATCGGCAGGAACGGCAGGTCGGCGCGCATGATCTCCTGGATCTTCAGGTAGGCGGCCTTGCGTTCCTCGGGCTTGAAGCTCGAGGCGCCCTGCGCCAGCAGCTTGTCCACCTCGGGATTGGCATATTGCCAGGTGTTCTGGCCCGCCCCGCCCTTGCCGGCGCTCGACGTCGACAGGAAGAAGTCCGAGGTGTCCGGATCGCCGGTGACGAAATCGAGACCGACGATGACCGAATCGAACTTCGACAGCATCCAGTAGTCGCCCCACATCACGGCCGGCGGCAGATTGGAGATCGTCATCTCGATCCCGATCGACTTCAGGTTCTGCTGGATGAACTGCTGGACCTGTTCCCGGATGTGGTTGCCGGCGGTGGTGGAGTTGGTGAAGGCGAGCTTCACTCCACCCTTGGCGCGGATGCCGTCGGCGCCGACCTTCCAACCGGCCTCGTCGAGCAGCTTCTTGGCCTTGTCGAGGCTGAACTCGTGCTTGGGCAGGTTCGGATTGTAGTAGAACGACTCCTGCGGCATGTAGGTCTCGGTCGGGCGCGGCAGACCGTAGTAGAGCGCCTCGATGATCGTCGCCTTGTCGAGCGCGTGGTAGAGCGCCCGGCGCACCGCCGCGTCCTTGAACTGCGGGCGTTCCATGTTGAAGGTGAAGGACTCGACCGTCGACCCCGGGACGACCTGAACGATCTTGCCGGGCAGCGTCTTGGCCTCGGCATAGTGATCCGGGGTGATCCACTGCAGGCCGGACACGTCGACGTCGCCGGTCTTGAACTGGGTATAGAGGACGGTCAGGTCGGGGATGTACTTGTAGATCACCTTCTCCAGGTGCGGTCCGGCACCGAAATAGTCGGTGTTGGCGGTGAGCAGGATGTGGTCGCCGGCGACACGCTCCGACCATTTGTACGGTCCGGTACCGATCGGTGCATTGTTGAACGGCGTGTTGTTCTTGTCGGCGGCGCCGGCGAAGGCGTGCTTCGGCGTGATGAAGGTCGAGGCGAGGATCGAGGCATAGGGCGCGTAGGGCTTCTCGAGCCGCCACGTGATCTCCGTCGGTGAGACGACGGTCAGATCGCGGACGAGGTCGTGGCCGGCGCGGCGCCAACTGCGGAAGGCCGGATCGACCAGCAGTTCGAGCGTGAACTTGACGTCCTCGGCGGTGAAGGGCTTGCCGTCGTGCCACTTGACGCCGTCGCGCAGCTTGACGCGCCAGGACAGACCGTCGGCCGAGATGCCGCCGTTCTCCACCGTCGGCACTTCCACCGCCAGCGCCGGCGTGAACTTGCCCGTCTCGTCGATGCCGAACAGCGGATCGAAGATGCTGAAGTGAATGCCTTCGTCGACCTCGATGTGCGGCATGTGCGGGTTGAACACCGTCGGCTCCTGCGAGAAGGCGATGGTCAGCTGGCCCTTGACGGCCTTTGCCGCCGCCCAGACGACGGTGTCGGACAGCGCGACGCCGACGGCGGTGCCGCCGAGAAGGGCGAGGGCCTGGCGGCGGGAGAGGGGGGCGAACCTGTCGTTCATGCGTAGGAACTCCTCTGTCTGTCGTCTCGTCGGCGAGCGTGGCGGGAGAGCGGAGCGGCACCGCGGCGCCGCTCCGGATGTCGATCAGAAACCGCTGATCGGCCGGACCTTCGATCCGTCGGTGAAGCGCGAGAACCGGAAATCCTTCGGATCGACCAGAGGCGTGCGGCCGATCACCAGATCGGCCATGAGGCGGCCGGCGGCCGGGCCGATGCCGAAACCGTGGCCGGAGAAGCCGGTCGCGATGTGGAAGCCGGGGATGGCGTCGACCGCCGAGATCACCGGCACGGCGTCGGGCGTCACGTCGATGTATCCGGCCCAGGCCTGCGCAGCCTTGGCGCCCTCGAACACCGGATAGGCTCGCTTCAGCGCCCGCATCGCCTTGTCGACGACCCGTTGCGACGGCGTCGGATCGAGCACGCGGCAGGCCTCGAAGGGCGATGCCCCGTCCATCGACCAGTCCCGCGACTGGCGCGCCTCCTCCAGGAAACGGGGACCGACGCGGAACGACAGCGATCGCCATTCCTGGGCGAAGGCGGGCAGAAAGGCGCGGGCGTAGCGGAAGGACTTGGGAACGATGTCGACGATGTTGGTCCGGCCGGACGCGACGGTGTAGCCGCCGTCCTGACGCTTGCGGAACGCGAAGTCGTCGTCCCACAGGGCGTAGTCCGGACCACCTTCGAAGGGTTCGGTGCGAATGACCGAGTTCATGACCTTGAGCTGGGGAAGGTCGATGCCGAACCGGCCGCAGAACAGGTTCGACCAGGCCCCGCCGGCGAGGACGACGGAACTGCAGGCGATGGACCCGCGTTCTGTGACGACGCCGCAGATGCGACCGCCCGCCGTCTCGATGCCGCGGACCGCGCATTCGGTGAGGATCGCCGCGCCGCGGTCGCGCGCCGCCTCGGCGATCGCCGGGGCCGCCTTCTGCGGCTCGGCGCGGCCGTCCATCGGGGCGTAGAGCGCCCCCTTGGTCTTCAGCCGGGTGCCGGGGTAGAGGGCCTCGAACTCCTTGGCGTCGAGCATCCGCATGCCGACCTGATAACGCGCGGCGTTCTGGTCGATCCAACGCTCCATCTCGGCGCGATAGGCGTCGGTGGCGCAGGAGAAGGCGATGCCGGACCGGGTGTAGCCGGTGTCGCGGCCGATCCGTTGATCGAGCCCCGCCCAGATCCGCAGCGCCTCGACCATCAGCGGCACTTCGCGCGGGTCGCGACGGGCGAGGCGGACCCAGCCCCAGTTGCGGCTCGATTGTTCCTGTCCGATGCCGCCCTTCTCGCAGAGGGCGACGACGAGGCCTGCCTCCGCGAGCTCGAGCGCAGTCGAGGTTCCGATGATGCCGCCGCCGATGACGACGACGTCGACCTTCTTCGGCAGGGCATCATCCCCCTTCACCGGGACGACCTGGGGACCGGGCATGTCAGAACGACTCCTCGAGCTGGCAGTTGACGGCGAACTCGGCGACGCTCGCCTCGTTCGGCAGATCCAAGAGCATGGCGACGACGCGGGCGAGATCGGCCGGGTTCGTCATCTCGTCGTCCGCCCGCGACGACAGGGTCCGCGCCATGTCGGTCGACACGAAGCCGGGACAGACGGCGGTGGCACGGATGCCGAGGTCCCAGCCGGTGTGGCGAATGCCGTGGGCGAGCGCGACGGCGGCGAATTTCGACAGCGAATAGAGCGACGCGGCGGACGACTTGACGCGCTTGCCGGACAGCGAGGCGATCACCACCACCCGCCCGCGCCCGGAGGCCCCGAGCGGCGCCCAGGCCGCCTTGGCGAGACGGCGCGGCGCCTTCACGTTGACGTCCATCATCGCGTCGAGGTCGGCGTCGTCGGCTTCGATCACCGTCTTCGGGATCATGATGCCGGCATTGGCGACGAGGGCGTCGACCGCCCCGAAGCGCGCGAGGGTCGCCGCGACCCAGGCCTCTTCTCCCGCCTCGCCCGCGTCGTAGGCGTGAACGAGCGTGCGGTCGGGATCGAGTTCGCCGGCGAGCGCCGGCCGGCGCATCCCCAGCGAGAGGCGCCACCCTCGTACGGAGAGCTCGCGGGCGATCGCGGCACCGATGCCGCGGTTCGCGCCCGAAATCATGGCGACACGCGCTTCCGTCATCACGTCTTCCTTTCCGATCGCGCTCAGCCGAGGCCGGCGATCCGGCGATAGGTCCGCCGCAGCATGTCGAGGAGCAGCTTCTTCTCCGCCTCGGGCACGCCTGCGAAGAAGTCTTCCGACTGTTTGGTGACCCGGGCGCGCACCTCCACGGCGAGCGCGGCGCCCTCGGGCGTGATGTGGAGTTCCTGGACCCGGCTGTCCTCGGCCGAGGTCTCCCGCCGCACCAGGCCGGCGTCGACCATCTGGTCGACGATCCGGCCCATGGCGGAGCGGTCCTTGAGCGTCAGCTGCGCCAGGTGGGAGGAGCGGATGCCGGGATGGGAATCGACCAGGAGCAGCGTCGAGATCTTGCCCGTCCCCTTCGCCACCTCGAGACCGTGCAGCCTCTCGTCGAGATCGCGGGACACGGCGATGTTGATCGAACGGATGTAGAAGCTCAGCGTTCCTTCCAGAACGTCGAGATCGATTTCGTCTATCGAGACTGGCGGCTTGTTCTTGTCGCTCATTTTGCTTCGGAGATTTCCAGGCACGAGTTTTCGTGGCACGCGAAGCGGGCTTCGCGTGAGTGAAGGCTGCACATCTGGGTACGTCTCTATGTAACAGTGCTTATAGTTTGCACGATGGTGGATATTTGCAACCATTTTTTCGACGCTGGCGAATAATTTTCAGCCACTGGAATATCTGCTCAATATTGCGCCATATGCACAGCACCCGTGCCGCTCGGATGAGCGACACGGGTGCTGCGAGGTCGACGGCGATCGTGGTTTCGAGGGGAGGGCCGTCTCAGGCGGCGGGCTCCCAGCGCCGCCCTGGAATGGCGGCGACGAGCTGGCGCGTATAGGGGTGTTCCGGCGCGAGGAAGATCTGGTCGGGGGTGCCGAGTTCGACCAGGCGACCGCGGTGCATGACCGCGATCTCGTCGGAAATCCGGCTGGCGACACGCAGGTCGTGGGTGATGAAGATCATCGACACGCCGGTCTCGCGCCGGATCTCGTCGAGCAGGTCGAGGATCTGGGCCTGGATCGACACGTCGAGCGCGGAGACGGACTCGTCGGCGACGAGCAGGACCGGATCGAGCATGAGCGCGCGGGCGATCCCGATCCTCTGGCGCTGGCCGCCGGAGAACTCGTGGGGGAACCGGTCGTAGCTGCCGGCCCCGAGCCCCACCCGCTCGAGCAGGCGCAGGGCCTTGGTGCGCGCCTCCTTCGGGCTGACGCCGTGGGCGACCGGCCCGGCGGTGAGGATCCGGCCGATCGTCTGCCGCGGATTGAGCGAGGCGAACGGATCCTGGAAGATCATCTGCACATAGGGGCGCAGCGCGCGGAACTCGTCTTCCGCCATGGCCGCGATGTCGCGTCCGTCGAAGAGGATGCGACCGGCATCCGCATCGATCAGCTTGAGCAGAACACGCCCCAGCGTCGACTTTCCCGAGCCGGACTCGCCGACGACCCCGAGCGTCCGGCCCTTTTCGAGCGAGAAGCCGACGTCGTCGAGCGCGCAGACCTCGCGGGAGCGGCCGAAGAGACCCTGCGAGACCCTGAACGTCTTGCGGAGCCCTTCGACCTCCAGCACCTTGACCCTGTGCGCCGAGGCCTCTTCGCGGCCCGTCTCCAGCCTGGGCACGGCGGCGATCAGGCGCTGCGTGTAGGGATGGCTCGGCGACGAGAGCACCTGCTCGGCCGGTCCGGCCTCGACCATCCGGCCCTTCTCCATCACCACGACGCGGTCGGCGATGTCGGCGACCACGCCGAAATCATGGGTGATGAACAGGACGCTCATGTTCTTGCGGCGCTGGATCTTGCGGATCAGCTCGAGGATCTGCGCCTGGGTCGTGACGTCGAGGGCGGTCGTCGGCTCGTCGGCGATCAGGACATCCGGATCGAGCGCCAGAGCCATGGCGATCATCACCCGTTGGCGTTGGCCGCCGGAGAGCCGGAACGGATATTGATGCCGGATCCGCTCCGGATCGGGCAGGCCGACCTCCTCGATCAGGGCCGTGACCCGGCCGGCGCGGCTCTCCGCCGTTCCCACCCCGTGGGCCTCCATGACCTCGGCGATCTGCCGGCCGATCGTCATCAGCGGATTGAGTGCGGAGAGCGGGTCCTGGAACACCATGCCGATCGAGCGCCCGCGCAGCTTCTGCAGCACGTCGTCCGCCTCGCCGACGAGATCGTGCCCCTGGAAGCGGATCGCGCCGCCGACGACGCTCATCGACTTCGGCAGAAGCCCCATGATCGCGGACGCCGTCACCGACTTGCCCGATCCGGACTCGCCGATGATGCAGAGGATCTCTCCGCTCTCGAGGTCGAAGGAGATGTCCTCGACCGCATGCCGGCGTTCCATCTCGCGCGGCAGCGCGACGGTCAGATTCTCGATCGACAGAACTGCGGATCGCGTCATGGACGATGTCTCCCTCTCTTCCGAAAGCGGCTTGCCGAACAGTCGGACGACCGGGTCTCCCGTCGACCGACCCGCGGAGCTTAGCAAGAACCCTGCCGCGCCCCGAAAGTCGGATCGGACCCGCAGGCGGAGGTCCCGGAGGCAGGAAGCCGGCTCCGGGACGGCCCTAGCCCCCGCGCGCCTTCTCTTCCGATCGACGCGAGGCCGCCGATCGGGGCTCTCGACCGGGCACGGCCCGAACCAGGTCGGCGACGTCGCCGTCGAAGACGACGATCCGGCGGATCTCCGGTGCCATGAAGGCCTTCATACCCTGGTGCGCCGGGCTCGTCTGGTAGGCGTCGTGGGCGGCCTCGTCGACGAAATGGGCGACGACGGCGTGGCTCAGCCCGTCGGCGCGCGAGGCTCGGTTCTCGCCGTAGGCGTAGCCGAGGACGCCGTCGCATTCGCGGCGGACGCGGTCGCACCATTGCTCGACCTCGGCGTGGAAGGCCGCGTCCGCCGCGATCTCCATCAGGACCACGTGCATGAACATCAGCCCCTCCCGCGGTTGGCGAGCGCGTTCCAGCCGCGGGCGGCGAGGCCGACCAGCCCTTCGCGGAACGACAGCACGCACAGGACGAAGATCACGCCCTGGGCGATGAACACCCAGGAGCCGAGCGGGGCGAGAAAGTTCTGCAGCGACACGAAGCCCGCGGCGCCGACGATCGGCCCGGCGAGCGTGCCGATGCCGCCGAGCAGCGTCATCAGCACGACCTCGCCGGAGGCGTGCCAATGGACGTCGGTGAGCGAGGCGACGCCGAAGACCAGCACCTTGAGGCTGCCGGCGAGGCCTGCGAGCGCCGCCGACATGACGAAGGCGGCGAGCTTGTAGCGGGCGACCGGAATGCCCAGCGACAACGCCCGCTGCTCGTCGTCGCGCACCGCGCGGATCGTCTCGCCGAAGGGCGACCGCAGGATCCGGAGGATCGCCGCATAGCCGAGCACGAAGACCGCCAGCACGAAATAGTACATGACATGGGCGTCCTCGAGCGGGACGAGGCCGAACAGGCGGCCGCGCGGCACGCTCTGCAATCCGTCCTCGCCGCCGGTGAAGCTCGCCTGCACGGCGACGAAGAAGACCACCTGCGACAGGGCGAGCGTGATCATCGAGAAGTAGATGCCGGTCCGCCGGATGGCGATCGCGCCGAAGACGAGGCCGAGACCGGCGCCCGCGAGGAGGCCGACGAGCAGCCCGAGCTCGGTCGAGAGCCCCCAGTTCTTCATCGCCCAGCCGGCCGCATAGGCCGCCGCGCCGAAATAGGCGGCGTGGCCGAAGGAGAGGAGGCCGACGTAGCCGAGCAGCAGGTTGAAGGCACCGGCGAAGAGCGCGAAGCACAGCACCTTGGCGAGATAGGTCGGATAGAGCAGATAGGGCGCGACGAGCGCCGCCACGACGACGGCGGCGACGAACCAGGTCCGCGCGCTCGGCGAGACGTCGAAGCCGCGCCGCGTCGCCTCCGCCGCGATCGCGTTCTGCGCCTGGATCTTGCGCCCGAAGAGGCCGGCCGGCCGCACCAGCAGCACGATCGCCATGATGACGAAGATCACGAAGTTGGAGGCTTCCGGCCACACCACCTTGGTCAGACCCTCGATCACGCCGAGGGCGAAGCCGCTGACGATCGCGCCGCCGATCGAGCCCATGCCGCCGATCACTACGACGGCGAAGACCACCACCACCAGATTGGAGCCCATCAGCGGGCTGACCTGATAGATCGGCGCGGCGACGACGCCGGCGAGGGCGGCGAGGGCGGTGCCCAGCGCGTAGGTGACGGTGATCCACAGCGGCACGTCGATGCCGAAGGCCTTGACCATGCCGGGGTTCTCGGTCGCGGCACGCAGCACCGCGCCGACCCGCGTCTTCTCCAGCACCAGCCAGACGGCGAGGCACATCACCAGCGAGAACACCACCGCCCAGGCGCGATACCACGGCAGGAACATGAAGCCGAGGCGGATGCCGCCGCGCAGCGCGTCCGGCATGGCGTAGGGCAGGCCCGACACGCCCCAGATCTGGCGCAGCGTGCCCTCGATGATCAGGGCGAGACCGAAGGTGAGCAGCAGCCCGTAGAGATGGTCCATCCGGTAGGTGCGGCGGATGACGGTCCGCTCCAGCACCACGGCGGCGATGCCGACCGCCAGCGGCGCGAGGATCAGCGCGCCCCAGTAGCCGATGCCGAAGTACGTCGCCAGGATCCAGGCGACGAAGGCGCCGAGGGCGTATTGGGCGCCGTGGGCGAAGTTGATGATGTTGAGCATGCCGAAGATCACGGCGAGGCCGAGCGACAGGGTCGCGTAGAAGGCGCCGTTGATCAGCCCGAGCAGCAGCTGGCCGGCCAAGGCGTTGGCAGGAATCCCGAACAGGTCGAACATGGAGGTTCCTTTCAGACGCCGAGGTGTCGTTCGAGCCGTCGCGCGTCGGCGCGGGCTTCGGACGGGGTCAGTTCGTCGACGATCACGCCGTGGTCCATGACGTACATGCGATCCGCGACCTCGGTGGCGAAGTGGAAGTTCTGCTCGACCAGCACGATGGTGAAGCCGCGCCGCTTCAGCGCGACGATCGCGTCGGCGATCTGGCGGACGATGACGGGCGCCAGCCCCTCGGTCGGCTCGTCGAAGATCAGCAGCTTGGCGCCGGTCCGCAGGATCCGGCCGATCGCCAGCATCTGCTGTTCGCCGCCGGAGAGATTGCCGCCGGACGAGCGGGCGCGTTCGATCAGGTTGGGAAAGAGCGTGTAGATCTCGTCGAGCGACAGGCCGCCCGGCGCGATCTGCGGCGGCAGCATCAGGTTCTCGGTGACGGTCAGGCTGCGGAACACCGCCCGTTCCTCCGGGCAGTAGCCGAGCCCGAGGCGGGGGATGCGATGGGCGGGAAGGCCGATCGTCTCGGTGCCGGCGAGGCGGATCGAGCCGGTGCGCCGATCCATCATCCCCATGACGGCGCGCAGCGTCGTCGTCTTGCCGGCACCGTTGCGGCCGAGCAGCGTGACGAGTTCGCCCTCGCCGACATGGAAGGTGACGCCGTGCAGGACGTGGGATTCGCCGTACCAGGCCTGGAGGTCGTCGATGGTCAGCATGGTCATGCCGTCACCTCGCGCCGTTCGCCCATGTAGGCGGTGATCACCCGGGCGTCGCTCGACACCTCGGCGTAGCTGCCCTCGGCGAGGACCGCGCCGCGCGCCAGCACGGTGATGCGGTCGCAGAGCCGGGCGACGACCGAGAGATTGTGCTCGACCATCAGCACGGTGCGGTCGACGGCGAGCCGCTGGACGAGCGAGGCGCAGCGTTCGATGTCCTCGCGCCCGAGGCCCGCCATCGGCTCGTCGAGGAGCAGCACCGCCGGCTCGAGCGCCAGCGTCATGGCGAGTTCGAGCGCCCGCTTGCGGCCGTAGGGCAGCAGCGCGGCGCGGGTTTCGGCGACGTCGCCGAGGCCGACCTCGTCGAGGAGCGCGCGGGCCGGTTCGTCGAGGGGCGCGAGCCGGGCAGGGCTCGCCCAGAACTGTGGCCCGAGGCCGTGTTTCTGCATCAATGCCATGCGCACGTTCTGCCGTGCGGTCATGCCGAGAAAGACGGAGGAGATCTGGAACGAGCGGATCAGGCCGCGCCGGGCGACGGCCTCCGGCCGCTCCCGCGTGATGTCGGCGCCGAAGAGCTCGATCCGGCCGGCGTCGGCGTCGAGAAAGCGCGTCAGCAGGTTGAAACAGGTGGTCTTGCCGGCGCCGTTGGGGCCGATCAGCGCGTGGATGGACCCGCGTCGGACGTCGAGCGAGACGCCGGCGACGGCACGGAAGCCGCCGAAACTGCGGACGAGATCGCGGCAGGAGAGGGCGATGGTCGATGTCTGGGCCATGGCGTCACATCCTCGCGAGCAGGCCGCCGTCGACGGCGACGACCTGACCGTTCACATAGGACGCCTCGTCGGATGCGAGGAAGGCGACGAGCGGCGCGACGTCGTCGGGCGTCGCCCAACGATCGACCGGCACCGCGGAGGCCATGAAGGCGGCGAAGTCCGGATTGGTCTGGAGCGCCGCGGTGAAGGAGGTCTTGACGAAGCCGGGCGCCACCGCGTTGCAGGTGATGCCGCGACCGCCGTATTCGACCGCCACCGCCCGGGTCAGCGCCGCCAGCGCGCCCTTGGCCGTCGCATAGGCGGAGATGTTGGGCATCGCCGCCTCGCCGGCGATCGACGCCATGACGACGACGCGGCCGTGGCCGCGCGCGATCATGTCGGGAAGGGCTGCGTGCATGCAGTTGAAGGCGCCGTCGACATGGACCGACTGCAGCGACCGCCATTCGGCCGGGCTGAGTTCGATCAGCGGTTTGCGCACCTGATTGCCGGCGTTGCAGACGAGGACGTCGACGACGTGCCCGCCGGCGGCGAGCGCGGCGAAGGTGGCCTCGACCGCGCCCGCGTCGGCGACGTCGAAGGGCGCCGGGACGGCGGTGATTCCCTCTTCGCCGAGCCGGGCGCAGGCCTCGGCACAGACTTCGGCGGCGAGGTCGTTGACGACGATGGTCGCCCCCTCAGAGCCCAGGCGCCGCGCGATCGCGAATCCCAGCCCACCGGCGCCTCCGGTGATCAGCGCGGTTCGGCCGACGAAGCGTGAGGCCCTCGTTCGGTTCTCCATGTGGCGGCTCCTCCGTGTTTTTCTTGACAGTAATCTCACCATACGCGATTGTCCGTATGTCGCCAATAGTGAGATTATTGATCGGGAGGAGAGAATGGCGCTCGAAACACCCGGCCTGGTGGGTACCGCCGCGCTCGGACCGCTCGCGTCGCGCTTCATCGAGGTCGACGCGCTGCCGTGGAAGCCGACCCCCGTCGCCGGGGTCGACATGAAGATTCTCGTTCAGGACAAGGAGACCGGGCTGCTGACGGCATTGTTCCGTTGGGAGCCGGGCACCGAACTGCCGCTGCACGAGCACGTCGAGATCGAACAGACCTGGGTCCTCTCCGGCTCGATCGTCGACGACGAGGGCGAGGTCGGTCCGGGCCAGTTCGTCTGGCGCCCCGCCGGTAATCGCCACATCGCCCGCGCGCCCAACGGCGCGCTCGTCCTGTGCTTCTTCCTGAAGCCCAACCGCTTCATCGAAGCCTTCGGTGGCGCCACGCTCGAGTGAGCCGCGCCGTCCCCGCATCTCGACGACAAGACGACAAGACCGAAAACGGTCGACACGGGAGGAAGTCATGACGAAATGCTCCACCGCCCTCGCGGCGCTCGCCTTCGCGCTGTCGACGGGGGCGGCCTCGGCCCAGGTCGGCGACGACGTGGTCCGCATCGGCGTGCTCAACGACCAGTCCGGCATGATGGCCGACCTGTCCGGCTCGCTCGCCGTCGACGCCGTGCGCATGGCGATCGAGGACTTCGGCGGCAAGGTGCTCGGCAAGCCGATCGAGGTCGTCTCCGCCGACCACCAGAACAAGGTCGACGTCGGTCTGGCGACCGCCCGCAAGTGGTACGAGCAGGGCGGCGTCGACATGATCCTCGACGTGCCGAACTCGGCCATCGCGCTGGCGGTCCAGGACCTGACCCGCAAGATGGACAAGGTGGCGATCTTCACCTCGGCCGGCACCTCGGATCTGACCGGCAAGAGCTGCTCGCCGAACGGCATCCATTGGACCTACGACACCTATGCCTACGCCTCGGCCGTGGCCTCGGGCATGGTCGCCGACGGCGGCAAGACCTGGTTCTTCGTCACCTCCGACTACGCCTTCGGCCACGCCCTCGAGCGTGACGCGAGCGCGGTGGTCAAGGCGCGCGGCGGTGAGGTGCTCGGCTCGGTGCGCCACCCGATCGCCAGCGCCGACTTCTCGTCCTATCTGCTCCAGGCGCAGGCCTCGAAGGCGCAGGTGATCGGCCTGGCCAACGGCAGCGGCGACACGGTGAACAGCATCAAGCAGGCGCGCGAGTTCGGCATCGGTGGCGACGACGGCCAGCGCATCGCCGCGCTCTACATGGCGATCACCGACGTCCACTCGATCGGCCTCGAGGCGGCGCAGGGCGTCAACCTCGTCGGCGCCTTCTACTGGGATCAGACCGACGCCACGCGGGCGTGGTCGGAGCGCTTCTACAAGCGCAACGGCAAGATGCCGTCGATGATCCACGCCAGCGACTACGCCGCTACCATGCACTATCTGAAGGCGATCGCCGCGGTCGGCACCGACGCCGCCGGACCGGTCATGGCGAAGATGAAGGCGACGCCGATCGACGACTTCATGACCAAGGGCGGCAAGATCCGCGAGGACGGCCGCGTGCTGCGCGACCTCTACCTCTACCGGGTCAAGAAGCCGAGCGAGTCCAAGCGTCCCTGGGACTACTATCACGTGCTCCGCACGATCCCGGCCGAAGAGGCCTTCCGTCCGCTCGCCGCCGGCGGCTGCCCACTGGTGGCCAAATGACGACGGGCGATCTCCTGAACGGCCGACGCGTGGTCGTCTCGGGCGCGGCGCACCCGGCCGGTATCGGCCGGGCGATCGCCGAGACCTTCGCCCGCCACGGTGCCCGCGTGGTCTGTCTCGACATGGCGGCGCCCGACGGCGTCGCCGACCTCGCAGACGGTCTCGACTACGCCGTCTGCGACGTGACGTCGGAGGCCGACTGTGCCGCCGCCATCGCAGCGGCGGCCGAGCGGCTCGGCGGGCTCGACACGCTGGTCAACAACGCCGGCATCGTCGGGGCGATCCGCCTCGACGATCTCCGCGAGGCGGACTTCCAGCGGATGATCGACGTCAACCTGACCGGCACCTACCGCCTGACGCGCGCCGCGCTGCCCTTCCTCGAGAAGGCGGGCGGGGCGGCGATCGTCAACATGGCGTCGATGTCGGCCTCGCGCGGCGGCGGCCTCCTCGGCGGCTCGCACTATGCCGCCTCGAAGGGCGGCCTGATCAGCTTCACCAAGGCGCTGGCGCGTGAACTGGGGCCGCGCGGCATCCGGGTCAACGCCGTCGCTCCGGGCATCGTCTCGACGCCGATGACGATCGGGCGCTTCCCGCCGGGACAGGAGGAGGCGTTGCGCGCGGCGATCCCGCTCGGACGCTTCGCCACGCCCGACGACGTCGCCGGCGCGGCGTTGTATCTCGCCAGCGGGCTTTCGGCGTATTGCACCGGAATCGTCTTGGAGGTGAATGGCGGGTATCACATACACTGACGACGGACGAAGGGTTCGACGGTGACGGAACGCAAGGACAAGACCGAAGCGGGTGAGGGCGCCGGCAGCAGCCTCGAGCGCATGCTGGCCATTCTCGACCTCTTCGACGACGGCTCCATGGTGGTGACGGCTGACGACGTGGTGCGCGCCTTCGGCTGTTCGCGCGCCACCGCCTATCGCCATCTGAAGTGTCTCGCCGACGCGGGTCTGTTGAGCGTCTCCTACCAGGAGGGCTACGGCGTCGGCCCGCGCGTCGCCGAACTCGACCGCCTGCTGCGCCTGCACGACCCGCTGGTCGGCGTCGCCCGCGCGATCATGCGCGAGACGACCGATGCGACCGGCCTCAACCTGATGCTCTGCGGCTTCTACCGCGACAAGGTGATGTGCCTGCACACCGAGTGGAGCAACCCCGACGTCCATTCGAGCTATGAGCGCGGCCGTCCGATGCCGATGTTCCTCGGCGCCACGGCGAAGGCGATCCTCGCCCATCTGACGCCCTATCAGCAGCGCAACCTGATGCTGCGCAAGCGCGACGAGATCACCGCCGCCGGGCTCGGCGACGACTGGGACGCCTTCCGCGCCAATCTCCTGCGGCTCCGCCGCGAGGAGGTGATCGTCACCCACGGCGAGATCGACCCCGGTCTGGTCGGCGTCGGCGCACCGATCTTCGCCTCGGAGCGTCGCGTCGCCGGCAGTCTCGTCGCCATCGTCGCCGACGACGCCGCGAAGGGCGCGGCGCTCCAGACCATCCGCGAGACCGTCGGCACCGCCTCGCGCCGCATCTCCGATCTGCTCAGCGCCGAACGCAGCGCCAAGTGAGACGGGGCCCGCGGGCCTCGGTCTCGGTCGCCGGCGACGACCGAGACGTCGTCGTCAGGACCGGGCGCCCAGTAGCTGGCGATAGCGGATCTGGTCGGCGACCACGGCGGCGACCAGGAGGAGGCCGATCAGCACCATCTGCATGTAGGAGCCGATCTGGGCGAGGTTCATGCCGTTCTGCACCAGGACGATGAAGAAGGCGCCGAGGACGACGTTCTCGACCCGCCCCATGCCGCCGCGCAGCGACACGCCGCCGATGACGCAGGCCGCGATCGACTCGAGCGCGATGGTGCCGCCGAGGTTCGATTCTCCCGATTCCACCCGCGCCGTCAGCAACAGGCCGGCGATCGAGGCGAGGAACGAGCACAGGCAGTAGGCGACGATCAGCGTCCGCGTCACGTCGATGCCGGAGAGGCGCGCCGCTTTCGGGTTGCCACCGATCGCCAGGATGTGACGCCCGACCCGGCCGCGCTGGACGAAGACCCAGACCGCCGCGATGCAGACGATCGCCACCAGCACCGGCACCGGCAGCCCGAGGACCCGGCCGAAGCCGAAGGTGTCGGCGAACTCCGGCGGCAGGCCGGAGATCGGCACGCCGCCGGTCAGGAACAGCGAGACGCCGGCGCCGATCGACTGCACGCCGAGCGTCATGATGAAGGGCGACACGCCGAACTTCGCGACGCCGACGCCGTTGACGATGCCGAGCACCAGCGCCGCGGCGATACCGGCGAGCGCGCCGAGGACAATCGCCACGCCGACCGCGTCCGGAAAGAAGGCCGCGACCCGGACCATCACCATCGCCGAGACCACCGAGGTCAGGGCGATCGCCGTGCCGACCGCGAGGTCGAAGCCGGCGGTCATCAGCACCAGCATCTGCCCGAGCGACACCAGGATCAGATAGACCGACTGCCGCGCGACGTTGACGAGATTGTCGATCCCGAGGAACTGCGGCGAGGCGAGCGAGAAGACGACGAGCGCGATCGCCAGGAAGAAGGGCAGCACGCCGACGGCCAGGAACAGGCTGCGCACCGGTGCGATCAGGGACGGTCCCAGCGGCGGGCGGTCATCGATGATGGGGCTCATGCGGGGGTCCTTTCGTCGAAGAAATGGCGCAGCACTTCGGTCTCCGAGATCGCGTCGCCCTCGAGTTCCGCGGTGATGCGGCCGTCGGCGAAGACCAGCAGGCGATGCGACAGGTTCATCACCTCGTTGAGGTCGGAGGAGACGACGATCACCGCCTTGCCGGCGCGGACGAGGCCGTCGATCAGCCGGTAGAGCTGGGCGCGGGTGCCCATGTCGACGCCGACGGTCGGTTCGTCGAAGACATAGACGTCGAAGTCGCGGCCGAGCCCCTTGCCGAACAGCACCTTCTGCTGGTTGCCGCCGGAGAGTTGCGAGACGAGGCGCGGCAGATGGCTACGGGCGACTTCGACCCGATCGGCGATGGCGCGTGCGAGGCGGCGGGCCGAGCCGATCGACACCAGACCGGCCGGACGCGCGACCTCTTCCGCGTCGAGCAGGCCGAAGACCAGATTGTCCTCGACCGAGGCGGCGAGCTGCAGCCCGTCCTCCTTGCGGTCGGGGGGAAGGTAGTGGAGGCCTGCCTCGACCAGATCGGCGACCGAGCCGGCGGAGACGTCGCGTTCGCCGAGGGCGATGCGGCCGGCCTTCTTCGGCACGAGGCCGAGCACCGCCTGCCACAGTTCCGACTTGCCGGAGCCGACGAGACCCGCCATGCCGAGCACTTCGCCGGTCCGCGCGGTGAAGGAGACGCCGTCGATCGAGCGGGCGACGAGCCCTTCGACTTCGAGCCGCACGGCACCCGGATGGCGCGGGATGTCGGGATAGATCTCGCCGACGGCGCGACCGGCCATCAGCTCGAGCAGGGTTTCCTCGGTCACGCCCGCCGCCGGCACGGTGGCGCAGAGGCGGCCGTCGCGCAGCACGGTGATGCGGTCGGCGATGCGGGCGAACTCGTGGATGCGGTGCGAGATGTAGACGATGCCGATGTCGCGCGCCTTCAGCGCCTCGACCACCGCGAAGAGGTGATCGGTCTCCTTGTCGGAGAGCGAGGCGGTCGGCTCGTCGAGGATCAGCACCGAGAGGTCCGAGCGCAGCGACTTGGCGATCTCCACCATCTGCTGCTCGGCCCGCGACAGGCCGGCGACCACCGCGTCGGGGTCGATGGCGAAGTCGAGCCGGGCGAGCAGTTCGACGGCGCGGCTGCGCTGCGCGGCGCGGTCGACGAAGGGGCCGGTGCCCAACTCGTCGCCGAGGAACATGTTCTCGGCCACCGTCAGGGTCGGCACCAGCGAGAATTCCTGGAAGACGGCGGAGATGCCGGCGGCGCGCGCGTCGCGGACCGAGGCGAAGGCGACCGGTTCGCCGTCGCGCAGCACCGTGCCGTCGCTCGGCGTGGTGACGCCGGCGAGGATCGAGATCAGCGTCGACTTGCCGGCGCCGTTCTCGCCGAAGAGGACGTGCACCTCTCCGGGCCGGACGGAGAAGTCGACGCCGTCGAGCGCCACCACGCCGGGCCAGCGTTTGGTCAGTCGGAGCACTTCCACCAGCGGCGGGCGGCCGAAGTCGGTCATCGTCGTCTCCCGGGGCGTGGTCGAAAGGGGGCGGCCGGCGCCGGGCGGCGCCGGCCGGAGGGGCGGATCAGTCGACCTTGAAGACCGGCTGGAACGACTTCGGCGGCAGGATGTTCTCGCGGGCCACCGACTTGATCGAGGCGGCGTCGACCGCGAAGATCTTCGGGCCGACGTGCTTGACGACTTCCTTGCCCTCCAGGATGCGCACCGCCTGATCGATGGCGATACGGCCCTGGATGACCATGCTGTCGGCCGGGGCGGCGGTGATGAAGCCGCGCTCGATGCCTTCGTAGACGCCGGGCGTCATGTAGAAGGCGAGGAGGCCGAGCTTGCCCTTGAGGCCGCGCTCGCGCACCAGACCCTGAGCGGCCTCGGCGGTCACGGCGGTGCCGGCGACATAGGCGATGTCGGGGTTCGACTGCAGCACGTCCTCGACCAGCTTCAGCTGGGCTTCCTTGCCGGTGTCGCCGTACTTCGGATCGAGCACGGTGAGCGCCGAGCCCTTGGTCGCCTCGAGGAAGCCCTTGTTGGCCGCCTCGACCCAGCCGGCGCCGGCCGGGCCAGGGAACCAGCCGACCTTGGCGGGCTTGCCGCCGGCCGGATGCAGCTTGGCGAGATAGGCGCCGGTCTGGAAGCCCATCGTGTAGAAGGAGACGAGTGACTTCGCCGCCACGTCGGGCGAGTTGATGCCGTTGACCAGATCGACGACCGGTACGTTCTTCTTCTTCAGCTCGCCCACCACCGAGGCGAGACCGTCGGCGGAGATGGCGCCGATCGCCACCGCCTGGGCGCCGTTGGCGACGCAGTCTTCGATCTGCGAGATCTGCTTGGCGAGTTCGGTGTAGCCGCCGGCCTCGACGACGACGAGCTTGACGCCGAGGCGCTTGGCCTCCTCGACGACGCCGTAGTCGACGCCGAGCCAATAGGCGTCCTTCATGTGCGGGAAGGAGACACAGATCTTCCAGGGCTTCGAGGCCTTGGCGAGCGGCTCGTAGGAGGTCGGCTCGGCCTTGCCGTCGGCGGCGAAGGGCGGGACGACCTTCTCGGCCGGGTAGGGGAACCAGGGCGCGTCGGCGGCGCGCACCAGCGTGGCGGAGGCGAGGGTCGCCGCGAGGGACGCGGCCATCAGAGACGGAATGCGACGCATGGTTCCGGTATCCTCTCGGTTGCTGGCGAGCAGAGGGGAGGGTTCGGAGAAGCCGTCGGCTTCTCCGTCTTGCGGTCTGGGATGGGGAAGGCGGACCTTCCGGGAGGCGACGAGGGACGCGACCTCAGGCGAGGGCGCGGCGGATCTCGTCGAGCGCTCCGCGTCGGTCACGGCGGGCGGCGAGCGCCGCCGTCATGTCGACGGGAACGAAGCGGGTCTGGGTGTTGGGCTGCAGCTGGCCGATCAGGTCCATGTCGGCGGAGATCACCGTGCCGATCATGAAGTAGCCGCCGCCCGACACCGCGTCGCGATGGAGCACGATCGGCTCGAGACCGCCGGGGATCTGGATCGAGCCGTAGGGATAGCAGCAGTCGACCACGTTGGAGGGGTCCGAGCCCGCGCCGAAGGGCGGATCGCGATCGACGAAGCTCATCTTGCGGCCGCCGCGGAAGCGATAGCCGATGCGGTCGGCCTCCGGCGCCACCTTCCAGGTGTCGGCGAAGACGGTCTCGCCGGCCTCCTCGGTCAGGCGGTGCCAGTAGAGCCCGGGGATCATGCGCAGCTCCGCCGTCTTCGGCAGCGGCCGGCGCAGTTCGGGGGCGAGGCTGCGCCCCTCGGCGACCGTCTTGTCCGGTGTGCCGATCGGCAGGACGTCGCCGGCCTCGAGCTTGCGGCCCTGATGGCCGCCGAGCGCGCCGAGCGGGTAGGTCGAGCGGCTGCCGAGCACCACCGGCACGTCGATGCCGCCGGCGACCGCCAGATAGGCCCGCGCTCCCGCCTTGAGGAAGTCGAAGCTCAGCGTCTCGCCGGCTTCGACGCGGAAGGCGGTCCAGGTCGGGCGCGCCGCGCCGTCGACCTTCGGCGGCAGTTCGGCGCCGGTCACCGCGACGAGGGCGGCTTCCGTGAACCGCAGCTCCGGTCCGAGGAAGGTGATCTCCAGCGTCGCCGCCCCTTCGTCGTTGCCGACGAGGAGGTTGGCAGCACGCAGCGACTGCCGGTCCATCGCGCCCGAGACCGGGATGCCGAGATGGTACCAACCGGGGCGACCGAGGTCCTGGACCGTGGTCGAAAGGCCGGGTTTGACGACCGCGATGGTCATTGCAGCGCCTCCTGGAGCTTGGCGGTGGTGGCGGCGGGATCGGCGTGGAAGGCGTCGAGCGAGAAGGTGACCGGCCGGATCAGCGGGTGGTAGCGACCGGCGTCGACCTCGGCCACGGCCTGGTCGTATTCCTCGCGGCCGACCGAGCGGAACTGCACGATGTCGCCCGGCAGGAAGAAGGTCATCATCTCCTTGAGATAGCCGATCTCCTGCTTGGGGTCGTAGATCGGCATCGGGGTGATGCCGAACATCTGGTAGCCGCCGGCGCCGCGCACCGAATAGATGCAGCCGAAGCAGCCGCCGTGACCGACGGTGAGGCGCGGCGTGTCGGTGCGGGGGCGCAGATACTTCGGCACCTCGATCTGTTTGGCGCGCTCGACCATCTGGTACATGAACGGCAGACCGGCGACGAAGCCGACCATCGACACGAACCACGGCGCGCCGGAATGGGCGGCGACGAACTCCGGCACGCCGGCGTAGCCGTTGATCGCGGCGGCATATTCGAGATCGGTCTTACTCGGGTCCTGATGGCGCTCGCGGAAGCGCATCAGCGTCTCGTGCGTCCACGGGTCGTCGTAGAAGACCGGGATCTCGACGATGCGCGTCTTCAGCACGTGGTCGGACTTCTCGGCCGCCGCCTCCAGCGCCTTCACCTCGGCAAAGAGGTCGTCGGGGGCGATGAGATCGGGGTCGAACTTCACCTGCATCGAGGCGTTGGCCGGGCAGATCTCGGTGACGCCGCGAATGCCGGCCTCCTTGACCGCGTTGCACATCGACAGGCTCTTGAAGAAGGCGTCGAGCGACATGGCTTCGTCGATCTCGACGAAGAGATGCTCGTCGCCTCCGAAGGAGTAACGCGTCTTCATGGGTCTCTCCTCAGGCGTCGGCGGGGGCGACCGGATTGGCGGCGAGCCAGCCTTCCAGCCAACGGGTGTGGACGTCGTGGGCGGCGACGCCGGCATCGGCGGCGAGAGCCCGGTGCAGCGGAATGGTGGTCGCCACGCCCTCCACCCGCAGATCGGCGAGGGCGGCGGCCATGCGCGTGCGGGCCTCGTCGCGGCTGGCGCCGTGGACGATCAGCTTGCCGAGCAGGCTGTCGTAGAAGGGCGGCACCGCGTAGCCCTCGTAGAGGTGGCTGTCGAAGCGCACGTGCGCCGCCTCGGGGACGGCGAGCCCGGTCACCACGCCCGGCGAGGGGGCGAAGTCGCGCGATGCGTCCTCGGCGTTGATGCGGCACTCGATGGCGTGGCCGGTGAGCCCGATCGTCGCCTGGTGGAGGGAGAGCGGCGCGCCGCCGGCGACCCGGATCTGCTCGGCGACGAGGTCGACGCCGGTGATCATCTCGGTGACGGGATGCTCGACCTGGATGCGGGTGTTCATCTCAATGAAGAAGAACTCGCCGGTCGCCTCGTCCCAGAGATACTCGAGCGTGCCGGCGCCGCGATAGCCGACGGATTCGGCGAGCCGCACCGCGGAGGCGCAGAGGGCTGCGCGCGTCTCGGGGCTCAGGCAGGCGGCCGGCGCCTCCTCCCACACCTTCTGGCGGCGACGCTGGAGCGAGCATTCGCGTTCGAAGAGATGGACCGAGCGGCTGCCGTCGCCGAGGATCTGGACCTCGATGTGGCGGGCGCGGCCGATGAAGCGCTCGAGATAGAGCCCGCCGTCGCCGAAGGCGGTGGTCGCCTCGAGGGTCGCCTGCGGGATCTGCTCGGCGAGCTCGGCGGCGTCGCGGGCGACGCGGATGCCGCGACCACCACCGCCGGCGGCGGCCTTGATCATCACCGGCCAGCCGATCGTCCCGGCGACCCGCAGCGCTTCGGCGAGCCCGTCGACGCGGCCGTCGCTGCCGGGCACCGTCGGCACGCCGGCGGCGGCGGCGATGGCGCGGGCGGTGGCCTTGTCGCCCATCTTGCGGATGGTGTCGGCGGAGGGGCCGACGAAGATCAGCCCGGCCGCCTCGACGGCCTCGGCGAAGTC
Source organism: Pinisolibacter sp. DMC19 (assembly GCF_056313985.1). Lineage (NCBI taxonomy): Bacteria > Pseudomonadati > Pseudomonadota > Alphaproteobacteria > Hyphomicrobiales > Ancalomicrobiaceae > Pinisolibacter > Pinisolibacter sp. DMC19. The sequence continues at coordinate 53,135 of NZ_JBQUZF010000008.1, read as the reverse complement.
GGCGTTCTCCGACAGGAAGCCGTAGCCGGGGTGGATCGCGTCGGCGCCGGTCTTCTTCGCCGCCTCGATCAGCAGCTCGGGACGCAGATAGGACTTGGTCGCCTGGGCCGGTCCGATCTCGATCACCTCGTCGGCGAGACGGGCGGCGAGCATGTCGCGGTCGGCCTTGCTCACCGCCTGGACGGTGGCGATGCCGAGGCTCTTGGCGGCACGGACGATCCGGACCGCGATCTCACCGCGGTTGGCGACGAGGAGACGCTCGATCGGCATGGGCTTGTCCTCAGACGTCGAGATCGTAGAGGGGGAAGCCGGCCATCACCGCGTCTTCGTTCTCGACGTGGAAGGCGGCGATCTTGCCGGCGACTTCGGCGACGACCGGGGTGAAGGTCTTCATCACCTCGATCAGGCCGATGGTCTCGCCGGCGGCGACGGCGTCGCCCTCCTGCTTGAAGGCCGGTTGGCCGGGGGCGGGGGTCCGGTAGAAGATGCCTGGGATGGGGGCGAGGATCGTCTCGATGGTCATGGTCTTCTCCTGGTCTCTGCCGTCGGTTCAGCCCTGGATCGCGGGCGGCGCGATGCGGATTTCGGCGGCCACCAGCGCGGCGCGCAGCGCCTCGCCGATCGCCAGGGCGCCGGGCGTGTCGGAATGGAAACAGACGGAGTCGAAGTCGATGTCGATCACGTCGCCCTCCACCGTCTCGACCTTGCCGTCGACGCAGGCGCGCAGCACCTTGTCGGCGAGGCGCTGCGGATCGAGGGTGCCGACGCGGCGGGTGAAGACGATCGAGCCGGACCGGTCGTAGTCGCGATCGGCATAGAACTCGCGCACCGTCGGATGACCGGCCGAGCGGGCGACCTCGCAGGTGACCGAGGAGGCCATGCAGTAGAGCGCCATGTCGGGGGCGGTGCGGCGCAGCATGTCGACCAACGTCCGCGAGAAGGCCTCGTCGCGGGCGGCGTGCATGTAGAGGGCGCCGTGCGGCTTGACGTGCTGGAGGCGCAGGTCGTGGCGGCGGGCGAATTCGCGCAGCGCCCCGACCTGATAGACGATGTCGTTGACCAGTTCCTCGGCGCTGGCGCCGATGAAGCGGCGGCCGAAGCCGAGCAGGTCGCGGAAGCCGGGGTGGGCGCCGACGCCGACGCCGAACTCCTTGGCGAGACGGACGGTGCGGTCCATCAGGTTGGGGTCGCCGGCGTGGAAGCCCGTGGCGATGTTGGCCGAGCTGATCAGCGGCATCAACGCGGCATCCGCGGTGTCGCCGAGCGTCCAGTGACCGAAGCTCTCGCCCATGTCGCAATTCACGTCGATGATCGTCTTGGTTGGCACTGCGGCACTCTCCCGAGATGTCTTCGTCGGTCGGCTCGACGTCGTCGGCTCGATTTCGCCGACCGCGCGTCTTCCGTCCTTGGAAAACGCTAGCAGCGGCCCCGGAATTTGGAATTATTGTTTTTGGAACACGCTAATTCGAAAAATCAGAATGCTGCACAGGCTTTGGCTGTGACCAAGTCATTGAAAATATGAGGTCATCCTTGTGGGTGCCTGGAAATTGAGCTTCGATTTTCGATTTTCTCGTATCTGACGATCTGATTTTCGGATATCCCATGCTCGAAAGTGGAGCACGCGGTCGATGAGCTTCTCCATCCGTCAGTTGAAGTATTTCGTCGCCACCGCCGAATTGGGGCAGGTCTCCCAGGCGGCGGTGGGGCTGTCGATCTCACAGTCGGCGGTGACGACGGCGATCAAGGAGCTCGAGCAGACGCTCGGCACCGACCTGTTCCGACGCTCCTCGGTCGGCATGGAACTGACCGACACCGGGCGGCGCTTCCTCGAACAGGCCTACGACATCCTCGCCAAGATCGACGAGGCGATGTCCCTGCGGGTGCCCCATCGCGAGGTGCGCGGCACGCTGACGGTGGCGGCGACCTACACCGTCATCGGTTACTTCCTGCCGGCCCATCTCGAGCGCCTCGAGCGGCTGCACCCGGAGTTGAAGCTGCAACTCTTCGAGACCAACCGCGAGGCGATCGAGGAGGGGTTGCTCACCAACCGTTACGACATCGCGGTGCTGCTGACCTCGAACGTCGCCAATCCGGAACTGGTCTCCGAGACGCTCCATTCCTCGATCCGGCGGCTTTGGATGGCGGCGCGCCATCCGCTGACCCAGCTCTCGACCGTCAGCCTCGAGCGCATCTCGGCCGAGCCCTACGTCATGCTGACGGTCGACGAGGCCGCCTACTCGTCGCTCAAGTACTGGAACCGCGCGCAGGCCCAGCCCAACGTCATCCTGCGCACCTCCTCGGTCGAGGCGGTGCGTTCGATGGTGGCGAACGGGCGCGGCGTGGCGATCCTGTCGGACCTCGTCCACCGGCCGTGGTCGCTCGAGGGCAAGCGGATCGAGACGCGGTTGCTCTCCGACCCGGTGCCGTCGATGGACGTCGGTCTGGCGTGGAAGCGATCGGCCGAGATCACCCCGGCGATGGCGACCTTCCGCGACTACTTCCGCCAGGTCTTCCAGACCCCGCGCGCCGACCATCGGCTCTGACGAGCGGGCTCGGGCGAGGTTCCGCCCTCGGGCCGCCAGTTCGCCGAGTGCGTCGACGAGCGAGCCGAGGCCGCTCGAGCGCAGGGCGCGGAAGGGTAGGGCGCGCCGCTCGCACAGGCGCTTGACGCAGTCGACCGGGAAGACGACGGCACGGTGATCGCGCATGGCGATCCTCCGCGCCGCCGGTTTCGTCGTCACTTGATGGTTTCGGCCGCCTTCTTGACGAAGCGATCGTCGAAGGTCTTCGGCAGATCGATGGTCTGGCCGGCGAAGGCCGCCGGTTCGGTCGTCTCGAGGAACTTCAGCGTCGAGGTCATACCCTCGGCCGGCACGATGCCGGTCTTGGAATAGGTCGGCAGCGAGGCCTTCACCGACGTCAGATAGAGCGCCTTGTCGCCGAGCCAGTAGTCCTCGGGAACCGCGGCGGCGATCTCTTCCGGCGTCGCCTTCTCGATCCACTTCAGCGTCTTCCAGAAGGCGTTGGTGAGCGCCTGCACGGTGTTCGGGTTGGCCTCGGCGAAGTCGGCCTTGACGTAGAGCACCGCCGCCGGATTGGTGCCGCCGAAGACGGCGCGGGTGCCTTCCTCGGTGCGGGTGTCGACGAGGATCTTCACCGCGCCGTCGGCCTGGAGCTTGGAGATCACCGGGTCGAGATGGGCGACCGCGTCGACCGCGCCGTTCTCGAGTGCGGCCACCGCCGAGGCACCGCCGCCGACGCCGACGAAGGCGACGTCGTCGGCCGTCAGCCCCGCCTTGGCGAGCTGGTAGACCGTGGTCAGGTGGGTCGAGGAACCCGGCGCGGTGACGCCGATCTTCATGCCCTTGAGGTCGGCGATGGTCTTGACCTTGTCGGCCTTGGCCTTCGAGACGGCCCAGACGATGCCGGGGAAGCGGCCGAGCTCGATCACCGCGGTGATCTTCTGGCCCTTCTGCTGCATGCGGATCGTGTGCTCGTAGGCGCCCGTGACCGCGTCGACCGAGCCGCCGACCAACGCCTGCAACGCCTTGGCGCCGCCGCCGAAGTCGTTGATCGTGACGTCGAGCCCCTCGGCCTTGAAGTAGCCGAGCCGGTCGGCGAGCGTCAGCGGCAGATAGTAGAGCAGCGGCTTGCCGCCGACGCCGATCTCGAGCTTCGGCTTCTCCGGCGTGCCGGCGACGGCGGGGGCGAGGCTCGCGCCCAGCAGGGCGAGGCCGACGGCCAGGATTCTCGTGAGGCGTTTCATCGCGTCTTCTCCCTTTTCGTTGGTTCGATCAGTCCTGTCCCGGCGCCTGTTGCGGGCGCCACACCAGCAGTCGGTTCTCGAGGCGCGTCACGCCCCAGTCGATCACCAGCACGAAGGCGGCGAGCACGAACATGCCGGCGAAGACCCCGGCGATGTCGAAGACGCCCTCGGCCTGATGGATCAGATAGCCGAGCCCCGCAGACGAGCCGAGATATTCGCCGACCACGGCGCCGACCAGCGCGAAGCCGACGGAGGTGTGGAGCGAGGAGAACATCCACGACAGGGCGGAAGGCCAGTAGACGTGGCGGAACAGCTGGCGCTCGTTCATGCCCATCAGTCGCGCGTTGGCGAGCACCACCGGGCTCACCTCCTTGACGCCCTGATAGACGTTGAAGAAGACGATGAAGAACACCAGAGTCACGCCCAGCGCCACCTTCGACCAGATGCCGAGGCCGAGCCACAGCATGAAGATCGGCGCCAGCACGACGCGGGGGAGCGCGTTGGCCATCTTCAGCCACGGATCGAAGACCGCGGCGACCGTCGGCTTGCGGGCGAACCAGAAGCCGAAGACGATGCCGCTCGCCGCGCCGATGCCGAAGGCGAGCGCCGTCTCGAGCAGCGTCACCCCGAGGTGGCGCCAGACGAGGCCGGTGGCGAACATCCTGACGATCCGCGAGAAGACGTCGGCAGGCGTCGAGAAGAAGAAGGGCGGCAACAGCGTGACGCCGAAGATCTTCGTCGACGAGCCGACCCACCAGAAGCCGACGGCGACGACGCCGACGAGGATCTGCAGGGCGAGGAGCTTCCACCGGTTCATGCGCTGGCCTCCCCGTAGGTCTTGATCACTTCGGCCTTGAGCTCGCTCCAGATCGCCTTGTGGATCTCGTGGAAGCGCGGATCGAGCCGGATGTCGGCGGCGTCCCGCGGTCGGGCGAGGTCGATCCGGTGATCGCCGACGATGGTCGAGGCGGGGCCGGCCGACATGATCACCACCCGATCGGCGAGCGCGATCGCCTCCTCGAGGTCGTGGGTGACGAAGAGCACCGCCTTGCGGTCGGTCGCCCACAGGTCGAGCAGCAGATTGCCCATGATCTGCCGGGTCTGGGCGTCGAGCGGCCCGAAGGGCTCGTCCATCAGCAGGATCTTCGGGTGACGGATCAGCACCTGGGCGAGGCCGACGCGCTTCCTCTGGCCGCCCGACAACTCGTGCGGATAGCGGTCGACGAAACGCGACAGGCCGACCCGGCCGAGCCAGGTACGCGCCTCCGCCTCGGCCTCGGCATGCGACCGTCCGGCGACCTCGAGCCCGAGCGCGACGTTCTCGAGCGCCGTCTTCCACGGCATCACCGCGTCCTGCTGGAAGAGATATCCGGCATCGCGGCAGAGGCCCGTGATCCGCCGGCCGAGCACCTCGACGGTGCCCGAGGCGGGCTTCAGCAGGCCTGCGACGGCGTTGAGGAGCGTGGATTTGCCGCAGCCGGTCGGGCCGACGATCGCCACGAACTCGCTCTCGGCGACGGCGAGATCGGTCGGCGCCACCGCCTCGTAGACCCGGTTGCCCTTCATCGGGAAGGCGATGCCGACACCGTCGAGGCGGATGGCGGTCGGACCGGCCGTCGCGACGGCGGGCGTGTCGGGCGGGGACATGTCGCGGCTCCGAAAGACCCCGATTCGACTGGACCGGGGGCGACGGACGGGGCATCCGTCGCTCGTGAAGGGGCGTTACTTTCCCCATCCGTCCCGGGCCGGTCAAGGTCGACACTCGGCCGAGATGCCTCCCGTCGCGCGCCGTTCAGCAGGCGAACGGGTCGTCCGGCGACGCTGGGGAAAACCGCGGCGTCATCCGCCCCAGCGCGCCGACGCGGATGCCGCGCCGAGCTCGGGCGGCGTCAGGCGGACCGGCACGCGGCGACCGTCGACCCGGTAGGGCGGGGCGAGAACCCAGCGCGAGGCGCCGTCGGCCGCGCCGCGGTCTTCGACCATGCCGGCGGTGCGGGTGCGCTCCGAGGTCAGCGACTGGTGGAGGCCGAGCACCTCGCCCGCCGGGATGCCGGCCTCGCCGAGCGCCGCGAGCAGTTCGGCGCGGCTGCGGCTGCGGAGTTCCCGCTCGAGCTCGGGCAGCAGTGCGGCGCGATTGCGGGCGCGGTCGATGTTGGTGGCGAAGCGCGGGTCCTTCGCCAGATCCGGCCGCCCGATGACGATCGAACAGAAGCGCTCGTACTGGGCATTGTTGCCGACCGTGACGACGACCGGGCCGTCGGCCGCCTCGAAGACGCCGTAGGGCACGATCGAGGGATGGGCATTGCCGTAACGCGCCGGGTCCTTGCCCTGCACCAGCGCTTCCAGCCCGTAGTAGGAGGTCAGCGCCACGCCGCAGTCGTAGAGCGCGAGATCGACCCTGCCGCCGCGCCCGGTCCGCTCGCGGCGGAAGAGGGCGGCCAGCACCGCCTGCGCCGCGTATTGGCCGGTGAAGAGGTCGACGGCGGCGACGCCGAACTTCAGCGGCGGCCGCTCGGCCTCTCCGTTCAGCGCCATCAACCCGGCCTCGCCCTGCACCAGCAGGTCGTAACCCGGCCGTTCGGCCTCGGGGCCGGGGCCGTAGCCGGCGATCGAGCAATAGACCAGCTGCGGATTCTCCCGCGCGAGGTCGTCGTAGCCGAGACCGAGCCGCTCGGCGCCGCCGGTCTTGAAGTTCTGCACCACCACGTCGGCCTCGCGGGCGAGCGCCCGCACCTGTGCCAGACCCTCGGGCGTGCCGAGATCGATGCCGATCGAGCGCTTGTTGCGGTTGACCGCGTCGAAGTAGGACGTCGTCGTGCCGCCGGTGCGCAGACCCCAGTCGCGGGTGTCGTCGCCGCGGGCGGGATGCTCGACCTTGATCACGTCGGCGCCGAGATCGCCCAGCACCTGGGCGCACCAGGGGCCGGCGAGAATGCGCGAGAGATCGAGCACGCGCACGCCGGAAAGCGGCAGGTCGAGGTCGGTGGATGCGGTCATCGGCAGGCTCCGGCTTCGGCTCTGGCTCGGGTCGGGGTCAGGCGCCCATCACCCCGTCGAGGCCGGCGACGACCTCGCGGAGGCGGGGGCGGACCTCGTTCAGGAGAAATTCTGGCGAGGCGATCACCGTCGGCGCGCCGCAGTTGATGACCATCGGCGGCAGGCCGCCGCCCGGCCGGAAGCCGAGCGCGATGGCGCTGACGTTCTCCTGCCAGTCGCCGAAGGACGGGCTGCAGCCCAGCCGCTCGTGGTCCTCGAGCGCCCGGGCGAGGGCGGCCTCGGTCTTCGGCCAGGCGAGGGGGTCGAGCATCTTCAGCTCGTGGCAGAGGCGGTCGCGCTCGACCGGCGTCAACGCGGCGATGAAGGCGCGGCCCATCGAGCTGCGCGTCATCGACAGGCGCGAGCCGACGTCGATGTTGAGGGCGATCGCCGCCGGGCCGCGGGCGATCTCGACGTAGCGCATCGACAGATTGTCGCGCACGCCGAGCCCGACCGAGGCGTTGGAGAGATTGGCGAGTTCGCGCATCGCCGGTCGGGCGATCTGGCGCACGCTGAGCCCGCCCAGCGCCACCGTGCCGAGCGCCATCAACCGGCTGCCGAGCCGGTACTTGCCGACGTCCTCGACGAAGTGGAGATAACCGAGCTTGGTCAGCGTGTAGGTGAGCCGCGTCACCGTCGAGCGCGGCAGCCGGCAGCGTTCGGCGATCTCGTGGTTGGCGAGCCAGGTCTCGCCGGGACGGAAGGCCGAGAGCACGTCGAGCCCCCGCGCCAGCGCGGTGACGAAATGGCGGTCTTCCCTGGACGGGTCGTCCGGGTCCGCCGCATCGGTGAGGTGTTCCGTCATGTCCGGCCTCTCGTTTCGATGGTCGCGTCGGTCTTGTGCCACGACGGGCTCACGAAGGCGACGCGGTCGCCGCCGCCGCGTCGTTCGCGCCGCGCCGGCGGAAGAAGGCGGCGAAGGCCGCCTGCGCCTCGGGGCCGCGCCTCAGCGCGTGGAAGACCTCGGCCTCCCGCATCATGGCCGCCCGCACCTCGTCGGCGCTCGCCGCCCCCATCAGCCGCTTGGTGGCGGCGAGGGCCGCCGGCGACAGGCGGGCGAGGGCTTCGGCCCGATCGAGCGCCGTCGAGAGCGCCTCGCCGCGCGGCACGACGGCGTTGACGAGGCCGGCCTCGCGCGCGGCGTCCGCGTCGAAGGCCTCGCCGAACATCAGCAGCGCGCGCGCCCGCTTCGACCCGGCGGCGCGGGCGAGGAGCAGGCTCGACCCGCCCTCCGGACAGAGGCCGAGCGGCACGAAGGGCAGACGGAACGTCGCCCCGGCGCCGGAGTAGGCGAGGTCGAAGTGGAGCAGCATGGTGGTGCCGATCCCGACCGCGACACCCTCGATCGCCGCGATCGCCGGCTTGGGGAAGGCGACGAGCCGGCCGAGGAAGGTCAGGCCGGGGCTCGGCTGGCCGGTCTCGGCGGTGTCGCGGAAGTCGGCGAGATCGTTGCCGCTGGTGAAGTCGCCGCCGGCGCCGGTCACCACCACGGCGCGGACCTCGTCGTCGGCCGCCGCCGCGTCGAGGGCGTCGCCGAGGGCGCGATAGGTGGCGCGGTCGAGCGCGTTCTTCCGCTCCGGGCGGGCGATGGTGACGAGCCGCACGCCGGGGCGCGGGGTGTCGACCTGGATCGTCGGCGACATGGGCAGTTGCTCCTCCGGTCGGGCGGTCAGGGCGTCGCCGCGGACGGCTTGCCGTCGCGGGCGAAGTAGAGATCGTGCAGGCGGTCGAGATCGACTTCCGCCGCCGGGCTCGAGAAGGCGACGCCGCCGGCGCGCATCAGGTGGACGTCGTCGGCGACCGACAGCGCCACGTTGGTGTTCTGCTCGATCAGCACGATGGTGGTGCCCTCCTGCTTCAGCCGGGCGATGATCGAGAACACCTCCTTGACCATCACCGGCGCGAGACCGAGCGACGGCTCGTCGATCAGCAGGATGCGCGGCTCGGCCATCAGGCCGCGGCCCATCGCCACCATCTGCGCCTCGCCGCCCGACAGCGACCCGGCCGCCTGATGCCGCCGCTCCTTGAGGCGCGGGAAGAGCTCGTACATGCGCTCGAGATTGCTCGCGAGGTGCGGCCGGCAGCGCTTGGGGAAGGCGCCGAGGCAGAGGTTCTCCTCCACCGTCATGTCGCGGAAGATCAGTCGCCCCTCCGGCACCATGACGAGGCCGTCGGCGGCAAGGTCCCAGGTCTTGCCCCGCAGCGGCCGGCCGTCGAGCAGGATCTCGCCGCGGTGGGGGGCGAGGCCGGTCAGGGCGCGCAGCAGCGTCGTCTTGCCGGCGCCGTTGGGGCCGACGATGGCGGTCAACGCCCCGTCGCGGAAGCCGATGGTCAGGTCCCAGAGGACGGTGATCGCCCCGTAGCCGGCACCGAGGTTGCGGGTCTCGAGCATCAGTGGGCTCCTCCGGTGTAGCTCTTCACGACATCCGGGTCGCGGAAGACCTCGTCCGGGGTGCCGTCGGCGATCAGGCGGCCGAAGTCGAGCACCACGGCGCGCGAGCAGAGGTTCGAGATCGTCTCGATGTCGTGCTCGACGATGACGATGGTCAGGCCGTAGAGCGCGTGCAGCTCGCGCAGCTTCAGCATGAAGAGATGCTTGGCGCGGCTCTCGAGCCCGGCCAGCACCTCGTCGAGCAACAGCACGCGCGGGCGGATGGCGAGCGCCTTGGCGATCTCGAGGCGCTTCAGCTCCTGCAACGCCAGCGACGTCGCCGCGTCGGCGTCGGCCTTGTGGGCGAGTTCCATCACCGTCAGGATCTCGTCGATCCGCGCCGGTTCGTGCCGGCCGGCACCGAAGACCTGCGCCACCTCGAGGTTCTCGCGCACCGTCAGCCGCTGCATCGGCTGCGGGATCTGGAAGGTGCGGCCGATGCCGACCCGGGCGCGCTGGTGCAGCGCCGTCGCCGTGATGTCGCGTCCGTCGAAGCGGATGCGGCCGCGCGGCCGGACGAGGCCGGAGATGGTGTTGAAGAGCGTGGTCTTGCCCGCGCCGTTTGGACCGACGAGACCGAGGATCTCGCCCTCCGCCACGTCGAAGGAGACGTCCGTCAGGGCGGCGAGGCCGCCGAAACGCACCGAGACGCCGTCAAGTCGCAGCATGGCGACGCCCTCCCGCGAACTTTCCGAAGAGACCGTCGACCAGCCCGGCGATGCCGTTGGGGGCGATCAGCACCATGGCGGCGAGGACGAGACCGAGCAGGATCTCGTGGCCGACCGGGATCAGGCTCTTCGCCACCAGCTGGTCGAAGAGATAGATCACCACGGCGCCGAAGATCGGCCCGAACACGGTGTGATAGCCGCCGAAGATCGCGGCGATGATCGGCATGACGCTCCAGGTGCCGCCGAAGGCGTAGTCGGGTTCGAGGAAGCCGATCACATGCGCGTTGAGGGCGCCGAAGACGCCGGCCATGAAGGCCGAGAGGATCAGCATCCACGCCTTGAGGCGGATGCTGTCGACGCCGACGACGCGGGTGGCGACCTCGCTCTCGGCGATCGCCCGGAGCGCGGTGCCGACGTGGCTGCGCCGGATCGCGACATAGACCGCGGCGAAGACGGCGAGCACGGCGAGGACCACGAGGTAGGAGCCGGTGCGGGTCGAGAGATCGAAGCCGAAGACCGTCGGCAGCGTCGGATAGCGCTGGAGCCCCGCCGCACCGCCGGTGATCGGCGTCGCCTCGGTCGCGAGGATGCGGAAGATCTGCGCATAGGCGAGGATCGCCAGCGCGAAATAGGGCCCCGACAGCCGCAGCGTCGGCAGCATGGTCAGCGCGCTCGCCGAGGCGATCAGCCCGCCGAGCGGCACGGCCAGCGCCACCGGCACGCCGAGACGCGCCGAGAGGAGGGCGGAGCCGTAGGCGCCGACCCCGAAGAACGCCGCATGGCCGAAGGAGACCATGCCGCCGAGATTGCCGAGCAGCGCCCAGGAGAGCGCGAGGCCGGAGAGCACGAGCGCCGAGACGAGCAGGCCGAGCGCATAGTTGCCGAGGCCGAGCACGATCGGCGCCGCGGCGACGACGAGAAGCGCCGCCCCGGCGAGGAGCACGGTCGTGTTCGGCCCGGAGGAGACGGGTTTCGCGGACATGGAGCCCCTTTCAGCCGCGCCGGGCGCGGGCACCGAACAGGCCGTTCGGAAGGAAGAAGAGGACGAGCAGGAAGAGCACCATCCCGGCGAGTTCCTGCAGAGCGGAGCTCGCCAGCGTCACCGTCAGCGCCTCGGTGACGCCGAGCAGGATCGCGCCGAGGAAGACGCCGGGGATCGAGCCGACGCCGGCCAGGACGGTGACGATGAAGGCCTTGACGGTGAAGGCGTGGCCGACCGCCGGCTGGACCACGCTCATGGTGTAGAGCGCGATGCCGGCGAAGGAGGCGAGCGCGCCGGCGACCAGGAACGACACGGTCTCGATGCGGGCGGGATCGATGCCCATCAGCGCCGCCGCCGCGCGGTCGGAGGAAACGGCCCGCACCGCACGGCCGTACCAGCTCTTCTTCAACCACCACCACAGCACCGTCATCAGCAGCAGCGAGACACTGAAGGCGACGATCTCGCCCTTCATGGCGAAGAGATCGCCGAAGGAGATCGCGTCCTGCAACAGCGGCGAGGAGGTGGAGCGGACGTCGGAGGCGAAGACCAGCAGGATCGCGTTGGTCAGCACGATGCCGACCGCGAAGGTGAGGATCAGCGAGTTGAGTTCGCGATGCTCGCGGATCCGGTCGATCGCCTTGAAGACCACCCAGCTCAGCGACACCACCACCACCAGGGCGAGGGGGATCGCCGCCCACGGGTTCAGGCCGAAACGGTTCTCGACCACGTAGGCCATGTAGGCGGCGAGCAGCACCAGTTCGCCGTGGGCGAGGTTGATGATGCGCATGGCGCCGAACGTCACCGCCAGACCGAGCGCGACGAGGGCATAGACGCTGCCGACGAGCACGCCCGAGAAGACGGCCTGCAGAACGAGTTCGAACATGATGCCTCGAGGGGTCTGCGGAACGGGGCGGACGCGGCGCCGGGGAGGGCGCCGCGACGAGGACTCACCAGGGCAGGGCCGGATAGGCGAGCGGGCCGGTGGCGGCGGCCTTCGGCGAGACGAGCACGATCTTGCCGTCGCGATGCTGGCCCATCGACAGCGCGAAGTTCGGGTTGTCGCCGGTGGCGTCGAACTGGATGCGGCCGAGGATCGACGGCCGGTCGGTCTTGCGCATCTCGTCGGGCAGGCCGCCCTTGTCGAGGGTGCCGGCGTCGCCGGAGCGCACGATCGCCTCGCACAGCGCCATGGTCTCGACGTAGGCGAGCGAGGAGAGATACTCGATCTCCTTGCCGAACATCTTCTTGTAGGCCTCGGCGAAGTGCCGGCCCTCCTCGCTCTTCACCTCGACGGGGAAGGGCAGGAACGAGGTGCCGACGACGTTGTTCATCAGGTCGGGGAATTCCTGGTACATCTTCGGCGTGGCGAGCGACCAGGCGCCGACGATCAGCTTGACGTCCGGCTTCAGCACCTTGGCGGCGCGGACGATGCCGACGTAGTCGTTCTCGTAGGCCGACATCATGATGATGTCCGGCTTGTCCTGGACCTTGATCTTGTTGACGATCGGCTTGAAGTCGGTGATCGCCGGATCGAACTTGTGGACGGTCACCTTGATGCCCTTGGCGGAGAGCTCCTTCTCGAGCCCTTCGGCGAGCAGGGCCGGGGCCTCCTTGGTCGAGGAGACGATCGACACCGCCGTCGGCTTCAGCTCGGTCAGGAGACCGGCGATGCCGCGCTGATAGCCGGCGTTGTTGTTGATGCGGAAGAAGGTCTTCAGCCCGCGCGCCGTCAGCTCGTCGGAGACGGCGCCGGCGGTGATGTAGGTCTTGCCGAGCTTGTCGGAAGCGTCGGAGGCCGGGCCGACGATGTTCGAGCCGTAGCCGCCGATGATCGCCGTGGCGCCGGAGGCGGCGAGCTTCTCGACCGCCGAGACCGCCTTGGCCGGGGTCGATTCGTCGTCGATCTCCTCGACCTCGAAGCGCCAGCGCGGCTGGGCGGCGTTGCAGGCCTCGAGCGCCACGCGCATGCCCTCGTCGAAGGCGTGGCCGGAGCGGGCGAGCGAGCCGGTCAGCGGCATGTGGGCGCCGATGACGATCTTGGTGGCGGACTGGGCGTGTCCGGCGGTGGCACCGACGGCGCCGAGCGCCAGACCGAGAGCCGCGGACACCAGGGCATTGCGGACCATTTCTTCCCTCCAGAGGTTTTCTCGCGAAGGGGGTGCGGAACCGCTGCCGCCGCGACCGCGCCTCGAGGCGTCGTCCGCGGCACCCGTTCCGGCGCCTCCCGAGTTCGCGCGGGTCGGTCCCCGCGTCGTTTCCTGTCCGTCGGTCGAGCGACGGTCGCCCATCGAGTGCCACGGCCCCGGAAGCTTGTCAACAAAATGCAGTCCAGCATTCCGCACAGCAGAATGATTTGTTCGCAAATGGCGCCATCGGTACAGCAACCCGCTTGACAACCCCGTCTGCGTCCCGCATTTCATCGAAACAACGAAAATTTGCGGTTTTCAATTCCGCTATGCAGAACAAAAATCGGGGAGGACGCATGGGTACGGTCTCGAGGCGGAACGTCGGCTCCGTCGCGCTTCTCGTCATCGACAATCCGCCCGTGAACGCGTTCTCGGCGCGGTTGCGCGGCGATCTCGTCGCTGCGATCGCCGCCGCCGAGGTCGATCCCGCGGTGCGGGCGATCGTGCTTGCCGCCGCCGGCCGAACCTTCGTCGCCGGCGCCGACATCACCGAATTCGGCAAGCCGCCGATCCCGCCGTCGCTGCCCGACGTCCTCGCCCGCATCGAAGCTTGCGCCAAGCCCGTGGTCGCGGCGCTGAACGGTGCGGCGCTCGGCGGTGGTTTCGAACTGGCGCTCGCCGCCCATGCCCGCGTCGCCGCACCCGCCGCGACCGTCGGTCTCCCCGAGATCAGGCTCGGCCTCCTGCCCGGAGCCGGCGGCACGCAGCGTCTGCCCCGCCTGGTCGGCGCGGCGAAGGCCTTTTCCATCATGCTCTCCGGCGCTCCGGTCGAGGCCGGCAAGGCCGCCGCCCTCGGTCTCGTCGACGCGGTCGCAGACGGTGATCTCGTCGAGGCCGCCGTCGCTCTGGCGCTCGAGATCGCCGATCGTGGCGAACCCCGCCGTCTCTCCGCGGCGGTGCGTGCTCCCGACGCCGACGATCGCGCCGCCTTCGAGGCCGCCGCCCGCGAGGCGCTGGCGAAATCCCCCGACGCGCCGAACGTCGCCGCTCTGGTGGAATCCGTGCGCGCCGCGCTCGACCTGCCCTTCGCCGAGGGGCTGGCGCTGGAACGCGCCCGCTTCACAGCGCTGCTGCGCGATCCGCGCTCGAAGGCGGCGCGTCATCTCTTCTTCGCCGAGCGCGAGGCGGCCCGTGTCCCCGGTGTCGGCAAGGACGATCGTCCGCGCACCATCGCCCGCGCCGCGGTGATCGGCGCCGGCACCATGGGCGGCGGCATCGCCATGTGCTTCGCCCAGGCCGGCATCCCCGTCACGGTGATCGAGACCAAGCAGGAGGCGCTCGACGCCGGCCTCGCTCGCGTCCGCGCCAATTGGGAGACCTCGGTCAAGCGCGGTTCGCTCGATCCGGTGACGCTCGAGGCGCGTCTGGCGCTGATGACCGGCGCCGTCGGGCTCGAGGCGGCGGCCGAGGCCGACGTGATCGTCGAGGCGGCCTTCGAGGAGATCGGCGTCAAGGAGGAGATCTTCCGCGCTCTCGACCGCATCGCCAAGCCCGGCGCCATCCTCGCCACCAACACCTCCTATCTCGACGTCGACACCATCGCCGGTTTCACGTCGCGGCCGCAGGACGTGATCGGCCTGCACTTCTTCTCGCCCGCCAACGTGATGCGCCTGCTCGAGATCGTGCGGGCGGCGAAGACCGCGCCCGACGTCATCGCCACCGCGCTCGACCTCGGTCGCCGGCTGGCCAAGCTGCCGGTCGTCGTCGGCGTCTGCCACGGCTTCGTCGGCAACCGCATTCTCGCCAAGCGCTCCGCCGCCGCCGAGCGGCTGCTGCTGGCGGGTGCTCTGCCGCACGAGATCGACGACGCCGTCACCGGCTTCGGCTTCCGCATGGGCCCCTTCGCCATGGCCGATCTCGCCGGTCTCGACATCGGCTGGCGCACCCGCAAGGCGACCGGCGGCAGGGCACCCGTCGCGGATGCCTTGTGCGAACAGGGCCGCTTCGGCCAGAAGACCGGGCGCGGCTTCTACCTCTATCCCGCCGGCGCGCGGAAGGGCGAGCGCGACCCGGAAGTCGAGGCGCTGATCCTCGGCCTCTCCGAGACGCACGGCGTCACCCGCCGCGGCTTCTCCCCCCGCGAGATCGTCGCGCGGCTCTTCTATCCGATGGTCAACGAGGGCGCGAAGATCCTGGAGGAAGGGATCGCCGCCCGCTCGAGCGACATCGATCTCGTCTGGATCAACGGCTACGGCTGGCCGGCCACGACCGGTGGCCCGATGCACTGGGCCGACCGCGTCGGCCTGTCGACCATCGTCGCGGCCCTCGACGAGATGGCCGACGAGAGCGGCGACGAGAGCCTGCGCCCCGCCGCGCTGCTGCGCCGCCTCGCCGACGAGGGCGCGACGTTCGCCGGCCCCGCCGCGCCCGACGTGCCGCTCTGGCGCCGTCATTTCCCCTCCGCCTGCGACTGGGACGCGCCGCTCGAGATCGGCACGTTGCCGGAACTCCTGTCCAAGGGCGCCGCGCTCGGCGGCGATCGCCCGGCGATCGACTTCCGTGGTCGCACGCTCTCCTACCGGGAGCTCTCGACTCGCGTCGAGAGGCTGGCGAGCGGCCTTGCCCGCGCCGGCCTGCGGAACGGCGACGCCGTGGCGCTCCTCCTGCCCAACACGCCGTGGCATCCGATCGTCTTCTTCGCGGTGACGCGGCTCGGCGCCCGCATCGTCGCGCTGAGCCCGCTCGACGCGCGGCGCGAGGTTGCCCACAAGCTCCATGCCACCGGCGCGAAGTGGCTCGTCACCACCAATCTCCCCGGTCTCCTGCCGCAGGCGCTCGACCAGCACGCCGACGGCGCCGTGCCGCGCGTCCTCGTCGCCGACGATGCCGTCTGGGGGCCGGGCGAGACGGCGCCGCTGCCGATGCCGGAAGGCGAGGGCATCGCCGATCTCGCGGCCTTCTTCGACGACGCGCCGCTGGAGGTTCCGCCGCCGAAGGCCGACGACATCGCCGTGCTGCAGTTCACCGGCGGTACGACGGGAACGCCGCGCGCCGCCATGCTGACCCACGGCAACCTGACCGCGGCGGTCGCGATGTACCGCCTGTGGCAGGACGGCGAGCGTCCGCTGGTGCCGGGCGAGGAGAGGGTGGTTGCGGTGCTGCCGCTCTTCCACATCTACGCCCTGACGACCGTGCTGCTGCGCCACCTGCGCGACGGCAACACGCTCCTCCTGCGCCAGCGCTTCGACGTCGAGACGCTGGTCGCCGACATCGAGACCGGCCGTGCGACGCAGTTCTCCGGCGTGCCCACCATGTGGGTGTCGCTGCTCGCGCGTCCCGGCGTCGAGACGGTCGACTTCTCCTCGCTCAAGTCCTGCGTCTCGGGTGGCGCGCCGCTGCCCTTCGACGTTCAGGCGCGGATCGAGAAGCTCGTCGGCACCCGCCTCAACAACGGCTGGGGCATGACCGAGACGGCGCCGGCGGGCTCGCGCGTGCCGGCCTCCGTGCCGCGTCGGCCCGGGCTGATCGGCATTCCGCTGCCGGGGCTCGCGATGCGCATCGTCGGCCTCGACGATCCCTCGCGCGCGGTCGAGCCGGGCGAGGTCGGCGAGATCGCCATTCGTGGCCCCAACGTCTTCGCCGGCTATCTCGGCGACCCGGCGGGCACCGCGGCGGCCTTCCGCGACGGCTGGTTCCTCACCGGCGACATCGGATCGATGGACGCGCGCGGTCTCTTCGAGATCGTCGACCGGCGCAAGAACATGATCATCTCGTCGGGCTTCAACGTCTATCCGGCGGCGATCGAGAACGCGATCCACGAGCATCCCTCCGTCGAGGAGGTGATCGTCATCGGCGTCGCCGATCCCTATCGCGGCCAATCGGCCAAGGCCTTCGTCAAGCTCCGCCGCGGCGCGCCCGCGCCGTCGCTCGACGAACTCGTTGCCTTCCTCGCCGACCGCCTTGGCCGCCACGAGATGCCGCGCGACCTCGAGATCCGCGAGGCGCTCCCGAAGAGCGCCACCGGCAAGCTCCTGGCGCGCGAACTGATCGCCGAAGAAGCGGCCAAGGCCCCCCCTGCCGCCGCCGGCACCGAAGCCCTCTGAGGAGAAGACCAATGGTCGACGTCGTCGTCGTTTCGACCGCGCGCACCGCCATCGCCAAGGCGGGACGCGGCGCGCTCAACCTGACCCGTGGCGCCGCCATGGGCGCCCACGTCATCCGTGCGAGCCTCGATCGCGCCCGCCTCGAGGGTGGTGAGGTCGAGGAGGTGATCCTCGGCTGCGGCTATCCGGAAGGCGCGACCGGCGGCAACGTCGCCCGCCACGCCGCCCTGCGGGCCGGCGTCGCCGTCACCGCGAGTGCCGCGATGGTCTCGCGCTTCTGCGCCTCCGGCCTCGAGGCGGTCGCCGCCGCCGCCGGCCGCATCGCCCGCGACGGCGTGCCGGTCGCCGTGGCGGGCGGGCTCGAGTCGATCACGCTCACCCAGCCGGTCGATCGCGAACTCTATCGCGACCCCTGGCTCACGGCGGAAAAGCCCTCCGTCTACACCTCGATGATCGAGACCGCCGACATCGTCGCAGCGCGCTACGGCGTCACCCGCGAGGCGCAGGACCGCTTCTCGCTGGAGAGCCAGAAGCGCACGGCGGAAGCGCAAGCGGCCGGCCGTTTCGACGCCGAGATCGTGCCGATCACCGTCGAACAGGCGGTGACCGACAAGGCGACCGGCGAAACGACGCGGCGCACCGTGACGCTCGCCCGCGACGAGGGCAATCGCCCCGACACCACCTACGAAGGGCTGGCGGCGCTGAAGCCGGTGCGCGGCGACGGCCAGTTCGTCACCGCCGGCAATGCCAGCCAGCTCTCCGATGGCGCCTCCGCCTGCGTGCTGATGTCGGGCGGCGAGGCCGCGCGCCGCGGGCTCGAACCGCTCGGCGTCTTCCGGGGCTACGCCACGGCGGGCTGCGAGCCCGACGAGATGGGCATCGGTCCGGTCTTCGCCGTGCCGCGCCTGCTCGAACGGCAGGGGCTGAAGGTCTCCGACATCGGCCTGTGGGAGCTCAACGAGGCCTTCGCCTCGCAGTCCCTCCATTGCATCGACCGCCTCGGGCTCGATCCGGCGATCGTCAATGTCGACGGCGGCGCCATCTCGATCGGCCATCCCTTCGGCATGAGCGGGGCGCGCCTCGTCGGTCACGCCCTGATCGAGGGACGGCGGCGCGGCGTGCGTTTCGCGGTCGTCACCATGTGCATCGCCGGCGGCATGGGTGCGGCCGGCCTCTTCGAAATTCATCCGGGAGCGAACTGATGGACCTGCGCTTCACGCCCGAGGAGATCGCCTTCCGCGAGGAAGTCCGCTCCTTCTTCCTGACCGAGATCCCCGCCGAGATCCGCGCCAAGGTGTCGGAAGGCCGCAAGCTCGACCGCGCCGACTACGTCACCTCCCAGCGCATCCTCAATGCCAGGGGCTGGGCGGTGCCGCACTGGCCGGTAGCCTGGGGCGGCAAGGACTGGACCGCGGTCCAGCGCTACATCTTCATGGAGGAGCTGATGCAGGCGGCGGTGCCGCTGCCCTTGCAGTTCAACTGCTTCATGGTCGGCCCGGTCATCGCCCAGTTCGGCAGCGAAGACCAGAAGAAGCGCTTCCTGCCGCGCATCGCCAATCTCGACGACTGGTGGTGCCAGGGCTTCTCCGAGCCGGGTGCGGGCTCCGACCTCGCCTCGCTGAAGACCCGCGCCGTGCGCAAGGGCGACGTCTGGGTCGTCGACGGCCAGAAGACCTGGACGACGCTCGGCCAATATGCCGACTGGATGTTCTGCCTCGCCCGCACCGATCCGACCGCCAAGAAGCAGGCCGGCATCTCCTTCCTGCTGATCGACATGAAGTCGCCCGGCATCACCGTGCGGCCGATCATCACCATCGACGGTCGCCACGAGGTCAACGAGGTCTTCCTCGACAACGTCGAGGTGCCGGTCGAGAACCTCGTCGGCGAGGAGAACAAGGGCTGGGACTACGCCAAGTTCCTGCTCGCCAACGAGCGCACCGGCATCGCCCGCATCGGCATGTCGAAGGAGCGCATCCTGCGCATCAAGCGGCTGGCGCCGCAGGTCCCCGCCGGCGACGGCACCATGTGGGACGATCTCGACTTCCGCTCGCGCCTCGCCGCGGTGGAGATCGAGTTGAAGGCGCTCGAGATCACCCAGATGCGGGTGGTCGCCGCCCAGGCGACGCGCGATCCGTCGAAGCCCGATCCGGCCTCCTCGATCCTCAAGCTGCGCGGCTCGGAACTGCAACAGGCGACGACCGAGCTGCTGCTCGAACTCGCCGGCCCCGCTGCGATGGCCGGTGCGCCGATCGACGTCGGCGTCAACGATCTCGACGCCCCCTTCGCCTGGGCCGACACCGCGGCGCCGGTCTATCTCAACACCCGGAAGGTCTCGATCTACGGCGGATCGAACGAGATCCAGCACAACGTGATCGCCAAGGCGATCCTCGGCCTCTGAGGAGCGGAACCCATGGATTTCGATCTGACCGAAGAACAGACCCTCCTGAAGGACACCATCGAGCGCTGGGCCGCCGATGCCTGTCCGACCCTCGAGGCGACGATCGCGGCGCGCGCCGAGCCGGCCGGCTTCTCGGCCGCGCACTGGGCCGAACTGGCCGACCTCGGCGTGCTGGGCCTCCCCTTCGCCGAGCCCGACGGCGGCTTCGGCGGCGGCCCGCTGGAGGTCGGTCTGGTGATGGAGGCCTTCGGCCGCCGCCTCGCGCCCGAGCCCTTCCTGGCTTCGATCGTCGTCGCCGGCGACGTCCTGCGTCGCGGCGCGAACACTGCGCAGCGCGCGGCGATCCTGCCGGCGGTGATCGCCGGCACCTCGCGGCCGATCCTCGCCCATGGCGAGGCGCAGGCGCGTTTCGATCTCTTCGACGTCGCCACGACCGCGACGAAGACCGCCTCGGGCGGCTGGCGCCTCGACGGCCGCAAGACCGTGGTCGAACACGGCGGCAGCGCCGATCTGCTGATCGTGAGCGCCCGCACCTCGGGCAGCCGACGCGATCCGGACGGCATCACGTTGTTCCTGGTGCCGGCCGACCTCGCCGGCCTGCGGGTGGTGGCGCGTGCCGCGCAGGACGGCGGCCGCACCGCCGACGTCTCGCTCGACGGCGTCGAAGTGCCGGCCGACGCCGTGCTCGGCCCGATCGGCGGCGGCTTCGACCTCGTCGAACGGGCGCACGAGGCGGCGATCGCCGCCATCGCCGCCGAGGCGATCGGCTCGATGGAGGCGCTGACCGACCTCACCGTCGAATACCTGCGCACCCGCAAGCAGTTCGGCGTGGCGATCGGTTCGTTCCAGAGCCTGCAGCACAAGGCGGTCGACATGTTCGTCGCCCTCGAACAGGCCCGCTCGATGGCGCTCTACGCCGCCATGATGGTCGACGCCGAGGACGCCGAGGAACGCCGTTCGGCGATCTCCGCCGCCAAGGTGCAGATCAACAAGTCGGCCCGCTTCGTCGGCCAGACCGCGGTGCAGCTGCACGGCGGCATCGGCATGACGATGGAGTATCTCGGCGCCCATCACTTCCGCCGTCTGGCGATGATCGAGATCGCCTTCGGCGACACCGCCCATCACCTCAAGCGCGTGGCGCTCGCCGGCGGGCTCGTCAGGGCGAGCTGACGAAACGCGCACGAAGTCCCGACCCCGTCGGCTCGTCGCGGAGGCCCTTCATCCTGAGGTGCGAGCGTCAGCGAGCCTCGAAGGGCGAAGGGCCGAGAGGCACGGTCCGTCGACGACTTCGCCCTTCGAGGCCCGACCCTGTGGTCGGGCACCTCGGGGTGAAGCCGAACAGAGATCGGCGAAATCCCTTCGGCCCCAAGGACGAGGCCTCCCATGACCGACACGCAGACGACCTTTCCGCCGCTGGCGGGCTTCGCCGCCCATCTCGGCCTCTCGATCGCCGGCTGGACCGAGGACGGGCCGGAGCTGGTGCTCGACATCGCGCCCCATCACCTCAACCGCAACGGCGCGGTGCACGGCGGCGTCGTCCTGTCGATGCTCGACAGCGTCTGTTCGCTCGCCGGCGTCCGCCTCGTCGACGGGCAACTCGCCGGCCGCGTCGTGGCGGTGCAGCTCTCGACCAACTTCGTCGCGCCGGGGCTGACCGGCCGCCTCCGGGCGCGCTCGCGCATCCGCGGCGGCGGGGCGAAGACCCTCCACGTCGAGGGCGAGGTGGTCGACGAGGCCGGCGCCACGATCGCGATGGCCACCGGCGTCGTCCGCCGCATCCGCGACGACGCGGGCGGCATGGCCCGCGCCGGAGACGACGCATGACGACGCTCGCCGCGGCGCCCGCGCGCGCCTCCGCCGACGGGCACTTCCACACCCGGATCACCGACCTCTTCGGCATCCGCCATCCGATCCTCGCCGGCGGCCTGCAATGGTTGGCGAACGCCGACTATGTCGCCGCGGCGGCGAAGGCCGGGACGATGGGCTTCATCACCGCGGCGAGCTTCGCCGACGACGCTTCGCTCGTCGCCGAGATCCGCCGCTGCCGCGATCTCGTCGAAGGGGCGCCCTTCGGCGTCAACGTCTCGATGCTGCCGAAGATCGCGCCGCAGGAGCGGGTCGAGGCGATCATGCGGGTGATCGTCGCCGAGAAGGTCGCCTTCGTGGAGACCTCCGGCCGCAGCCCGGCCGAATGGGTCGGCCCGCTGCACGAGGCCGGCGCCCGGATCATCCACAAGGTGCCGGCGGTGCGTTACGCCGAGAGCGCCGCGCGGGCGGGCGTCGATGCGGTGTCGATCGTCGGCTACGAATGCGGCGGCCACCCCGGCATGGAGCTGATCGGCACCTTCGTCCAGGCGGCGCAGGCGGCGAGCCGCCTGACCATCCCCTATTGCATCGGCGGCGGCGTCGGCCACGGCGCGCAGATCGCCGCGGCGCTCGCCATGGGCGCCGACGGCGTGGTGATCGGCACCCGCTTTCTGGTGGCCGAGGAACTGTGGGCGCATCCCGACTTCAAGGCGCGGGTGGTCGCGGCACGGGAGACCGACACGATGCTGGTGCTCCAGTCGCTGCGCAACACCATCCGCATTCTGCGCAACGACACCGCCGAGGCGGTCGCGGCGATCGAGGCGCGCGGCGAGGGGAGCACCGAGACGCTGCTGCCGCTGGTCGCCGGCCGGATCGGTCGCGAGGCCTACAGGACCGGCGACACCACCCGCGGCGCTCTCTCCATGGGCCAGGCGCTCGCCTTCGCCGACAGGGTCGAACCGCTCGGGCGGATCGTCGAGCGCCTGATCGCCGAGGCCGAGGCCGCCGTCGGCCGCCTCGTCGCCGCTCACGCGCCGTAGGACGAGATCAGGTTCGCCGAGAGCAGGAACTCCGAAGAGAAGACGCCGCGGACCAGCGGTTCGAGCGTCGGCGCCCGAGTCGTCGCCTCGACCATGCGGCGGCGGGCGGCGACCGCCTCCTCGATCGTCACCGCGCGGAAGCGGACCGGCGCGCCGGGGCGGCGCTGCGCCATGCGACCGAGGTCGGCGCCGATCACCGTGGCGATCTTCGGATACCCCCCCGTCGGCTGACGGTCGGCCATCAGCACGAAGGGCAGCCCCGACCCCGGCACCTGGATGGCGCCGTGGGCGACTCCGTCGGAGACGATGTCGTGGCCGCGGGCGTGGGCGAGCGGCTCGCCGTCGAGCGCATAGGCCATGCGGTCGGAGCGCGGCGAGACGGTCCAGTCGCGGGAAAGGAACGCCGCGATCTGGTCCGGCGCGAAATGGTCGGCCTGCGGCCCGAGGACGACGCGGATGTCGCCGTCGTCGGGGGCGGGCGCGTCGAGGAGGCGCATCGTCCCGGCGACCGTTCCGCGTGGGTCAGGCACGCCGAGGCGGTCGCCGGGACGCAGGGCGCGGCCGTCGAGACCGCCGAGCCCCGAGCGGGCGTGGGTGGCGAGGGAGCCGAGCACCGGCACGAGATCGAGCCGCCCGGCCGGCGCCAGATAGGCCCAGGCGCCGCCGGGACCGGGGCGGACCGCCAGCCTGGCGCCGGGCTCCAGCCGTAGGACGCAGGCATCGGGCAGCGCGGAGCCGTCGAGCTTGACGTCGAAGCCGGGCGCGACGATCGCGACGTCGATCGCGCCGTCCTCCGCCGTCGCCTCGAAGCCGCCGAGCGAGATCTCGATCAGGCCCGCGCCCGCCGGATTGCCCACGGCGCGGTTGGCGAGCGCGAAGGCGATCGGGTCCATCGGCCCGGCGACGGTGACGCCGAAGCGCAGGCTGCCGTGGCGGCCGCCGTCCTGGACGGTGACGCCGGGGCCGGCGGAAAGGACATGGAGCCGGGTCGGGAGCCGGGTCATCGGATCGCCTCCGCGCGGGCGACGACCTCGCCCGCCGCGACGCGCGCCTCGAGGGCGGCGAAGCGGGCGGCGTCGATCGGCTCGAAGGCGATCTCGTCGCCGGCGGCGACGAGGAAGGCGGGGTCGCGATCGGGCACGAACAGGCGTTCGGCCGAACGTCCGAGCACCCACCAGCCGGTCGGCATCGGGAAACTCGCCACCGCCGCCATGCCGCCGCCGATCATCACCGCATTGGCGGGATGCGGCGGGCGCGGCGCCGGCCTGCGGGCGACGCGCAAGGGTTCGGCGAGGCCGCCGAGATAGGCGAAGCCGGGGGCGAAGCCGTACATGTGGACGCGCAGCGGCGTCGCCGCGACGAGGTCGATGACCGCGGATGGCGTCATCCCGATGCGCGCGGCGATCTCGGCGAGATCCTCGCCGTGCGGCGGCTCGAACGACAGCGGCAGATGCCAGCGCGTCGCCGCGCGGACGGTGACCTCGGCGCTCGCCTCGAGGTCGATCAGGCGTTCGATCAGCGCGTCGCGGCCGATCGTCAGCGGCTCGTAGTGGACGGCAAGGGAGCGGAAGGTCGGCACCGTCTCGATCACGCCGGCGAGCGCCGCCGTCGTCACCGCCGCATCGAGCGCCAGCACGCGCTCGTTGATCGCCGGATCGACGTCGTCGCCGAACTCCACGACGAGCATGCACTCGCCGCTGTCGAGAAAGCGCAAGGGGACCATGGTCAGGCGCTCGCGAAGGGGGCGACGGTGACGCCCGCGGCGAGAAGGCGTTCCTTCAGCCGCCGGGCCGCCGCCACCGCATGGGGGCCGTCGCCGTGGACGCAGATCGAGCCGACCGGGGTCGCCATCCGCTTGCCCGAGACCGAGACGACCGCGCCGTCGAGGACCATGGCGAGGGCTCGCTCCGCCGCCTCGTCGGGATCGTCGATCATCGCGCCGGGCTGACCACGGCGGACGAGCTGGCCGGCATCGTCGTAGCCGCGATCGGCGAAGACCTCCGCCACGACCCGCAGCCCCGCCCGTTCGCCGGCGCCGACCTGTTCGGAGAGCGCGATGGCGAGATGGACGAGGTCGCGGTCGACGGCGCGGACGGCGCGGGCGATCGCGTCGGCGACGCCGCGTTCTGCGGCGGCGATGTTGGCGAGCGCGCCGTGCGCCTTGACGTGGGTGAGGCGATGACCGGCCTGCGCCGCCATCGCCGCCGCGGCGCCGATCTGATAGGCGACGAGATGCTCGATCTCGCGTTCGCCGAGAGGGATCCGGCGGCGGCCGAAGCCCTGGAGATCGGCGAAGCCCGGATGGGCGCCGACCGCCACGCCGTTCTCCCGCGCGGTCCGGAAGGTCGCCGCCATCACGTCCGGGTCGCCGGCGTGGAAACCGCAGGCGACGTTGGCGGAGGTGACGATGGCGAGCATCGCCGCATCGTCACCCATCGACCAGACGCCGAAGCTCTCGCCGAGATCGGAGTTGAGATCGACCGTCGTCATGGGCACCCTCCCGTCTTCTTCTCGTTCGTCACATGCCGAGATAGGCGCGGCGGACCTCGGGGTCGTCGGCGATCTGCGATGCAGGGCCGGAGAGAACCACACGACCGGTCTGCAGCACATAGGCGCGATCGGCGATCTCCAGGCTCTCCACCAGCCGCTGCTCGACCAGCAGGATGGTGACGCCGGTCGCGCGGATCACCTTCACCGCGTCGAAGATCTCGTCGACGAGCTTCGGCATGATGCCCTGCGACGGTTCGTCGAGCATCAGGAGGCGCGGCCGCGTCATCAGCGCCCGCGAGATCGCCAGCATCTGCTGTTCGCCGCCCGAGAGCGTACCGGCGCGCTGGTCGAGCCGTTCCTTGAGGCGCGGGAACAGCGCGAAGACCTGCTCCAGCGGCGCCTCGCGATCGGGCTCGCCGCGATGCAGCCAACTGCCGAGCCGCAGATTGTCGCGCACCGAGAGCCGCGGGAACAGCCGCTTGTTCTCCGGCACGTAGGCGAGACCACGGGCGGTGACGAGATGGCCGGCGAGACGGTCGATGCGATCTCCGGCGAAGGAGACGCTGCCCGACTTCGGCTTCTCGAGACCGGAGATCGACTTCAGCAGCGTCGACTTGCCGGCACCGTTGGCGCCCGCCACCACGACGATCTCGCCGTCGTTCACCTCGAGCGAGATGTCGGAGATGGCCACCAGTCCGCCGTAGGCGGTGGTGAGATCACGAACCTCGAGCAGCGCCATGACGGTCTCCCAGATAGGCGGCGACGACGCGCGGGTCGGCGACGATTTCCTTCGGCGTGCCTTCCGCCAGAACGCGGCCGAGTTCGAGCACGACGGCGCGGTCGATCAGCGGCATGACGATTTCCATGACGTGCTCGACCATGACGACCGTCACGCCCTGATCACGCACCTTGCGGATCAGATCGACGCCGGCGCGGGCCTCCGACGGCGTGAGGCCGGTCATCACCTCGTCGAGCAGCAGGAGCTTCGGCTCGGTGGCGAGCGCGCGCGCCATTTCGAGGCGACGCTTCTCCGGCGGGGTCAGCTCGCCGGCCGAGACCTCGGCGCGGTCCCCGAGCCCGACGAAGTCGAGCACTTCGAGGGCGGCGACGCGGGCCGCCCGGGCCGAGGCGCGACGGGCGAGCGCACCGACCAGCACGTTCTCGACCACGCTCATGCTGTCGAAGGAACGCGGCACCTGGAAGGTGCGGGCGATGCCGAGCGAACAGCGGGCGGGGCCGGTCAGCGCCGTGACGTCGTGACTGTCGAAGCGGATGGTGCCCTCGTCGACGGCGAAGGCGCCGGCGATGGCGTTGAACAGCGTCGACTTGCCGGCGCCGTTGGGGCCGATCAGGCCGAGGATCTCGCCGCGACCGACGGTCATCGACACGTCGGCATTGGCGACGAGACCGCCGAAGCGCTTGGTGACCGAGGAGACCTCGAGGAGGGGTGTCTGGGGCATGGCGTCATCCCTTCCTGGTCGAACGGCGCGGCAGCAGGCTGAGCAGACCTTCCGGTCGCGCCAGGGCCACCACCATGACGAGGACGCCGTAGATCACGAGGTCGAGGCCCGAGCCGGAGCCGCCGGCATAGGAGCGGGTGATCTCGGTCAGCGGCACCAGCACGACCGCGCCGACCAGCGGCCCCCACAGGGTGCCGATGCCGCCCAGCACCGCCGGAAGCGCGAAGAGCAGCGAGAAGCGGAAGGTCATCACGCTCTCCGGGTCGATGTAGGCGACATAGGCGGCGTAGAGCCCGCCGCCGAGCGCGGTGAAGGCGGCGGAGACGGCGGCGGCCGACATCTTCGAGGAGAAGACCTCGACGCCGAGGCTCTCGGCCGCCTGGACGTCGTCCTTGACGGCGCGCCACCAGTAGCCCCAGCGGCTGTCCTCGATCACCCAGGTGACGAGGAAGGTCGCGGCGAAGAGGCCGAGGGTGATCCACACCCACTGGCTCTTTTCGCGGCCGAACTGCAGCGACCACCAGCCGTCCGACGCGATCGGCCACTGCAGACCGAGCGCCCCGCCGGTGAATTCGGCGTTGTGGGCGACGATCAGGCCGATCTCGGCGATGACGATCGTCGCGATCGAGAAATAGTGGCCCTTGAGGCGGAAGCAGAAGCGACCGACGATCAGCGCCGTCGCCGCCGAGATCGCCGCGCCCGCCATCATGCCGGCCCAGGGGGTGATGCCGTTGTTCACCCAGAGCAGCGTCGTGGCATAGGCGCCGAGGCCGAAATAGAGCGCGTGGCCGAGCGAGATCTGACCGCAGTAGCCGCCGAGGATGTTCCAGCTCTGCGACATCGCCGCATAGAGCAGGGTCAGCACCACGACGTTGAGCAGATAGACGTCCTTGACCGCGAAGGGGATGGCGGCGATCGCCACGGCCACGGCCGCACCGACGATCAGCCGGCGTCGCCGGTCGGCCGAAAAGCGCGCCGCGGCGGGGGAAACGAGGGGAGCGGACGACATCAGAGCCTCCCGAACAGGCCGCTCGGGCGGAGGAAGACCACGCCGAGATAGAGGACATAGACGCCGATCGACTTCATCGCCGAGGGCAGGATCAGGGTCGTCGCGGCCTCGACCAGTCCGACGATGATGCCGGCGGCGAGCGCGCCGAACACCGAGCCGAAGCCGCCGAGCGCCACCGTGACGTAAGCGACGAGGGCGAAGCCGCCGCCGACCTGCGGGTGGACGTAGTAGAAGATCGCGATCACCCCGCCGGCGAGCCCGATCAGCCCGGCGCCGAGGCCCCAGCCGAGGGCGAAGATGCGGTTGCGGTCGATGCCGACCAGCGCCACCGCGCCCTGGTCCTCGCGCGTCGCCTCCAGCGCCTTGCCGAAGTCGGTGCGGGTCATCAGGAGCCACAGGCCGGCGAAGGCGGCGAGGGAGACGGCGGCGCCGAAGATCTGCGGCGCCGGCAGATAGACGCCGGCGAGGTTGACCGTTCGCCCGGCGAGCCAGGACGAGCCGATCGAGCGGTAGTCGGGCGAGAAGAAGTACTGCGCCAGGCCTTGGATGGTCACCGCCAGGCCGAAGGTGGCGAAGATCTGCACCATGCCGGCATTGGCCTTGGCGCGCATGGCGTAACGGACCACGCCGAGATAGACCAGCGCGCCGAGGACGAACATCGCCGCCACCACCAGCGGCATCAGCAGCACCGGATCGATGCCCGAGACCGCCCAGGCGCCGAAGGCGGCGTACATGGCCAGCATCAGCATCTCGCCGTGGGCGAAGTTCACCACGTCCATCAGGCCGAAGATCAGCGACAGGCCGACCGCGACGAGGGCGTAGATCAGCCCCGTGAGCAGGCCGCTCGCCAGAATCTGGATGATTGCTTGTGTCGTCATGGACCTCGCCTCGGAAAAACGACAGGCCGAGCGGATGGAGTTCCGGCTCTTCGCGTTCTGTTCGGCTTCACCCTGAGGTGCCCGGCCATCGGCCGGGCCTCGAAGGGCGAAGCCTCGACGGGCCTTGCCTGTCGGCCCTTCGCCCTTCGAGGCTCGCGTTGCGAGCACCTCAGGGTGAAGGACCTCCGCAAGGGCCGAAAGGGCTGGAACTCCGACCGTTCGGGATCAGCCGTTCATCGGCCACTTGGGTTTGGCCGCAGCCACCGCCGCCGGGAAGACGGTGACGAACTTGCCGCCGAGGTACTGGATCAGCACCGGATCGCACAGCGTGTTCTGCCCGTCCGCTCCGAACTCGATGCCGCGCCACGGCATGATGGTGCGGTCGCCCGGGATCTTGGTGGCGGCGAGGGCGTCGCGGATCTTGGCACCGTCGATCGAGCCGGCCCGGTCGATGGCGTCGGCGAGCGTCAGGCAGGCGGTGAAGAGGCGCGAGGTGTTGTCGTTGATGTCGCGACCGGCGCGCGCCTTGAACAGCTCGTTGACGACGCCGATCGACTTGCGCTTGGGCGCGAGGTCGAGGGCGAAGGAGGCGCGCGAGATCAGCCCCTCGAGCTTGTCGCCGACCGCGTCGAACACCGCCTTCTCCGAGAAGCCGGCGGCCTGGGCGAGCATGTTCTTCGGCTTGTAGCCGAGCTCGGCCATGGTCTTGACCAGGAGGAGGGCGTCGGTGGTGTAGCTCGACGGCATCAGCACGTCGGCGTCGGCGCTCTTCAGCTGCTGCACCTCGGCGGTGAGCGAGGGCGAGTTGGCGCGGTACTTCACGTCGGCGGCGATCTTGTAGCCGCGCTCGCCGGCGAGCTTGCGCTGGACGTTGGACGAGTCGGTGCCGAAGATCGTGTCCTCGTAGAAGAGGGCGACGGACTCGATCTTGGCGCCGGCCGCCTTCTGCGCGTCGAGGAAGTCGAACATCGCAGTCGAGAAGAACTCGTCGTGCGCCGCCGGGCGGAAGAAGTACTTCAGCCCCTTGCGATGCAGGCTCGGCGAGGAGCTGTCGGCGGCGACGAAGGGCACGCCGTAGCGCTCGCAGGTCGCCGACACGGTGGCCGAGACCGACGAATGGAACGAGCCGAGGATGGCGACGACCTTCTCCTGAGTGATCAGGCGTTCGGCCTCGGCGCGACCCTTCTGCGGGTCGGCCTGATGGTCGGCGATGACGAGACGGATCTTGGCGCCGCCGAGCGAGGCGATGCCGGCCGTCTTGGCGCAGGGCAGGTCGAGATCGTGCACCGAATTGACGATGTCGACCGCCGTCTCCAGCGCGTGGCGGGCATCGACACCGATCTGGGCGCTGGCGCCCGACATCGGGTAGATCGCGCCGATCACGATCTCGTCGGCGGCGGAGGCTGCGCGAAGGCCGGACAACCAGGTGGCGGCGGCGGCCGCTCCGATGAGTGCGTCTCTGCGATTGATCATCTGCGATCCCTCTGTTCGGCGGCGTTTCGCCGGGTCCTGCCGCTGTCGAATGTCCCGGTCGGATGCGACGCGGATCGGCCCTTCGGGTCGATCGCGGAGGCGGCGGTGAGCTCAGATCACCGCATATTCGGAGTTGCGCCGGTCGGTGACGAGCATCGTGCCGGGCTTGTGGGTGATGGCGAAGCTGGGCTTCACCGTCGCGATGACCGATTGGGGCGTGACGCCGCAGGCCCAGAAGACCGGGATCTCGTCGTCGCGGACGGTGACCGCGTCGCCGTAGTCGGGCTTCGCCAGATCCTCGATGCCGATCAGATGCGGCAGGCCGAGATGGACGGGCGCGCCGTGGACGGCGGGATAGCGCGACGAGATCTGCACCGCGCGGATCGCGTCCTTCGGCTTCAGGGGCCGCATCGACACGACCATCGGCCCGGAGAAGGCGCCCGCCGGATTGCAGGGAATGCTGGTGCGATACATCGGCACGCGCACGTCCTCCTCGACGTGGCGAATGCCGATGTCTTCGGCGATCAGACCTTCCTCGAAGGAATAGGAGCAGCCGATGACGAAGGCGACGAGATCGTCGCGCCAGACGTCGCGGACGTCGTCGACCTCGGCGATCATCTCGCCGTCCTTCCAGACGCGGTAGCCCGGAATGTCGGTCCTGAGGTCGAGATCGGCGCCGAGCGAGGGGATCTCCCACGACCCGACCTCGGAGACGCCGAGGATCGGGCAGGGCTTCGGGTTGGCCTGACAGAAGCGCAGGAAGTCGCCGGCGAGTTCCTTCGGCAGCACGGCGAGATTGCCCTGCGCGTAGCCGAGCGCCATGCCGGCGGTCGAACCCTTCAGGGCGCCGGAGCGGCAGGCGAGCCGAACGGCACGGCCGGGGAGCATCGTGTCGTCGGACGAAGGGGCGACGGCGTGGCGCATCGGGCGGCTCCTGGATCTCGACGTCGGGTCGATCTGCCTATCGACGTCGCATTTTCGATGCTGCCCATTTCATCACCCGACTTGATTAAGCTCAAATCGTTTGTTTTAATCGACTTCGATAAGAAGAATTTATCGGTGGCGCGTGTCGGTCGATTTCAAGAACCTCGAGACCTTCCTCGAAGTGGCGCGGCTGGCGAGTTTCCGCGCCGCCTCGGTGCGCCTCAACGCTACCCAGCCGGCGATCTCGCAACGCGTCGCCCAGCTCGAGAGCCAGCTCGGCGTCCGCCTCTTCGTGCGCGAGAGCCGCAGGGTGACGCCGACGCCGAAGGGCCGTGAGCTGGTGCTCTATGCCGAGAAACTGCTGGCGCTCAGGGCCGAGATGGTCGCCGCGGTGGGCGATCCGGCGACGCTGGTCGGCGTTCTGCGCATCGGTGTCGCCGAGACCATCGTCCACACCTGGCTGCCGCGTCTGATCGAGCGGGTCAGCCGCGACTATCCGCGCCTCACCATCGAGATCGAGGTCGACATCTCGCCGAACATGCGCGAGCGCCTGATCTCGCGCGAGATCGATCTCGCCTTCCTGATGGACACGTTCGCCGGCGAGCCGCTGGTCTCGCGCGACCTCTGCCGCCACGCGCTCGCCTTCGTCGCCTCGCCGCGGCTGGTGGGGGGCAACACGACGATGACGCTCGAGGACCTCGCGCGCCATCCGATCATGACCTTCTCGCGTCGCACCAAGCCCTACGAGGCGGTCTACGAGGCCTTCAATCGCCCCGACCTGCCGCGCGTGCGGCTCCACGCCTCGGCCTCGATCGCCACGCTGGTGCGCATGGCCGAGCAGGGCCTCGGCATCGCCGCCATCCCGCCGGCGATCGTCCGCGACCATCTCGCCGACGGCCGGCTGGTGATGATCGACACGCGCGTGCGCTTCCCCGATCTCGCGTTCCGCGCCGCGTGGCTGCCCGGCGTCGACGTGCGTTCGCGCGAGGTCATCGCCGAGCTCGCCGGCGAAGAGGCGGCGTCGAACCCCTTCGCGTGAGGGGCGGGCGAATCGCCCGCCTCAGAGGCCGAAGATCGCCGGCCACCAGCCGACGCCGACGGCGAGACTACCCGCGAGGCCGGGCACCAGCGGCAGCCAGCGCCACGTCGGCGCGATCCCCTGACGGGCGAGGATGCGTTCGCCGAGCCAGATGCTCCACAGGAGGCCGGCGACGAACAGCCCGCCGCGGATCGCGCCGATGCCGGTCTGGCCGACGAACGTGTGCTTCAGCGGGTCGAGCAACTCCGCGCCGAGGCCGATGATCAGGCTCATGAGAGCCACCGGCGCGTACTGATAGCCGAGTTCGGTGAAGGTCTGGCCGAAGCTCACGTCCGAGCCGACGCGGCGTGCGAGCCAGGCGCCGACCGCGGTCAGTGCCGCGAGCACCAGCGTCAGCGCCGCCATCGTCGCCAGCATGAAGGCGACGATCATCACGAAGTCGAGCCACATGAAGGTCTCGCCACGTTCGGGATGGACGCTCATCAGCCAGGACGGCCCGACGTCGAGGATCCAGCCGAAGGCCGCGCCGCCGTTGGTGATCACCCATTCGCCGAAGGCCTGCCGGGCGTCCTGGTACTGCGGCAGGACGAGCCAGAGGAAGCCGCCGAGGGCGACGCCGGTGTCCATGAACAGGAACCACGCCTCGGCCGAATTGGCGCGATGCTCGCGGATGTCCTCGATCTCGACGCCGGGGCGGCGCAGGTCGAGGCGCATGCTGCCCGGCGCCTTCGGATTGACGCAGCGGAAGCACTCGATGCAGTGGCGGCTCTCGCACTTGCGCGGCAGGTCGATCATCGTCGGACAGGCGCCGCGCTCCGAATAGACGTCGCCGCCGGCGAGCCGCAGCTTCGGCGTGAACTGCACCGCGCCGAGGCGCGAATAGAGGCCGAGGACCCGACCGATCGGGCAGAGGTGGCGGCACCACACCCGCTTGTTGCGGCCGTAGGCCCAGCCGAAGACGATCGCCAGCAGCATCGTGCCGCCGAAGAGCCCGGCGGCGGCCTCCGGATGGTCGCGCACGCCGAGCGTCTGGCCGTAGAGCGTCATGACGATGAAGGAGAGGGCGGGCGTGCCCTCCCACTTGATCCAGCCCGGAATGGCGCGCTGGATGCCGTGGCGGTTGGCGAGCTCGGAGGCCGCGCCCATCGGGCAGAGCACGCCGCACCAGATGCGGCCGAACAGGATCACCGACAGGAAGACCAGCGGGAACCACACGCCCCACAGCAGATACTTCAGGAACAGCGTCGGATTGCCGAGGATGGTCGCCTCGGCCGGCGGCTCGGGCAGCAGTGGCGGCACGCCGACCACCACCAGGAAGACGCCGAACATCGCGATCTGGATCCAGACGAAGTGCCGCTTGGCACCGACCGCCCAGACCTCGAGGGCGCGGGTGAAGGCCGAGCGGTCTTCCGGGATGGCGATGCGCAGGCCGTCGACGGTCGCCTCCGCGCCGCCGAAGCCGCCGTTCGCAGAGGTCTCCGCCGCGAACGAACCGCCGCGCTCGATGCTGTTCATGTCGAAACCTCGCTGACGCGACCGGCGCCCCTCGGGCCTCCGTCGATCGTCCCTCGCTCGTCCCTCGGCCCTTTCAATACTCGCTCTTGAAACTCATACGCAATAGCGTTTCGACGTATGGCAGGTCGAAGGTGGCGCTGGGGGAGGCGGGGAGAGGTGCGGTACGGGGTGGCAGTACGGGGGAGGGGGCGCACGGGAGGGGCGGGGAGGGCACGCGGGACATTCTGCCGCCCGGCCGTGGCGGGGAGATCGGGTTGTGCCTTCGCCGGGCTTCGCGAGCGACTCGGACGACGTTGATCGGCGTCGGTGCGCGATCCTTCGAGACGCGCCTGCGGCGCTCCTCAGGATGAGGCGCCGGAGTTTGCCGTGGCAAACAATGAACGCGTCATGCTGCGGCAAAAAAAACGCCTCATGCTGAGGAGGCGCCCGGAGGGCGCCGTCTCGAAGCATCGCGCACTGCGTCGAGGCCACCTCTCTTCGGAAGCGTGCGGACGTCCCACGCCGACGAATCCGGCGTTCGCCCTCGGCGCCACCGTGGCCGATCCTTCATCCCCCAACGCCGCCGGGGGCCATCGCCCCCACGCAGCCGCCGTCTCGCCACACCCACGCCCGCCACTCCCCTCTCAGCAAAAATGCGGACGGCGAGATTCGTCGATTGACGCGGGCGTCGCGATGCTTTTTGTTATTGCGAACGAATTGCATTAGCGAAACAGGAGACAGTCCCCATGTCGTTCAAGCTCCCGATCGTCGCCCTTGCCCTGCTGGCCGGCACGACCCTGACCGCCGCCGCCAAGGAATATCCGATCGGCAAGCCGCAGACCCAGGCCGGCCTCGAGGTCGCCGCGGTCTATCTCCAGCCGATCGAGATGGAGCCCGCCGGCATGATGCGCGCCGCCGCCGACAGCGACGTCCATCTGGAAGCCGACATCAAGGCGACCAAGGACAACAAGAACGGCTTCGCCAAGGGCGACTGGGTTCCCTATCTGTCGATCGAGTTCGTGCTGACCAAGGACGGCAAGGAAGTGGCCAAGGGCCCGTTCATGCCGATGGTCGCCAACGACGGCCCGCACTACGGCGACAACGTCAAGCTCGCCGGCAACGGCAAGTACGAGCTGACGCTGAAGGTCGCCTCGCCGGCCGCCAACCCGCACGCCCACTTCGGTCGCCACGTCGACAAGGAGACCGGCGTCGGCCCGTGGTTCTCGCCCTTCGAGCTCAAGTACGACTTCGTCTACACCGGCACGGGGAAGAAGGGTGGCTACTGAACGCACGATCCTCACCCGCCGTATCGCGACCCTGCGCCTTCTCGGCGCGGGGTTCGTGCTGCTCGCCGCCGCGATCGTCGCGGTCGGCCCGGCACGCGCCGGCGATCCGGTGTTCCGGATCGTCTTCGAGGACGGAAAGATGACGCCCTCGCGCCTCGAGGTTCCGGCCGACACGCGGTTCGAACTCGAGCTGGTCAACGACGGCAAGACCCCGGCCGAGTTCGAGAGCCTTCCCCTGCGCAAGGAGAAGGTCATCGCCCCCGGCGTCACCACGTCGATGATCATCAAGGGGCTGGAGCCCGGCGAATATTCCTTCTTCGACGACTTCCACCCCGACGCACCGCCAGCGGTGCTGATCGCCAAGTGAGCAGGAGAGGGATTACCTCGCCATGTACGGCAACGTCGTCTTCGTGGTGTGGCGGGAGAGCGTCGAGGCGCTTCTCGTCGTCGGCATCCTGAACGCCTGGCTCACCGCCAACGCCGCCGGCGCTCCGCGCGCGCGCCTCTTCCTGTGGGGCGGCGTCGCCGCCGGCCTCGTGGTCGCGGGCCTCTTCGGCTGGGCGCTGGTGGCGCTCGCCGACACGCTCTCCGACACGACGCAGGAGGCGTTCCGCACCGGCATGGTGCTCGTCGCCGCCGTGCTGATCGTGCAGATGATCCTGTGGATGCGCCGGCACGGGCGCTCGATGAAGCGTGATCTCGAAGGCGCGCTCGGCGAGGCGGTGGCGCGCGAGAACTGGTGGGGCGTCTTCACGCTGGCCGCGATCGCGCTCGCCCGCGAGGGCTCGGAGACCGTCGTCTTCCTCTACGGCGTCCTGACCGCCGGGTCGGGCGACGTCCGCCTGACCGCGGCGGGTGCCGCCGTGCTCGGTCTGATCGGCGCGCTGGCGACCTACATGGCGCTCCAGATCGGTGCGCGGCGCCTCTCCTGGGGGGTGTTCTTCCGCGCGACCGAGGTGATGCTGCTGCTGCTCGCCTGCGCCCTGCTGATGACCGGCATCGACGGCCTGATCGAACTCGACCTGTTGCCCAAGCTCACCGGACGCCTGTGGGACACGTCGGCGATCCTGCCCGACGGCAACGCCTTCGGCGGCTTCCTCGCCAACCTGACCGGCTACCGGGCGCGGCCCAACCTGACCGAGCTCGTGGCCTTCCTCGTCTACTGGGGCGGCGTGGCGATCCTCATGCGCCCGGCGCGGCCGGCGCCGGTCTCCGCCGCCTGACGGCTCTCGCGGGCCCGCGCCCTCGGCGCGGGCCCACTGTCGTCTCTCACACCATCGCCGACGGCACTACCCAGCGATCGAAGTCCTCGGCCGAGACCTTGCCGGAGGCGAGCGCCTCCTGGCGGAGCGTCGTGCCGTTGCGATGGGCCGCCTTGGCGATCGCCGCCGCCGCGTCGTAGCCGATGTGGGGGGCGAGCGCGGTGACCAGCATCAGCGAGCGCTCGACGAGATCGGCGATCCGCGCCCGATCCGGCTCTATGCCGCGAGCGCAGTGGGTATCGAACGAGGTCATGGCGTCGGCGAGCAGGCGGATCGACGTCAGCATGTCGAAGCCGATCACCGGCTTGAAGACGTTGAGCTCGAAGGCCCCCGACGCGCCGGCGAAGCCGATCGCCGCGTCGTGGCCGAAGACCTGGACGCAGACCATGGTCAGCGCCTCGCACTGGGTCGGATTGACCTTGCCCGGCATGATCGACGAGCCCGGCTCGTTCTCCGGAATGGTGATCTCGCCGAGCCCCGAGCGCGGCCCCGAGGCGAGGCGGCGCACGTCCTCGGCGATCTTGAACAGGCTCGCCGCCAGTCCCTTCAGCGCGCCGTGGGCATGGACGATCGCGTCGTGGGCGGCCAGCGCCTCGAAACGGTTGGGGGCGACGACGAAGGCGAGGCCCGTCGCCTCGGCGAGCCCGGCCGCCACCCGCTCGCCGAAGCCCTTCGGCGCGTTGAGCCCGGTGCCCACCGCGGTGCCGCCGATCGCCAGTTCCAGGAGATGCGGCAGGCTCGCCGCGACATGGGTCTCGGCATGGGCGAGCTGCGCCGCCCAGCCCGAGATCTCCTGCCCGAGCGTGAGCGGCGTCGCGTCCTGGAGGTGGGTGCGGCCGATCTTGACGATGTCGGCGAAGGCCTCGGCCTTGCCCTCCAGAGTGGCGCGCAGCCGCCGCAGCGACGGCAGCAGATCCGCGACCAGCGCCCGGGCGATCGCCACGTTCATGGCGGTCGGAAAGACGTCGTTGGAGGACTGCGAGCGATTGACGTCGTCGTTGGGATGGACGAGACGACCCTCGCCGATCGGCCCGCCGAGGAGCTGCGAGGCGCGGTTGGCCAGCACCTCGTTGACGTTCATGTTCGACTGCGTACCCGATCCGGTCTGCCAGACGACGAGCGGGAACTCGCCGTCGTGGCGGCCGGCGACGACCTCGTCCGCTGCCCGGCCGATGGCATCCGCCTTGGCCGCGTCGAGCCCGGCGAGTGCGACGTTGACGCCCGCCGCGATCTTCTTGATCAGCGAAAGGGCATGGACGATGCGCCGCGGCATGCGGTCCTCGCCGATGGCGAAATGGGCGAGCGACCGCTGCGTCTGCGCCCCCCACAGCCGGTCGGCGGGAACGGCGATCTCGCCGAACGTGTCGCGTTCGAGCCGATGAGCGGTGTCTCGCGCATCGGTCATCGGGCACCTCCCCGCGCGTCGGCCAGATGCCGCAGCACCGTCGGCAGGATGCCGCCGTTGGCGTAGTAGTCGAGCTCGTCGGCGGTATCGATGCGCACGATGACCGGCACGGCGAGGCGCGAGCCGTCCGCCCGTTCGATGTCGAGCGTCAGCATCGCCCGCGGCGCCAGCGCGTCGAGCCCGCCGATCGACACCGTCTCCGCGCCGGTCAGGCCGAGGCTCTCCCAACCGGTGCCGTCCTCGAACTGCAGCGGCAGCACGCCCATGCCGACGAGGTTGGAGCGGTGGATGCGCTCGTAGGACCGCGCCACCACGGCCCTGACGCCGAGCAGCCGCGTGCCCTTGGCCGCCCAGTCGCGCGACGAACCGTTGCCGTATTCGACGCCGGCGAAGACGACGAGCGGCACGCCCTCGGCGGCATAGCGCCGGGCGACATCGTAGATCGCGGCTCTCTCGCCGGAGGGATGGTGGACGGTGAAGCCGCCCTCGACGATCGCGCCGGTCTCGTCGCGAACCATGGCGTTCTTGATGCGGATGTTGGCGAAGGTGCCGCGGATCATCACCTCGTGATTGCCGCGCCGGGTGCCGTACTGGTTGAAGTCCTTCGGCTCGACGCCGTGGGCGAGGAGATACTGCCCGGCCGGCGAGGCGGTCTTGATCGAGCCGGCCGGCGAGATGTGGTCGGTGGTGATCTTGTCGCCGAGCAGCGCGAGGATGCGCGCGCCCTTCACGTCCGAGATCGTCGGCAGCGCCCGCGTCATCCCTTCGAAATAGGGCGGATTGCGCACGTAGGTCGAGGCGTCGTCCCAGGCATAGGTCTCGCCGCCGGTCACCTCGACCGCCTGCCAGCGGGCGTCGCCGGTGAAGACCTCGGCGTATTTCTCGCGGAAGAGGGCGCCGGTGACGTGTCGGGCGATCACCGCGTCGATCTCGGCCGACGACGGCCAGACGTCGGCGAGGAACACCGGCCTGCCGTCCGACCCGATGCCCAGCGGTTCGCGGGTGAGGTCGACGCGGGTCGAGCCGGCGAGCGCATGGGCGACGACCAGCGGCGGCGAGCCGAGCCAGTTCGCCTGCACGTCGGGCGAGATGCGGCCCTCGAAGTTGCGGTTGCCGGAGAGCACGGCCGAAGCGACGATGCCGTGCTCGGCGATCGTCCGCGAGATCGTCGGGTCGAGCGGCCCGGAATTGCCGATGCAGGTGGTGCAGCCGAAGCCGACGATCTGGAAGCCGAGGGCGTCGAGATCGTCCTGCAGGCCGGAGGCCTTCAGATAGGCCGCGACCACCTGGCTGCCCGGCGCCAGCGAGGTCTTCACCCACGGCTTGGTCCGCAGCCCCCGTTCGCGCGCCTTGCGGGCGAGGAGACCGGCGGCGACCAGTACCGAGGGGTTGGAGGTGTTGGTGCAGGAGGTGATCGCCGCGATGACGACGTCGCCGTGGCCGAGGTCGAAGTCGGTGCCCTCGACCTTCCAGCGCTTCCCGGCCTCGCCGGGCTTGCGGTAGTCGCCCGCCAGCGCCGCGTCGAAGACCGCCGGCACCGAACCGAGCGCCACGCGCCCCTCCGGCCGCTTCGGACCGGCGAGCGAGGGCTCGACCTCCGTCAGATCGAGTTCGAGCACGTCGGTGAAGAGCGGATCGGCGGTCGTCTCGTCGCGGAAGAGGCCTTGCGCCTTGGTGTAGGCCTCGACCAGCGCCACCTGCTCGTCGGAGCGGCCGGAGAGGCGGAGATAGGCGAGCGTGACGGCGTCGACGGGGAAGAAGCCGCAGGTCGCACCGTATTCCGGCGCCATGTTGCCGATCGTGGCGCGGTCGGCGAGACCGAGTCCCGAGAGGCCGGGGCCGAAGAACTCGACGAACTTGCCGACGACGCCCTTCTTGCGCAGCATCTGCGTGACGGTGAGGACGAGGTCGGTCGAGGTCACGCCCTCGCGCAGCCGTCCGGTCAGGCGGAAGCCGATCACCTCCGGGATCAGCATCGACACCGGCTGGCCGAGCATCGCCGCTTCCGCCTCGATGCCGCCGACGCCCCAGCCGAGCACGCCGAGACCGCCGACCATGGTGGTGTGGCTGTCGGTGCCGACGCAGGTGTCGGGGTAGGCGACCGTCGTGCCGTCGGCGCCCTCGCGCGTCCACACCACGCGGGCGAGATACTCGAGATTGACCTGATGGCAGATGCCGGTGCCCGGCGGCACCACGCGGAAGTCACGGAACGCCTTCTGCCCCCATTTGAGGAAGGTGTAGCGCTCCTGGTTCTGCTCGTATTCGCGTGCCACGTTGCGCGAGAGCGCCGACGCGTTGCCGAAGAAGTCGACGACGACCGAATGGTCGACGACGAGATCGACCGGAATCAACGGATTGATCTGATCGGGCGACCCGCCGAGCGCCACCACGGCGTCGCGCATCGCCGCGAGATCGACCACGGCGGGAACGCCGGTGAAGTCCTGCATCAGCACGCGGGCGGGGCGATAGGCGATCTCGCGCTCGGCCCGTCCCCGCGTCTCGCCCCAGGCGGCGAGCGCTCGGAGATCGTCGGCCGTCACCGTGCGGCCGTCCTCGTGGCGGAGCAGGTTCTCCGCCAACACCTTGAGCGAGAAGGGCAGGCGCGACAGCCCCGAGAGCCCGTTGGCCTCGGCGGCGGCGAGATCGAAGCAGACGAAGGATCGTCCGCCGATCTCGATGGAACGGCGGGCGGAGAACGTGTCGGGATGGGAAGCGGTCATGTCCGGTCTCCGGGGAGGGGGGAGTGCGGCGTTTCTCTGCACATATGGGGCGCGCGGACGAGGATCGCAGGCCGCTTCACGTTCTCGTGTCGTCCGAGGTGTGGTGCCGGCGAACGATCGACGATCGCGATCAACAGTTACGTAAGGTGATTTTGTCGAGTGCGTTCTGTAGAAATGTCAGCCGGCCACTCGTTCGACTGATCGCAGTGATGTTTTTCGCCGTCGATGGCGAGTGTGACCGTTGATCTTCTGGAAAGGAGTATCGATCAGGATTTGATATGATACGTCGATGTCTCGATTCCCGGTTGCCGGAGCTTCCTTCGTGACGCCTTGGGGAGGGAAATTCATGAAGTGTCCCCCGATCTTGCCGACCGAGACGGAAAGACTGAAGGCCCTGTCGGAATACGGCCTGGGGGATGAACGCCCACTGCCCAGCCTCGACTCGGTCGTGCGCATCGCCGCGCGCATCTTCGACATGCCCGTCGCCGCGGTGAACATGATCGGCTCGGACCACGTCTTCTTCGCCGCCAGCGTCGGCATCGGCGAGGTCGACATGCGGCGCGACGTGTCGTTCTGCGCCCATGCCATCACGGGCGAGGGCGTCATGATCGTTCCCGACGCGACCCGCGACGAGCGCTTCCACGACAATCCGCTGGTCACCGGCCCGGCCGGGCTGCGCTTCTACGCCGGCGTGCCGCTGGTCTCGTCCTGCGGCCAGCCACTCGGCGCGCTCTGCGTGATCGATGGCCGGCCCCATCCGGAGTTCTCGCGCGACGACGCGGACCGCCTGCGCGAACTGGCGCTGATGGCGTCGGACAGGCTCGAACTGCGACGCATCGAGGTCGCCGCCGGATCGGCCGCGCGCGCCGAACCGCCGGACGACGTGGCCGCCGGTCGCCGCGACACCGCTGAACTCTTCCGGCTCGCCGACTTCGATCTCCTCACCGGCCTCGCCAATCGGGGGCGCTTCTTCCGGCTGGTCGAGGAGACGCTGGCGGAGCCGACGCCCGCCGCGGTGGTGATGATCGATCTCGACGGCTTCAAGGACGTCAACGACACGCTCGGACACGCCGTCGGCGACGGCATCTTGCGCGAAGTGGCCGCGCGGCTCCAACGCCGCGTCGGCGAGGGCGACACGGCGGCGCGGATCGGCGGCGACGAATTCGCGATCCTCCTGCGCGGCGTGGTCGAACCCGCGGTGGCCATGGCGGTCTCCGACGCGATCAACGACGACGTCGCCCGCCCGATCGTCATCGACGGGCAGGAGATCCACGTCGCCGCGAGCTGCGGCGTCGCGCTCGCCCCGCTCCATACCAAGAGCCCGATGGAACTGCTCGGCAACGCCGATCTCGCGCTGTTCCGGGCCAAGACCGACGGGCGCGGCAGGTCCTTCGCCTTCGAACCGGCGTTGCGCATGGAAGCCGCGGCCCGCCGTCTCTACGGCATGGAGATCCACCGGGCGGTGAAGGCTGGCGAATTCCTGCTCTTCTATCAGCCGCAGGTCCGCCTGACCGACGGCGCCTTGACCGGGGCCGAGGCGCTGATCCGCTGGCTCCACCCGCAGCGCGGGCTCCTGGCGCCCGCCGCCTTCCTGCCGGCCCTCGAACGCGGACCTCTGGCGGCGACGGTCGGATCGTGGATCCTCGACCAGGCCTGTGCCCAGGCGGCGTTCTGGCGTCGCAACGGCGCGGAGGACTTCCGCATCGGGGTCAATCTGTTCGCCGCCCAGTTCCGTGTCGGTGACCTCGCGACCGAGGTGATCGAGGCGCTCGATCGTCACGGTCTTCCCGCCGACGCGCTCGAGCTCGAGATCACCGAGAACATCGCCCTCGGCCTCGACGACGTCGTCCTCGATCGGTTGAGCCGGCTCCGGGCTCACGGCGTCGGCCTCGCCGTCGACGACTTCGGAACCGGTTTCGCTTCGCTCAGCCTGCTGAAGAGCTACCCGCTGACCCGCATCAAGATCGACCGGTCCTTCGTCACCGGCATGCTGACCTCCGGCAAGGACGCCTCGGTGGTGCGGGCGATCCTCGACATCGCGCGGGCCTTCGATCTCGACACGATCGCCGAAGGCATCGAGGAGGCGGCCGAACGCGACGATCTCCTGAACCAGGGATGCCGAGAGGGGCAGGGCTACTTCTTCGGCAAGCCGATGCCGGCGACGCTCTTCGCCGAGACCTTCGGCATCGCCCCGGCCTTCCATCGCCCGTCGGTTCGCCGGGAAGCGATGTGACGACGCGAAGGCCCGCGCCGAGGGGTGTCCCCGGCGCGGGCCTCCTCGCGGCGCGGCCTCAGAGCAGCGTCTCGACCCGCCGCTCGGTGCGGGCGACGATGCGGCCGCCCTTCACCACGACGTTGCGGTCTGGGATGTCGAGGATCACGTCGGCGACGCGCCTCGTGTCGAGCAGCACCATGTCGGCGCGGGCGCCGACCGCGAGCCCGTAGTCGGGAAGGCGCAGCGCCTTCGCCGGGTTGACCGTCAGCATGTCGAGCACCGTCGCCTGATCGTCCGCGCCGCCAAGATGGCAGGCGGGCAGGGCGAGCGCCGCGATCTGCAGCAGGTCGCCGGTGCCGTAGGGCGTGAAGGCGTTGCGGATG
The DNA here is from genome assembly GCF_056313985.1 of Pinisolibacter sp. DMC19. NCBI lineage: Bacteria > Pseudomonadati > Pseudomonadota > Alphaproteobacteria > Hyphomicrobiales > Ancalomicrobiaceae > Pinisolibacter > Pinisolibacter sp. DMC19. The sequence continues at coordinate 10,741 of NZ_JBQUZF010000008.1, read as the reverse complement.
TTGTTGGTCGCGAGGCAGACGTTGACCCCGCCGTCGCGCAGCGCCCGGACCGGCGTGATGGTGCGCCGGACGTCGTAGGCGTCCCTGCGCCCGCCGAGGTGCATGTCGGTCGCCGGCAATGCCATCACCGAGATGCTGGCGTCCTTCAGCAGTGCGACGATCTCGCCGCGGCGTTCGGGCGAGACGGCGGCGAGCGCCGTCAGATGACCGACCGAGACGCGACCCTGCCAGCCCTCGGCGATGGTCTTGCGCGCCAGATACTCGATCGACATGGCGTCGCCGTCGTCGCGGAAGTCCTGGTGGAAGTCGAGGTCTCTGTCGAACTCGCGGGCGAGACGGAACACCCAGTCGATGTGGGCCTCGGCGTCGGTGTCGTTGTAGGGGATGCCGCCGACCACGTCGGCGCCGCGCCTCATCGCCTCGACCATCATGGCGTCGGTGCCCGGCGCCTTGAGAATGCCCTCCTGCGGGAAGGCGACGACCTGGATATCGATCAGGCCGCGATATTCGTCGCGCAGGCTCAGCACCGTGTCGAAACCGGTGAAGCCCTGCGCCGGGTCGAACTCGGCATGGGCGCGCACATGGGTGGTGCCGCAGGCGACGAGCTGCTTCAGCACCCGCCGCGACCGCGCCTCGATGTCCTCGCGGGTGAAGGTCGGCTTCAGGGCCGCGGTGACGGCGATCGCCTCCATCAGAGTGCCCGAGCGATTGGGCTTGCGGTCCATGACGTAGGCCTTCTCCAGATGGAGATGGCTCTCGACGAAGCCGGGGACGAGCACCCGGCCGGCGCCGTCGATCGTCTCGGCCGCCTCGGCCGCGAGCTTCGGTTCGACGGCGACGATGCGCCCCGCTTCGATGCCGACGTCGGTGGTCGGGTCGCGGTCGTCGAGACGGACGTTGCGAAAGATCAGATCCATGATTCTGTTTCCTCGAGCGATCAGACCATGACGAAGGCGAGCAGGACCAGCAGCACGACGCAGCTCAGGACGTAGGGCGCGTTGCCCTTGGAGACCTGGAGCACCGGGATGCGGAAGCCGGCACTGAGCGCCTGCATGGTGATGTTGACCAGCGACACCTGGCTGCCGAAGCCGACGCCGATGGTGACGAAGCCGACGGCGAGCGGCGAGAAGCCCAGCGCCACGGCGATCGGCAGCACCAGCGTCAGGATCGAGCCGACATAGGCGCCTGCCGGGAAGCCGATGGCGAAGCCGGCGACGACGGCGGCGGGAACCACCAGCGAGGGCGGTGCCATCTTGACCAGGCCGGCGATGGTGGCGAAGGCGCCGATCTTCTCGATCATGCCGATGAAGACCAGGAACAGGCCGACCTGCAGCAGACGGGTGAGGATGTAGGACGAGCCGTCGATCATCGCGTCGACCGACTGGTTGGCCGAGAAGTCGCTGCACAGCCACACCAGCGCCAGCGTGACGATGGCATAGGCGACCGGACCGAGGACCGGCACGCCGACGGCGGCGTTGACGAAGGGGCCGGCGATCACCGCGAACATCAGGAAGGCGGCCGGAATGGTGCGCTTCCACAGTTCGGCGTTCGACATGTCGCGGAATTCTGCCGGGATCTCGCCGTGGAACAGGGTCTTCGCCCGCTTGGTGCCGACGAAGGCGATGGCGACCGCGACGATCACGAAGAGCGCGGTGTAGGGCTGCATCATCGCCACGTAGTCGGCGACCGGAACGCCGGTCAGTTTCGACACGACCGACGACTCGAGCGAGGCCGGCGAGGTGGTGAAGCAGGCGGCGGCGGCGATCGACATGCCGGCGATCACCGCCGGGATGGCGCCGACGGCGGCGAAGGCGAGCGGTGCGATGACCATGGCCGATCCGCCGCCGATGCCCGACATGTAGGTGGCGGCGGCCTGCAGCAGCACGATGAAGGCGCCGACGTATTCGACCCGTTCGCCGATGTTGCGGCGGACCAGCGTCAGCGCCGAGGCGTAGCCGCCGGCCTTGAACACCGCCATGGCGATCGCCGAGTTGAGGATCGGCACGGTGATCGACAGCATCTTCGGCACGGCCTCGCCGAGGCCCTTGTTGGCCTCGGCCAGCCCGATGTCGCCGATGATCATCGCCATGATGCCGCCGGCCAGCGCCGCGATCAGCATGTTCACCTGGGCGAAGAGCAGCCCGAGGATGAGCACGATCGGCAGCACGCCGATCGCCGCGGCGGCGGCGGTTCCCGGCGCCGAACGGGCGAGGACGGCGAGCGCCAGCGAGACGGCGACGGCGCCGAGCATGACGATCGTGGCGCGCCGCGACCCGTCGGGCGCGGGCCCGGTCGCGGCTGGTGTCGACGGATTGGACATGGTTCTTCCCCCGTTCGTCGTTCCGGCGCGGCGGCGACGGAGTCGCGGCGCGCTCGATGGAGTGGCGGGGCCGCGGCGATGCCGGCCGGCCCGTCGTGGACGTCGAGGAACGGTTCGCCGGTCCGGCCCGTCGCGGCGCGTCGGGTCTTCCCGTGACCGGATCACGCCGTCGGGCCATGCGAGGGCGTCGTCGGAACGACGGAGGTCCGAAGTCGACGTCGCCGCCTTCGCCTGTCCGTCGTCGCCGAAGCGAGCGATATCGCGTGTATCGAACGGTTCCTCTCGCAGAACGTCTTTCCGACTTCTTCGAACCATTCCACGCTTCGAGACGAGAGCGGGTTCGTGACGGTCGACGTCTGCCTTCGATGACGGGAAGCTTTCGTTTCGAGGTCGCTCGACGTCAAGTGCGCAAAATCGTCCAGGCGGCCTTCGCCCTCCCGCCCTCCCGGACGGCGATCTGCGGCGGGAATGCGCGAAATTCCGCCGATCGCGTCGCCACGGGCGAAACCGATTGTTGAAAACATTGCGTCAATGGCGGCGCGTCTCCCGGGCCCGAGACGGTGCGGACGAGGCCGGACGACGCCCGAAGACGACCGTTCGGCCCCTCTCTCACGCGCTTCGACGATGCCGGAGGGCCGCGATGCCGCGTCGTGACTGCGAGATCGTGTCAGTAAATCTGCGGATTTCGAGAGAATTCAACAGTCTGTCGATCGTTGATCGAAAGTCGCGACGAGAAGAGGCGTCCTGCGAGCCCCTTCAACAGTCCGGCACCGCCGCCGGCCGCGCCGGGTCGAGCCAAAAAGCCGGATGGATCAACGTGTTGACCGAATGTCCGCGCCGCACGGCCCCCGCCGTCGGGGGCGGCGAAGGCCGGCGCGGGGCACCGATTGTCGCGAAGTTTCGGAAAGATCGGGCGTCCCGGCGGGCGTATCGATGGTCCATCGCATCACGTGAAGGGAACAGTCTCATGACCAGTCAGCTCGCGACATCGGGAGAGGCCCGGGTGGCGGAGACGGCGAAGACCACGGCGCCCGCCTCGGCCGAGAACCGCATCGGCATCCCCGGATGGTGGATCACCGTCTTTCTGTTCTGGCTCGGTTGGGTGTTCATGTACGCCGACCGCACCGTCCTCAACCCCGTCATGAAGGACATCCAGAGCGAGTTCGGTCTGAGCGGCACCCAGCTCGGCCTGATCTCCAGCGTGTTCTTCTTCTCCTACGCCATCCTGCAGATCCCTGCCGGCATCCTCGGCGACCGCATCGGCCGCAAGAAGGTGCTGGTGCCGGGCTTCATCCTGTTCGGCATCTTCACCGCCGTCACCGGCACGGTGAAGACCTTCTGGCAGTTGCTCGCCTCGCGTATCGTCACCGGCGCCGGCGAGGGCACCTACTACGGCCCGCAGTACGGCATCTCCTCGGAACAGATTCCGCAGGAATACCGCTCGCTCGGCAGCGCCATCATCAATTCCGGCATGGCCTTCGGCATCGCGCTCGGCCTGATGGCCTCGAGCTGGGTCGCCTACACGCTCGGCATGGGCTGGCGCACGCCGTTCTACTTCATGGCCCTGCCGACCATCGTCACCGGTCTGCTGATCTGGTGGCTGGTCAAGGAACGTCCGCGTCCCGCCCCGGTCTCCGGCCAGTCGCAGCGTTCGTCCTTCATGGCGCTGATCCGCAACCGGAACCTCGTCCTCACCTATCTGATGGTGTTCTGCTCGCTGTTCGGCTTCTTCATGATCCTGACCTGGCTGCCCTACTACCTGCAGACCGAGCGCGGCATCCCGGTGAAGGACATCGGCAACATCTCGTCGCTGGTGGCGTGGGTGTCGATCCCCGGCGGCCTGCTCTTCGCCCGCATCTCCGACAGGCTCGGCAAGCGCCGTCCGCTGGTCATGGTGCTGGTGCCGATCGCCGCCCTCAGCCTGATCTCGATCGCCTTCCTCCACGACGTGAACCAGGTGATCGCCGCGATCTGCGTCTACGGCTTCTTCGGCAAGCTGGCCCTCGATCCGGTGCTGGTCGCCGCCGTCGCCGACAACGCCTCGAAGGACTCCTACGGCACCGCCTTCGGCATCTTCAACTTCGTCGGCATGTCCTCGTCGATCGTCGCCCCCGTCATCGCCGGCATGATCGCCGACGCCACCGGGAGCCTCGCCGCCAACTTCTACATCTCCGCCGCGATCCTGATCGTCGGCATGGTCGGCATGATGTTCCTCGACGACACCCGCGCCAACGCGACCGAGAAGGCTGCCTGAGATGCTCCACGCTCGTCTGATCAAAGGCAATTTCCAGGACTCCGTCACCCTGATGGTTCTGTCGCGGGATCTCTCCGCTCTCCCCGAGGTGACACGCGTCTCGGTGATGATGGGAACCCCGGCCAACAAGGACGTCTTCCGCGAGACCGGCCTCTGGCACGACCTCCTCGCGGAGGCCACCCCCAACGACCTCTGCATCGTCGTCGATGCCGAGAACGCCGACCCGGCCGTCGCCGACGCGATCGCCACCCGCATCGGCGAACGTCTGGCCGAGCTCGCCAAGGGCTCCGGCAAGGCGCACTACCCGGTCGCCCGCTCCTGGCGGCGGGCCCGGGAGATGAACCCGAAGGCGAACATCGCCCTCGTCTCGGTCGCCGGCCAGTATGCTGCGGGGCTCGCCCGCGAGGCGCTGGAGGGCGGGCTCAACGTCATGATCTTCTCCGACAACGTCGGGATCGATCAGGAACGCGACCTCAAGACCTTCGCCCGCGACCGCGGCCTCCTCGTCATGGGGCCGGACTGCGGCACGGCGATCGTCGGCGGCGCCCCGCTCGCCTTCGCCAACCGGGTACCCGCCGGTCCGATCGCCGTGGTCGGCGCCTCCGGCACCGGCATCCAGGAACTGACCTGCCAGATCGCCCGGCGCGGTCACGGCATCACCCATGCCCTCGGCCTGGGCGGTCGCGACCTCTCCGAGACGATCGGCGGCATCTCCGCCGAGACCGCGCTCGATCTCGTCGCCGCCGATCCGGCGACCCGCGTCGTCGCCTTCGTCTCCAAGCCGCCGGCGGCGGCCGTCCGGGCGAAGCTGCTCGACCGGATGGCGAAGCTCGGCAAGCCGGTCGTCGCCCTCTTCCTCGGCGATCGTCCCGGCCGTCGCGACTTCGGCGACGTCCACCTCGCCCGCACCCTCGACGAGGCGGCGGCGCTGGCGGTCGAACTCGTCGAGATCGACGCGCTCGCCCGCGACCTGCCGCGGCCGACGGCGCGCGGAATCCGCGGCCTCTACACCGGCGGCACGCTCGCCGGCGAGGCGGCGGGACTGCTCGCCGAGGCGCTGGATCTCGTCCCCGACGCGGCCCATGCCGAAGGCTTCATGCTGCGCACCGAGCATCATCGCATCGTCGACCTCGGTGACGACGTCTACACCCGTGGCCGTCCCCACCCGATGATCGACCCCTTCGCCCGCAACGAGCTCGTCGTCGCCCTGGCGAAGGACGCGGACGCCGGCGTGCTGCTGGTCGACGTGGTGCTCGGCTTCGGCAGTCACCTCGATCCGGCCGGCGAATTCGCCGGCGCCGTCGAGGCGATGCGCGCCGCCCGCGGCGATGCCTCGCCGATCACGGTCGTCGCCACCCTGACCGGCGTTCCCGACGATCCGCAGGATCTCGCGGTCCAGTCCCAGAAACTCGAAGATGCCGGCATCCTGATCGCCGGCAGCGTGCGGGCGGCGGTCCTCCTCGCCCTCCGGCTCCTGACGCCCTCCGGGGCCGCCCCGGGAACGCCGCCCGCACTGCTCGGCGAGCCCGCCGCGGTCGTCAACATCGGTCTGCGCGGCTTCGCCGACGACCTCGCCGCGGGCGGCGTCGCCACCGTCCACCTGCAATGGGAACCGGCGCCGGAAGGTGCCGAACGGCTGCGCCGCCTGGCCGCCTCCCTCGTCTGAATTCGGAGTATCGACATGTATGCGACCATCAACGAAGCCAATGCGGCCGTGATCGCCGAGATCCGCCGCGCCCGTCCCCGCCTCGTCGACGTCCGGCCCGCCGGGGCCTGCATCCCGGCCCTCGCCGAAGGTGCGGTGCTGATGCATGCCGGCCCGCCGATCGAATGGGCGGCCATGACCGGCCCGATGAAGGGTGCGGTGCTCGGCGCCTGCCTGTTCGAGGGCTGGGCGAAGACCGTGGAGGAGGCCGAGGCCTTCGCCGCCGCGAAGATCCGCTTCGTCCCCTGCCACGACAATTCCGCCGTCGGCCCGATGGGCGGCATCACTTCGGCCAACATGCCGGTGCTCGTCGTCGAGAACGCCGAGCAGGGCAACGTCGCCTACTGCAACCTCAACGAAGGCATCGGCAAGGTGATGCGCTTCGGCGCCTTCGAGGGCGAGGTGCAGACCCGGCTCGCCTGGATGCGCGACGTGCTCGCCCCGGTGCTCTCGGCGGCGCTGAAGCGCAAGGGCGGCATCGACCTGACCGCCCTGATGGCCCAGGCGATCACCATGGGCGACGAGTTCCACCAGCGCAACATCGCGGCCTCCGCGCTGCTGCTCAAGGCGCTCGCCGCCGACATCGCCGCCGGTGAGGCCTCGGTCGCCGACAACGAAGCGGTGCTGCGCTTCCTCGAACGCACCGACCAGTTCTTCCTCAACGTGGCGATGGCGCACTGCAAGTGCGTCATGGACGCCGGCCACGCCGTCGGCGCCGGCTCGATCGTCACCGCCATGACCCGCAACGGCCGCGACTTCGGCATCCGCGTCGCCGGTCTGGGGAACCGCTGGTTCACCGCCCCGGTCAACACGCCGGTCGGCCTGTTCTTCACCGGCTATTCGCAGGCCGACGCCAATCCCGACATCGGCGACAGCGCCATCACCGAGACCTTCGGCATCGGCGGTGCGGCGATGATCGCGGCACCGGGCGTCACCCGCTTCGTCGGCTCAGGCGGCTTCGCCGACGCGCTCGAGATCTCCGAGGAGATGCGCGAGATCTACGTCGAGACCAACCCGACCCTGCAGATCCCGACCTGGGACTTCCAGGGCGCCTGCGTCGGCCTCGACGTGCGCCGCGTCGTCGAGACCGGCATCACGCCGGTGATCAACACCGGCATCGCCCATCGCCTGCCCGGCATCGGCCAGGTCGGCGCCGGCACCGTACGGCCGCCGCTCGCCTGTTTCGAACAGGCGCTGGAAGCCCTCGCCGCCGCCCGCGCCGCGGCGGCCTGACCCGAGGCGACGAGGGGGCGTCTGACCCGCGCCCCACCGGAACCGAGCCCCGTCGGCCGCCCGCGGCCGACGGACGGCCTCTTGTTTTCGAAAACCAACGAGACGACCACACCCGGGAGGTCGACATGACCGAGGACATCCCCGCCCGCCTGCTGATCGCCATCGGCGGCAACGCCATCCACCCCGAGGGCATCCGCGGCACCCCCGCCGAACAGGCCGAAGTCGCCGCCCGTCTCGGCGCAGCCCTGCTGCCGCTGATGGAACTCGACACACAGCTCGTCATCACCCACGGCAACGGCCCGGTGGTCGGCAAGATCCTGATGCGCAACGTGCTGGCGCGTCACCGTGTGGCGCCGATGTCGCTCGACATCCTCGTCGCCCACAGCCAGGGCGGCGTCGCCTACGTGCTGCTGCAGGCGCTCGAGAACACGCTGCGCGCCGCCGGCAATCGCCGCGAGGTGGTCTGCATGCTGACCCAGGTCGAGGTCGACCCCGCCGACCCGGCCTTCGAGAACCCGACCAAGCCGATCGGCTATTTCTACAGCGAGGCCGAGGCCAAGGCACTGCGCGAGGAACTCGGCTGGGAGATGCGCGAGGACTCGGGACGCGGCTGGCGCTGCGTCGTGCCCTCGCCGATGCCCGTCCACATCGTCGAGACGGCGCTGATCGACACCGCCGCCGCCTCCGGCGCGGTCGTCATCGCCGGTGGCGGCGGCGGCATCCCGGTGGTGCGCGACGAGCTGGGCTGCCGCCACGGCGTCGAGGCGGTGATCGACAAGGACCGCACCTCGGCGCTGATGGCCAATCTCCTCGGCATCGAGGATCTGATGATCCTCACCTCGGTGCCGCGCGTCGCCGTCGACTACGGCAAGCCGACCCAGCGGCCGCTCGAACGGGTGAGCCTCTCCGAGATCCGGCGCCACCGCGACGACGGCCAGTTCCCGCCCGGCAGCATGGGCCCGAAGATCGACGCGGCGATCCAGTTCCTCGAAGGTGGCGGCCGGCGCGTGCTGATCGGTCGCCTCGAGGATGCCGTGCCGATGTTGCGCGGTGAGACCGGAACGCACATCGTCGCCGACGCGGTCGTGGCCCCGCACCGCGCGGCGGTGTGAACGACACCGGGGAGGGGACGCAGGCGATGACGACGAGACCCGCGACGACGATCGGCGCTGCCGCCGCCCGCCTCCTCGAACGGGGCGGGCGAGGGCGGGTCGTGGCGGTCTTCGCCCGCAGCTTCTACCTCGACATCGGCGGCGGCCTCGTCTGCGTCGGCCCCACCGACTTCGGCCCCGGCCCGATCCATCTCCTCGTCGATGTCGAGGGGGAGAGCGAAGCGACCGACGGCATCGCGATCGGCGATACGGGCGCGGTGCGGGGCGCCGTCCTCGACGTCGCCGGCGTCGCCTTCGACGTCACGGGTCTCGTGCCCTGGAGGGCGCCGTCGCCGCCGTCCTTCTCGGCCGAAACGCTCGCCCGCGGTCTCGACCGGTTGGCCGAGGCGGTCGCCGATCGCACACCCGCCGGCCTCGGCGTCCTCGTCGCCGACCTCTGTCGCGGCACGGTGCCCTCGACAGATGGGCTCGATCGCATGCTTGCGTCGGCGGCCGCGCCGATCGCCGCGCTCGTCGCCTGGGCGCGGGTGGGCGGAGTGGGTCCGGTACCGGACGTGACCCGTCTCGTCGGCCTCGGTCCGGGCTTGACGCCGTCGGGCGACGACTTTCTCGCCGGCTTCCTCATCGCCCTGCGGCGATTGGGACGCCCGGCTGCGGCCGATGCCGCGGCCCGCGTCGTGCTGCTCTCGGCGGCGACCGCGACCAACACGATCGCCGCCGCCCATCTCGCCCACGCCGCCGAGGGCGAGGCGGCGGCGCGGCTCGTCGACGTGCTCGACCGGATCGCCGTCGGCGCCGTGGCCGAGGATCTCCTCGACCGGGTCGAGACCATCGGTCACACCTCGGGCTGGGACACGCTCGCCGGCATGGTGGCCGCAGCCGCAGCGGTCGTCGGACGCGGGGCGGGGCCATGCCCGACAACCTGAGACCGGCCGACGGGTCTCGCGCGCGCCGGGGTCGCTTTGCCGGCTCGCCACAGCCGCGCTAGGCTGACCGCCGCCCGCCCTTCGCCTCGCCCGCGGCACCCGCCGAGGCGCATCGAATCGAGTCCGCGCGATGGAACCTCGCATTCCCAATCTCGATCTCGAAGCCGTCCGCACCTTCGTCGCGGTGGCGCGCCTGAAGAGTTTCTCGGCCGCCGCCCAGCAACTCCATCGCACCACCTCGGCGGTGAGCTACCGCATCAAGACGCTCGAGGACGGCATCGGCACGCCGCTCTTCGTCCGCACCACCCGCAACGTCACGCTGACGCCGGCCGGCCACGTGCTGCTCGACAAGGCGGGCCAGATCTTCGAATGGCTGCAGGGCCTGCCCGACGAGCTCCGGCAGGTCGGCGAGAACGTCGAACCGCGCTTCATCCTGGTCGTGAACAATCTACTCTACGACTCTGACGCAGCTGCGCGAATCCTCGCCCATCTCAATCGCGCCTTCCCCCACACCGAGATCGAGATCCGCAGCGCCGTCTACATGGGGGTCTGGGACGAGTTGCTGCACAACGGCGTTCACATGGCGCTCGGCGCGCCGGGCTTCCACACCATCAACGACGACTTCGACACCCATCCGCTCGGGGCGATCGAGTGGGTCTTCGTCGTCGCGCCGGACCATCCGCTCGCCGATCACCCCGAACCGCTCTCCAACGACGAACTGCGGCGCTTCCCGGCGGTCAACGTGCAGGACACCTCGACACGTCTGGTCAAGCGCGTCGCCTGGCGGCTCGCCGGCCAGAAGGAGATGCTGGTGCCGGATCTGCGTACCAAGATCGTCGCCCATGTCGCCGGCGCCGGCGTCGGCTTCCTGCCGACGACCATGGCGCGCGAGCACATCCGCGCCGGCCGTCTCGTCGAGCGCCGGGTGGTGCAGGGCCGATCGCCGTCGCCGCTGTCGCTCGTCTGGCGGCGCAATCACAACGGCCGGGTCGCCGCCCACCTGCGCGACCTCGTCCTGTCGAACGCCGAGGAATTCGCCTTCCTCGCCGACCGGATCGACCCCGAGACCGAACTCTGAGATCGGACCGATCCGCGGGCGTTCTCGTCGTAAAAAGGGGAAGCGGGACCCTTTCGGGGGAGGTCCGGTCGCGGTTTTGCCGGCCCGCGATCGGTCCCGTCGGATCCCGCTTC
>NZ_JBQUZF010000007.1:0-221569 GCF_056313985.1 Pinisolibacter sp. DMC19 | reverse complement strand
TCGGCGGCGATGATGACGAGGTCGGCGCGGGCGATCTCCTCGGCCGTCAGCGCGTTCTGCGAACCGACCGACCCTTGCGTTTCGACCTTGACCTCGTAGCCGAGCGCCTTGGCGCCGCTCTCGACACCTTCGGCGGCCATGAACGTATGCGCGATGCCCGTCGGGCAGGATGTTACGGCGACCACGAATTTCGACATCTGTTCCTCCTGGCGGGGTCGACCCCGCTCTTCCTCCTGAGTGGAGATCAGGCCACCGGCGACGTCACCTCGACGGCGTCGGCGAGCTTTTCGACATCGGCCTTCGGCCCGAGATGGGGTCCGATCCGATCGAGTTTGGAAGCGGGGAAGGCGACCGCGAGCCGCGCGATGCGCTCGAGATCGGCGCCTTCGACGAGGCCGGCGACGATGCCGGCGACCATGCTGTCGCCGGCGCCGACGGTGGAGACCACGGTCTTCGGCGGCAGTTTCGCCGCGAGCATGCGCTCGGCGGTGACGAAGAGCGCACCCTCCTCGCCGAGCGACACGACGACGAGGCCGATGCCGCGACCGATCAGCATGCGCGCCGCCTCGACCAGGTCCTCGCGACGGGCGAGCGACCGACCGACGGCGCTCTCGAGCTCGTGGCGATTGGGCTTCACAGCGTGGATCGGCAGGCCGCTCGCGAGCAGCTTCGCCAGCGGTGCGCCGGAGGTGTCGACCACGACGCGGGCGCCGTGTTTGACGAGATCTTCGGCGATCACCGTCCAGGCGTCGTCGGGGAGCGATTCCGGCACCGAACCGGCGAGCACCACCGGACGGCCTGGCACCACCGAGCGCAGCAGCGCCGCGCGCACCGCGTCGAAGGTGCCTTCCGAGATCTCGAGCCCCGGCAGGTTGATGTCGGTCGTCTCGCCGTTGGCGAGATTGGCGATCTTGATGTTGGTGCGGGTCTCGCCGGCGGTCCGCACGAAGCGGTCGCCGATGCCCTTGGCGGCGAAGAACTCGGTGAAGCCGTCGTCGTTGGCCCGACCGAGAATGCCGGTGGCGGCGACCGGCACGCCCCAGTCGGCGAGGCAGCCGGCGACGTTGACGCCCTTGCCGCCGACGTTCGACAGGGCGGCGCGAGCGCGCTGCACGGTGCCGACGACGAAGCGGTCGAGGGTGACGGTGAGATCGATCGCCGGATTGAGCGTCACGGTGACGGCGAGCGGATGGGCGACGTCGGTCATGACTTCGCTCCTTCCAGCGCGCGCACCTGATCGGCGCTGTCGCAGGCGAGCGCCTTCTCGGCCAGCGCCTTCAGTTCGGCGACGGCGGCCGCGCGGATGCGGGCCTTGACGCCGGCGACGTCGCGCGGGGTCATGGAGAGTTCGTGGACGCCGAGGCCGGCGAGGATCGAGGCACCGAAGGGATCGCCGGCGATGCCGCCGCAGACGCCGACCCACTTGCCGGCCGCTTCCGCACCCGCCACCGTCCGTTCGATCAGCCGCAGCACCGCCGGGTGCAGGCTGTCGGCCTCGCCGGCGAGATCGGGATGCTGCCGGTCGATCGCCAGCGCGTACTGGGTGAGGTCGTTGGTGCCGATCGAGAAGAAGTCGACATGCGGGGCGAGGACGTCGGCCATCAGGGCGGCGGCCGGGACCTCGACCATGATGCCGATCGGCACGACCGGCGCGTCGAGTTCGGCGCGGACCCGCTCGCAGACGGCCCGCAGGGCGATGACTTCGCCGACCGAGGTGATCATCGGGAACATGATCAGCAGCTTCCGCCCGGTCTTGGCGGCCCGGTAGAGGGCGCGCAGCTGCGGCAGCATCAGGTCGGGCCGGCGCAGCAGGAGACGAGCGCCGCGCACGCCGAGGAAGGGGTTCTCCTCGTGCGGCAGGTCGAGATGGGCGACCTGCTTGTCGCCGCCGATGTCGAGGGCGCGCACGATCAGCGGACGATCGCCGAGTGCGTCGAGCATCGCGGCATAGATCTCGTACTGCTCGTCCTCGCTCGGCGTCGCGCCGCGCTCGAGGAAGAGGAATTCGGTGCGCATCAGACCGACACCTTCGGCGCCGAGGTCGATCGCCATGCCGACCTGATCGGGCGTGTTGACGTTGGCGGCGATCTCGAAGCGACGGCCGTCGGTGGTGGTGGCAGGCGCGGCACGATCCTCGGCCTCGCGCGAACGCTTGGCGGCGTCGGCCGCGATCCGGGCACGCGCCGCTTCCAGCGAAACCGCGTCTGGCTCGAGCCAGAGACGCGCACCACCGCCGTCGATGACCGCCTCGACGCCTTCGGCGAGGTCGAGCGCGGCATCGCCGGCCGCGACGATCGCGGGAAGTCCGAGGGTGCGGGCGAGGATCGCGGTGTGCGAGGTCGGGCCGCCGCGGGCGGTGACCAGACCGACGACGCGGGTCGTGTCGAGACCGGCGGTGTCGGAGGGCGTGAGATCGTCGGCGACCAGGATCACCGGGCCGTCGAAGGCGACGGCGGCGGTCGCCGCTTCCAGCTCGGGGGCGAGTTCGAGCAGGACGCGGCGACCGACGTCGCGCAGATCGACCGCACGGGCGGCCAACAGAGGATTGCCGAGAGCGGCGAGCGAGGCGGCGGTGCGTTCGACCGCCTGATGCCACGACCACGCGGCGCCGTGGCCGTCGACCATCAGGCGACAGGCGGCGGTGACGAGATCGGTGTCGGCGAGGAACTCGCCCTGCGCCTCGAAGATCGCGGCTTCCGCCCCGCCGAGACGGCGGCGGGTGTCGTCGGCGATCGCCGCGAGCTTCTGGCGGGTGGTGTCGAGGGCGCGATCGAGCTCGGCGCCGCCTTCGACCAGATCGACCGGCACGTCCGGCACGACGATCTCCGCCGCCCGCAGCACGTGGACGCGGCCGATCGCCAGACCCGGCGAGGCCGAGATGCCCGGCAGCGCCGGCAGCGCCGACGGCGGCGTCCAGCCACCGACGACCGCGGCCTTGGCGGCGGCCTTGGCGGCATCGGCCTTTTCCTGGACGGTCAACGCGACGATCGCCGCCTTCATCGCGGCGAGCGTCTCGGCGGCGCCTTCGCCTTCGGCCGAGACGACGACGGTCTCGCCGGCACGCAGGCCGAGCTGGAGCAGGGAGACGAGATTGCGCGGATCGGCGACGACGTCGCCGGAGCGGACCTGGACGCGCGCCTTCTGACGGCGCGCCGTCTCGATCCAATGGGCCGCCGGACGGGCATGGAGACCGTTGGGATAGTCGCAGACCCATTCGAACTTCTCGGCGAGGTCGCTCGCCGGCGCGGCGGGGGCGGCCGCGGCGGGCGTCTCGCCGAGCGCGGTGATGACCGCGGACGGATCCTCGGCCGCGATCACCGCCTCGAGCGCCGCCTCGTCCTGCAGCAGCCGGGTCAGACGGCGCAGGATCGAGATGTGGGCATCCGACTGGGCGGCGATGGCGACGACGAGGCGGACGGTCTGGCCGTCGTTCCAGGTCACGCCCTCGGGAATCTGGAGAATGGCGAGGCCGTTGTCGCGGATCAGCGCGCGGTCCTCGACCATGCCGTGGGGGATCGCGACGCCGCGGCCGAGATAGGTGTCGGCCACCTGCTCACGCCGCAGCATGGATTCGACATAGGCGGGATCGATGCGGCCGCTCGCCACGAGCAGCTGCGCCGCTTCGCGGATCGCCGCCACCTTGGACGCGGGAGCCCGAGTGCGACGCACCCGGTCGACGGAGAGAAGGCTGGAGCCGGACGCCATGGGATCATCCTCGATCGCAGGTACGGACTGAAAACGATTTCATTTCTTGATCGCGCATAAAGACCTCAGTCCCCGGCGCTGTAAACGGCGCACAAATGCGTATTGCGTAAAAAGATGGGGATGAGTTATGAATTTTGGATGGAAACGTTTTCACCCAACGCCGCGGGCACGCCCAATGCCGCGAGTCACCATGTCGTGGGCATCCGTGACGTCGCGACCCGCGCCGGCGTCTCGCCGGCGACCGTGTCGCGCGTGCTGACCGGCGGCCCCGCCAGTCGCGAGACCCGCGAGCGCGTCGAGGCCGCCGTCCGCGAGACCGGCTATCGCCCCAATCTCTCCGCCCGCCGCCTGCGCACCCGCGCCTCGCGCACGATCGGTCTGATCGTCTCCGACATCCGCAACCCGTTCTTCACCTCGCTGTCGCGCGCGGTGGAGGACGCCGCCTATCGCGCCGACATGCGGGTCGTCCTCTGCAACACCGACGAGAACCCGACCCGCGAGGCGATGTATCTGCGGCTGATGCAGGAGGAGCGGATCACCGGCCTGATCATCGCCCCGACGCGGGCGACCGCCGATCGGCTGGAGACCATGACCTTCGACTTCCCCGTCGTGCTGGTCGACCGCGCCGGCCCGACGGGCACGCACGATTCCGTCGTCATCGACAATTCGGCCGCCGTCGACACGCTGATCTCGCATCTGCTCGGCCGCGGTCATCGCCGCATCGGCGGCCTCTTCGGCAACACCTCGTCGACCGCCCTCGAGCGCCATCGCGGCTATGCCGCCGCCATGATCGCCCACGGTCTGGAGCCGGAGGCGCGGATGATCGAGCCCTCGGCGGAAGCCTCCGAGCGCGAACTCGCCCGCTGGCTGACCGAACCCGACCGCCCCGGCGCCTTCGTCGGATCGAACGGCCAGATCGTGCTCGGCATGGCCCGGGCCGTCCGCTCCGCCGGTCTGGCGATCGACGACGACGTCGTCCTCGCCGGCTTCGACAACGAGATGTGGACCGAGATGATCGGCCGCGGCCTCACCGTGATCGAACAGCCGGTCGAGGAGATCGGCCGCTCGGCAATGGACCTGCTCTTCCGCCGCCTCGAACGCCCCGACGTCGCGCCCTGCAAGATCGTGCTCGCCGGCCGCCTGATCGACCGCGACGAGGCGACGGCACCTCGCGCGGCCGAGTAGGCTGCGCGAAAGCCAGAAAAACTACGGCCGAATAGGCCACGCATCGCGAAAAGCAGCGGCCGAACAGGCCGCGCATCTCGCCGCCGAAAACAAAAAGAGCCCGGGTGGATCGCTCCACCCGGGCTCTTTCGTGTCCATGACGTCGCCGTCAGATCTCGTCGTCTTCGGCCTCTTCCGGGCCCTTCATCGACTTGAGCTTGGCGAAGATCTTGTCGGCGTCGAGCTCGTCCTCGCGGCCCTCGCCGCGGATGCCCGAGCCGTAGTTGCCGGCGCCTTCGAGCGCACCGGGCGTCACCGTCTCGTCGACCGACAGCAGCGTCGCCGCGCCCGGATCGCCGGCCTCGCGGATCGGCATCGACTTCGCCGCCTTCTCGACCTCGAGGTCGAGCTCGAGCTGCGAGCAGAGGCCGAGCGTCACCGGATCGGACGGGGCGAGATTGGCGGCGTTCCAGTGGGTGCGCTCGCGGATCTGCTGGATCGTCGTCTTGGTGGTGCCGACGAGGCGCATGATCGCCGCGTCCTTGAGCTCGGGATGATTGCGCAGCAGCCACAGGATCGCGTTGGGGCGATCGTGGCGGCGCGACACCGGCGTATAGCGCGGACCGCGGCGCTTGGCCTCCGGCACGCGCACCTTCGGATCGGCGAGCTTGAGGCGATGGGCCGGCTCTCGGACCGCGCGATCGATCTCCTCGCGGGTGAGCTGGCCGGTGATCAGCGGGTCGAGACCCTTGATGCCCTGCGCCGCCTCGCCGTCGGCGATGGCCTTCACCTCGAGCGGATGCAGCCGGCAGAAGGCGGCGATCTGGTCGAAGGAGAGCGCGGTGTTCTCCACCAGCCACACGGCGGTGGCCTTGGGCATGAGAGGCGTATTGGTCGGGGTCGCCATCGGATGGACCTTCCTCGAGGCTTCTCCCGGCCGGCCGGCGGGGGGAAGCGGGTATGCTCATTAAAAGGCTGGATGCGTCTCTCATAACGTCAAACTAAGCTACGTGCAAATATGGATTTCTCGACTCACCTCATTTTCCATGCAGCAACCAGACTTGATTGGCGGCGGCAGGCCGCCGCCCACGACTTAGAATCGCGTTTTTTGGAGTTTTTTCTCCGTAGCCAACCTGCGCTTCTCATGGGACACATAGGAGAGCCAAACTTTCCTGGCAGCTTCGATGGCAGGCTCTATAGCCCCTCTCGCCCGCAGGTAGTCTTTCAATCCAACCCAAGAGTGCGGATCAGGCATCGAAGCGTCACGTCTTGCATCCAATATAAAGTCGCCCTGCGGATTGTCGTTCACTCTACACTTCTTGATATACCTGAGGAAGGACATATAAACCTCCATCAATGCCAGAAATTTCTATTTTCATCCCTGTTCACTCCACCGTCAGCACGATCTTGCCGACGTGGGCGTTGGTCTCCATCCGCCGGTGCGCCTCGACGACGTCGCGCAGGGCAAACGTCGAATCGATCACCGGCTTCACCGCCCCTGCCTCGATCAGCGGCCAGACCTTCTCGCGCAGCGCATCCGCGATCGCGCCCTTGAAGGCGGCGTCGCGGGCGCGCAGCGTCGAGCCGGTGTGGGTGAGGCGCTTCAACATCACCCGCATGAAGTTGAGCGTCACCTTCGACCCGCGCAGGAAGGCGATCTGGACGATCCGACCTTCCACCGCGGCGGCCTCGTGGTTGCGCTCGATGTAGTCGCCGCCGACCATGTCGAGGATCACGTCGGCCCCGTGGCCCTTGGTGAAGTCCTTGACCTCCTTGACGAAGTCCTGCTCGCGATAGTCGATCGCGAGATCGGCGCCGAGTTCGCGGCAGCGCGCGCATTTCTCCGCACCGCCGGCGGTGGCGATCACCGTGGCGCCGAAGGCCTTGGCCAGCTGAATCGCCGCGACGCCGATGCCCGAGGTGCCGCCGTGGACGAGGAAGACCTCGCCGGGCGTCAAACCCGCGCGATCGAAGACGTTCGACCACACGGTGAAGACCGTCTCCGGCAGGCTGGCGCCCTCGACCATCGAGAGCCCCTTCGGCAGCGGCAGGACGCAACGCACGTCGACCGTCGCCCATTCGGCGTAACCGCCGCCCTGGAGCAGCGCCACCACCGCGTCGCCGATCGCGAGACCCGTCACGCCCGCGCCGAGCGCAGCGACGGTGCCGGCGATCTCGAGACCGGGGATGTCGGAAGCGCCCTTGGGCGGCGGATAGCCCCCCTCGCGCTGAAGCACGTCGGGCCGGTTGACGCCGGCCGCGGCCACCTTCACCAGCACCTCGCCCGGCCCCGGCGCCGGCACCGGCCGGGTCTCGAGCACGAGCGCCTCCGGTCCGCCGGGTTCGGGAATGGCGACGACGGTCTGCGTGGCGGGAATGTCGATCATGGAGGACCTCTCGGGGCCGCGCCGCGTCACAGCGGCGAGCCGTCCTTGCGGGTGAAGACGAAGCGACCGTCGACGAAACTCGCCGCCAGATCGTCGTCGGGATAGCCGACCGCGTCACCGGGCGTGCGATCGCCGACCACCAGGATCAGCGCGTCCTCGGTCGAACGGTTGAGGAACTGATGGCCGTCGCCGGTCGCATGCGGGAAGCCGGCGCAGGTGCCGGGCGTCAGGATCTGTTCGCCGGCGTCGCTCACCAGCACCACCTCGCCCTCGAGCACCCAGACGAACTCGTCCTGCTCGGTGTGCCAGTGGCGGAACGACGACTGACCGCCCGGCGCGATGCGGACGAGATTGACGCCGAATCGGGTGATGCCGGCGTGCTCGCCGAGCCGGCGATACCAGCGCTTGCGGTTGGGCGCGTCGTGCGGCGGCGGAACGGCGGATGCGTTCGATTCCGGCACGTCGAAGGGATCGAAGGCGGGGGCGCGCGGTGCGGGCATGGCGTTTCTCCCTCGTCGAAGAACCGCTCGACCCTAGTCCGTCGCCCCCTCGCTGTCACTGGCGCGATGGATGGATCGCCCCGACCCCGAGCACGCTCTCGACCACGCCGTTGGCGTGGACCGTCACGCGTTCGGGCGCCGTCGCCCAGCTCTTGCGCCCGCCGACCCAGAGCGGCACGCCGCCCCCGAGCAGGACCGGAATCTGGAAGAGATGCAGGCGCTTGACGAGGCCGGCGTCGAGGAAGGCGCGGATCGGCCCGCCGCCGCCCACCACCCAGATCCGCCGGAGCCCCGAGCGTTCGCAGTCGATGGCGATCTCGACCGCGGTGCGGTCGTCGAAGACGGCGAGCCCGTCCTCGTCGATCCGTCCCGACTTGGTCATGACGAAGGCCGCCTTGCCCGCATAGGGCCAGTCGGGAAACCGGCGGCACTGGCGATAGGTCGCCGACCCCATCACCACCGCGTCGATCCGCGCGGCGAAGGCGTCGTAGCCGTAGTCGACCGCCTCGAAGGGCTTCAGCCAACCGATGCCGCCCTCGCGATCGGCGATGAAGCCGTCGACCGAGTGGGCGATGTAGACGACGACCTCGGGCATCGGTCCTCCGACGGGTTCGAGCGGCGCGGTTTGGCGTGCCGCCGGTCGAGTTCTATACTGAGTCGCGCGAACCGGCCTCTCCTGCCGGCGCGGGAAACGGATCCGGCCATGGCCTTCATCGACGACGAACCCGTGAAGAAGAAGCTCGCCCACGAGATCGGGCAGGACGTGTCGCTGGTCTCGGCCGAGGAACTCGAGGAGCGCATCGCGATCCTGCGCGCCGAGATCGAGCGGCTCGAGACCGAGGTCGGCAAGCGCCGCGCCTCGCGCTCGGCCGCCGAAGCCGTGTTCCGCCTTTGACCGAAGCACTCGCCCAGATCACCCCGCCGGTGGAACCGCCGGCCGCCCGCGCCGCGCCCCGCGTCGCGGTCGTCGATCTGCGCCTCGCCGACTTCCGCAACTACGCCTCCCTTTCGCTCGGCTGCGACAGCCGCCACGTCGTGCTGACGGGCGAGAACGGCGCCGGCAAGACCAATCTGCTCGAGGCGCTGTCGCTGATGACGCCCGGCCGCGGCTTCCGTCGCGCCCGCCTCGACGAGATGGCCCGCCTCGGCGGCGCCGGATCCTGGTCGGTCTTCGCCCGGCTCGACGGCCCCGACGGCGAGGTCCGCCTCGGCACCGGCGCCGAGGCCACGCCGGGCGAGGACGAGACCCGCCAGCGCCGCGTCCGCATCGACGGAACGCAGGCGAAATCCGCCGACGATCTCCTCGAGCACTGCCGCGTCCTGTGGCTGACCCCGGCGATGGACGGGCTCTTCTCCGGCCCTGCCGGCGACCGTCGCCGCTTCCTCGATCGGCTGGTGCTCGCCGTCGACCCCGGCCACGGCGCCCGCGTCTCGGCCTACGAGCGGGCCATGCGCGGGCGGAACCGGCTGCTCGAGGACGAGCGCCTCGACCTCGACTGGATCGCCGCAATCGAGGAACAGATGGCCGAACTCGGCGTCGCCGTCGCCTCGGCCCGGGTCGAGACGGTCTCCTGTCTCGAACGGTTGATCGAGGCGACGCGGGCCGATGCCCCCTTCCCCCATGCCGAACTGGCTCTGGAAGGCGAGATCGAGGCGCTGGTCGCCCGCGGCGGTCCTTCCGCCGAGGCCGAGGACGCGTTCCGCGCCCGCCTGCGCGACGCCCGCCGCCGCGACCGCGCCGCCGGCCGCACCCTCGACGGACCGCACCGTGCCGATCTCGTCGTCCGCCACGGGCCGAAGGCGATGCCGGCGCATCTCTCCTCGACCGGCGAACAGAAGGCGCTGCTGCTCGGTCTGGTGCTGGCCCACGCCCGCCTGGTCGGCGAGACCGCCGGCCGTGCGCCGCTGCTCCTCCTCGACGAGATCGCCGCCCATCTCGATCCCGTCCGCCGCGCCCAGCTCTTCGACGTGCTGGAGGCGCTCGGCTCGCAGTGCTGGATGACCGGCACGGATGCGAGCGCCTTCGCCGGCCTCGGCGACCGCGCGTCGCAGTTCGAGGTGAACAACGGCGCGATAGCCCTTCGCGGCTGAGCGAAGACGGCGAAGTCCGCCGGCATCCGTATTCGACCGAAGCGGGGAGAACCCGCACCCCTTACCCGAAATCAAGAGCCGCGACCGGCTCCGACGGCATCTTCCTCTCGTTTTCGAGGGGAAACACATGTCTGTCGGTCTGCAACGTCGTGATCTGCTGCGCGGGCGCCTCGCCCGGCCGTCGATCGCCCCTGCCCTGCGCCCACCCGGCGCGGTCGAGGAGGCGCTCTTCGCGACGCGCTGCGACGGCTGCGCCGCCTGTGCCTTCGCCTGCCCCGAGAAGGTGATCCGTCTCGATCGTGATCGCCGGCCGATCCTGTCCTTCGCCCACGGCGAATGCACCTTCTGCGACGCCTGCGTGAAGGCCTGCCCGACCGGCGCCATCGTCGCCGAGGGTGGTCGTCCCTGGACGATGATCGCCGAGATCTCCGGCCGCTGCCTCGCCGTCGGCGGGGTCCACTGCCGCTCCTGCGGCGATGCCTGTCCGACCGCGGCGCTGCGGTTCGTGCCCATCGCCGACGGTCGCTTCCTGCCGCTCGTCGACGAGGCGACCTGCACCGGCTGCGGCGCCTGCGTCGCCCCCTGCCCGGTCGCCGCGATCACCATCGCACCCGCCCCCGTTTCCGAAGGAGTCCCCGCATGAACGTGATCGGTGTCCTCGTCCATGCGTTGCCGGACAACGTCGCCGACGTCTCCGCCGCGCTTTCGGGCATGGCCGGCGTCGAGGTCCATGCCGTCACCGACGACGGCCGGCTGGTGGTGACCGCCACCGATGCCGACGGCCGCTGGGCCTCAGATGCCCTGATGGCGATGAACCACGTCGCCGACGTGATCGGCACGTCGCTCGTCTACCACGCCCACGAACCCGAAACGTCCGAAGAGCCGGCGGCCGCCGCCGCCTGATCCGAAACCGCCGACCGGAGCCCGATCGCGGGCGAGCCCCGCGATCCGCCGACTGACCCCGAGGAGGTCGCCGAAGATGACGATCCATACCACCCGCCGCGACGTGCTGAAGGCCCAGGCCGCCGCCGCCACCGCCGCGGTGGCCGGCATTGCCGCCCCTGCCGCCGCCGCCCCCGTGGGCGATGCCGGCATTCGTTGGGACAAGGCGCCCTGCCGCTTCTGCGGCACCGGCTGCTCGGTTCTGGTCGGTACCCGCGACGGTCGCGTCGTCGCCACCCAGGGCGACCCGGAAGCCCCGGTCAACCGCGGCCTCAACTGCATCAAGGGCTACTTCCTGTCGAAGATCATGTACGGCCAGGACCGGCTGACCAGGCCGCTGCTGCGCATGAAGAACGGCAGGTTCGACAAGGACGGCGACTTCACGCCCGTCACCTGGGACCAGGCCTTCGACATCATGGCCGAGAAGTGGAAGGCCGCGCTGAAGGCCAAGGGCCCGTCGGCGGTCGGCATGTTCGGCTCCGGCCAGTGGACGGTGTGGGAGGGCTACGCCGCCTCCAAGCTCTACAAGGCCGGCTTCCGCTCCAACAACCTCGACCCCAACGCGCGCCACTGCATGGCCTCGGCCGTGGTCGGCTTCATGCGCACCTTCGGCATCGACGAGCCGATGGGCTGCTACGACGACCTCGAGCACGCCGACGCCTTCGTGCTGTGGGGCTCCAACATGGCCGAGATGCACCCGATCCTGTGGTCGCGTCTCACCAACACCCGCCTGACCAAGCCGGGCGCCGAGGTGCACGTGCTCTCGACCTTCGAGCACCGCTCCTTCGAGCTCGCCGACAACGGGATGATCTTCAACCCGCAGACCGACCTCGCCATCCTCAACTACATCGCCAACCACATCATCCAGACCGGGGCGGTGAACAAGGAATTCGTGGCGAGAAACGTCAACTTCACCAAGACCGCGACCGACATCGGCTACGGCCTGCGCCCGAAGCATCCGCTGGAGGAGAAGGCCGTCAACGCCTCCCACAAGGTCGATGCCGGCAAGATGGAGCCGATCACCTTCGAGCAGTACGCCGAACTGGTGAAGCCCTACACGCTCGACTACGTCGCCGAGCTCTCCGGCGTCCCGGCCGAGAAGCTCGAGCGGCTGGCGAAACTCTATGCCGACCCGAAGAAGAAGGTCATGAGCCTGTGGACCATGGGCTTCAACCAGCACTCGCGCGGTTCGTGGGTCAACTCGTTGATGTACAACGTCCATCTGCTCGTCGGTAAGATCTCCGAGCCGGGCAACTCGCCCTTCTCGCTGACCGGCCAGCCGTCGGCCTGCGGCACCGCCCGCGAGGTCGGCACCTTCGCCCATCGCCTGCCGGCCGACATGGTCGTGACCAATCCCGAGCATCGCAAGACCGCCGAAGCGATCTGGAAGCTGCCGGAAGGCACCATCCCCGAGAAGGTCGGTCTGCACGCCGTCGCCCAGAACCGGGCGCTGAAGGACGGCACGCTGAACGCCTACTGGGTCCAGTGCACCAACAACATGCAGGCCGCCCCGAACATGAACGAGGAGGGCTGGCCGGGCTATCGCAACCCGGCGAACTTCATCGTCGTGTCCGACCCCTATCCGACGGTGACGGCGCTCTCCGCCGATCTGATCCTGCCCACCGCCATGTGGGTGGAAAAGGAAGGCGCCTACGGCAACGCCGAGCGGCGCACCCAGTTCTGGCGCCAACAGGTGACCGGCCCGGGCGAATCCCGCTCGGATCTCTGGCAGGTCGTCGAATTCTCCAAGCGCTTCAAGGTCGAAGAGGTGTGGCCCGCCGACCTCGTCGCCAAGAAGCCCGAACTCGCCGGCAAGACCCTCTACGAGGTGCTGTTCAGGAACGGCAACGTCGACAAGTACCCGGTCTCGGAGACCTACGAGGGCTTCGAGAACCAGGAATCGAAGGACTTCGGCTTCTACCTGCAGAAGGGCCTGTTCGAGGAATACGCCGCCTTCGGTCGCGGCCACGGCCACGACCTCGCGCCCTTCGACAGCTATCACAAGGCGCGCGGCCTGAAGTGGCCGGTGGTCGACGGCAAAGAGACCAACTGGCGCTTCCGCGAAGGCTACGACCCCTACGTCAAGCAGGGCGAGGGCGTGAAGTTCTACGGCTACAAGGACGGCAAGGCGAAGATCATCTTCGCCCCCTACGAGCCGGCCGCCGAGAGCCCGGACAAGGACTGGCCGCTGTGGCTGGTCACCGGCCGCGTGCTCGAGCACTGGCATTCGGGTTCGATGACCCGCCGCGTGCCGGAACTCTACAAGGCCTTCCCCAACGCCGTCGTCTTCATGCACCCCGACGACGCCATGGCGCTGGGCCTGCGCCGCGGCCAGGAGATCAAGATCTCGACCCGCCGCGGCGAGGTGACGAGCCGTGTCGAGACCCGCGGACGCAACAAGCCGCCGAAGGGCGTCGTGTTCTTCCCGTGGTTCGACGAAGGCCAGCTCGTCAACAAGCTCACCCTCGACGCGACCTGCCCGCTGTCGAAGGAGACCGACTACAAGAAATGCGCCTGCAAGGTCGAGCGCGCCTGACGCGCCGACGTCGCGACGCCATTCCGGGGCGGGTCACCCGCCCCGGATCGAGCCCACGAGAGCAGAGCACGCCCCATGTCCGCCGTCCCCGAAAAACCCGAAGGGCTCCTGAGCCCCGAACGCCGGAGGGCTCTCGAGACCGCCGCGCGCGGGATCGCCGGCGTCGGTGTGGCCGGGGTGTTGCTCGCCACCCATCAGCGCTCCGCCGAGGCCATGCCGACCCAGGCGATCCGCCCGCCGGGCGCGCTCGCCGACGAACGCGCCTTCCTCGCCGCCTGCTCGCGCTGCGGCCTCTGCGTCCGCGCCTGTCCCTACGACACGCTGAAGCTCGCCGATCTCGGCGACCACGTCGCCTCCGGCACGCCCTACTTCGTCGCTCGCAAGACCCCTTGCGAGATGTGCGAGGACATCCCCTGCGTGAAGGCCTGCCCGACCGGCGCGTTGGAACATTCACTCGTCGACATCAACAGGGCGAAGATGGGCACCGCCGTTCTCGTCGACGAGGAGAACTGCCTGAACTTCCTCGGACTGCGCTGCGACGTCTGCTATCGCGACTGCCCGGTGATCGACAAGGCGATCACCCTCGAGGTCGAGAGCAACCCGCGCACCCGCAAGCACGCGATCTTCCGCCCGACCGTCCATGCGGCCGACTGCACCGGCTGCGGCAAGTGCGAGAAGTCCTGCGTCCTCGAACAGTCCGCCATCAGGGTGCTGCCGCTGCGCGTCGCCCGCGGCGAGCTCGGCCACCACTACCGGCTCGGCTGGGAGGAGTTCCAGAAGAACCAGGGACCGCTGGTGAAGGGCATCGAGGACCTCCCCGATCGCGCCCCCGACGACGTCACGCCACCCTCCGGCGTCCCCGACGCGCCGCCGATCATCGATCCGACGAAGCAGGGGAAGTGGAAGCCATGACCACGCTCGCCCCCACCCCTGCCCCGGCTTCCGGCGACCGCCGCGACCACGCGACCCGCGTGGCCCAGAAGGGCGCCTCGACCCGCGGCTTCCTCGCCCGCAACCGCTTCCTGCTGCTGCGTCGCCTCAGCCAGGCGACCGTCTTCGCGCTGTTCCTGACCGGGCCGCTCTTCGGCCTGTGGATCGCCAAGGGCACCATCGCCTCGTCGATGACGCTCGGTGTGCTGCCGCTGACCGATCCACTGGTGCTCGCCCAGATGCTCGCCGCCCGCCATGCGCCGGAAGGTCTGGCGATCCTCGGCGCGGCGATCGTCGTCCTCTTCTATGCGCTCGTCTCCGGTCGCGCCTATTGCGCCTGGGTCTGCCCGGTCAATCCGGTGACGGATCTGGCGCACTGGACCCGCGAGCGGCTCGGCCTCCAGGCCAAGGGCTGGCAGCCGCGGCCGCAGACCCGCTTCTTCGTGCTGGCGATGATCCTCGTGGTCTCCGGTTTCACCGGCGCCATCGCCTTCGAGCTGGTCAACCCGATCACCCACGCCTTTCGCGCCGTGGTCTTCGGCGCCACCGCCTCGATCGCCTTCGTCGCCGCGGTCTTCGTCTTCGATCTCTTCGTCGCCCGCCGCGGCTGGTGCTCGCACCTCTGCCCGGTCGGCGCCTTCTACGGGCTCCTCGGCTCGGGCGCGCTGGTCAAGGTCTCGGCGTCGAAGCGCGCCGCCTGCGACCACTGCATGGACTGCTACGCGGTCTGCCCCGAACCGCACGTCATCTCGCCCGCCCTCGAGGGCGGCAGGAAGGGCCTCTCGCCCGTCGTCCTCTCGCGCGACTGCACCACCTGCGGCCGCTGCATCGACGTCTGCGACCGCGGCGTCTTCCACTTCACGCATCGTTTCGACGCATCCGAGACCACCGCGGTCCTCGCCGCCGGGTCGAACTCACCGGGAGAAAAACCATGAGGAAGCTCATGCTCGTCGCGGCGCTCGGCGCGGCCGCCCTCGCCTTCGGCATCGGCTCGGCGACGAGCCAGCAGGCGAGCGAGATCAAGTCGCTGCGCGGCAACTCGCCGATCGTCGACCTCGCGCCGGCCGACACGCCGCATCAGAACGTCTCCGGACGTTTCGACCGCGCCTATCGCCAGCAGCCGCCGCTGATCCCGCATCAGATCGATCGCTACCAGATCGACCTGAAGGCCAATCAGTGCCTGCAGTGCCACGACTGGTCGAACGCCGCCAAGAACGGCGCGCCGACCCTGTCGATGACCCACTACCTCGATCGCGACGGCCGTCAGACGGACACGGTCGCCGGCACCCGCTGGTTCTGCAACCAGTGCCACGTTCCCCAGGCCGACGCCAAGGAACTGGTCGAGAACACCTTCAAGCCGTCTCAGACCAAGTGACCGCGCGTCGAGGCACCTTCCTCCGCCGATCCGACGTTCGGAGCGACCGACATGACCATTGAGACCACCACACCCGCCGAACGCCCCGGCTTCCTCAAGCGCCTGTGGCGGCTGTTCTGGTCGCCGTCCGGCTCGATCGCCCTCGGCCTCCTGCTCGTCGGCGGATTCGCCGTCGGCGTGCTCTTCTGGGGCGGCTTCAACTGGGCCCTCGAGATGACCAATCGCGAGGAGTTCTGCATCTCGTGTCACGAGATGAAGGACAACGTCTACGCCGAGTACAAGAACACGCCGCACTACCAGAACCATTCCGGCGTGCGCGCCACCTGCCCGGACTGCCACGTGCCGAAGGACTGGCAGCACAAGATCGTGCGCAAGATCCAGGCCTCGCAGGAGCTCTGGGGCCACTTCGTCACCCAGTCGATCTGGACGCGGGAGAAGTTCGTCGACCGCCGCATCGAGCTCGCCAAGCACGAATGGGCGCGGATGAAGAAGACCGACAGCCGCGAGTGCCGCAACTGCCACGGCTTCGACTACATGGACTTCACCAAGCAGGAGACCCGCGCCGGCAAGCAGCATCAGCTCGCCGTCGACACAGGCAAGACCTGCATCGACTGCCATCAGGGCATCGCCCATCGCCTGCCCGAAGGCGGCCGCGACGCCTACGAGAAGCTGATGAACGAGATGAAGGCCGGTGCCGATCTCGGGACCACCGACGCGCTGAAGAGCTACGCTTCGGCTCTTCCCAAGAAGTGAGATCCCCCCCTCGGATCTCCTTCGGGAGCCGCCGTGATCGCCCCCTCGCGATCCGGCGGCTCTCTTCGTTTCCAGCCAGCCCGCGCCCGCCGCTTGTCGGAAGTCAAGGCGTGAGTGACCGACGCGGGGTTGTATCGGTCCATCGCGGGGTCCGCAGGAACGGAACACGATGACCGGACGACCGACGGGCAAGGGATGGCTGACGACGCTGCGCCGCAGGGCGCATGCGCTGACCTGTGCCTTCCTCGTCGTCTTCGTCGTCGCCGGCCTGCGCGCCCAGGCACTCGCCGCCGCGATCGGCGACGAGACCTGCATCGCCATGGGCGGCACGCTCGCCCGAGCGCCGACCCCGACGACCGATCCGAGCGACCTCGCCGATCCCTGCCACGCCTGTTGCGACCTCGGCCTATGCACCGGCTCGGCGGCGCTGCCGCCGACCGACCCCGCACGGCTCGCGATCCCGCACGCCTTCCGCGTCCGCGCCGTGTCTCGGGCCCGCCCGACGACGCCGCGCCGCCGCAGACGCCGCGGCCCTGCGCCCCGCGCACCCCCGCACCCCTGACGCCCGTTCCGGCGCGGCTCTGCCGCCGGCCGTCCCCGTGCCTCCGCCCGGTTCGTGGAGGAACGACGAGGCGCGCCGACGAGGCCACGCGAAACGCGAGGGAAGGCTGCCTGCTCGCCGCCCTCGCGGATTCGCCACCCGCCGCCCGGCCCCGTTTTTCTCGCCGAAATTGCTCCCGCCCCGCGGTTCGCCCCCGCGGGAGAACGAATTCGTGCATGCCGCGACGAGGCTTGACCATCGTCAAGGAAGCCGGGCGGCCCCATGACATGGTCTGCTCCGGAAAGGGACGCGGTTCGCCGGCCATGGTCGTCGAATCGAGAGACGGATCTCCGTCGCCTCGCCCGGACGCCGCGAAGCCGGACCCGCCGGCCGCGTCGGCGGTCGCGCCCCGACCCGCGGAGAAACAGAGAGTTTCGCGAACCGAATGGACGTTCCGCTGCCGTCGCGCCCCGCGTCGGCGAAGGGAGAACGCGTGCCGTCGAACCGGGACGGAGCGCGTCGCAGCGTCGCGTGGCAGAGCCTCGCGCCGGTGGTCGTCCGAAGGCTCGCGTCCCCGAGCAGGAGCGCGATCATGAGATCGATACTGAAGACGTCCGTGGCCCTGGCCTCCCTCCTCGGTCTGACGACCGTCGGAGCCCTGGCCGCCGACAGCCTCGACGACGTGATGAAGCGACGCGGCCTGAGCCAGAAGGACATTCTGGCCGCCGCCAAGACCTATACGCCCACCGGCAAGCGCGACGAGTTCATGGTCTTCTCGTCGGGCGGTCAGTCCGGCCAGATCATCGTCTACGGCGTGCCGTCGATGCGCATCCTGAAATACGTCTCGGTCTTCACGCCCGAGCCCTGGCAGGGCTACGGCTATGACGACGAGTCGAAGAAGGTCCTCGACCAGGGCAAGATCGACGGCCGTCAGCCGAACTGGGGCGACACCCACCATCCGGGCCTGTCGGAGACCGACGGCAAGCCGGACGGCCAGTTCCTGTTCATCAACGACAAGGCCAACCCGCGCATCGCGGTGGTCAACCTGCACGACTTCGAGACCCAGCAGATCGTCGTCAACCCGATCCTGCAGTCCGAGCACGGCGGCACCTTCGTCACGCCGAACACCGACTACGTCCTCGAAGCCGCGCAGTATCCGGGCATCCTCGGTCGCGGCTACGCGCCCCTCTCGGAATTCAACGACAAGTTCCGCGGCGCGATGACCTATTGGAAGTTCGACCGCGCCAAGGGTCGCATCGACGAGGCCAAGTCCTTCTCGATCGAACTGCCGCCCTACACCCAGGACCTGTCGGACGCCGGCAAGGGTCCCTCGGACGGCTGGTCCTTCACCAACTCGTTCTGCGCCGAGCGTTACGTCGGCGGCATCGAGAGCGGCAAGCCGCCGTTCGAGGCGGGCTGCTCGGCCAACGACGCCGACTATCTGCACGTCATCAACTGGAAGAAGGCCGCCGAACTGGTCGCCGCCGGCAAGGCCGGCAAGATCAACGGCCACGACGTGCTGCCGATGAAGACGGCGATCGAAGAGGGCATCCTCTTCCTCATCGCCGAGCCGAAGTCGCCGCACGGCGCCGACGTCACTCCGGACGGCAAGTTCATCATCGTCGGTGGCAAGCTCGACACCAACGTGACCGTCTATTCGTGGGACAAGATCAAGGCGGCGATCGACGCCAAGCAGTTCGCCTCCAAGGATTCCTACGGGATCCCGATCATCGACATGAAGCAGGTGGTCCACAAGCAGGTTCAGCTCGGCCTCGGCCCGCTGCACACGCAGTTCGATTCGAAGCCCTGCATCGCCTACACCTCGCTCTACGTCGACAGCCAGGTGGCCAAGTACGACTATTGCGAAGGCAAGGTCCTCGACAAGATCTCGGTCCACTACAACATCGGCCATCTCATGGCGATGGAGGGCGAGAGCGCCACGCCGGCGGGCAAATACCTGATCGCCCTCAACAAGCTGGCGATCGACCGCTTCAACCCGGTCGGCCCGCTGCATCCGCAGAACCATCAGCTCATCGACATCTCCGGCGACAAGATGGAACTGCTCTACGACATGCCGATCCCGCTCGGCGAACCGCACTACGCGGCGTCCATCTCGGCCGACAAGCTGAAGCCGGGCGTGCGCTACAAGTACGGCACCGACAGCCGCACCGGCGAGACGAGCCCCTTCTCGGTCCGTCCGGGTTCGGAGAAGATCGTCAAGACCCCGGGCAAGGTGGAAGTCTTCGCCACCGCCATCCGCTCGCACTTCACGCCCGAGATCGTCGAAGTCAACGAGGGTGACGAGGTCGTCTTCCACATCACCAACGCCGAGCGTGCCGAGGACGAGACCCACGGCTTCGCGGTGTCGACCTACGTCGGCAACCTCAGCCTCGAGCCCGGCAAGACCGCGTCCGTCACCTTCAAGGCGGATCGCGCGGGTGCCTTCTCCTACTACTGCACCGAGTTCTGCTCGGCGCTCCATCTGGAGATGGAAGGCTACCTGATGGTCAAGCCGAAGGGCGCCGCCGACACCGGGCCGGACAAGGCCAAGGACGCGGTGACCTACACCAAGGCCGACTTCGACAAGCAGTACAACACCAACATCGAGACCCAGAAGGTCATCGACTCGGTCGTCAAGTACATCATGTCGACGAACTACAAGGACTTCCCGACCGTCGTCGCCCTCGTCGAGGACGCCGTCGACCAGCTCAACTTCGCCAAGGACGCCAAGTCGAAGACCGACGACGCGGCGAAGAAGGACGACTGGCAGCAGGGAACCCTGTGGGCGAACCAGTGGTGGCAGTACCAGGTCAAGGCCGCCGACATCGGTCTGCGCGTCAAGACCTACCTCGAGCAGAACGGCGCCAAGGTGGTCGCCAAGTGAGGCTCGCCTGAGCCGCGACGGCACGGGGGGCGATCCCCCGTGCCCCCGCCGCCCTCCCCTCGGGCGGCGTCATTCCCGAACAGCGGAGGGGCGGGCGACCGCCCTTCTTCGTTCCGGTGCCGGGCAAGGGGCACCTCGGAACATCCGCTCGCGCGCCCGCGCGCGAACCCGATCATCCGACACCGAAACGAAGGTGCATCATGCTGCGTTCGACGATCATCGCCCTCGGCCTTCTCGCCGCCGGCCTGGGCAATGCCTCCGCCCAGCCCGCCGCCGCCGACGGCAAGACCCTGTTCGCCACCAAGAGCTGCGTCGCCTGTCACGGCCGCGGCGGTGCCAAGGCGATCCAGACCTATCCCGAACTCGCCGGCCAGGACGCCAGGTACCTGCTGGAACAGATGACCGCCATCGCCGAGGGCACCCGCCTCTCCGGCCCGGACGCGCGCGGCTATCCGCGCACCCAGGGCATGAAGGACATCATGCATCTGGTGAACCCGGCCGAGCGTCAGGCGATCGCCGAGTATCTCGCCAAGGAGCCGGCGCCGAAGGTGCGTCCGCTCGACCCGCCGATCGACGAGGCCCGCATGGCCGCCGGCCGCGAGGCCTACCAGAAGGGCGGCTGCCAGACCTGCCACGGTGCCGAAGGCCTCAAGCCGCTGGCGACCTATCCGATCATCGGCGGCATGAAACGCGACTATCTCGTCCTCCAGTTGACGGAAGTCAGGGACGGCGTCCGCCAGAACGGCAAGGTCAAGACGATGCTGCCGTTCGCCAAGAAGCTGGACGACGCCAAGATCGCCGCCATCGCCGACTATCTCTCGCAGATCGACCGGACGGCGAAGTGAAGACCCCGATACGGCCCGATCGGAGACCGGACATGAAGAAGACTTTCGCTCTCTCCCTCGCCCTCGGCGCGATGTTCGCGGCCGGCGCCGCCTTCGCCGCCGGCAATGCCGCCGTCGACCAGCAGAAGTTCGAGGAGAACAAGGCCAAGAAGGAATGGATGAGCCAGGGCGGCGAGCGCGAGGAGGCCCTCACGCTGAAGCCCGACCCGAAGAACGGTCGCGACGTCTACGAGGTCTGCTCGGCCTGCCACATGCCGGAAGGCTGGGGCCTCACCGACGGCACCTTCCCGCAGCTCGCCGGCCAGCATCGCACGGTCATCATCAAGCAGCTCGCCGACATCCGTGACGGCCACCGCGACAACCCGACCATGTATCCCTTCGCCCTGCCCTCCGAGATCGGCGGCACCCAGGCGATCGCCGACGTGTCGGAATACATCGCCGGCCTGAAGATGAATCCCGACAACGGCGTCGGCAAGGGCGACGACCTCGAGCTCGGCAAGAAGCTCTACGCCGACAACTGCGTCCGCTGCCACGGCCCCAACGGCGAGGGCGACGCCGCCAAGTTCTATCCCCGCATCCAGGCGCAGCACTACGAGTATCTCGTCCGCCAGTATCGCTGGATCAAGGAAGGCAAGCGGCGCAACTCCAACCCCGAGATGGTCGATCAGATCAAGAACTTCTCGGATCGCGACACGCTCGCCGTCCTCGACTACGTCTCGCGGCTGAAGCCGGCACCGGAACTCGTCGCCCCGGCCGGTTGGAAGAATCCCGACTTCCAGTGATCGCGGTTCTTCGACCGTATGGGCCACGCCACGAGAGCCGCCGGATCGACGATCCGCGCGGCTCTCGCCTTGTCACGCGGTGCATGGCACCCGCGCAACCATCGGCGACTTGGCAAATCTCAAGGACCCCGGCCGCCGCCGGTTCCACTCTCTCGGCAACGAGGGGACGCCGCCGTCGCGACGCCCCGCCGAACGCAGCCGCCCCGGCGGCAGGAGATCGCCCGATGACGTCAACCTCCCCGGCCGCCGGCCGTCCGAACGCCGCTTCGGGACGCCCCGCCGTTCTCTTCCGCATCCTGGCGCTGCTCGCGCTTCTGGCGCTCGGCGGCAGCTACTACGCGCCCGCCTGGTGGGTGTCGCTGAAGGCGCCGAACTATCCGGCCCAGACCTTCCCCGACGGCGTCAAGATCCTCTTCCACGTCGACCGCGTCGCCAACGGCTGCTCGCTGCGCCAGTCGACCGAGGTGGTGGAGAAGGAGGCGCTCGACTGCGTGCACGAGATGGACACGATCAACCATTTCGTCGGCATGTACCCGATCGCCTCCGGCGGTCCGGTCGAGAAGCTCCTGTCGCCCTTCCTCTTCGCCTTCATCGGCGTGCTGATCCTCGGCTTCGCAACGCCGGGAACCCGCAACCGCACCGCCGTCATGGGGCTCGGTTTCGCCGCGGTCGCCGCCTGGATGCTGATGTCGGTCTATTCGGCGAACGGCGTGCAGTATCTCGGCCGCAGCTGGGTCGCCGGCCTGGTCGACAGTCTCGGTCGCGCCGAGGACGAGACCAAGGACGAGAACCTCCACCCGGTCGTCCGCCAGCTCAAGGAATCGCTCGCCAAGAGCGGCATCGTCGTCGACGTCAACGCCCCCAAGGCCGACGCCACCGCCACCAAGGCGCAGCTCGTCGAGGTGCTGAAGGCCGTCCACGACATGAAGGCCCCGGTCGAACTCGGCGTCGAACCGCAGCCCTGGTCGAGCCGCGGCATCGACGTCATGGCCTGGCACTACGAGGAGAGCCTCGGGCGCTGGTTCAACGAACCGGTGAAGAACGGCCGCCTCGTCGCCATCATGCGCGTCGCCACCCACGTGACGGTCGCCGCCGTTCTCGTCGCCATGGGTCTCTTCCTGTGGATCGCCCGCCGTCCACGCTCGGTGTTCTTCGCCGCCATTCCGGCGGTGCCGATGATCCTGCCGCTCGGCTTCATCGTCGAATATGCGTCCTGGCTCTGGTGGTACGGCCACAGCCTCAACGCCATGGGCGCCTTCACGCTGAAGCCCTTCATGCCGACCGTCTTCGGCGACGGCAAGGTGGCGCAGTTCTCGACCCACTCGTACCCTGCGATCGGCTTCGGCCTGATGTGCGCCGTGGCACTCTTCATGGCGGTCGCCGCCCTGATGCGCCGCAATCTCCCCGAGGCGGTCAAGGACTGAGGCGGACCATGGCGCGCACCTTCCCCCTCGCGACCCTCCTGCGCTCCGCCGCCACGCTGGTGGCGGTGGCCGGGGTGACGGTCCTCGTCGGCTGGGGCGCGATCCACTGGGCCGAGATGCGCGGCGTCGACGATCTGACCCGCGACGCCGGCTTCGCCGACCACCACCCCCCCGCCCCCGACCCGCGGTCGGAGGAGGAGATGGAGAGCCTCCGGCAGTTCCCCGCCGGGGCTAAGGCGCTCCAGCCGTTGATCGACGCGACGCCGACCGGCGGCACGCTCCGTCTCGAGGCGGGGATCTACGCCGCGCCCGGCCGGATCGACCGGACCATGCGGATCGAGGGCACACAGGGCGGCACGATCGTCGACGGCGGCGGCATCGGCTCGATCCTGACGGTCGAGGCCAACGACGTGCTGATCTCCGGCCTCACCCTGCGCAATTCCGGCGACCGTCACGAGACCACCGACAGCGCCGTCCGGCTGCGCGGCCGCAACGGCGTCTTCCGCGACAACGTCATCGAGGACTGCCTCTTCGGCTTCGAGCTGAAACAGGCCGACGGCAACGTCATCCGCCGCAACCGCATCGGCTCGAAGGACCTGCCGCAGGCGCTGCGCGGCGATTCGGTGCGCGTCTGGTATTCGAACGGCAACCGCATCGAGGACAACGACATCACCGGCGTCCGCGACACGGTGATCTGGTACTCGAAGCACAACAGCCTGACCGGCAACCGCATCGTCGACAGCCGTTACGGCATCCATCTGATGTATGCCCACGAGAACAAGGTGGAGAAGAACAGCTTCCTCTCCGACACCGTCGGCGTCTTCCTGATGTATGCCAACGACAACGACGTCATCGACAACGTCGTCCACTGGGCGCAGGGCCCCTCGGGCATCGGCATCGGCTTCAAGGAATCGTCGGGCACGAAGGTGATCTCCAACGACCTCTTCGCCAATGCGCGCGGCATCTTCATGGATGCCTCGCCCTACGACCCCGACAGTTTCAACCTCTTCCGCGACAACCGCATCGCCTACAACGGCACCGGCATCGCCTTCCATTCCGACTGGGAGGGCAACACGTTCGAGCACAACGCCTTCCTCGGCAACCACGTCTCGGTGACGGTGCTGGGCACCGGCGGGGCCGCGCGCAACCGCTGGAACGGCAATCACTGGGACGACTGGCAGGGCTTCGACCGCAACCGCGACGGCACCGGCGACACGCCCTACGAGATGTGGAGCTGGGCCGACCGGCTGTGGATGGACGTGCCCGACGCTCAGTTCTTCCGCACCGCGCCCTCGCTCGAGCTGGTCGACTTCGTCGAGCGCCTCGGCTCGCTGATCGAACCGCGCCTGATCATGCGCGACGCCGCCCCCCTCGTCGACCTGCCCGCGGGCGTCGGCGCCCACGGCGTCCGGTCTCCGGAGAAGAAGTCATGAGCGACGAAGACAGGCCCGAGCCGAGCCCGGCCGCCGCCCCGCGCGTCCCACCCGAATCCCGTCTCACCAAGGGCGGAGAAGAGCGGCGACGCTTCCTGCGCACCGTGGCGGTCGGCACCGGCGTCGTCTGCGCCACGCTCGCCGGCCTCGCACAGCATCGCTTCGCCCATGCGAGCCCCCTCCTCAGGCCGCCCGGCGCGCTCGACGAGGAGGCCTTCCTCGCCGCCTGCATCAAGTGCGGCCAGTGCGTCCAGGTCTGCCCGATCCAGGCGATCGAGCTCGCCGACCTCGCCGCGGGCCTGTCGAACGGCACGCCCTACATCGCCGCCCGCGATCAGGCCTGCGACTTCTCCTGCGATGCCACCCAGTGCATCCTCGCCTGCCCGACCGGCGCGCTCTCGCACGAGATCGACAGGAAGGAACAGGTGAAGATGGGCGTCGCGGCGCTCGCCCGTCCCGACGCCTGTCTCGCGCGCAAGGGCCAGGGTTGGAAGGGTCCGGCCCGCGGCGCCGGTTTCGACGGCGTGCTGCGCTGGGCCGAGATCGACCGCTGGAAGGCCCAACCGATCGCCGGCCACCCCTACGATCTCGAGATCTGCGATCTCTGCGTCACCACCTGCCCGATCGAAGGCGCGATCGCGCTCGAGCCCCTGAACCCGGCCGACCCCGCCGACCGCCGCCGCACCCCGGTGGTGAAGGCCTCGTGCGTCGGCTGCGGCGTCTGCGAGATGATGTGCCCGGTCGATCCCGTCGCCATCGCCGTCACCCCGACCCCGGTCGGCCGCGAGCCGGAAAGGAAGCGGTCATGAGCAACGGTTTCTTCTCCCGCCTCGTCGAGGGGCTGGCGCAGATGTTCGGCAAGACGCCGGAAAAGCCGGCTCCCGAGGACATGACGCCGGAGATGGTCGACCTCCTCGCCTTCAAGAAGGCGCCCGACGAGCGCAAGCGCCGCAAGGCCTTCCTGATCGCCGAGAAGGCCGAGGGCCACCCGACCTCCAACACCTGGCGCTGGCGCCGTTGGGTCTCGATCCTGGTCGTCAACGGCCTGTTCGTCGCTTCCTACTGGGCCGACCTGCAGCTGATCGAAGGCGCGCTGACCGCCAGCCGCGTCTTCGGCTTCCACTTCGCCGACTTGAACTCGTCGCTGCAGCTGATGCTCGCCCACGGCCATGTCGTCATCAATCTGGTGATCGGCGTGACGACGGTGCTGGCGATCTACGCGCTGGTCGGCGGGCGCACCTTCTGCTCCTGGGTCTGCCCCTACCATCTCCTCTCGGAGATCGCCGAGAAGCTGCATCTGAAGCTCGCCGAGAAGCGTCTGGTGAAGGACCACGCCCTCGACCGCCGCCTGCGGCCGATCCTCTTCGTGGTCTTCGCGGCGCTCGCCTTCTTCTCCGGCTACACGCTGTTCGAGACGATCTCGCCGGTCGGCATCCTGTCGCGCGCCATGACCTACGGCACCACCGTCGGCCTGATCTGGATCCTGCTCCTGCTGTCGATCGAGGTCCTGTGGTCGCGACGCTTCTGGTGCCGCCACGTCTGCCCGATCGGCTTGACATATGGTATGGCGGGCGCCGTCGCTCCGGTCAGAATTCTCCATGTCGCCGAACACTGTCTCCACGAGGGAAAGTGCCGCGACGTCTGCCTGGTCCCCCATGTTCTGGAGGCGACCAAGCTGGGCTTTGGCCGCCGGACGGAAACCCCGGTCGGACCCGACTGCACCCGCTGCGCGATGTGCATCGACGTCTGCCCGACGGGCGCCCTGCGGTTCGACATCGTCGGTCTCACCAGGCGACCGGAAGCCGCCCCGAGCGAGGCTTGACGGGATTGGATCGCGCGTAGGCCGAGGGGCCCGGCGCGCGATCGCGGTGGGCGGACCCCGCCCGGACGGACGGACGACCATGATCTCGCTGAAGGGTGTCACCAAGGCCTTCGGATCGCAGACGACCCTCGACGGGATCGATCTCGACATTCCCGCCGGCCAGCGCATCGCACTGATCGGCTCCAACGGCGCCGGCAAGACGACGCTGTTCCGCTGCCTGCTCGGCGAATACGTCCATCAGGGCACGGTGACGATCGACGGGCTCGCGCCGCGCGACCACCGCACCGAGGTGCTGCGCCACGTCGGCTTCGTGCCGCAGATCGCGCCGCGGCTCGAGATGCCGGTCGGCGCGCTGGTGCGCTGGGTGGCGGACGTCGCCGAGACCCGCGCCGAGGACATCGAACGCGTCGCCGCCCGCATGGGCCTCGACCTCGCGCCGATCGCCCGCCGCCCCTTCGTCCGCCTCTCCGGCGGCATGAAGCAGAAGCTCCTCATCGCGCTCGCCCTCGGTCGGCCGACGCGCCTCCTCGTCCTCGACGAGCCCGCCGCCAACCTCGACCCGGCGGCCCGCGCCAGCCTCTTCGACCTCCTCGCCGAGCGGCCGGAGGCGACGATGATCATCTCCTCGCACCGCATCGACGAGATCGCCGCGCTGGTCAACCGCGTCGTCGAACTCGAGCGCGGCCGCATCGTCCTCGACGACACCGTCACCGACGCCGGCAGCCTCGGCTCGACCTTCGCCGTGACGATCGAGACCGCGCGCGACGAACCGAGCTTCGCCCGCGCCGCCGGCGACTGGGGCCTCGCGCGCGACGGCGCCCGCTGGACCGGCACCATCGCCGGCCCCGATCGCCTGCGCTTCCTCGGCTTCGTCGCCCGCCATGCCGGCCTCGTCTCGGCCTTCGCGCTGGAAGACGTCACCGCCGGCCACCGCGCCGCAACCGACACCGCGGAGGTCGCCGATGTCCTCGCGGCCGATCGCTGACCTCTTCGCGCAGGCCCGGCGTCGCGACGTGCTGCGTCTGATCGGCGGCGTCGCGCTCGCGGGCATGCCGCTTTCCGCCTGCGCCCCCGTCGAGGCCGCGCCACGGCCGATCCGCTGGGGCCGCGACACCTGCGAGTTCTGCCACATGGTCTTCGCCGACCGACGCTTCTCCGCCGAGGTCTGGGACCCGGAGATCGGCCGCGCCCGCATCTTCGACGACTTCGGCTGCGCCGTGCTCGCCACCTCCGAGAGCGGCCTCGCCGACCGTGCCGAGGTCCCCTTCTGGGTCAGCGACGACGCCGACCCCGGCCGCTTCGTCGATGCCCGCGCGGCGCGCTACCGCAACGACGCCACCACGCCGATGGGCTATTCCCATTCCGCCGGCACGAGCCCGAAACATCGCCTCGCCTTCGCCGAAGCCGTCTCGGCCATCCGCGACAAGGCGAACTGCGAACACCGCGGCTGAGCCCGAGGAGACATCATGCGCGCCCCCGACACCGCCCCCGGCCAGATGCCTGCAACCTCGCCCCGGCACGCCTTCCGCACCGGCTTCTTCGCCACGCTCCGGCTCGAGATCGCCGAAGCCTTCCGCGCCCGCTGGTTCGCGATCTACTCCGTGGTCTTCTTCGCACTGGTCGGCGTGCTGCTGACGTTTGGTCTCACGGAGAGCCGCGTCCTCGGCTTCACCGGCCTGTCGCGCACGCTCGTCACCTACATCCAGCTGACCATGGCGATCGTGCCGATCTTCATCCTGATCACCACGGTGCGTTCGCTCGCCGGCGACCGCGAGGCCGGCGTCTTCGAATGGGTGCTCGGCCTGCCGGTCGGCATCGGCGCCTGGTACTTCGGCCGCTTCGCCGGCCGCTGCCTGCTCGCCGCCGCCCCCGTCGTCGGCGCGCTCGCCGTCGCCGTCGCCTACGGCGTGGCGCGCGGCGTCGCGGTGCCCTGGCTCGAACTCGGCTTCGACGTCGGCCTGCTGCTCGCGATGATCTTCGCCTTCGTCGGCATCGGCTTCCTCATCTCCGCCTTCGCCCGCTCGGTCGACACCGCCCAGACCGTCGCCTTCCTCCTGTGGCTGGCGCTGGTGCTGGCGCTCGACCTCGTGCTGCTCGGCGCGCTGATCCGCGGGCGCCTGCCCGTCGAGGGCGTCGTGGCGATTGCCATGCTGAACCCCTTGCAGGTCTTCCGAACCGGGTCGATGCTGTTGTTCGATCCGCAGTTGGTCCTCCTGGGTCCGACCGCCTTCACCGTCTTCGACATCTTCGGGCGTATCGGCTTCATGATCTGGTCCTTCGCCTATCCCCTTCTCCTCGGCACGCTCGCCGCCGTCGGCGGCTGGGCGATCCTGCGCCGGGGCGATCTGCCGTGAAGGAACCGATCGTGTCCGATCTGACCCTCGCCCCCTCCGGACGCCTCGGCCTGTGGATCCGCGCGGTGCGCCCGCGCACGCTGACGATCTCGCTCGCCCCCATCCTCGTCGCCCTCGCCGAGGCCCATGCGGAAGGCGGGCGGATCGCCTGGATGCCGGTCGTCGCCGCGACCGTCGCCGCCCTCGCCATCCAGATCGCCACCAATCTCGCCAACGACGCCACCGACGGCGAACGCGGCCTCGACGGCCCCCGCCGGCTCGGTCCCACCCGCATGACCGGCTCCGGCCTGATGTCGGCGACGGAGGTCCGCCGCGGCGCCATCGTCGCGACCCTGATCGCCGCCCTCTGCGGCCTCGTCGCCGTCTGGTACGGCGGCCTGCCGATCCTCTTGATCGGCCTCGCCTCGATCGCCGCCGCCTGGGCCTATTCCGGCGGGCCGCGACCGATTTCCGGCACGCCGCTCGGCGAGATCTTCGTCGTCGCCTGTTTCGGCGTCGCCGCCGTGGTCGGCATCGAATGGCTGGCGGTCCGCATGGTCACGTTCCATGCGGTGCTGGTCGGCGTCGCCATCGGTCTGCCCGCCGCCGCCGTGCTGACGGTCAACAACCACCGCGACCGCGTCGAGGACGAAGCCAACGGCCGCCGCACGCTGGCGATCCTGCTCGGCCCCGGCCGCACGGTGGCGCTCTATGCCGCCGAGACGATCGGCGCCGTGGCGCTCGCCGCCGCCCTCGCGCCCGACTGGCGCGGCGCGACGCTGATTGCCCTGGCGCTGGCGCCCGCGTCCCTGATCGCCTGGCGCCTGACCCGCGTGCCGATCGGCCGCGCCCTCAACGCCCACCTCGGCGCCACCGCCGGTTTCCAGATGGTGCTGGCGATCCTGATCGCCGTGGCGCTCGGCGGAGGGGCGCCATGATCACCCGGCGCGCCCTCCTCGCCGGCGGACTGGCGCTGCTCGCGAGCCCCGCCCGCGCCGGCGATCTCGTGGCG
The DNA here is from genome assembly GCF_056313985.1 of Pinisolibacter sp. DMC19. Lineage (NCBI taxonomy): Bacteria > Pseudomonadati > Pseudomonadota > Alphaproteobacteria > Hyphomicrobiales > Ancalomicrobiaceae > Pinisolibacter > Pinisolibacter sp. DMC19. The sequence goes on along the minus strand of NZ_JBQUZF010000007.1, from coordinate 192,110 downwards.
GTCGAACCGCGCGCCGTTTCCTTCGCCGTCCAGGACCGCGACGGCCGCGACATCGCCGCGAATGCCTTCGCGGGGAAGCCGGTGCTGGTGCATTTCTGGGCGAGCTGGTGCGGCTCGTGCCGGGTCGAATTCCCCGAACTCGACGCCTTCCGCCGCGACATCGCCGCCCACGGCATCGACGTCGCCGCCGTCTCGCTCGACCGTCTCGGCTGGCCGGCGATCGACGCCACGACCTCGGCGCTCGGCATCCGCGATCTGGCGCTCTTCCACGACCGCAACCGCGACGCCGCCCGCGCGCTGGGCATCGTCGGCCTGCCGACGACGCTGCTGGTCGACGGGAAGTCGCGCGAGATCGGGCGCATCGTCGGCTCGGGTGCGTGGGGCGAGGCGGCCTTCCGCGACCGCCTCGTGAGCCTCGTCAGGGCAGCCGGCTGAAGCCGCGCCCCACGGCCTCCGCGACCGATCGCGCCGCCGCTTCCGGATCGGCCGCCGCCATGATCGCCGAGACCACGGCGACGCCGTCGGCGCCCGATGCGATCACGGCCTGCGCCCGCGAAGCGTCGATCCCGCCGATCGCCACGATCGGCAGCCGCGTCGCCGCCCAGATCGCCGAGAGCCCGTCGAGCCCCAGCGCCGGCGCCGCGTCGGCCTTGGTGCCGGTCGGGAAGACCGGACCGACGCCGATGTAGTCGACATGGGCCAGATCCTCGTCGACGAGCTCCTCGGCCCGGGTGATCGACAGGCCGATCACCGCCTCGTCGCCCATCAGCCGCCGCACGTCGGCCGGCCGCATGTCGGACTGGCCGACATGGACGTGGGTGATGCCTGCGGCGAGCGCCACGTCGACCCGGTCGTTGACGAAGAGCGGCACGCCGACCCCCGCCAGCGCCGCCGAGAGGCTCCGTGCCCGTTCGACGAAGCGGCGGGTGTCGATCGCCTTCTCGCGCAGCTGCACCGAGGTGACGCCACCCCTGACCGCCGCCGCGACGATCCCCTCGATCGCCCGGTCGCCGGCCATGTCGGGGTCGGTCACGAGCATCACCGCGAGCGCGGCCCGATCGAAGTCCCGCCCGCTCACGGCGCCACCTTCGTCGCCGCCGCGACCTCTGCCGGAGTGATCCGCGCCAGCGTGTCGAGGAAGGCGGTGCGGAAGGTGGCAGGGCCGCCGTCGGCGACCGCGGCCGCCCGCTCGCTCGCCGCGTTCCACAGGGCCAGCGCCGCGATCGCCGCGTCGAAGGGGTCTTCCGCAACACCGGCGAAGGCGGCGACCGCCGCCGACAGCGCACAGCCGGTCGCGGTCACCCGCGTCGCCAGCGCATCACCGCCGGAGAGCGCCACTTCGCGGCGGCCGTCGGTGACGTAGTCGATCGCGCCGGTGGCGATGACGACCGCACCGCTGATGCGGGCGAGACGGATCGCCGCGTCGCGCGCCTCGTCGGTCGAGTTGCCGCTGTCGACGCCCTTGCCCGCCCCGGCCATGCCGGCGACGGCCATGATCTCGGAGGCATTGCCGCGCACCAGCGTCGGCTTCTCCGCCATCAGCCGTTCGACGGCGTGGTTGCGCAGCCCCGTCGCCCCGGCGCCGACCGGATCGAGCACCCAGGGCTTGCCGAGCGCGCGGGCCTTGGCCGCGGTCGCGACCATCGCCTCGATCCACGGCGTCGACAGCGTGCCGATGTTGATCACCAACGCGCTCGAGAAGGCGACGAACTCCTCGACCTCCTCGATCGCATGGACCATGGCGGGCGAGGCCCCCATCGCCAGCAGCGCGTTGGCGGCGACGTCCATCGAGACATAGTTGGTGATGTTGTGGACGAGAGGGCCCTGGCCACGCAGCCGGCCGAGCAGATCGGCGGCGACGCGGGCGGCGTGATCGTTCGAGACCGCCTCGAGCTTCGAGGCGGACGTGGGGATTCCAGACGTGGTCGACATGGCGCTCGTCTCCCTTCACCGGCATCCCGCCGGCCAGGTTCCACGGGTATCGATCTCAGCCCATGACCATGGGCACCCCGGGAGCGCGGCGGAGATTGGCGACAGTCGGCGAAAAGATCAAGCCCGCGAAGCGCGCGTCGAAACGTCCGACCCGGCGAGCGGGTGATGGTCCTCGACCAGCGCCCGGAGGCGTTCGTCGAGGACGTGGGTGTAGATCTGCGTCGTCGAGATGTCGGCATGGCCGAGCAGCTGCTGGACGACGCGCAGATCCGCCCCGTGCGCCAGGATGTGGCTGGCGAAGGCGTGCCGCAGCACGTGCGGCGACACCGCCGCCGCCGGCAGGCCGATGCGCATCGCCAGCGCCTTCAGATCGCGCGCGAAGGCCTGTCGCGTCACGTGGCCGCTCTCGCTCCACGACGGGAAGAGCCATTTGCCCCCGCCGCGCCCGGCCGCGCCGCAGGCGACGAGATGGGCCGAGAGCGCCGCCTTCGCCCGCGCCGAGAGCGGCACCAGACGTTCCTTGTCGCCCTTGCCGCGGATCATCAGGAAGGGGGCTTCGCCACGCACCGCGCTCGCCGGCAGCGACACGAGCTCGGAGACGCGCATGCCGGTGGCATAGGCCGTCTCGACCAGCGCATGGAGCCGCGTCGCGCGCACCCGTTCGGCGGGGGTCGGCGGCGGATCGCGCGCGTCGTCGGCGTCGGCCCGCGCCGTCTCGATCAGGCGATCGACCTCGGCTTCGGTCAGCACGCGCGGCAGCGCCTGCCGCTTCTTCGGCGCGTCGATCGTGCCGGTCGGATCGTCGGGGCGGATACCCTCGGCATAGAGGAACTTGTGGAACTGGCGGATCGCCGAGAGGTGGCGGGCCTGCGTCGTCGCCTCGAAACCGCGGGCGGCGAGTTCGCCGAGATGGGCGGCGACGTCTTCCGGCGTCGCCTTCTCCGGTCCCTGACCGCGGCGGGCGAGGAAGCCGACCCAGTCGGCGAGATCGCGGCCGTAGCCGTCGAGCGTCGCCGCCGCGGCGCCGCGCTCCACCGCCATGCTCTCGAGGAAACTCTCGACGAGAAGGCCCGCGCCCATCGGCCGCTCCATCGGTTCAGCGCGTCCCGATGCGCTCCTGGGGGACCTTGATCACCATCTCGCGCGGCTTGGGCTCGACGAAGGTGGCGAGCGCATAGACCACGCCCCCCGCGAGCCCGGCGAGCACGACGAGCGTGACGAGGATCCGCGTCAGCGTCGGCATCGCATCATCTCCGGCATGGGGTCTTCTCCGGCATCGAATCGCTCGGCGCGCCTCGGGCGCGTCCGCCCCGACCCTCTCCGATGCCGCCCCCCGACGCAAGTCGCGGCTGCCGCTCGACCGGCGATCCGCGCGCGCGATGCTTGACGGCGGCCCCGTCTTGGCCGCAAAGGACGGGGGTCGCGGCCCGGCCGGCCGCGCGGGAAGAGACCATGACCCACGACATCCGGCGCGTCGACGCGCCGACCCTCGATCGCCTCAGGCAAGCCCTCGGCAGCCGTTCGCTCGTCTTCATCGGCATGATGGGTGCGGGCAAGACGACGCTCGGCCGTCGCGTCGCCGCGCGTCTCGACCTGCCCTTCGTCGACCTCGACCAGGAGATCGAGAAGGCGGCCGCCCTCAGCGTCACCGAGATCTTCTCCAGACACGGCGAGGCCCATTTCCGCGACGGCGAGCGCAAGGTGATCGCCCGCCTGCTGCGCGACGGCCCGCAGGTGCTGGCGACCGGCGGCGGCGCCTTCATGAACGCCGAGACCCGCGCCGCCATCGCCGAGGCCGGCCTGTCGGTGTGGATCGAGGCCGATCCGGCCGTGCTCTTCCAGCGCATCCGCCACAAGCCGACGCGGCCCCTGTTGCAGAACCCCGACCCGGAGGGCGTGCTGCGCCGTCTGGTCGCCGAACGTTACCCCGTCTATGCGCTCGCCGACGTCACGGTGAAGTCGCGCGAGGCCTCCAAGGACGTCATGACCGAAGAGATCCTCGCCACGCTCGCCGCCCACCTCGACGTCGCGTCCCCCGCCGGAGCCACGCCATGACCGATCTTCCCCCGACCGTCGTCCCGGTCGATCTCGCCGATCGCGCCTACGACATCCTGATCGGTCCCGGCCTTCTCGCCCGCGCCGGCGAAGAACTCGCCCGCCGCTTCCCAGGTAGCCGCTTCGCCGTGATCACCGACGAGACCGTCGCCGAGCACCATCTCGAGACGCTCGCCGCGAGCCTGACCGAGGCCGATCTCGGCTTCACCACCATCGTGGTGACGCCGGGCGAAAGCTCCAAGAGCTTCGAGATCCTGGAGAGCGTCGTCGACGGCGTGTTGTCGGCCCGGCTCGAGCGCGGCGACCTCCTCGTGGCGCTGGGCGGCGGCGTGATCGGCGATCTCGTCGGCTTCGCCGCCGGCATCGTCCGCCGCGGCATGCGCTTCGTGCAGATCCCGACGACGCTGCTGTCGCAAGTCGACAGCTCGGTCGGCGGCAAGACCGGCATCAACACCCGCCACGGCAAGAACCTCGTCGGCCTTTTCCACCAGCCGAGCCTCGTCCTCGCCGACACCGCCGTGCTCGACACGCTCGACCCGCGCCATCTGCGCGCCGGCTATGCCGAAGTGGCGAAATACGGCCTGATCGACGATCCGACGTTCTTCGGCTGGCTCGAGCAGAACCACGCCGAGATCTTCGCCGGCGGCCCCGCCCGCATCGGCGCCATCGCCGCCTCCTGCCGCGCCAAGGCCGCCGTCGTCCGTCAGGACGAGAAGGAGACCGGTCTGCGCGCCCTCCTCAACCTCGGCCACACCTTCGGCCATGCCTTCGAGGTGGCGACCGACTTCGACGCCGAACGGCTGGTGCACGGCGAGGGCGTGGCGCTCGGCATGGTGCTGGCGCATCGCTTCTCCGCCCGCCTCAACCTCGCCTCGCCCGACGACGCGAACCGCGTCGCCGCCCACCTCGCCGCCGTCGGCCTGCCGACCAGAATCGCCGACATTCCCGGCGGCGTCGGCTCGGTCGACGGGCTGATGCAGGCGATCTATCAGGACAAGAAGGTCAAGCGCGGCCGCCTGACCTTCATCCTCACCCGCGGCATCGGCGAAGCCTTCGTCGCCGACGACGTGGTGCCGGACGAGGTCCGCGGCTTCCTGGAGACCGAACTGGCGCGCTGATCAGGCGGGTTCCGCCTCGATCGACAGGGCATGGACGCGCTCGGCGAGCTCGTCCTTGACCACCTCGTTGATCATGCGGTGACGCTGCAGCCGAGACGTGCCCGCAAAGGCCGGGGCGGCGATGCGGATCAGGAAATGCGTCTCGCCCTCGGCGTGCGAACCGCCGTGGCCGTGGTGCTTCTCGGATTCGTCGATCACCTCGAGCCGGGTCGGCTGGAACGCGGCGGCGAGCTTCTCGGTCATGCGGGAACGGTAGGACAAGGCGGTCTCCGGATGGCTGTTTCGTCAAGGAAATCTTAACCACGAGGGCGTCGGATCGGAACCGGTCGAAACGCCCGACCGATCACGCTTTCGCGCGACGATCTTGATGCGTCGCCCTCGAACCCTCAATATCGACCGATGCCCTTGGATTTCGACCTCTTCGAGCACATCCGGATCAAGCCCGACCCCGAAATGGTCGCGCGCCGCACGCTGCCGCCCTGCGAATGGGAAGGCTGCGACGGCGCCGCGACCCATCGCGCCCCCAAGGGCCGCGGCCACGACGGCGAATATCACCGCTTCTGCCTCGACCACGTCCGCCTCTACAACAAGTCCTACAACTACTTCTCCGGCATGCCGGAAGAAGCCGTCACCGACTATGTCGAGGAAGCCCGCACCGGCCATCGGCCGACCTGGAACATGGGCTCGAACCCCGATTCACGCGAGCGCCCCGCCCGCGCCGAGGATTTTGAGATCCCTCGGACCTGGACGCGCCGCTCGGGCGATCCGCGCATCCAGTTCGCCCGCTTCCGCGCCCAGCAGCAGGCCCGCAAGGCGCCGGTGCGCCGCGCCAGGCCGCTGGAGAAGAAGGCGCTGGAGACGCTGGGTCTCGACGAGACCGCGAGCGCCGAGGACATCCGCGCCCGCTACAAGGACCTCCTGAAGCGTCACCATCCGGACGCCAACGGCGGCGACCGTTCGCAGGAAGGCCGCCTGCAAGAGATCATCCACGCCCACAAGCTGCTGCGCACCGCCGGCCTGTGCTGACGGCCGCCCGAGGGCGACCGTCGCCGATCGGGCAGATCAGGCCGCCTGCGCCTCGGCCGCCTCGTCGGCTTGCCCCTCCTTGCGGACGCGTCCGCCCCACCAGCCGGCGAGCAGCGAGCCGGTGAAGTTGTGCCAGACCGAGAAGATCGCGCCGGGGATGGCGGCGACCGGGTCGAGATGGGCGATCGCCAGAGCGACCGCGAGGCCGGAGTTCTCCATACCGATCTCGAAGGCGATCGCCTTGGCCTTGCGATGGTCCATGCCGACGCCGCGCGAGGCGCCGTAGCCGAGCGCCAGGCCTAGCCCGTTGTGCAGGGCGACGGCGGCGAAGGCGATCACCGCGACGGTCGCGAGCTTGGCGGCGGAGAGCGCCACGACGATGGCGATGATCAGGATGATCGCCACGACCGAGACCAGCGGCACGAAGCGGATCACCCGCTTCAGGACGTCGCCCGCCAGCATGTTGAGCGCCATGCCGAGGGCGATCGGCGCCAGCACCACCTTGACGATGTCGTAGAGCAGCGCGCCGGCGTCGATCGGGATCATCGTGCCGGCGAGCATCAGGAAGACGAAGGGCGTGACGATCGGCGCCAGGATGGTGTTGAAGCTCGACACCGTCACCGACAGCGCGGTGTCGCCCTCGGCGATGAAGGTCATGACGTTCGACGCCGTGCCGCTCGGGCAGGCGCCGACCAGGATCAGGCCGGCGGCGAGCGACGGCGGCAACGCCAGCAGCTTCGCCACGGCGAAGGCGACGGCCGGCATGATGGCGTAGCGCAGCAGCACGCCGGCGATCACGTCCTTCGGCCGCTTGAGGACGAGGGCGAAGTCCTCGAGGCCCATCGTCAGGCCCATGCCGAGCATCACCAGGCCGAGCAGCCACGGAATGGCGGGCGCGGCCCCCTTGAAGGTGCCCGGCGCGAGATAGGCCGTGGCGGCACACAGCACCACCCACAGCGGAAACAGCCGGGTGAAGAGCTTGGCGATGCGATCGATGCGTTCCATGCGACGACGTCCTGTCCGAGATCCCGCCGCCGTCGGCCGGCGGCGGGATCTCGCGATAGGATGCCGCGCGCCGCTCGACAACCGCCGCCGGCGCGACCCTGCCCTTCGCTGCCTTCCCGAACATCCGAAAAACGACTGACCTGCCCCGCGCCTCGAGGCTGGTACAGCCGCGCCCGCCCGGCTAGAGTGCCATCCCGAACGCAACGACTTCCCGAGGCGGCGACACGGGTGCGGCTCTCCGCGCCCTCGGCCGGCCTTGCCCCGGGACGGAGGAATGATGAGCGAATCCGTGAAGCCCGCCGGCCTGCCCGACACCACCGTCTCCGTCCGCGACACCTTCGGCTTCGAGAGCAATCTCACGGTACCGGCATACCGCGAGGCGAACGAATACGTTCCCGAGCTCGACGCCGACTATCTGTTCGATCGCGACACGACGCTCGCCATTCTCGCCGGCTTCGCCAAGAACCGCCGCGTGATGGTCACCGGCTTCCACGGCACCGGCAAGTCGACCCACATCGAGCAGGTCGCCGCCCGCCTCAACTGGCCCTGCGTCCGCGTCAACCTCGACAGCCACATCTCCCGCATCGACCTGATCGGCAAGGACGCCATCGTGGTGCGCGACGGCATGCAGGTGACGGAATTCCGCGACGGCATCCTGCCCTGGGCCTACCAGAACAACGTCGCGCTGGTGTTCGACGAATACGACGCCGGCCGCCCGGACGTGATGTTCGTGATCCAGCGCGTGCTGGAGAGCGCCGGCCGCCTGACGCTGCTCGACCAGAACCGGGTGATCAAGCCGCATCCCGCCTTCCGTCTCTTCGCCACGGCGAACACGATCGGCCTCGGCGACACCTCGGGCCTCTACCACGGCACCCAGCAGATCAATCAGGCGCAGATGGACCGCTGGTCGATCGTCACCTCGCTGAACTATCTGCCGCACGACGAGGAAGTCGGCATCGTCCTGTCCAAGGCGAAGCACTACCGCGACAACACCGAAGGCCGCGACATCGTCTCCAAGATGGTCCGCGTCGCCGACCTCACCCGCAACGCCTTCGTCGGCGGCGAGCTCTCCACCGTGATGAGCCCGCGTACCGTCATCACCTGGGCCGAGAACGCCGAGATCTTCGGCGATCTGGGCTTCGCGCTGCGCGTGACCTTCCTCAACAAGTGCGACGAGACCGAGCGGCCGAAGGTCGCCGAATTCTATCAGCGCTGCTTCGGCCGGGAACTGCCGGAGAGCGCCGTCAACGTCGTGCTGAGCTGAGGGAGCGGACCATGGCGGAACGCATCACGCATCGTGGCGGTTGCCATTGCGGCAACGTCGCCTTCGAGGTCGACATGGCGATCGAAGGCGTGGTGTCGTGCAACTGCTCGATCTGCACCAAGCGCGGTTCGCTCCTGGCCTTTGCCTCCACTTCGGATTTCCGGCTCCTCTCGGGCGCGGACAAGCTGAAGGACTATCAGTTCGGCTCGAAGCGGATCCATCATCTCTTCTGCACCGACTGCGGCACCGAATCTTTCGGCCGCGGCATCCGTCCCGACGGCAAGGAGATGGTGGCGATCAACGTCCGCTGCCTCGAGGGCGTCGACTTCGAAGCTCTGCCCGTGCGCCGTTTCGACGGCCGTTCGCTCTGACGTTCCATCCCGAGCCGTTCGATGCCCCCCAAGGACAAGTCCCCGCCGCCGAACGAACCCTTCAAGCAGGCGCTCACCGCCTGCGTCAGGGCGATTTCGCGCGTGCCGGATCTCGAGGTCGCCTTCGGCTCCGATCGCGCGGTGCTGACCGGCCACACCGTCCGCCTGCCCGAACCCACCCGTAAGCTCACCCGCGAGGAGGCGCGCATCCTGCGCGGCCAGGCCGACAGCATGGCGCTGCGCCTCGCCGTCCATGACGCCAACGTCCACCGCAGCTTCATGCCCGAGGGCGTCGACGCCCGCGCGGTGTGGGAAGCGGTCGAACAGGCCCGCTGCGAGGCGGTCGGCGCCCGCCGCATGGAGGGCGTGCGCAAGAACCTCTCCGCCATGCTCGAGGCGAAATACGCCAAGGCCCATCTGGCGGAAGCCCATGACGTCTCCGAGGCGCCGATCGCCGATGCCCTCGCCCTCCTGGTGCGCGAACGCCTGACCGGCGACGCGCCGCCGCCCTCCGCCGCCCACGCCGTCGACCTGTGGCGGCCGCAGATCGAGCAGAAGGCGATGGAAGCCCTCGACCGGCTGGAAGGCACGATCGAGGACCAGCGCGCCTTCGCCCATGTCGTCCGCGACATCCTCTCCGCCCTCGAACTCGCCGAGGAACTCGGCGACGATCCCGAGCCCGACGAGGAGAACGAAGGCGGCGACGAGGCCCAGGGCGACAACGACGAGCAGGCCGGCGACCCCGAGATGCAGGACGGCTCCGACCGCTCCGAGGCCTCGGCGTCGGAGAGCGCCGGCGAAGACCAGGAAGAGGGCGAGGAACAGGCCGCCGACGGCTACACCGACGAAACGACCGACGACGACGGCTCCGAGACCGAGGCCTCCTCCGAGGCCAGTCGGCCGGAAAACCCGATCCCCGCCAAGCCGCTCGACGACTACAAGGTCTACACGCAACGCTTCGACGAGGTGGTCCACGCCGAGGATCTCTGCGAGATCCCCGAGCTCGAGCGCCTGCGCGCCCATCTCGACAAGCAGCTCGCGCCGCTGCAGGGCGCCGTCGCCCGCCTCGCCAACCGTCTCCAGCGCAAGTTGATGGCGCAGCAGAACCGTTCGTGGATGTTCGACCTCGAGGAGGGCGTGCTCGACACCGCCCGCCTCGTCCGCGTCGTCATCGACCCGATGGCGCCGCTCTCCTTCAAGCGCGAGCGCGACACCGACTTCCGCGACACGATCGTCACCCTGCTGATCGACAATTCCGGCTCGATGCGCGGCCGGCCGATCACGGTCGCGGCGACCTGCGTCGACATTCTCGCCCGCACGCTCGAGCGCTGCGGCGTCAAGGTCGAGATCCTCGGCTTCACGACGCGGGCGTGGAAGGGCGGCCAGTCGCGCGAGAGCTGGCTCGCGGCCGGCAAGCCGCCGACCCCCGGTCGCCTCAACGACCTGCGCCACATCGTCTACAAGGCGGCGGACGCCCCCTGGCGGCGGTCGCGGCGCAACCTCGGCCTGATGATGCGCGAGGGGCTCCTCAAGGAGAACATCGACGGCGAGGCGCTGGCCTGGGCCCACGATCGCCTGATCGCCCGGCCCGAGAGCCGCCGCATTCTGATGATGATCTCCGACGGTGCGCCGGTCGACGACTCGACTCTCTCGGTCAACCCCGGCAACTACCTCGAACGCCACCTGCGCCGCGTCATCGACGACATCGAGACGCGCTCGCCGGTGGAGCTGATCGCCATCGGCATCGGCCACGACGTCACCCGCTACTACCGTCGCGCCGTGACCATCGTCGATGCCGAGGAACTGGCCGGAGCCATGACCGACCAACTCGCCTCCCTGTTCGACGAGAACGCCCGCGACGATCGCGCGCCACGCGGGCGCAAGGTCGCCGGGCGCCGATGAACCGCATCAGCATCGGCCTCGCGACCGCCGGCGTGCTCGCGCTGGCGGTGGCCTGCGTCCCCCTCGTCGTGCCGCACGGCGCCAACGTCGAAGCCGCCTTCGAGGCGCCGCGCCCGCTGGTCGTCGAGACGAAGCCGATCGCCGCCTTCCACCCGTCGGAACCGACGCGCAGGCGCTTCGGCGGGCTCGAGTTCGTCGGCGGGCTGGTGCTGTCGAGCCGCGACAAGGCCTTTGGCGGCCTCTCCGGTCTCCGAACCTTCGACGGCGGCCGTCGCCTCCTCGCCATCGGTGACGAAGGCATCTGGTTCGCCGCCCGGCTCGAGACCGACACGACCGGCCGGCCGATCGCGCTTGCCGACGCCCGCATCGCCCCCCTCCTCGACGAGAACGGCCACCCCTTCCACGGCAAGCACAATCGCGACGCCGAGAGCCTGACGGTGCGCCGCACCGCGGCCGGCCTCGAGGCCCGCGTCGGCTTCGAACGCCGCCACCGGGTGCTCGCCTATCGCGTCGACGGCGCCGAACCGACGGCGCTCCTCGCCGCCCGCGGCCAACCCGTTGCGATACCGGTCGAGATCGGCCGCCTGCCGCCGAACGAGGGCCTCGAAGCCCTCGCCGACGCGCCCTCCGGTGCGCTGATCGCGATCGCCGAAACCGCCGAGAGCGGCACGAGCGCCAATCCCGGCTGGATCGTCGGCGGTCGCGGTGCCGGCCGCTTCCATCTCCAGACCCGCGACGGTTATGCCGTCACCGATGCGGCCTTCCTCCCCTCCGGCGATCTCCTGGTGCTGGAACGGCGGCTCTCCTTCGTCGGTGCCTTCGGGAGCCGGCTCGTCCGCGTCGCCGCGAGCGACCTCGCGGCCGGCCGGACGATCGAGCCGACCCTCGTCTGGCAGTCGGAGGCCGGAGACGAGATCGACAACATGGAAGGCCTCGCGATCGACACCGCGCCGGACGGTTCGACGCTGGTGACGCTCGTCTCCGACGACAACTTCTTCTGGCTGCAACGCACTCTGCTGCTCCGCTTTCGACTGATCGACGAGACCGCGAAAACGCCGCCGGGTTAACCCTTCGATAAGGTTACCCGGCCACAAATGGGAGCACGCGGCATCGGCGTCTTCGCCGTGCCCTTTCGCCGTTTCGCGGTGTTCCCGAGTTCGGAATTCGGAGGTGTCCAGCATGAGTGCCCGGGTCGCGTTCCTCGCCGGGACGACCATCGCCGGAGCGTCGCTCCTCGTCGCGCTCGCCGCGGCGCCCGTCGCCGCCGGCACGGTCGAGGCGAACTACGCCGCGACGCTCGGCGGCTTCCCCGTCGGCTCCGGCAGCCTGACCTTCGACGTCGGCCAGACCGGCGACTGGCGCGCCGACCTCTCCGCCCAGGTCCGCGGCCTCGCCGCGATCGTCGCCAACCGCTCGGCCTCGGCGACCGCCTCCGGCCACGCCCTGCCCAAGGCGCAGACCTCGAAGGACTACGCCCTGCGCATCGAGGGCGGCGCCGAGCCGAACCACGTCGACATCGCCTTCGCCGGACCGAACGTGAAGTCGGTCTCGGCGACCGAGTTGCACTTCCCCGGCTGGGACCGCCGCATCCCGCTGCTGCCCGAGCACAAGAAGGGTGTGATCGATCCGCTCGCCGCCTTCGTGCTGCCGCTCGCACCCGGCCAGGATCCGATGGCCAAGTCGAACTGCGACCGCACCGCCAAGGTCTTCGACGGCCGCGTCCGCTACGACCTGCGCATGACCTACGGCTCGACCATGGAAGTGCAGGGCAAGGAGGGCTACTCCGGCCAGGCGCTGGTCTGCGCCGTCGCCTATCGCCCGATCGCCGGCTACCGCCCGTTGTCGCCGGCCGAGGAGAAGTTCGAGCGCAATCTCGAGTTCTCGATCTGGTTCGTGCCGGCCGGCGGCGACGCCCGCGCCATGATCCCCTACCGCGTGGTGGTCGGCACCCCCGTCGGCCTGCTGCAGGTCTACGCCCATACCTTCCGCGTCACAGGCGCCCGCACCGCGGCCGAAGGCGCCGCCGAGACGACCGCCTCGATCCCCGCCGGCAACTGATCGCCCGGCGGCCTCGAAAGACCAGCCGAAAAGAGAAAAGCCCCGGAGCGATCCGGGGCTTTCGTGTCTTCGGTGATGGTCGCGAGCGCCTCAGGCGGCGGCCGGCATCCGGTCCGGGATCGGCCACAGGATGTTCATCAGCAGCCGGTAGGGCACCAGGAACAGCGCCGCGAAACCGAGCTTCACCGAGAAGTCGGCGATCGCCCAGCTGATCCAGCGGGCGGCCTCGACATGGGCGAAGCCCATCAGCGGCGCCGTCTCGGCCGAGAAGGCGTCCGCCTCGCCGAGGAAGCCGAAGACGGCGGCGAAGGCGAGCGAGAAGAACACCGCGGTGTCGGTGGCCGAGCCGAGCAGCGAGCCGACGAAGGGCGCCTTCCACCAGCGCATGCGGCGCAGGCGATCGAAGATCGTCACGTCGAGCAGCTGGCCGATCAGGAAGGCCGTCGCCGAGGCGATGGCGATGCGCGGCGTCGCCAGCGCGACCGACAGCACGATCGCCATCACGAAGCCGACCACGATCACCCGACGGGCGACCGAGACGCCGAAGCGGCGATTGGTCAGATCGGTGACGAGGAAGGCCGCCGGATAGGTGAAGGCACCCCAGGTGAGCAGGTCAGCGAGGTCGAGCCCCCCGATCGTCAGCTGCACCGGATACTGCACGGCGATGTTCGACGACACGACCACCAGCACCATCGCGGCGATGGCGGTGAACCAAGCCGAACGCGGAATGCCGCCCGCCGGGGTCCCGGGGGCGGCACCTTCGGTCACAGAGACCGACGAGACCGGCTCGTTCACGCGGCCGCCTTGGCCGCCTGCGCCTGAGCGATCTGACGCTTCAGGAGGCGAGCACGCGGGGAGAGTTCGAGATCCGTAGCCTTGGCCAGGAACGCGTCGATACCGCCGCGATGCTCGACCGAGCGCAGGGCGTGAGCCGTGATGCGCAGACGAACGTTCTGGCCGAGAACCTCGGAGATGAGGGTCACGTTGACCAGGTTGGGGAGGAAACGCCGACGGGTACGGTTGTTGGCGTGGCTGACGTTGTTGCCGGTGAGGACGGCCTTGCCGGTCAGTTCGCAGCGACGAGCCATGATGTCACATCCTTGTTGGTGCCGGTTCCCGTGTGGGACCGGGGTCCACGTCTCACGAGGTGGCGGAAAAGTCGCTCTCCTATAGTGACGACCGACCGGCCCGTCAAGCCTTTCGGGCCGCCGGGAGGCCGCCGCCCACACGATCTCCCGCGCGCCCTCGCGCGCGCGTGCCGTGAATTTGCCCTCTTCGCCTGTTCCGCTCGCCGCAAGGGGCGAAGCGCCGTCACGCCCTCGGAGACCGACGTCGTTGAAGAGCCTTCTCGCCGCCTCGCTCGTGGCCCTGCCCGTCCTCGCCCCCATCTCGGCATCCACCGCCACATCGGCCGCCGAAGCCGCCCGGGCGCCAACCCGCCTCGCCTATTCGCTGACCCTCGCCGGCATCCCGATCGCCCACGCCGACGTCGATTTCGACGACCGCGGCGGCAAATATGCCCTCGGCGTCGATTGGCACACCACCGGCCTCGTCGGCGTCTTCGCCTCCGCCTCGGGTTCGGTCGGCGCCGACGGCCGCCTCGTCGCCGGGCGGCCCCACCCGCGCAACTATCGCCTCTCCGAGCGCAAGGGCGACACGCCCTTCGAGGTCACGATGGCTCTCTCGGGCGGCCGCGTCGGCCGGCTCGAGGTCGAACCGCCGGCCAAGACCGGCGAGGACATCGTCCCCGTCACCGCCGCCCACCGGGTCGGCGTGATCGATCCGGTCTCCGCCGGCCTGATCCCCGGCTCGACCGCGCCCGATGCCGTCTGCAACCGTGTCCTGCCGGTCTTCGACGGCTGGAGCCGCTGGAACCTGCATCTCAGCCCCAAGACGATCGAGACCGAGGCCCCGGCCGGCATGATCGGCCCGGTCGCCGTCTGCGCCGTGCGCTGGGAGCCGGTCGCCGGTCACCGCTCCGGCCACCGCTCGGTGCGCTACATGGCCGAGAACCGCGACGTCGAGGTCCGCCTCGCCCGCCTGCCCGACCGCAACGTCTGGCTGCCGGTCGAGACCTCGGTCGGCACCATGCTCGGCACCGCCCGGGTGACGCTGCAGTCCGTCTCCGCCCGCTGACACATCGCACCTTTCCCGTCCCGGATCGAGACGGAAGGGTAAACGATTTCGCACATCCCGTTACCGGCAACGAAGCACCTTCGACGAGGTCTGGTGTCCTCGTACCCGAGAGCCACGAGATGTCGTCGGAACGAATGCGAAACATCGCGAGATCGCCGATTCGTCGCCACCCCGTTCCCGCTTTCGCGAGGTTACGAACGGCGAGGTTCCCGCGCGAGCACGCCCTCTCGAGACTTTCTCGAGACCTCGCGCATTGCATGCAGGCCATCGCCCGCCACCTGCGGCCGTCTCGTCCCGGCACGGGAAGATGAACACCGCCGAAGTGCCGGCCGTGGCGGCGGAACGGCGCTCGGAGAGATCTCGAGGGCGGCGCGTGGGTGACCACGACATCTCGAGAGAACGGACCATGAAGATCGCGACTTCGCCGATTCGTCGCCGCTGCGTTCTCGCTTTCGCCGAATGATGACCGGGCGCGCGGTGCGCGTCGCCGCGAATGCCGCGTGCGGCCGGAGGGGCGAGGCCAGATCCGTCTCGCTTCGGGACGCCCATATTGACGAAGACGACGGAACGAAGCGTCCCGACATTCCGCTCCCGCGGCGCGATCTCGAGATCTGGCGGGTCGGCGCCCACGAACGACGATATGTCGTCGGAACGCCACGAGAACATCTGGACTCTCGCGATTCGTCGCCGTGGCGTTCTCCGTTTCGCGCGAAGATGAAGCCGGGTCCGCCCCGCACATAAAAAAGGGCGCGACGTCGCCGTCGCGCCCTCTCGTGTCTCGCTCGGACGACGTCAGATCGACCAGTCGTCGCTCTCGCCGAAGACGGCGGCGACGATCCGGTCGGCGGCGGCTTCCGCCTCGATCTCCGTCGTGTCGATGTGGACCTCCGGCTTCTCCGGAGCCTCGTAGGGGCTCGAGATGCCGGTGAAGTTGGGGATCGTCCCCGCTCTCGCCTTGGCATAGAGGCCCTTGACGTCGCGCGCCTCGCAGACAGCCAGCGGGGTGTCTACGTGGACCTCGACGAAGTCTCCAGCCGCCACCATCGCCCGCACCAGATCGCGTTCGGCGCGGAACGGCGAGATGAAGGAGACCAGCACGATCAGACCGGCGTCAGTCATCAGCTTCGCCACCTCGCCGACGCGGCGGATGTTCTCCACCCGGTCGGCATCGGTGAAACCGAGGTCGCGGTTCAGCCCGTGGCGGACGTTGTCGCCGTCGAGCAGGAAGGTGTGACGGTCGTAGGCCGCCAGCTTCTTCTCCACCAGATTGGCGATCGTCGACTTGCCCGAGCCCGACAGACCGGTGAACCACACGATCTTCGCCTTCTGCCCGAGCAGACCCTCGCGATAGGACCGCGTCACCTCGAGCGCCTGCCAGTGGACGTTGTCGGCGCGGCGCAGCCCGTGCTCGATCATGCCGGCGGCGACCGTCGCGTTGCTCAGCCGGTCGATCACCACGAAGGCGCCGGTCTCGCGGTTCTCCGCGTAAGGGTCGAAGGCGATCGGCTCGGCGAGCGCGATCTCCACCCGCGCCACCTCGTTCAGGGCCAGCGTGTCGGCGGCGAGCTTGGCGAAGGAATTGACGTCGATCTTGTGGCGGATCGAGGAAACCGCACCGCCGACCGTCTTCGACCCGCACTTGAAGAGATAGGACCGCCCCGGCAGCAGCGCCTCCTCCGCCATCCAGACGAGCCGGGCGGCGAACTGGTCGGCGACCGTCGGCCGCGCCTTGGGATCGGCCAGCACGTCGCCGCGGCTGACGTCGATCTCGGCGTCGAGCGTCAGCGTGACGGCTTCGCCCGCCTCCGCCTCGTCGAGGTCGCCGTCGTAGGTGACGATCCGCGCCACCTTCGCGATCTTCCCCGACTTCGCCACCACCACCTCGTCGCCGGGTCGCACCCGGCCGGAGGCGATGGTGCCGGAGAAGCCGCGGAAGTCGAGGTTCGGCCGGTTGACCCACTGCACGCCCAGGCGGAACGGCTTCTCGGCGGTCGAAGTCGTCACGTCGACGGTCTCGAGATGCTCGAGCAGCGTCGGCCCGTCGTACCACGGCAGGCGTGCCGAACGGCCGGAGACGTTGTCGCCGAAGCGCGCCGACAGCGGGATCGCCGCGACCGTCTCGAAGCCGAAGTCCTTGGTGAAGTCGGCGAAGGCTCTCGCGATCTCGATGAAACGGCTTTCCGAGAAGTCGACGAGGTCGATCTTGTTGACCGCCAGCACGACGTGACGGATGCCCAGCGCCGAGACCAGGAAGGCGTGGCGCCGCGTCTGGGTGACGAGGCCGGCGCGGGCGTCGACCAGGATCACCGCGAGGTCCGAGGTCGAGGCCCCGGTCGCCATGTTGCGGGTGTACTGCTCGTGGCCGGGCGTGTCGGCGACGATGAACTTGCGGCGGTCGGTGGTGAAGAAGCGGTAGGCGACGTCGATGGTGATGCCCTGTTCGCGCTCCGCCTCGAGCCCGTCGAGCAGCAACGCGAGGTCGACCTCCTCGCCGACCGTGCCGAACTTGCGGCTGTCGCGCGTCACCGCCGCGAGCTGATCTTCGAAGACCAGCTTGGAATCGAACAGCAGCCGGCCGATCAGCGTCGACTTGCCGTCGTCGACCGAGCCGCAGGTGAGGAAGCGCAGCAGCGACTTCGCCTCCTGGGCGGCGAGATAGTCGGCGAAGGCGGCGCCTTCGAGGGCCTTGGGAACGGCGTTCATCAGAAGTACCCCTCGCGCTTCTTCTTCTCCATCGACCCCTGTTCGTCGTGGTCGATCAGGCGCCCCTGCCGCTCCGAGGTGCGGGCGACCAGCATCTCGCGGACGATCTCCGGCAGCGTCGTCGCCTCGCTCTCGATGGCGCCGGTCAGCGGCCAGCAACCCAGCGTGCGGAAGCGCACCAGCCGCTCCTCGATCGTCTCGCCGGGGGCGAGAACCATGCGCGCGTCGTCGGCCATGATCAGGCCGCCGGCGCGTTCCACCACCGGGCGGCGGGCGGCGAAATAGAGCGGCACGATCGGGATCTTCTCGGCCGAGATGTATTGCCAGATGTCGAGCTCGGTCCAGTTCGACAGCGGGAAGGCGCGGATGCTCTCGCCCGGGTTCACCCGCGCATTCCACAGGCTCCACAGTTCCGGCCGCTGGTTCTTCGGGTCCCAGGCGTGGGTCGCGGTGCGGAAGGAGAAGATGCGCTCCTTGGCGCGGCTCTTCTCCTCGTCGCGGCGCGCGCCGCCGAAGGCCGCGTCGAAGCCGTATTTCGTCAGCGCCTGCTTCAGCCCTTCGGTCTTCATCACGTGCGTGTAGGTCGACGAGCCGTGGGTGAACGGGGTGATGCCGGCCTTCACGCCGTCCTCGTTGACGTGCACCAGCAGATCGAGCCCGAGGCGTTTCGCGGTCTGATCACGGAAGGCGATCATCTCGCGGAACTTCCAGGTCGTGTCGACGTGGAGGAGCGGAAACGGCGGCTTCGACGGGTAGAATGCCTTCATCGCCAGATGCAGCATCACCGCCGAATCCTTGCCGATCGAATAGAGCATCACCGGATTGCGGAACTCCGCCGCGACCTCCCGGATGATCCGGATCGACTCCGCCTCCAGGGCCTTCAGATGCGTGTGACGTGCGACGGACATGGAAACCTCTGTACGGTCGGAACGAGGAGCCCCAACGAAGAGGGCACGAACTAGAATCGTTTTTTCCCGAACCCAAGCAACCGACATTCGCCCGCGATATGGGCGGGTCGCATGACGACATGCGTCGTTGCTTCGAACGCCGGCAGGAGCCAACACGATTGCGCGGACGGAGCCGCGGATAGCATTGCTTTCGTCGCGGCCCGCGGTCGGCGCAACGGGAATTTTATTCCCCCCTGAGCGCGAGATCCACCATACCAGTCGACGTCGCTTCGTCACACCGTCTCGGTATAGGCGACCCGCTCCAGCGCCGTGATCTCGGCGGCGAAGCGGCGCCATTCCGCCCGCTTCAGCGCGACGAAGACGTCGCGCATCCGCCGCCCCAGCGCCTCGGCGAGGAAGTCGCTCTCCGCCGCCCGCTCGATCGCGGCGCGCCAGTCGTCCGGCAGAACGGGATCGCGCTCGCCGGCATAGCCGTTGCCGGTGACCGGCGGCTCGGGCTCGCTGCGCCCGGCGATGCCCTCGAGCATCGCGGCGATCGTCACCGCCGCGACCAGATGCGGATTGGCGTCGATGCCGGCGACCCGCTGCTCGAGATGCCGCGTCTTCGCCGCCCCTTCCGGCACCCGGACCGCCACCGAGCGGTTGTTGACGCCCCAGGTCGTGCCCATCGGCGCATAGCTCTCGGCGGCGAAACGGCGCCAGGAATTGAGATGCGGCGCGAAGACCAGCATCGATTCCTCGATCCGCTCGACCAGCCCGCCGATCGAATGGCGCAGCAGCGGCGACAGCTGTCCGGCTTCCGGGTCGGCGAAGAGATTGGCGCCGTCGGGGCCGGCGAGCGAGGCATGGCAATGCATGCCGGAGCCGGCGCGATCGGCGAAGGGCTTCGCCATGAAGGAGGCGACCATGCCGTGACGCGCCGCGATCGCGCGCAGCATCCGCTTGGCACGGGAAAGATCGTCGGCGGCGGCGAGCGCGTCGGCGCGGTGGCGCAGCGTGAACTCGTACTGGCCGCGGGCATATTCCGAGATCATCGTCTCGAGCGGCAGAGCCATGGCCTCGGCGGCACGATAGACGTCGCGGGTGAAGGGCTCCAGCCGATCGAGCGCGTCGAGCCCGTAGACCTGTGTCGCCATCGGCCGTTCGCCGGTGAGCGGCAGGCGCGCCGCTTCGACCTCGCTGCGGTCGAGCAGGTAGAACTTGAGCTCGAAGGCCATGACCGGGGTGTAGCCCTCCGACGCCGCCGCCTCGACCTGCGTCGCCAGCGCATGGCGCGGATCGGCGCCCATCGGCCTTCCGTCGATCTCGTGGAGCGTCAACTGCACCTCGCCGCGCGGCGGATCGGTCCAGACCAGCGGCCTCAGCGACCCCGGCACCGGCCAGGCGCGGCGATCGGCGTCGCCGTCGGACCACACGAGCCCCGTCGCCTCGACGTCCTCGCCGAAGACGTCGAGCCCGAGGATCGAGCCGGGCAGATGGCGGCCTTCGCGATAGATGGCGAGGAGCTCGTGGCGGCGGACGATCTTGCCGCGGGCGATGCCGTTGGCGTCGATCAGGACGAGGTCGAAGGCGACGATTTCGGGGTGGGCGGCGAGGAAGGCCTCGGCCTCGTCGATCGTCGATCCGCTCGGGGACACCATGATGCGCGCGCTCCGTGATTGCACTCCTCCGACGATACGCCGGATGTCGCCGCATATCCAAGCACCGCCCGACGCGCTGGACGAGAGGCGTTCGAAGACCGATCATCGCAGCGTGGGGAAGGAGGTCCGCCTTGTCGAAATCGCCAGCCAGCCTGTCGCCGACCGGCGTCGTCGCCCTCGATCTCGAGATCCTCGGCGAGGAGGCCGCCGCCCTCGGGCGTGCCGGACGCCGGGTCGAGGAGACCCTCGCCGATCTCGCCGCGGCATCGCCTGCGATGCGCGAGGCGGCACTGCACGAGGCGGCGGAGGCGGTGCAGCACTATTTCATCCTGCGCGAGACGCGCGGCTTCCGCCGCCACGACGACGCCATCGCGCAATACGGCATCCCGCGCGCGGTGATCGCCCGGCTCGGGGCATCGTGAGAGGAAGCGTCGACGCGCCGAGTCCGTCGCGGCACCGAGCGGCAAAAAAACGACGGCGCACACGCATTCGTTCGAACGCGCAGACGCCGTCGCCGAAGTCGATCGGGGCAATCCGACGGATCTCATCGAAAATTCGATACGACCCATGGGACCTCTTGTCCTCCATCCGCACCGACGACGTCTTGACCGCCGTCAAGCCCGTCGAAGTTCGATTGGCGATCTGCGCGAAGGATCGATCCGGCAGGCGATGAGGCGGAGCGGGCGAGCCCTGCCGTTGCACGGGCCGCACACCCGATCGACAATGCGCCTTGACGGGACCTCCCCGTCGAACGGAGCCGATCCCATGTCGACCCCTGCCCGCCTCCTCGCCCTGCCGCTCCTCCTCGTCGCGATCGTTCCGGCCGCGGCCGACGACACGCCCGACCGCGTCGTCGCGAGCATCCGCAAGACCTGCATCGCCGCCGGCGGCAAGCCCCGCATCGATGCGAGCGCCGCCCTCGCCCAGCCGTCGCTGCGTGGCGACGGCACCGACTGGGTGATCCCCGCCGCCGGCGTCAGATGCGACGGCGTCTCGGGCTTCCACCCCCACGACGCGCTCTATGCCGCCGACGGCACGCGGCTCGTCGACCGTCTTCCCGCAGAGCGCACCCTGATCGACGGCGAGCCGCGCCGCTTCGCACTTCGGTGGCCGGCGGCGGACTGCGCCACGGGCCGCGACTGCATCGTCTGGAAGATCTGGAACGGCACCCGCGTCGTCGACGAGGTGGTGCCCTACGGCGAGACCACGACCCCGCCGGCGGTCGAGGCGCCGATCGTCCGCCTCGCCGGCCGGCTCGGCGACTGGACCCACAACGGCTCGACCGTCTTCTTCGACATCTCCAATCGCCGCATCGTCTACACCGAGCCGAAACCGGCGATCGCCGGCACGATCCGGCCGGGGCAGGTGATGTATGTCGGCGATCTGCCGGGCGAGTTCGGCCGCAAGGTCGAGGGCGTTGCCTTCACCTTCCGCAAGGGTTGCCCGCCGGCGCCCTATCGCGTGAAGGGCGAGCACCTCGACGGCTGGCACTGGCGCATGGCCGGCGCCGCCCCGGTCCGCGCCGCCACCGGCTGCGCCATCGTCGGCTACGACGAGAAGAGCCCCAACGCCGTGCTGCTGTTCGAGCGCCTCTCCGACTGAAGGGAAAAAAGGCCCGGCCCGCGGGGAACGTGGGCCGGGTCGAGGCGGGGGGACGATGGTCTCAGGCGCGTTCGAGCCGTGCCGGGATCGCCTGCCGGACCGCCGTTCCGGCGATCGGGTCGACGTGGACCGCGGGGCTCGACCGGGTCGGATCGAGGAGACCGAGGTCGTTCAGCGCGAAGCCGGCGGCGATGCCCGGATCGTGCGGCTGGAGGCGATCGCCGATGCGATGCGGCCGGGCGCCGAGTTCCTTGTGGCCGAAGCCGTGCTCGACCGCGATCACCCCCTCGCGCACGCCGTGGCGCACCTGCGCCGTGGCGACGACGGAACCCGTCGGCGTGGCGATCCGGACCTTGTCGCCGGTCTTCACCCCGAGCCGGGCGGCGTCCGCCGCCGAGATGCCGGCTGCGTTCTCGGGATGGAGCCCGCGCAGGCGACGCCCGACGATCGAGTAGGAGTTCTGCAACGGGCTCTTCTGGCTGACCAGCCGCAGTGGCCACTCCTTGTCCGGGTACCGGGTCGAGACCGCCGTGCCGTCGGCGAAGCGCGCCGGCACCCAGCCGGGAGCGCCGGAATTGCGCTTGCCGGTCATCGCGTTGCGCGAGGTGCCGACCGCTTCGTTCCACACCTGCAGAGGCTTTTCGAAAGACCAGGCGGCCTTGCCCTCGGCTGACCAGGCTTCCGCCAGCGGCTGATGCCGGCCGCCGCGCGAATAGAGGAAGGCGACCTTCCTCACCTCGTCCTCGGGCAGCATCGCCTTCAGCGCCGGCATCATGCGGGCGACGCCGGCGAGCGCCACGTCGTCATCGGTGGCGTCACCGACCGGCGCCTTGCCGGTGAAGCCGAGATTGGCGGCGGCACGGACGTACCAGTCCTCGGCGCGGTCGAGCGGCAGCTTCCGCCCGTCCGCCGCGGTGATCGCGCCTTCGCCGAAGCCTGGCAGCGCCATCGCCTTGGCGACCGCGATGAGGAAGGCCTCGATGCCGATCGGCTGGCCGTCGGCGGTCTTGGCGGTCTTCGGCTCGACCACCGGCCAGCGCGCCAGCATCGACTTCGACGGCACGCCCGCCCAGGGGGCGGCGAAGCCCCAGCTCTCGTACATCGTCGTGTCCGGCACGACGTAGTCGGCGAAACAGGACGATTCGTTGATGAAGGGATCGACCGCGACGATCAGCGGGATCGTCTTCGGGTCGCCGAGCGTCTTCTCGGCGATCGCCCGGACACCGGGGATGCCGTAGACCGGATTGGTCGACCACAGGATCAGCGCGCCGAGGCCGTAGGGGTAGCCCGACAGCGCCGCTGGCAGCCATTCGGTCGACAGCTGCCCCGCGGTCGAGAACCACGGCGCCTCGGCCGGGTAGGCCTTGCCCGCCGCCTTCTTCTCCTTGAACTCACTCGTCTTCTCGTAAGGAAAGTTGCGCGACAGCGGCACGCCGGTGGGCTTCACCTCGCCCTCGAAGGCGTCGAGCCTGTAACGTGGCCCGGCATAGGGGTTGAACCCGCCGGCGCCGACGAAGGTGCCGCCCTTGCGGTTGAGATTGCCGACCAGCGTGTTGAGCATGACGATGGCGAAGGCCGACTGGAAGCCGTTGCCGGCCATCGTCCCGCCGTGGGACGAGATCGCCGCCTTCTTGCCGTGCGAGGTGAACTCGCGGGCGAGCCCGACGATGACGTCGACCGGCACGCCGCAGATCGCGGCGTAATCGTCGAGGCTCATGGCACGGGCAGAGGCCGCGAGCAGCGCGAAGCTGGACGCGACCCCGACCGGCTGACCGGCGATCTCGATTACCCGTTCGACGTCCAGCGTCGCCGGACCCGTCGCCGCTGCATGGGCGACCGGCGCGTCGCTCGCCGGATCGACGACGACGAAGGGATCCGCGTCCTTGTACTTGTCGGCGTCCGCGATCGACAGGCCGATGTCCGAGCCGCGCAGGAAGAAACCGCGGCGGGGATGGTTCTCCTCCGTCACCACGAGGTGGGTGGCGTTCGACCACGCCGTCTCGCCGGCCGCGTCCGCCACCGCCTTGTTGGGCGAGGCGAGGAAGGCGGCGTCGAAGCGCTTCTCGTCGATGATCCAGCGGATCATCGCCATGGCGAGCGCCGCGTCGGTGCCGGGCCGGATCGGCACCCAGCGGCCGCGCTCCTTGGCGGCGAGGTTGTCGGAGTGCCCGAGCACCGGATCGACGACGACATAGTTCAGCTTGCCGTCGCTGCGCGCCTTGGCGAGCAAGGTGCCCTGCCGCTTGAACGGATTGCCGGCATTGGCCGGTGCCGTGCCCATGAAGATCACGAACTCGGCGTTCGGCAGATCGGGCTTGGCATGCGGCATGGTCTTGGTGTCGCCGAAGGCGGCGCCCGAGCCGGCACGATAGGAACCGCCGCAATAGGCGCCGTGGCCGGTGTAGTTGATCGAGCCGTAGGCCTTCTGGATGAAGCG
This sequence comes from Pinisolibacter sp. DMC19, assembly GCF_056313985.1. Lineage (NCBI taxonomy): Bacteria > Pseudomonadati > Pseudomonadota > Alphaproteobacteria > Hyphomicrobiales > Ancalomicrobiaceae > Pinisolibacter > Pinisolibacter sp. DMC19. Next base: position 167,953 of record NZ_JBQUZF010000007.1, on the reverse strand, counting down.
CCCGACGAAGGCGGCGCGGCCGTCGTCGACCGAGTTCAGCAGTGCGACGCGGTTGGTCTTCGGCCCGAGCTCCGGCCGCTTCGGATCGATCGGCTCGAAGGAGCGCAGCGCCTTCAGGCCTGCGACCGGACCTTCGCCGAAGAGATCGCCGCCCTCGACGACCTCCCGGACCAGCTGTTCGAAGGAGATAGGCTCCCACCGGCCGGATTTGCGCGGACCGACCCGCTTCATCGGCTGCGTGATGCGGAAGGGCGAGTTCTGCGCCTCGAGCACGGCATTGCCGCGACCGCAGGCGGTCGACCGACCGGCGAGCCCCTGCTCCTCGAACCGGGTGAGCGAGGTCAGCGCCTTCCTCACCGGTGCGCCCATCGGCACATGCGGATCGGCCGACAGCGGCGAATAGGGATTGCCGACGACGCGGGTGACCGTGTCGGTCGCGGCATCGATGCGGACGCGGACGCCGCACTGGGTGGTGCAACCCATGCACATGGTGAAGGCGACCCGCGCCTCCGGGTTCGGCTGCAACTTGCCGTCGACGAGCGAGAATTCGGGCTTCTGCGACTGGCCGGTGGTGCCGCGGGCATGGGCCGGCGAGACGACGGTCTCGAGCATGCGCTCGCCCGTCTCTGAAAAACCGGCAACGAAGGCGGCGCCCCCGCCGATCACGGCGGCACCCTTGAGAAGATCGCGACGAGAGGTCATGGCATCAGGCTCCCTGAGGCAGGGTCGACGGACGGGCGGCATCGGCCGATCCGGACCAGGGGACGAGCGTGGCGAGGATCACGGTGACGGCGAGGAACAGGCCGGCGGTGCCGACGATGCCGAGGAGGCCGTCGGGGCCGAGCGCCAGCGGATGGGCATAGAGGCCGCCGCCGTTCTTCGGCATGTCCTGACCGCCGACGAAGATCGTCCAGCGGAAGAGCCAGGCGGCATTCAGCGCGAGGAGCCCGGTGAGCCAGCCGGTTCCGACCGGCCGCAGGGCGGCGATCGCGAGAGCGGCGAGCATCGCGCCGCCGAGCCACAGCGCAGAGGTCAACCAGTGCATCGAACCGGCGACCTGCGCGAAGGCACGCCCCTCGGCACCGTTCGGCATCAGAAGCGCCAGCGCGAACCACGTCGCTCCCAGCGCCAGCACGGCGACGGAAGCCACGACGAGCAGGCGATTGCCGAGCGCGTCGACGGCGGCCCCCGCACCCGTCGCAACCCGGGCGAGGATCATCGCGAGACCGATCGACCCGGCGATCGCCGTCGCCGCGAACTGCCAGGGCAGCAGCGCCGTGTTCCACAGCGGCCGGGCGCGCACCACCATCACCTCGACGCCGGTATAGAGCGCGACGGTGAAGGCGCAGACCAAGGTCGCGAGACCGAGCACCGCGACGAGCCGCGGCCGGGCGGGACCGGCGAGCAGCCGGCGCAGCGAGGCTATCGGTCCGTTGCCTTCGGCCGCCGCGAAGTCGGGCGCGAGTGCCGCCCAGGCATAGAGCAGCAGCGCCCCGACATAGGCCGGGATGAAGAACGCACCCCAGGCCATCCACGAGGAGCCCGCCGGGTGGAGATAGAAGTTCAGGAACCGGCCGGGCTGGTTGAGGTCGGAGACCAGCGCCACGGGGGCGACGAGGCCCGAGACCAACGCGCCCAGAAGGGCCGCGCGGCCGAGCGGCCGCCAGTCGGCGCGGCCGAAGGCGATGCCCGGCAGCGTGAGGAGGAACGAGCCGAAGGACAGCCCGATCAGGAAGAAATACTGCACCGCCCACGGCGCCCAGGCCGGGTCGCGGGAGACGTGGAGGAGTTCGGTGATCTCGGTCATGGTCGTCTCCTCACGCCTCACTACCGGCGGTGGGATGCCAGAGGGTCGGAACGGCGTCGACGCGGGTGGCGAAGCGGTCGTCGAGGCCGAGATAGAAGACGTTGGGCTTGGTCTTCTCCTCGGGCTTGAGGACGCGAACCTCGGCCGCGCGTTCCTTCAGGAGCTTCGAGACTGTGCTCTTCGGATCGGCGAGATCGCCGAAGATGCGGGCGCCGCCGACGCAGGTCTCGACGCAGGCCGGCAACAGCCCCGCCGCCACCCGATGGGCGCAGAAGGTGCATTTGTCGGCGGTGCGGGTGTCACGGTTGATGAAGCGTGCGTCGTAGGGGCAGGCCTGGACGCAGTAGCCGCAGCCGACGCAGCGGTCGGCGTCGACCAGCACCTCGCCGTCCGCCGCCTTGAAGGTCGCGCCCACCGGGCAGACCGGCACGCAGGGCGGCGCGTCGCAGTGATTGCACAGCCGCGGCAGCACGGCGGTCGAGACGCGGTCGGCGTCGGCCACCTCCCAGGTGGTGACGAAGGTGCGGAAACTGTCCTCCGGCACCCGGTTCTCGTGGATGCAGGCCACCGTGCAGGCCTGACAGCCGATGCACTTGGCGACGTCCACCACCATCGCCCAATGCCGGGCGGGCGCGGCCTCGGCCAGCGCCGGCACCACGCCGGCGGCGAGCGCGATGGGCGCCCCGGCGGTCACCCGCCCGAGGCCCCTCAGGAAATCTCTGCGCGAGCCGGTCATCGCGACCCTCCTCTCGATGTCTGTCGAGGAAGGGTTACGCCTGCGTTCCACCCGGAACGATCCGGGGCGTACCCCGGAACGACGAGGGTAAACCCTCGTTGCGCGGCGAAATACGTAAGGGATTTCAATTGGTTCCGGCAGGCATGAGATGCAGGTCGCACAAGCGGCAACCAGCGCGACGGGCGCAGCCGCCTCGTTGCGCCCGCCACCTCACTCCGCGTCGGCGACCATCCGGGCGAGTTCGGCGAGCGATCCGGCTTCCATCTTGGTCATGACCGAGGCGCGATATGCCTCGATCGTCTTGATCGAGAGATCGAGCTCGAAGGCGACCACCTTGTTGGGCTTGCCGGCGAGCACCCCGTCGAGCACCTCGCGCTCGCGCTTGCTCAACCTTGCCAGCCGCTCGGCGACGGAACGCCGTCGCTCGACCTTGGCGAGCCGGTCGCGCGACAGGCGGATCGCGCCCTCCACCATGTCGAGCAGATACTGTTCCTTGAACGGCTTCTCGATGAAGTCGTGGGCGCCCGCCTTCAGCGCCGCCACCGCCATCGGCACGTCGCCGTGGCCGGTGACGATGACGATCGGCAGCGGAAAGTCGCGCTCGACGAGGATGCGCTGTAGCTCGAGCCCGCTCATCCCCGGCATCCGCACGTCGAGCACCAGCGCGCCGGGACGCATCGGCGTCCCCGCCGCCAGCCGGTCGAGGAAGGCGTCGGCCTGCGCGAAGCTCTCCGACTCGAGCCCGACCGAGGCGAAGAGGAAGGCCATCGATCGGCGCATCGCCTCGTCGTCGTCGACGATCAGGACGAGCGGTGCCGCGGTCTCGGTCATGTCGCCTCCTTCTCCGCGACCGGCAGGGTGAAGCGCATGGTGAGCCCGCCGTCGTCGTTGTCGGCCGCCCACAGCCGCCCGCCGTGGCTCTCCACGATGGTGCGGCAGATCGAGAGCCCGAGCCCCAGCCCCTGCGGCTTGGTGGTGAAGAACGTGTCGAAGAGATGGGCCTCGACCTCGGGCGTCAAGCCGGGTCCGTGGTCGCGCACCGCCACCTTGACCACCGTCCCGTCCGACGAGGTGCGCACGGTGATGCCGCGCTCGCGTCCCTCGTGGTCGATCATCGCGTCGACGGCGTTCTGCAACAGGTTGAGCAGCACCTGTTCGATCTCCACCCGGTCGGCGGCGACCTTGGGCAGATCGCCGGCGAGATGGACCCGCAAGGGAATGCCGCGCCGTGCCGCCAGCCCGTCGAAGAGGGCGAGCGTGTCGCGCACCACCTCGTCGACGTCGAGCGCCTCGCGCGACGCCTCGCGGCGGCGGACGAAGGCGCGGATGCGGCGGATGATCGAGCCCGCCCGTTCCGCCTGCCCCATGATGCCGCGCGCGCCGTCGCGCAGGAAGGCGGGGTCGAGCCGGCCGCCGTCGATGAAGCGCGTCATGCCCTCGGCATAGTTGGTGATGGCGGCGAGCGGCTGGTTGAGTTCGTGGGCGATGTTGGAGGCCATCTCGCCGAGAATGCCGAGACGGGAGAACTGGTCGCGCTCCTCACGGTGGCGGCGAGCGTCCAACTCGGCCTTCTCGCGCTCCTGGATCTCGCGCGTCAGCTCCGCCGTGCGCCGCCGCACCAGCGTCTCGACCCGGGCGACATGGACGATCCACCAGCCGATCGCCACGCCCGCCACCAGGAACCAGTGCCAGTGCGCCCGCACGAAGCCGAGAAACGTGGTGCGGGCGAGATAGTCGTAGGGACCGATCTTCAGCTGGCGAAAGAGCGCATGGACGGAGGTGTAGTCCTGCGGCGCCGTCCAGGCCCCGCCGCCGACCGCCGGCATGGTGAGCAGGCTCGCCGCGACCACCTTGGCGAGGTCGGGCGAGGTGCCGGCGAGCCGGGCGAAGGGCCAGTCGGGATAGAGCCGCGACGAAAGCCGGCAGGGAAAGCCCGGCACGGCGCGTTCCGCCACCACCGCGAACTCGCCCTCGCGCACCCGCCCGGCGGCGATCGCGTCCTCGAGCACGCAGGCACGCAGCACGCCGGCGTCCGCCCGCCCCTCGCGGAGGGCGGCGAGCACGGTCTCCATCGGAAAGCCGGTCTGCGTCAGCGCCGCGAGCTTCGACGGCGAGAAGCCGACGTCGTCCATCTCGCGCCAGATCACCCGCCAGCCGCCGAAGGCCTGTTCGGAGACGACCGCCAGCCGGAGCCCGGAGAGATCGGCGAACCGCTCTGGCCGGCCGGGCCGGTTCGGCACCACCACGACCGAGCCGATCGTGTCGGTCGGGGCGTCGCGGTCGCGGCTCTCGAGGGTGGCGATGCGGGTGACGCCGAAGCGTTGTTCGAGGTCGACGTAGTCGCCGGGATTGGTGACGACGAAGTCGATCGTCCGCGCCGCGACCGCGCGGGCGATGCCGTCGAGATCGAGCGGCACCATCGCGAAGCCGTGCATCGGCAGGCTGCGCCGGAGATGGTCGATCGTCGCCTCGAAGTCCTGCGCCGCCCGCTCCGAGCCCTGGAAGGCGAGCACGCCGATGCGCACGTCGTCGGCCCACGCCGGCGAAAGGGCGGCGGCGACGACGACGAGAGCGGCGAGGAGGCGGCGGATCATCCCGCGAGAATGCCGCCCCGTCCGGGCCGAGGCAATCGAGGGAATACCCTCGCGCTCGCGACATCGCGACTTCACCGAGACCCCGCCATGGGTCATCGTGGCGGCGGACAACGCGAGGAGCGCCGATGACCACCGAAGAATACCACCGCTGGAACGAGCGCTTCGCCCATCCCGACTACGTCTTCGGCACCGAGCCGAACGCCTTCCTCGCATCTTGCGAGCCGCTGCTGCCGGCGACCGGCCGGGCGCTCGCCATCGCCGACGGCGAGGGGCGCAACGGCGTCTTCCTCGCCGAATGCGGCCTCGACACGCTGTCGGTCGACTTCGCCCCCAACGCCCAGGCCAAGGCGCGGGCGCTGGCGGAAGCCCGCGGCGTGACGCTCGAGACACGGCTCGTCGACATCGTCCATTGGGATTGGCCGGAGGCGGAATTCGACGTCGTCGCGGCGATCTTCTTCCAGTTCTGCGGGCCGGCCGACCGGGCGACGATCTTCGCCGGCATCCGCCGCGCCCTGAAGCCCGGCGGCCTGCTGATCCTCTCGGGCTATCGCCCCGAACAGATCGCCTACGGTACCGGCGGGCCGAAGGCGGTGGAGAACATGTACACCCGCGAGATCCTCGAGGCGGCCTTCGGCGACTTCGAAGATCTGACGATCCACACCCACGACAAAGAGGTCGACGAGGGCCACGGCCACGTCGGTCTCTCGGCGCTGATCGACCTCACGGGGCGCAAGCCGGGCTGAGGAAATCCATCGCAGGGCGCGCACGACCTGCTCGTCGGAGCATGGTTTCGCGCGATCGTTTCGTTTTGCGGAACATCGTTTTCCAAAACGAACGATGGACGCGACGCGCATCGCGCGGCTTGTCTGGGGCAACAACTCCGGGAGCCGCCGCCGATGGCCACGACCACTCTGTCCCTGCTCGATGCCCCGCGTCGCCTGCTGCCCGGTCTGGCGCTCGCCGTCGCGGTGGCCGTCGCCGCCTATTATGTCCGGAAGATCCCGGGGCTCGCGGTCTTCTCGCCGATGATCCTGGCGATCCTGATCGGCATGGCGGTGGCCAATCTGGCGCCGCTGCCGGCGGCGTGCTCCGGCGGTCTCGCCTTCGCCATGCGGCCGGTGCTGCGCAGTGCGATCGTCCTTCTCGGGCTGCGCATCACGCTGGGCGATCTCGCGGCGCTGGGCTGGCAGAGCCTCGCCTGCCTCGCCGCCGGCCTCGTCGCCACCTTCGTCGTCACCGCCCGCATCGGCCGCGCCATGGGGTTGGCCCGCGAGACCGCCGAACTGGTCGCCGCCGGCACCGCCGTCTGCGGCGCCTCGGCGATCGTCGCGATGAACGCCGTCACCGGTGGCCGGCGCGAGGACGTCGCCCATGCGGTCGCCACCGTGACGCTCTTCGGCACGCTGTCGATGTTCCTGCTGCCGGCGCTGGCGCCGCTCCTGCATCTGTCGCCCAACGCCTTCGGTCTGTGGGCCGGCGCCTCGATCCACGAGGTGGCGCAGGTGGTCGGTGCCGGCTTCCAGGGCGGCCCGGAGGCCGGCGAGGTCGCCACCGTCGCCAAGCTCGCCCGCGTCGCCATGCTGGCGCCGCTGGTCTTCGCCGTCGGCTGGCTGCGCGGCCGCAGCGTCGAGGCGACGAGCCGCCCGCCCTTCCCGTGGTTCGTCGCCGGCTTCCTCGCCATGGTCGTGATCGGCAGCGTGCTCCACCCCGACCGCGCGACGCTCGCCGCCGCCGGCGATCTGACGACCATCCTCTTCACCGTGGCGCTGGCCGCCATGGGTCTGATGGTCGACATGCGCGCCCTTCTCCGCGACGGATGGAAGCCGATGGCGCTCGGCGCCGTCTCCTGGCTGTTCGTCACCGGCTTTGCTCTGCTATGGGTCGAGGTCCTCGCCCGGAGCGCGCCATGAACCTCGACCAGCTTCGCATCTTCGTCGCCGTCGCCGAATGCGAGCACCTGACCCGCGCCGCCGAACGCCTGGCGCTGTCGCCCTCCGCCGTCTCCAATGCCATCCGCGCCCTCGAGGAACGTCACGACGTCGCCCTCTTCGATCGCGTCGCCCGCCGCATCGAGCTGACCGAGGTCGGCCGCGCCTTCCTGGTCGAGGCGCGCGAGGTGATCGCCCGGGCCGAACGGGCCGAGGCCCGCCTCGCCGAACTCGCCGGCCGGGTCGGCGGCACGCTGCGCATCGAGGCGAGCCTGACCACGGCGGCCTGGTGGCTGCCGGCCAGGCTGGTCGCCTTCCGCCGCGCCCATCCCCAGGTCACGATCGACCTCGCCGTCGCCAACACCACCCACGTGGTGCGCGCCGTCTCCGACAACACCGCCGACGTCGGCTTCGTCGAGGGCGACTGCGAGGGCGCCGCGCTCGCCGTCCGCACCGTGGCGCGCGACCGCCTCGTCCTCGTCGCCGACCCCGAGACCGCCGCCGGCCTGCCGAAGGATCCCGCCGCGATCGACCTCGCCTCGCTCGACTGGGTGATGCGCGAACCGGGCTCCGGCACCCGTCAGGTGCTGGAGGACGAACTTTCCCGCCGCGGCATCGATCCGCGCGAGCTGAAAATCTCGCTCACTCTGCCGAGCAACGAGGCCGTGGCGACCGCGGTCGTCGCCGGCGGCGGCGTCACCGCACTGTCGGCCGCCGCCGTGCATTGTGCCGTCGCGATCGGACAGCTGACGGTGATCGACCCGTCGTTCCTCGAACGCCCCTTCCGCCTGCTGCGCCGCGCCGACCGCACCCCGAGCGGCGCGCTGAGGGCCTTCCTCGCCTTCCTCGAAGCCGAATCCCACGCCGACGCCTGAGGCGCCGCCGTCGATCGGACCACCCGGCGAAAAAACCGCCGCGCGGCGAAACCCACCGTTTACATTAGTATATCTTCATATTTATAATCGATTCAAAACAACGGGAGGCAATCCATGACGACGGTTCAGGACTCGGTCCGAGACACATCCCCGCGCCGCGCTTCCGGCGGCGGAATCGATTTCTCGCCCTATCTCATCGGCATCGGCATCGGCGTTCTGAGTTGGGTGGCCTTCGGCATCGCCAAGGACCCGATCGGCGTCACCACCGCCTATTCCCGCGTCGCCTCGCTCTTCGCGGTGCCGCTGGTGGGCGCCGACGCGGTCGCCGCCAACAGCTACTGGAAGCCCATGCCGCTGTCGCTCGACTACGGCGTCGTCTTCCTGATCGCGCTGTTCTTCGGCGCGCTGGTCTCGGCGCTGGTCTCCGGCACCTTCCGCCTCGAGGTGGTGCCGAAGAACTGGCGCGAACGCTTCGGCACCTCGGTCGGCGGGCGCTTCCTCGCCGCCTTCCTCGGTGGCGCCGTCGTCATGTACGGCGCCCGCCTCGCCGGCGGCTGCACCTCCGGTCACGGCATCTCCGGCGGCCTGCAGCTCGCGCTGTCGAGCTGGGTCTTCCTCGGCGTGATGTTCGCGACCGCGATGCTCGTCTCCGCCGTCCTCTTCCGCGGAAAGTGAGGCCGATCATGACCGGAACCAACGCTCTCCTGATGGCCGCGATCATCGGCTTCCTCTTCGGCGTCCTGCTCCACCGTGGTCGCGTGACGAGTTGCGACGTCATCACCGACCAGTTCCGCCTGCGCGACTTCACCGTGCTCAAGGTGATGCTGACCGCGATCGTCGTCGGCGGCATCGGCGTGCTCGTGCTGGTCGACACCGGCAACGCCAAATATGCGGTGAAGGATGCCAACATCCTCGGCGTCGCGCTCGGTGCCGCGCTGTTCGGCCTCGGCCTGGTGATCTGGGGCTACTGCCCCGGCACCGGCCTCGCCGCCATCGCCACCGGGTCGGTCCACGCCGCCGTCGGCGCCCTCGGCATGGTCGCCGGCGCCATCGTCTACGCCATGACCTTCGACTGGGTGAAGGTCCACGTGCTGAAGGTCTGGACCCTCGGCAAGGTCCGCCTGCCGGATCTGACCGGCATCCCCGACGCCGTGTGGTTCGCGGGGCTGGCGGTCTTCGCCGTCCTCTTCTTCGCCTGGATCGAACGCCGCGGAGCGACCGCCCCCGCGGAGTGAGCCCCGGCCGTACCGATGACGAAGAGGGGCGGATCCCGTGGGATCCGCCCCTCTCTTTCGGCCGGTCGCGAGGCGGCAGGGGTCAGAACTGCGCCTGCTCGGCCTCGAGATAGGCGAGGCTGACGTATTTGCCGATGTTGCGGTCGAAGCCCTTGGTCTCGGCGGCGCGCGAGGCGACGCGCGGGTCCTTCATCACCTCGGCGAGCGCCCGATCGAGCGGGATCGACTTGTCGACCGCCTCGACGCAGCGCTCCCAGATGCCTTCGAACAGCTCGCGGTGCCACCGGGCGACGCCCGGCCCCGGCTTGCCGTGGGCCGGCAGCCAGATCTTCGGCTTGGCCGCCGCCGTCAGCTTGTCGATGGTCTCGAACGTGCCCTTGTAGGAGCCGTCGTCCATGTTGGCGATGCGGCGATCCATCAGCACGTCGCCGACGCAGCAGACACTGTCCTCCACCACCTCGACGTCGATGTCGGCGGGCGTGTGGGCGCGACCATAGTTGTGCATCCGCAGCGTCACGTCGCCGAGCGACACTTCGAACCCGTGCTCGATGTCGGTGTTGGGCGGCACGATGTCGGTGCCGAGCGTCGCCTGGTTGGTCCATTTGATCATCGAATCGTGCCACAGCGTGCCGGTCGCCCCGGCGATCGCCGTACGCGTGCCCGCCATCGCCCAGATCGGCAGATCCTTGCCCCACTTCTGCACGAAGGCGTCGTTTCCGAGCCAGTGATCGCCGTGATAGTGGGTGTTGACGATGCCGACGACCGGCTTGCGGGTCATCGCCTCGAGCTGGCGGATCGCCATCTCGGCGATCTGGACCGAAGCGCCGGAATCGACCACCACCACGCCCTTGTCGCCGACCACGAAGGTGACGTTCGACATCAGGCCCTGGTTCTCGGGGGTCGGGAAACCGTCCGGCGCCTCGATGACGAACACGTGGCGGCTGATCGCCGTCAACGGCCGGTCGGGTACCGGCGGTCCCTTGATGAAGGCCTCGACGTCGTTGGCGGCGCGGGCGATACCGGACCACAGGTCGGTCACCGCCAGGGTCAGCGCACCGCCGGCGGCGGCGACACCCGCCAACAGGCCGCGTCGATCGATCGTCATGGGCCGTCCTCCCGCCGGTCTCTCGCCGGCTCAGTCGAAGCGATAGTGGTCGTGATCGAGCGCGGCGGCGACCGAGCCGATCTCCTCGGAAAAGATCATCGAACCGAGCCGCGACACGCAGAAGGCGACCTGCCGGTCGAGCTCCTCGCGCGACTGCACCCGGCGGTCGGCACGGCGGTAGATCGCCGTCGGATCGGCATCGTTCGCCCGCGCCCGATGGCAGGCGCCGTCGCATTGGTTCTCGACCAGGAGACGCCGCCCCGCCTCGATCGACGGCACGTCCGCTTCGCCCGCCCGGACCGGCGCCCGCGACGCGGCGGCGAAGAGACCGGCGGCGAGAAGGCTCGCGCCCATCACGGCGAAGGCGTCACGACGCGGCATCGGCGATCTCCGCTCTGAAGGCGCGCCGGTCGACCAGCCGGTCGGTCAGCACCGCCCCGATCCACATCGACCACAGCACGATCCACGAGGTGACGGCGAAGATCGAGGCCCCCGAGACGCCGGCGCCGACGGCACAGCCGCCCGCCATGACGCCGCCGAAGCCCATCAGGCAACCGCCGGCGATGTAGCGCCGCATCGACGCCCCGCCGTCGAAGCCCTCGAGCTTCAGATCGCCGCCGAGCGCTCCGGCGAGGAAGGAGCCGATCACCACACCGGGGATCAGCCCGAGATCGAAGCTCAGCGGCCCGCCCGGCGGCGACAGCACGTACATCAGCGTGTCGGCCGAGGGCGAGGTGAAGGAGAGCGCGTGGACCGGCACCATCTCGAAGGAGGTCGCCGCCATCGCATAGTTGAACCACCACGCGACCGCGACCATCAGCCCGACGCCCGCCGCCCCGAGCCACGCCCAGAGCGACACCCGGTTCCGCACAGCGATGGCGATGCCGAGCACCAGCCACAGCCCGCCGAAGGCCGCCGCCCCGCCGTGGCCGATGCCGAACATCGCGACGAGATCGCGCGACGACCCGTCGATCGTCCACAGCCCGTTGATCCACTGACGGAAGGGCGACAGCACGCCGGAGAGCGAGGTCTGCGCCACCACCGCGAAGACGAGGCCGGAGAGCAGCGCCCTGAGGTTCCCCGTCGCCGAGAGCACCAGCATGCGGCTGCCGCAGGCGCGCGTCAGCGTCATGCCGCAGCCGAACATCAATCCGCCGAGGATCGCCCCCGAGAGCGATCCGGTGTTGTTGAGCTGGCGCACCTGTCCGGTGTCGAAGAGCGCGAAGACGATGAGGAGCTGCGTGGCGATCAGCGCGGTCGAGAAGGTGAAGAGCCACACCGCGAGCTTCGGCCCGAGCGTGCCGTGCGCGACCTCCAGCGTCGCCGCGCGCAGGCAGAAGCGCGAGCGCTGGGCGAGCGCACCGAAGAGGACGCCGATGACGAGGCCGCCGAGCGCCAGCACGGCGCGATCACCGAGGAGATCGACCAGAGCCTCGAGCATGACGGCCTCCTCCCTACGGGATCACGGCTTGATGTAGGCGTAGTGTTCGCGCGCCTGCAGCTCGGTGATGCGCACCACGCCCGAGGGCGTGAAGTCGGCATCCATGTTGAACTGCTCCTTCTTGAGATTGCGCCGCTTCATGGTGATCTCGCAGACCTCGAAGGTGACGCCCGACGCCTTCAGCCCCGAGATCAGCGGCGCATAGTCCGCCCCGCTCTTCGGGTCCTTGGCGCCCTCGAGCAGGAAGTCGACGCCGTCGGCATGGGCGACGGCGATGATCTTGGTGTCGGGCGCGACGTCGAGATGGTTGCGGATGTTCCGAAGCCCCTTCAGCCCCTGAACCCCGGCGTCGTCGAAATGATAGACGACCTTGTCGCCGGCGAAGGCCGGCGTCGCCCCGAGGCAGAGCGCGAGCGCCAGCAGCGCCCGCCGCAGCATGATCCACAGTCCGTTCATGGCCTTCCCTCCCCTCGTCGGTCCGCTCGAGGAGCGGCCGACGTTGTCGTTCTCTGTCGGGCCGCTCACAGAGCGGCGCCGACGTTCCCGTCCATGTTCTTGAGCGTCGGAAGATTGAGCTTCGGCGACGCGACGGTCTTCTTCGCCTTGAGATGGCGGGCGACGAGATCCCAGATCGGTTCGCCGCCGGCATCGCGCGCGGCCTCCGACACCGGCGCCCAGCCCGCCACCCGGTAGGACTTCGAGGCGTCGATCGGCTTGTCGCCGATCCGCATGTCGCCGATGCGGCTGCCCATGGCGGCGGTCGGATCGCAGGACCAGCTCATGCCGCCGACGCGGACCATGTCACCGCCCTGCTGGTAGTAGGGATCGGTGTTGAAGAGATTGTCGCAGACATCCTCCAGCACTTCCTTGATCTGCGCGCCGGTCATCGGTGTCAACGTCGTCGCCGGATAGGTGATGGCGGTCTGGTCGAGCACGTTCTCCATCGTGATCGCCTCGCCCGGCAGGATCGTCGTCCCCCAGCGGAAGCCGGGCGAGAAGGCGATCTCGGCGTCCTTCTCGGCGATCAGCGCATCGAGGATCAGCTGGTCGAACGAGCCGTTGAAGTTGCCGCGGCGATAGAGGAGCCCCTCGGAGACCGCCAGCTTCTCGGAGAGCCTGGCCTCGAAGGGCGCGCGGATCTTCGTGATCAGCGCGTCCATCTCGGTGTCCGCCTTCAGCAGGTTGGCGAAGACCGGCAGCAGCCGATAACGGAAGTCGGAGACCTTGCCGCCCTTCACGTCGAGATCGAGCACGCCGAGGAACTTGCCGTTCGACCCGGCATTGGTGACCAGCGTCTTGCCGCCGGGGTTCGACACGATCGTCGGCCTGGGCATGCCGTCGTGGGTGTGGCCGCCGAGGATCGCGTCGATGCCGCGGACCCGCGAGGCCATCTTGAGGTCGACGTCCATGCCGTTGTGCGAGAGGACGATGACGACCTGCGCCCCCTGGGCGCGGGCGTCGTCGACCGTCTTCTGCATGTTCTCTTCCTGGATCCCGAAGGTCCATTCCGAGACCATGTAGCGGGGGTTGGCGATCGGCGTGTAGGGGAAGGCCTGACCGACGATCGCCACCTTGATGCCGTTCACCGCGCGCATCGAGAAGGGCGCGAAGACAGGATCGCCGAAGTCGGAGGTCTTGATGTTCTGCGCCACGATCTCGATGTGGCCGGCGAAGTCCTTCTCGGCGATCTCCTTCACCCGGTCCTGACCGTAGGTGCATTCCCAGTGCAGCGTCATGACGTCGACGCCGAGGAGCTTCGCCGCCTCGACCATGTCCTGACCCTTGGTCCACAGGGCCGTGCCCGACCCCTGCCAGGTGTCGCCGCCGTCGAGCAGCAGCGCGCCGGGACGGGTCGCGCGGATGCGCTTCACCAGCGTGGCGAGGTGCGAGAACCCGCCGACCCGGCCGTAGACCTGCGCCGCCTTCTCGAAGTCGAGATAGGTGAAGGCATGCGCCTCCGGCCCGCCGGCGGGAAGGCCGAAGTGATCGAGGAAGGCCTTGCCCACCACGTGCGGCGCCTGCCCCTTCATCGCGCCGACGCCGAGGTTGACGTTGGGCTCGCGGAACCAGATCGGCTTCAGCTGGGCATGGCAGTCGGTGATGTGGAGGAGCGACACGTTGCCGAAGGCGGGCGCGTCGTAGAGCCGGTCGGCCGCGGCCTCGGCGCGGGCGATCTCGGTCGGCAGGGCCATGCCGGAGGCCGACGCCAGAGCGAGCAGATGCAGGAATTCACGGCGGTTCATGGCGTCGCGCCTCGTCTCGTGTCGGAGCGGGAAGGCGAAGGCCGATCCGATCGATCGGCCCCCGCGTCATTGTCGACCGCGTCACTTGTTGACCGGGGATTCGGGATCGAGCAGCAGCGCCATCAGGTCCTTGACCTGCTGTTCGGCGAGGATGCCCATGTGGCCGGCGCGCGGCATGTTGGAACAGGCGTTCGACGACTTGGAGTTCCAGATCTTCGCCCAGGTCGAGCGCAGCGCCTCCTCCGAGGTGCCCTTGATCTTGCCGTAGCCGAGGAGGCTCGGGCCGATCGTGCCGTAGGAGATCTCGGTCTTGGAGATCTGGTGGCAGTTGTAGCAATTGCCGCCGTTGACCTGATCGGCCTTGTCGGTCGAGGTGAGGCCGCGACCCGACTGGGCGATCTTCTCGCCCGCCTTGAAGTCGCCGAGGAACTTGCCGTCCGACGGCCACTTCACCGTGGCGAGGTTGGCCGCCTCGATCTCGGCGCGCTTCTTGGCCGATTCCTTGGCCTCGGCCACCTTCGGGTCGGAGCAGAAGGCCTGCGTCTCGTCCTGCTTCAGGCGATCGAGCTTGGCGATGCCCTTCTCGCGGAAGCCGGACTTCAGCATCGCCTCGAAGGCCGCGTCGTCGGCGCCCGGTCCCCACGATCCGCCGGCGAAGGCGGACGAGGCGAGGAAGAGGCCGGCGGCCGTCGCGGCGGCGGCGAGAGTGGCGGAAAGCGTGGTCTTCGTCATGTCCGCCTCCTCAACGCTTGATGCCGGGGGTATCCATGACGGCGCCGTTGGCGGTCGCGGCCATGAACATCGAGAGCGCCACCGTCACGTCCGATCCGTAGATCGGCTCGGGGAAGCGCTGCTGGCGGAAGCAGTCGGCGAGGCGCCACTGCATGCCCCACATCTGACCGGCGCTGACCCGGTAGGCCGGCCACGAGGTCCAGCCGGAGGCGGCGCCCTTCGGCGACGGGATGTAGGGCAGTTCCTGCAGGCGGATGCGGGTACCCGCCTGACCGTGGCAGGTCGAGCACGAGAAGTCGTGCGGACCGCCCTCGTAGTAGAACATCCGCTGCCCCAGATCGAACATCGCCTTTTCCTTGGGATGGGCGGTCGAAACGGCGACCTTGGTGCCCTTCGACATGCCCGAAACGAAGGTGGCGATGGCGTTGAGCTGGTCCTTCTCGGGGCTGCCCCAGCCGGCGGAGACGTATTTGGCGACGTCGATGCCCTGGATCGTCGCCATGCAGGTGAGGACGCGGCTCTCCGCGTCCTGCACCTTGTCGGTATCCTTGAAGTACCGCGGCAGATGGGCATAGGCGTCCTTGACGACGCCCGGACCCATGCCGAGATCACAGGTCTCGAGGGAGACGTTCTTCGGCCCCGCCGGCTTCTTCCAGAGCTCCTCGCCCTGAGCTTCGAAGAGCTCGGCCGGGTTGCCGTCCTTCAGCGCCTCGCGATAGGCCTCGATGCTCTCGATCGACTTGTCGCCCTCCGCCAGCGCCGCGCCGGCCATGGGGCCGGCAATGGCGATCAGCGCGGCGAGCCCGACAGCGTGCCGTCGTCTCATGATTGCTCCCTCCCTCGTAATCTTCTCGTTCTTCTTCGTGGGTCTGCGCGACCGATCAGGTCACGGAGGCCTCGTCGGTGCGGGTGTCGCCCTTGTTGTCGGTCCAGCTGATCGCGATCTTGTCGCCGGCCTTGCCGCCCTTGATCTTGAAGGCGAGGAACGGGTTCTTGGAGACCGAGGGTCCCCACTGCGCCGTCATCACCTGCTTGTCGTTCAGCTTGGCGGTGATCTCGGCGATGAACCATGCCGGGACGAGATTGCCCGAGGCGTCCTTGCGCAGGCCGGTCTCCATCTCGTGGCTCATCAGAACCTTGACTTCGGTGACGCCGTCCTTGGAGGCGGCGCGGATCTTCATCGGATTGCCCATGTCGTGTCCTCCGGTCTTCGATCAGCCGCCGCAGCCGCCGAGCGTGACCTTGATTTCCTTGGTCGCGGTGAAGTACTTGCCGTCCGCCTTGACGAGCACGACGACGTTCGACGTCTGGCCCATCTTGATGCGGGTAGTGACGTCGGGGACCATGTCCGGGCCGATGTCGAAGAGCGCCGCCAGCATGTTCGGGTTCTTCTCGACCAGCACCGAGATCTGCGTCGTCCCCGCGATCTTGGAGACCGCCTGGATCGGCACCACCGCGCCGTTCTCGGCGATGTCGGAGGCGAGGATCTGCACGTCGCCGCTCTCCTTGGCGTCGGCGACGCCCATCGCCTTGTAGGTGTCGGCGAGCGACTTGCCGTCGAAGGCCGCCTTCATCCACTCGGCCCGCGCCAGGTGGGGGGCGAGCGTCGTCCCCAGCGCCGTGGTCAGCCCGAGGGCCGCCGCGCGCGCGAGGAAGCCTCGCCGATCGATCGTCTGCCTGTTCATGTCGTCGTTTCCTCCGTCATTGCGCGCCGCCGGCGCGTCGTCGTCCCGAGGCGCGGCCGGCGCCTCACTTTTCCGGTGCCCCCGCGAGGATCCAGGCGAGGACCTCCTTCAGGTCGTCGTCCTTGATCTCCTCCTGGGGCGGCATGGCCATGTCGCCCCACACGCCTTCGCCGCCGGCGCGAACCTTGGCGAAGAGCTTCGTCGCCGCGTCGCCCGCGCCCTTGTACTTGCCGGCGACCTCGGCATAGCTCGGGCCGACCAGCTTGGCGTTCGGCGCGTGGCAGCCGAGGCAGCCGTTGGAATCGGCGATGACGGCGCCCTTCGGCTTCACCGCCGCGACCTCGGTCGAGGCCGCAGTCACCTGACCGCGCACCGGACCGAACTTGCGGTTCTGGTCGGCGAGATTGCCGTGCGAGGCGAGCGCGTGTTCGGGCAGCATCGAGCCGATCTCCGGCTCCTTCTTGCAGGCCTTCATGCAGGGCTCGGCCTTGACGTCGGGGGCGACCGGCTTGCCGGTGAAGGCCGCCGACGGCCACATGGCGTGATCCCAGGTCATGCCGTTGCGGTTCGGCATGATCTTCTGCACCTCGCGGATCGACTGGTCGTCGAGCACGAAGTCGCCCGGCACCACGTCGGAGAGGTTCAGCAGATAGGCGAGGACCGCATAGACCTCGTCGTCGGAGAGCGACTTCGGCGCGTTCCACGGCATGGCGCGGCGGATGTAGTCGAAGAGGGTGGAGACCGTCGCCACCTTCATCAGCGTCGTGCGCGCCGGGAAGTCCGTGCGCTTCAGCGAGGCGACGTGGCCGGTGGCGAGATCGCCCTTCTCGACGCCGCCGACCAGCGGCGAGAAGATCTTGTTGCTCTCGCCGAAGGTGCCGTGACAGACGGCGCACTTCGCCTCCCACACCTGCTCGCCCTTCTCGACGCTGCCCGAACCCTTGGGCAGGCCCTTGAAGTCGGGGCGCACGTCGATGTCCCAGGCCTTGACCTCGGCCGGCGTGGCGGCGCGGCCGATGCCGGCGAAGTCGTCGGTGGCGCGTGCCGCGCCGGCCCCCAGGACGAGGCCGAAGGCGACGACGCCGGCGAGGAGCGAGCCGCGATCAGAGAACCTGAACATTGCTCACCTCGCCGTTCATCGCGACCTTCCAGGACTGGATGGCGTTGTTGTGATAGATCGAGCGGGTGCCGCGCACCGCCCGCAGCGCCCGGTATCCGGGCTGGACGTAGCCGGTCTCGTCCATGGCGCGGGACTGCAGGATCGCCGGGCGACCGTCCCAATCCCAACCGACGTTGAACCGCGTCAGGCACTTCGACAGCACCGGAGTCTGCAGCTGCGCCTCGACCCAGTTGATGCCGCCGTCGAAGGAGACGTCGACGCGCTTGATCTTGCCGCGCCCCGACCAGGCGAGGCCGGTGACGTTGTAGTGCCCCTTGTCGAGCAGGGTCTGGCCGCCCGACGGCGAGGTGATGACCGACTTCGCCTCCTGGATCGAGGTGTACTGGCGGTGCTGGCCGTCCGGCATCAGGTCGATGTAGTGGACCGCCTCGTCCTTGGTGGCGTAAGGCATGTCGCCGAGCTCGATGCGGCGCAGCCACTTCACCCACGACACGCCCTGCACGCCCGGCACGATCAGCCGCAGCGGATAGCCGTTCTCGGGCCGCAGCATCTCGCCGTTCTGGCCGTAGGCGACGAAGACCTCGCCGGACATGACGAGCTCGATCGGAATCGTGCGGGTCATCGACGAGCCGTCGGCGCCTTCCGCCAGCACGAACTTGCCCTTGGTGAAGTCGGCGCCGCAGTCCTCGAGCAGGGTCCTGAGCGGCACGCCGGTGAACTCGGAGCACGACAGCATGCCGTGGGTGTACTGGACGGTCGGCACCGCCACGTTGCCCCATTCCATGCCGGTGTTGGCGCCGCATTCGATGAAGTGCATGCGCGACACCGAGGGCATCCGCATCAGATCGTCGAGCGTGTAGACCTTGGCCTTCTTGACCATCTCCGGCGACGAGCCGTCGATCATCAGCCGATGGCGCGACGGGTCGATGTCGTGCCAGCCCTGGTGATGGCGCTCGAAGTGCAGACCCGACGGCGTGATGATGCCGAACATGCCCTGGAGCGGCATGAAGGAGACCGAGGAACCCGCCACCTGGGTCAGACCCGGGCTCTGGCGCCGCTGCATCGCGGTCTCGTACTTCGACGGCAAACCATACGGCGTCGCCGCGACCGGCTGGCCGAGCGAGGTCGACCACGGCGGCAGCTTGAGGATGGCGTCCTCGCCGGCCGGCTTCTCCTGGGCCACCGCGGCACCGCCGGTCATGGCGGCGGCGGCGGCGAGGAACGAGCCGCGCAGGAAGCCGCGACGGCCGGCCGAGACGGCGGCGATCTCGTCGGGCGCGAGGAAGTTCTCCGGCGCGCGGCGAAGGCGCGGGCGCTCCCGCTCGCTCGTCCAGTCGTCGATGTTACGCGTGCCCTTCGTCATCAGCCCCCTCGCGCATCGTCCCGGTCGCCCGGGAATGTCCATCGAGGGGTGAGCCGAGGCTTTCGCGGAAAGGGCGTTCCGCCCCTCCTCGTCCGGTCGTTTCCTGCCCCTCGCGTCCGCCCGATGCTTTGCCGGGCGGATCTTCGAATGGGTCCAGCCTAAGGGGATACGGGAAAGTTCCTATCGGGGTCGGTGCCGGGGGCGCCTGGGGGTTTCCACCCAGGTGCACTGCAAAACGAGCGGAATCTCACCCCGCCGCCGGCTCCTGAGCCCAGGCGATCAGCTGCGCCACCGAGCCGGCGCCGGCCTTGGTCATCAGATTGTGCCGGTGGTTCTCGACCGTCTTCACCGAGATGTCGAGGTCGAGGGCGATCGCCTTCGACGTCTTGCCGGCGACCACCAGCGCCAGCACCTCGCGCTCGCGATCGGTGAGGCAACCGAGCCGCCGTTCGAGATCGCTCTTGCGCCGTCGCTCCTCGATCGCCTCCCCGCTCGCCGCCAGAGCTTCGCCGATGCGGTCGAGCAGGACCTGATCGTCGAACGGCTTCTCGAGAAAATCGAAGGCGCCGAGCCGCACGGCGCGCACCGCCTTGGGGATGTCGCCGTGGCCGGAGACGAAGATGATGCCGCAGGGCGAGCCCCGCCGGATCAACTCGCCCTGGAGCTCCAGCCCCGAGATCCCCGGCAGGCGCACGTCGAGCACGACGCAGGACGGTCGATCGTCGTCGAGCTTGGCGAGAAACTCCTTCGCCGAGGTCGAGACCTCGTGGGCATAGCCGAGCGACGACACCAGGAAGGCAACCGCGTCGCGCACGGCCGGATCGTCGTCGACGATGTGGATGATCGGCGTCGGGTCAGACACGGGTTTCCTCTTCGAGTTGCGGCAGGCGGAAACGGAAGACCGTCTCGCCCGGTCGGTCGAGATCAATCTCGAGCCGCCCGCCGTGGGCTTCCACGATGGTGCGGCTGAGCGACAGGCCGAGGCCGAGCCCCTCGGGTTTGGTGGTGAAGAAGGCCTCGAACAGCAGATCGCGCGCCCCCGGTGCCACGCCCGGCCCGTTGTCGGCGACGGCGAAGTCGACGGTGTGGGCGCCGTCCTCGGCGGTGAGGCGAATGCGCGGCTCGGGCCGATCGGCGACCGCCTCGAGCGCGTTCTGCAAGAGGTTCAACAGCACCTCCTCGATCTGCAGCCGGTCGGCGCGGATGGTCGAGAGCTGCGCCGGCACGGCACCCTCGATCTTCACCCCGCGCGCCGCCGCCGTCGATTCGAACAGCGCCAGCGCGTCGGCGACGATCGCCGCCGGGTCGACCGGCACCTGCCGCGACGGGTTCTTGCGCACGAAGTCGCGCATGCGGCGGACGATCGAGCCGGCGCGCTCGGCCTGCACCGCGATGCGGCGGACGCCTTCGCGCACGCCCTCCGGGTCGGTGCCGCCGTCGATCCGCCGCTCGCAGCCGCGCGCATAGGAGAGGATCGCCGCCAGCGGCTGGTTGATCTCGTGGGCGAGCGAACTCGCCATCTCGCCCATCAGCGACAGGCGGACGGTGTGTTCCATCCGCTCGCTCTCCAGCCGGGCGAGTTCGTGCGCCCGTTGCAGCTCCTGCGTCCGCTTGCGCAGCAGGTAGGAGACGCGGCCGACATGGATCAGCCACCAGGCGATCGCCATGACGATCGCCGCCCCCCACCAGCGGTGCTCGAAGGCGAAGTCGAGCATGCCGAGCCGCGAGAACGGCGTGTAGGGCCCGACCTTGAGGGCGCGATAGAGGTCCTGGACGCGCTGATAGTCGACCGGATCGGTCCACACCACGTCGCCGGTCGTCGGCTGCATGGCGAGCAACGCCTTCGCCACGTCGCGCGAGAGCGGCGTCGGTGTCTGGGCGACCTTGACGAAGGGCCAGCCGGGATAGAGCCGGGTCGAGACCTGACAGCGCAACGTCCCCGACGCGCGCCGCCCGACGACGCGGAAGGCGTCCGCCCGGACCTTGCCCTCCGCCACCATCTTCTCGAGCAGGCACGAACGGACGACGCCGGCATCCGCGCGTCCCGAGCGGACCGCCTCCAGCACGCCCTCGACCGGAAAGCCGACGAAGAGCAGGTTCGTATCCTTGAACGGATCGACGCCGCGCTCGAGGAACTCCGCCCAAGCGGCGCGAAAGCCGAAGGCCTCCGACCCGACGGCGGCGATACGATGGCCCTTGAGGTCCGAGAGCTGCTGCACCTCGCCGAGACCCGCCGGCACCACCACCGCCGCGCCGACCGATTCCGCCGCCGCCGTGCCGTCCATGTCCTGCTCGGTGGCGATGGCCGTCGCCGAATAGCCGATCGCCAACTCGAGGAAATGACCGGGGTTGGTGACGAGGAAATCGAGCCGCTGCGCCGCCACCGCCGCCGTCAGGAAGGCGGCGCTGCCCGGCACCATCTCGAAGCGATACTGCGGCAACGTCTGCGCCAGATGGCCGAAGGTCGTCTCCCAGGTGGTTTCCGCCTCCTCGGCGCCGCGATAGGCGAGCACCCCGACGCGCACCACCCGCGGCTCCTCGACCGCGCCCAAAGGCAGCGTCGAAAGCGCGAAAAGGAGCCCCCCGAGCGCCCCCATAAGGCAGCACCGGACACATTCAAATCGGTTCATGTGTTGAAATTGAACCGGCGCGGCGAATTTGTCCACGCATCGCCGCTCCGACTTTCGCGACGCCTCACGCGCAGACGATCCGGCCGCAACGCCGCGTCGCCGCCGCGAAACGTTCGATCGTCGACCGCCCCGGCCAGCCGACGAAGGCGACGTCGCCGATCACGAAGGTCGGGGTGATCTTCAGCCCGTACCGCCCGGCGAGCGCGCGCTGCGCCGCCACCTCGCCGTCGGCGGCGGCGATCTCCGCCTCGCTCGGCGACACGCCCAGATCGCCGGCGATCGACCGCGCCTTCGCCCCGTCGACGAAGCCGCGCGCCGCGAGCAGCGCGACGTGCAGCGCCCGCGCCGCCTCCGCCCCGTGCCGTCGCAGCACCGCGATCTGGACGCGGGCGGCATCGACCGACCCCGGCGACAGGATCGGCAGATGCAGCGGCACCAGCGCCAGCCGGGAATCGGCCCGGGTCAGATCGTCGAGATCGCGCGCCGCGGCACGACAGTAGCCGCAGTTGTAGTCGAAGGCTTCGATCACCACGACGTCGGCGTCGGCCGCGCCGAAGCGCTGCGTCGCCGCTGCCCGCCGCAGCGCGTCCGCGTCCGGAAGGATCGCATTGCGCATCGGCGAGCCGTCGTCTGAGGCGAGCGGCAGCGACGCCGCACCGGCCCGCACCGCCGCCAGCACTCCCCCCCACGCCACGAGCCCCGCCGCGACCCGCCGTCGATCCATCCTTCGCCCCTCCCGGCGCGGTGCCGCCCGACGGCACCCTCGCGCGCGAGAATCGACCGAACCGCGGTCGTGATCAACGGAAAGTGCGAAGATACCACCCTTCGAAGAGGCGCTTCAGCCAATGGAAGACGACCGACTTCGGTCCGACGAAGTTGAAGGTGGGATTGCGGAACACGACCATGCCGGCGTCGAGCGTGTCGACGATGCAGATCAGTTCGGGCCGGAACGCCTTCTTCGGCGCGCGACCGGCGAGCACGTCGACGACGTTGGCGGCGACCGCATCGGCCTGAAGATCGGCCTGATGCGCCTGTTTCGGCATCCAGTCGGGGCCGGGGTAGGAGCCGGCATCGCCGGCGACCCAGACACCCGGCCGATCCTCGACCCGACACAGTGCGTCCGCCCGGATCATGCCGCCGGGCGACAGCGGCAGATCGGCCTTCTCGAGCCACGCCGGCCCCGTCAGCCCCGGCATGAACAGGATCAGGTCGGCGTCGATCTCGCCGCCCTCGGTGGCGACCTTGCGTTCCTCGAAGCGGACCATCTTGTGGCCGAGATGGGTGCGGATGCCACGCTTCGCCATTTCCGCCAGGAGCCCGTCGACCGCCTTCGGTCCGAGGCGCGCGCCGGGTCGTTCGGCCGGGTTGAAGAACACGATCTCGAAACGGTCGCGCCGCCCCTGCTTGCGCAGCATCGTGTCGAGGATGAACAGGAACTCGAACATCGGCCCGCCACGCATGGCGCCCGGCTCGTTCGGATTGGTGGCGAAGCCGACCGCGATCGTACCGCCGTCGAGGCCTTCGAGCCGCCGGGCGATCTCCTCGCCGACGGCGATGCCCTCGCACGGGATCAGCGCATGTTCGATGCCCGGCAGGCGGCGGATGAAGCGGCCGCCGGTCGCCACGATCAGCTGGTCGTTGCGCACGTCGCCGGCATCGGTCAGCACCACGCGGCCGCCCTCGGCGAGGCCGGTGACCGAGGCGCGGACGTGGTCGATGCGATGCTTCGCGAAGAACCGCGCCAGCGGGATCTTCAGATCCCCGCCACGGCGCAGACCCGGCGGGATCCAGATCGTGCTCGGCAGATAATGGAGCTCGTCGCGCGGCGAGACCATGGTGATGCGCCCGGCGAATCCCTTGCGTCTCAGCCCGCGCGCCGCCGTCAGGGCCGCGAAGCCGGTGCCCAGAATGGTGATGTCGTTCAAGGCGCGATGCCTCCGAAGCGTTGTCCCGCGGTCCAGCGCCGATAAGCGGGCAGATGACGGTCGCGCGAGGCGATCATCAGCCAGGTGAAGAGTTCGGTGACCACCGGCTGGTCGGCGACGGCGGGAAGAAGCCGGTCCTCGTAGAGCACCACGTTGTCGAGCTCGGCCTTGACGGCGATGTCGCAGGCGCAGGCGACCGACGCCGGCACCAGCCGCGCGACGTCTCGCGATCCGAGATGCCGGTTCTCCGGCACGTCGAGACCGCAGGCCCGGAGCACCGCAGCGATCTTGGCGGCGTGGCGCGTCTCCGCCCCGACCATGTGGGCAAAGGGCATGGCGGCGGGAAAGCGATCCAGCACCGCGGCACAGAAGGCGATCGAGCGATGTTCGTCGTCGAGCGCCTCGAGCAGGGCGTCGCGAACCGCCGGCTCGAGCGGCCCGGCAATCGCGTCGAGCCGCGGTTCCGTACAACCGCACCGGCCCGCCGTGCCGTGATCGTCGTGGCCGCAACCCTTGCCCGACCGCACGTCGCGAGAGGTCACGTACATCGCCCGCTCCCCCGAATGTGACCCGCCGCCTCTCGGCCGGGCCCCGTTCATGAAGGATAGCGATTGAAGTTAGATATGCAATATATGTTTTAGTGGAATGCCGAGACCGCGCGATTTGGACGCGGCCGCAGGGCGCGATCCGGCCCGAGACGACGAAGCGGCGCGAGCTCTCGCCCGCGCCGCCCCGTATCCGTCGTCGCGACGGTGTCTCAGTACTTGTAGCGGACGCCGAACGAGGCTTCCCACTGCGACATCGACAGCGTGATCGTGTCGCCGGGCGCGCCGAACGGATCGGGGCCGGTGACCGTCGCCTTCGGCACATAGGCCGCGGCGAGATCGATCGTCAGGTTCTTCGTCCAGTCGTAGGAGGCGCCGAGCGAGATGTGATCGGTGACCACGCCCGGCGCGACCGTGTTGAAGAACACCTGATCGGAGCCGATCGGGCTGTTGTTGTGCGAATAGCCGGCGCGCAGGGTGAGGTCCTTCGTCGCCTTCCAGGCGGCGGCGACCGCGATCACGTCGACGTCCTTCCAGCCGAAGCCCGCACCGCCCGAGGCACCCAGCGGCACCGGGCCGCCGAGCGCCGCGCCGGAGTTGGCGATCGCCGGAACGCCCGAATAGAAGATGTGGCGATAGTCGACCATCACCGTCAGCGTCGGCAGGACGTCGTAGGCGAGGCCGACCGTCACGTTGGCGGGAATGTCGAACGAGCCGCCGCCGGCATAGAGACCGGCATACTTGTCGAACTTGGTCGACCAGATCGGCGTCTGGCCGGACGCGCCGATGCGGAACTCCTTGGTCAGGCTCCACAGGAAGCCGGCGCGCAGACCGGCGCCCCAGGCGTAGTCGTCGCCGTTGTTGGTCAGGCTGCCGGGCTTGGAGGTGAAGGCCGCCTGGTCGAAGAAGCCGAAGCCGGTCGCCCGGAACTTCTGCATCGCCACCACCGGCGCCACGCCGACCGAGAAGTCGCCCATCTTGCGGGCGTAGCCGACGGTCAGGAACATCTGCTCGAGGTTCACGCCGGTCTGGCCGGCGCCGAAGACGTTCGACTGATAGTTGGTGTTCATGCCACCGTTGCCGAACAGCGCCACGCCCCAGGCCGACTGCGCGTCGATCGGCGACGACCACGCCATGTTCGGCATCAGGAAGATTTCCTGCGTGCTGGTGACCGTGCCGCGCGTCGTCGGGAAGGTGCCGGGGAAGGTGTTGGTCGACGTGAACTCGCGCCGCGGCGAGAACAGCGTGAAGGCCGCCTCGAACTGGCGACCGACCGAGGTCAGGCCGGCCGGGTTGACCGACAGCGTCATCGCGTCTTCCGGATTGGCGGCGCCCGCGCCCGACTGGGCCTTCTGGATCGTGCCGTAACCGGTCTGGAAATAGCCTTCCGTGGCATTCGCCGCGGTGGCGAATCCGAAGGCGACCACTGCCGGCACGACCACCCGAGCCGCTCGACGCATCTTGCTCATGACTTTCCCCCAAGCCGTCCGCCCCTCGTCCGGACCCCCCGGCCCGTGCACGGCCCGGCGGGCCGCTGAGGAAAGACGTTCCAGATTCGACACTGAACGCTACGATGAATCCCCGGCGAGACGCGGTATCCCGCGCCTCACCAGTCAAAATTTCTCACGACGCACGGCGGATGACGAAGCGGAACACACCGCCGTCCTGGCCCTGCTCGGCGAGCTCGTTGCCGGTGGTGCGGCAGAAGGCGGCGAAGTCGGCGACCGAACCGGGGTCCGTCGCCAGCACTTCGAGCGTCCCGCCGACCGGCAGGTCCTTGAGCATCTTCTTGGTCTTGATGATCGGAAGGGGGCAGTTGAGGCCCTTCGCGTCGAGAACCTGATCGGCCATGACATGTCTCCTCGGCTCGCCCGGCGCCGCGCTCGCGGTCGCGGGGCGATGTCAGATGTAGAGGTTGATGTTCGATTTCAGGGCGTTTTCCATGTAGGACGCCGCGCCGCCGAGCGTGATGCCGTCGATCATGTCCTCGAGCTTGAACTCGAACAGATCCATCGTCATCTGGCAGGCGATCATCTTGACGTCGCACTCGATCGCCATGTCGCGCAGCTCTTCGATCGAGGCCACGCCCTTCTTGGCGATCATGTCCTTCATCATCCTGGTCGCGGCGGCGTCGACGCCCGGCAGAGCGCCGATGAGATTGGGCATCGAGAGATGCATGCCGCCCATCGGCATCACCATCGCGGGGTTGCCCAGCGTCGTCACCTGCAGGTCGAGCTTCTTCTTGAGAAGACCGAGACCGTAGAAGGTGAAGAACAGTGTCACGTCGACGCCCATCGCTGCCGCGGTCGTCGCCAAGATGAAGGGCGGGTAGGCCCAGTCCAGCGATCCCTTGGTGACGATGATCGTCATCGACTTGGTGGTAGTGTCGTCGGTGGTGGTCATGGACGTCGATGCCCTTTCGACCGGAGCGAGGCCACGCGATACGGTACCGCGACCCACTCATGAAAACATTCGTATTTTCGAATTTGAGTGCTATGCCTGTGCGGATCGAGCGGCAAGTCTGTGTTTCTGCGATGGAAATCTGCTTACCGCCCGGCCGCGGAAGACGGGATCGGCACCATGACTGAAATTACGGCCGGTTTTCAGACTGATGCTCTCGTCGTGATGTCCGAAGTCTATCGCCGTGCGGCGTACGGACGCAACCACCCGCTCGCGATCCCACGGGTCGAAACCGCGCTCGACATCGCCGCCGATCTCGGCTGGATCGCCGGCCGGAATCGCCCCTCGCCGGTCGCCGACGAGGGTCTCCTCGCCCGATTCCACACCCCCGAATGGATCGCCGCGCTGCGCGAGGCCGACGCCTCCGGCATCGTGCGCCCCGCCGTGCGCAGCCGCCACGGCCTCGGCACGATGGAGAACCCGCTGTTCACCGGCGTCTTCGAGCGCGCCGCCACCAGCGTCGGCGGCTCCTTCGAGGCGGCGCGTCTGGCGCTCGACGGCCGCGTCGTCTTCCACCCGGCCGGCGGCACCCACCACGGCCGGCCCGACGGCGCCTCCGGCTTCTGCTACTTCAACGACCCGGTCTTCGCCGTGCTCGGCCTCCTCGACGCCGGCCTCGACCGCGTCGCCTACGTCGATCTCGATGCCCATCACGGCGACGGCGTCGAAAACGCCTTCGCCGCCGACCCCCGTGTCTTCACCATCTCGATCCACGAGGCCGGC
This sequence comes from Pinisolibacter sp. DMC19, assembly GCF_056313985.1. Taxonomy (NCBI): domain Bacteria; kingdom Pseudomonadati; phylum Pseudomonadota; class Alphaproteobacteria; order Hyphomicrobiales; family Ancalomicrobiaceae; genus Pinisolibacter; species Pinisolibacter sp. DMC19. Next base: position 140,806 of record NZ_JBQUZF010000007.1, on the reverse strand, counting down.
CGTTTCCCCGGCACCGGCGCGCTCCAGGATCGCCGCGAGGGCCGCGCCCGCAACCTCCCCGTCCCGCGCGGGCTGGTCGACGACGAGCTGGCCCATCTGATCGACGAGGCGGTCGTACCGATCCTCGAGCGCCTCGCGCCGCAGGCGATCGTCGTCACCTGCGGCGCCGATCCCCTCCTCGGCGATCCGCTCTCCGCCATGCGGCTCTCCAATCGCGCCCTGATCGCCGCGACGCTCGCGGTCGTCGCCCGCGCCCCCCGCGCCGTCGTGCTCGGCGGCGGCGGCTACAATCCGTGGACACTCGCCCGCCACTGGGCGGCCCTCTGGGGCGCGCTCGCCGGCTTCCCCGCACCCGACCTCCTGCCCGAAATTTCGCGCCGCCGCCTCGCCGCCCTCGACTGCGACCTCGTCGAGGAGGATGATCGCGATCCGGCCTGGTTCGAGACGCTGATCGATTCGCCCTCGAACGGCCCCGTACGCGACGAAATCCGGGCGATCGCTGCGGCAATTCGGGCGCCTTGATGGAAAGCATCTTTCCTACGTGCTGCGACGATCGAGACCTTACCGAAACGCGTTCCCCCCGATTGCGCCCGCACCCGAAGCATCGTTTCTTCTTCGGAAATATCAGTGAAGACGAATATGATCCGCATCCCGGATCGAGCGGAGGAAGGCGATGGGCTGGACCGAAATCCTCGGCGCGATCGAACCGCTCGAGGACGCACCCTTCGACCCGGCGCTGGTCGCCGCGATGGAAGCCCGTGCGGGCGCCCGCCCCCTCGGCGCGCTGCGCTTCGCCACGCCGACCTTCAAGGAATACGAGACGAGCGAGCTCTCCGGCTGTTCCAAGGCCTCCTTCCCGGCCTTCTCGATCACCGGCTCGGCCTGCGCACTGAACTGCGAGCACTGCCGCACCGAGATCCTGAAGCCGATGATCCCGGCACTGCGACCGGAAGACCTCGATACCCGCGTCCGCGACCTGATCGCGCTGAAGGGCCTCTCCGGCTTCCTGCTGTCGGGCGGCTCCGATCGGCGCAACGAGATCCGTTACGAGCGCTTCCTGCCGGTGATCGAGGGACTGAAGCGCGACTTCCCGCGGCTCGAGATCGCCGTCCATTCGGCTCTTCTCGATGCGCCGCGCGCACATGCGCTGCAGGATGCCGGCGTCGACACCGTCATGCTCGACGTGATCGGCGCGGAAGAGACGATCCGCGACGTCTACCACCTCGATCGCCGCGTCGAGGACTTCGAGGAGACGCTCGCCCACCTCTGCGCGACCACCATGGACGTCGTCCCCCACGTGGTGATCGGCCTGCACTTCGGCCGCATCCTCGGCGAGGCCCGCGCCCTCGACATCGTCGCCCGCCACCCCGTCCATTCGCTGGTCTTCGTCGTGATCATGCCCTTCCACGCCGCGCCCGGCACCTTCGAGACGCCGGACGCCGCCGAGGTCGGCCGCATCTTCCTCGAAGGCCGCGCCCGCATCGCCGATCGCGAGGTCCTGCTCGGCTGCGCCCGGCCGGCCGGCATGCACAAGCGCACCGTCGACGCCTATGCCGTGATGGCCGGCCTCGACGCCATCGCCTTCCCCGCCGACGGCGCGGTCGAACTCGCCACCCGCCTCGGCCGCCCGGTCGAACGCCAGACCGCCTGCTGCTCGATGCGCGAGAACATCGACGGCGGTATCGAGAGGAAGGGGCGCGCGACCCCTTGTGCGGCATGAGAGAGCTCCTCGCCTGCGACGTCGCCGTCATCGGCCTCGGCCCCGCCGGAGCGTCTGCCGCCCGTGCGGCGGCGGCCCGCGGCGCCCGCGTCGTCGGCGTCGACCGCCGGACTGTCCCCGGCCTGCCGGTGCAATGCGCCGAGTTCGTGCCGCGTTCGCTGGGGTCGGAAGTCCCCGGCCTCGGCCGTTTCGTCGTCCAGCCGATCGAGGCGATGGACACCTATGTCGAGGACGGCGCCGCCCGCCGCGATCCGCTGCCCGGCCACATCGTCGACCGTGCCCGTTTCGATGCCGGCCTCGTCGAGGCCGCCCGCGAGGCCGGCGCCACCTGCCTCTTCGACCGGTCGCTCGCTGCGATCGACGAGACCGGCATCCGGCTCACCGACGGCACGCGCATCGCCGCGAAGGTGGTGATCGGCGCCGACGGCCCGCGCTCGCGCGTCGGCCGCGCGATCGGCGCGATCAATACCGAACTCGCCCACACCCGTCAGGTGACGGTGCCGCTGCGCCTGCCCCATGCCGCTACCGACATCTACCTCTCGACCGCGATCCCCGGCGGCTACGGCTGGCTCTTCCCCAAGGGCGACGTCGCCAATCTCGGCGTCGGCGTCGATGCCGCCGACCGCGACCGCCTGCCCGATCTGCTGGACGCCCTGCGCCGCCGCCTGATCGAGGAGGGTCGCATCGGCGAGACGGCGACCGCCCTCACCGGCGGTGCGATCCCGGCCGGCGGCCTCCTCGAGGTGACCGGACGGATCGGCGCCCTCCCCGTGCTGCTCGCCGGTGATGCCGGCGGCCTCGCCAATCCGGTGACCGGCGCCGGCATCGCCGCCGCCGTGATCTCCGGCCGCATGGCCGGCGAGGCGGCGAGCGCTCTCGCGGCGGGCGAAACCACTGCCGCCGCCGACTATGCCGAGGAGATCGCCGATCTCTTCGGCGCCGCCCTTTCCCGCGCCGCCCGTCGGCGCGCCGAAATCCTCGCCGCCTGCCGCGCGGCGACCGCCGGACCCGACGATCTCGCCCGGTCGTGGATCGCCTTCGACGCCTATTGGGAGCCGCTCGCCGACGAGGCGACCGCATCCCCGCCCGCCAAGGGAGTTGCCGCATGAGCTGCCTCGAAACCCCGGCCCGCCCGCGCGCCACCACCCCCGGCGAGAGCGACGTCAACGCCTTCGAGACGATGACGCCGCGCGCACCCGCCGCCGTCCCGCCCGACGCCCGCAACGGCGCCCGCGTCAGGCAGGCCGGCGCCGCCCCCGCCGGCGTCTACATGCCGAACGCCAACATCCAGACCCCGGACATGCGCTCGCCCGACTACGTCCAGGTCTCGACCGCGGCGGCGATCTCTCTCGGCCTGATGGGCGGGCGGATGCATCGCTGCAGCTGCACCCATTGCCTCAACCTGCTCCTGACCTACCCCGAAGGCTGCCGCGCCAACTGCGCCTATTGCGGCCTCGCCCGTCACCGCGAGGCGGAACGGGACTATGCCGATCGCAACTTCATCCGCGTCGACTGGCCGGCGGTGCCGATGGTCGAGGTGGTGGAGCGGGTGAAGGCGCAAGGGGCGAAGACCAGCTTCCACCGCATGTGCATCTCGATGATCACCCATCCGAACTCGGATGCCGACACGCTCGCGGTCCTGAAGACCTGGACCGACCGGATCGATCCGACCGACATCCCGGTGTCGATCCTGTCGAACCCGACCTCGATGGACCGCGCCGACGTGGCGCGCCTCAAGGACCTCGGCGCCGAGATGTTCACCGTCGCCTTCGACGCCGCGACGCCCGAGATCTTCGAGCGCACCCGCGGCAAGTCGGTCGACGGGCCGCATCGCTGGGAGCGCTACTGGGACGTGCTCGGCCACGCCGCCGAGATCTTCGGCCCCGAGAAGATCGGCGTCCACCTGATCGCCGGCATGGGCGAGACCGAGGCCGAGATGCTGGCCATGGTGCAGAAGGTCAAGGACTTCGGCGGCCATTCCCACATGTTCGCCTTCTTCCCCGAACAGGGCTCGCTGATGGACCACCTGCCGGCGACGCCGCGCGACCAGTGGCGCCGCGTCCAGCTCGGCCGCTATCTGATCGACTATGCCGGCGTCCGCCTCGACCACATGCGTTTCGACGACCACGGCCGGGTGATCGACTTCGGTCTGCCACGGGCCGAGGTCGACGCGGTCATCGAGGCCGGCACCGCGTTCCGCACCTCGGGTTGCCCCGGCAAGGGGCCGGAGGACGTCTCGGCCTGCGACCGCCCCTATGGCGACGGCCCGCCCTCGAACATCGCCTCCTACCCGTTCCCGCCGAACAAGCGCGACCGGGCGAAGATCCGCCGCCAGCTCGGCCTGGCGAAGGTGGAGGCCTGACATGGGCGTGCCTTTCGGCGTCATCGACACGGGCCTGCGCGGCGGCCGCGCCAACATCGCCTTCGATCAGGCGCTGATCGACGCCCATCGCGCCGGCGAGATCGGCGATACCGTCCGCTTCCTGACCTTCCCGCCCTCGGCGCTGGTCGGTCGGCACCAGTCGCTCACCCGCGAGATCCGCCTCGACTGGTGCCGCGACAACGGCGTCGAGACCGTCCGCCGCATCACCGGCGGTGGCGCGCTCTACATGGACGAGGGTCAGTTCGGCCTGGAACTGGTGTTCCAACGCCGCAGCCTCGACCTGCCGAGCCTTTCCGACGTCGCCCGCGGCGTCTGCGAGGCGATCGCCCTGGGGCTGACGAAGCTCGGCGTGCCGGCCCGTTACCGGCCGCGCAACGACATCGAGGTCGACGGTCGCAAGATCTCCGGCACCGGCGGCTTCTTCGACGGCGACACCCTGTTCTATCAGGCGACGATCCTCGTCGACATGGATGCCTCACGCATGTTGAAGGCACTGAACGTGCCCGAGGCGAAGCTCGCCAAGCGCGCCCTCGACGATGCCGGCGCCCGCATCACCACGCTGCGCACGCTGCTCGGCGAGGCCCTGCCCTCGACCGCGGCGATCCGCGAGGCCCTCCTCGCAGGCCTCGCCGAGCGGCTCGGCATCGACCCGACGCCGGTCGCCATCGACCCGCGCCTCGAGGCCCGCGCCGCCGCCGTCCTCGCCGAGGAGATCGGCACCGACGCCTTCGTCGCCGAGATCGACACGCCGCCGGAGGAATCCGGCCACGCGATCGCCACCGGTCCCGGCGGCACGATCGAGGCCTGGGTCCGCCGCGAGGGCGCGGCCTCCGACCGCATCCGCGAAGTGCTGATCACCGGCGACTTCTTCGTCACCCCGCCGCGCACCGTGCTCGACCTCGAGGCGGCGCTGCGCGGTACGGCCGTCGCCGAGATCGGCGAAAGAGTGGAAAGCTTCTTCGCAACCGCCGGCGTCGGCATCCTCTCGGCGAAACCCGCCGATTTCGCAGATGTTGTCACGGAGGCCGCCGCCAGAGCAGGATGATCGGGCGCCGAATGGCCGCCCGGATGTCTGGAAACTTTCCAGCATCACGGGATGTCACAGCGGGGAAAAGACGGACGCCCTTCCGACACGGAACCAATAAATTAGAACATCATAATGTTACGACATCGGGCACCGACTCGCATCGTCGGTCGCCCCAATCCCCAGGGAGAGAGAAGTGGCCAGCAAGCTCCTGATCGTGATGTCCAACACCGACCCGCGCAACGGCGAGGAACTCGGCGCTCCCCTCTTCCAGGCCACCGTCGCCGCGGCGATGGACTACGAGGTCGAGGTCATCATGACCGCCACCTCCGGCATCCTGCTCAAGAAGGGCGTCGCCGAGAAGCTGGTGGTCAAGCCCGGCAGCCCGAAGACCGTCTACGACTTCATCAAGGACGCCCACGGCGCCGGCGTCGTCTTCAAGTCGTGCTCGCCCAACCTCGATCTCTTCGACATCACCGTCGAGGATCTGATCCCGGAGTGCTCCGGCGTGGTCGGTGCCGCCTACATGCTCGAAAAGATCATGGAAGACGACGAGGTCCGCGTCCTGACCTACTGAGTTGTCCGGCGTCGCCGGGCCTCGAGGACCGGCGACCGCCCTTGCGGAGAGGTGAAATCCCATGCCCGTGGTTCGTGGCTGCAATCTTCCCGACGACCTGCTCTACGACGTCGAGAGCCATACCTGGTATCGCGAACTCGACGGCGGCAAGGTGCAGATCGGCATGACCCAGGTCGCCGTGGCGCTCGCCGGCAAGCTCGTCGCCTTCACCCCGAAGAAGGCCGGCAAGCCGATCGCCGCCGGCAAGTCCTGCGCGACGGTGGAGAGCGGCAAGTGGGTCGGCCCGGCCAAGTCGGCCGTCGGCGGCAACGTCGTCGCGGTCAACGAAGCCCTCGTCGCCACCCCGACGATCGCCAACGAAGACCCCTACGTGAAGGGCTGGATGATCGAGCTCGAGCCGGAAGGCTGGGCCGACGTCAAGGCGACGCTGACGCCCGGCACCGCGGTCTCCGACAAGTACGAGGCCAAGATGGCCGCGGACGGGTTCGCCGGCTGCGCCGGCTGATCCGCCCACGCCTCCCGTGACGACGATCGAAGGAGCGGATCCCCGTGCGGGATCCGCGACGGGTCGTCGTGTGCCCGAAACCCGACGCGCTCGGGGGACCCCCATGCCGCTCGCCCTGCCGCCCGAAACCGCCTCTCCCGACATCGTCGTCCTCGGCGTCGGCAACACGCTGCTCACCGACGACGGCGTCGGCGTCATGGTGGTGCGCGAGCTGATGGCCGAACGCGACGCCGCCCCCGCCGATCCGTCCGTGATCTTCCACGACGGCGGCACCATCGGTCTGGCGCTGCTGCCGCTGATCGAGAACCGCAAGGCGCTGATCCTGGTCGACGCCGCCGACTTCGGCGGTTCGCTCGGCGAGGTGCGGCTCTTCGAGGGCGACGACATGGACGCGCTGCTGCGCGTCAAGCGCTCGACGCCGCACGAGATCGCCGTCTCCGACCTCGTGCTGACCGCCGAACTGATCGGCACCAAGCCGGAACGCCGGGCGATGGTCGCCGTCCAGGTCGGCGACATCACGCTCGGCGCCGAACCGCAGCCGCAGGTCTTCGCCGCCGTGCCCGAGGCCAAGGTCCGCGTCGCCGAACTCATCGAACGCTGGGGAGGCCACGCATGAACATCCACGACCCCGTCCCCGAACGCGAAGAGCCGGGCGAGACCCGCCCGATCGTCCGCGCCCTCATCGGCGAGATCGCCGGGGCGCTTTCCCGCCTCGCCGTCGACGGCGAGGAGACGATCGTCGCCCTCGACGCGCTCACCCTCACCGACGCCGATCTCGCCGCTCTCGAAGAGGCGCTCGGCCGCGGCGAGGTCTCTTGCGAACTCGACGTCGCCGGCCGTTCCGAAGTGGTCGAGACCGGCTTCTCCGGCGTCTGGTGGATCCGCCACTACGCCGCCGGCGACCGCACCGTCACCCGCGAACTGGCGGTGACCCGCTGCCCCGACATTCTCGCATCCCATCCCGACGACGTCGCCGCCGCCAGTATCCGGCTCCACGGCCTCGCCGCCGCCCCGCTCCCTCTCGTCCCGGTGGAGGAACCGTCCCGTGGCTGACTTCGAAACACTCGGCGAACGACTGGCGGCTCACGGCGTCTCGCGCCGCGCCTTCGTCAAATATGCCTCCTGGCTCGGCTCCATCATGGCGCTGACGCCCGCCGCCTCCCGCGCGATGGCGGAAGGACTGGCCAAGGCCAGGCGGCAGTCGGTGATCTGGCTGTCGTTCCAGGAATGCACCGGCTGCACCGAATCGATCACCCGCTCCTTCGGGCCGACGCTCGAGGACCTGATCTTCGACTTCATCTCGCTCGACTACCATCACACGCTGATGGCCGCCTCCGGCGAGGCGATCGAGCATGCCCGCCATCAGGCGATGGAAGCCAACAAGGGCAAGTACATCGTCGCCGTCGACGGCGCGATCCCGCTCGGCCTCGACGGCATGTATTCGGCGACCGCCGGCGAATCGAACCTCGAGACGCTGAAGGCCACCTGCAAGGACGCCTTCGCCATCATCTCGATCGGCACCTGCGCGGCCTACGGCGGCATCCCCAAGGCCAGCCCCAATCCCACCGGCGCGGTCTCGGTCGGCGACATCATCAAGGACAAGCCGATCATCGCCATCCCCGGCTGCCCGCCGATCCCGGAGGCGATGACCGGCACGATCGCCCACCTGCTCGCCTTCGGGAAGATCCCCGAACTCGATCACCTCGGTCGTCCGAAGGCCTTCTTCGGCGACAACATCCACGACCGTTGCTATCGCCGGCCGTTCTACGAGCGTGGCCAGTTCGCCAAGAGCTTCGACGACGAGGGCGCCCGCAACGGCTGGTGCCTCTACGAGGTCGGCTGCAAGGGTCCGGTCACCTACAACGCCTGCGCCACCACCAAGTGGAACGCCGGCGTGTCCTTCCCCATCCAGTCCGGCCACGGCTGTCTCGGCTGCTCCGAGCCCGACTTCTGGGACAAGGGCAGCTTCTACACGCCGCTCTCCGGCTCGATCGGCCCGACCGCCAAGCTGGTCGGCGGTGCCGCACTCGCCGGAGCGGTGGCCGGTGTCGCCGCCGCGGCCGTCGCCCGCAGCCGCAAATCTTCGCTCAAGAAGGGGTGAGAACCATGGATCTGCTCGACTTCGCCCGCGGCCCCGCGATCAACGTCGCCATGGCCGTCATGGTGTTCGGCGTCCTCTGGCGCCTCTTCGCCATCCTCTTCCTCGGCAAGCCCGCCGACCGCACCGTCGCCCGTCCCGGCACGCCCGGCCCCTTCATGGCCGGCCTGCGCGAGATCGGCCGGCGCATGGTGCCGCATCCGACCTTCGCCTTCGCCGAACGCTTCGCCTTCTTCAACGGCTGGGTCTTCCACGTCGGTCTGGCGATCGTGGTCTTCGGCTTCCGCCCGCACGTGCTCTTCATCAAGAACCTGACGGGCCTGTCGTGGCCGACGCTGCCCTCTGGCGTCGTCTACGTCGTCGGCGCAGTGACGGTGCTGAGCCTCGCGGCGGCTCTGATCAAGCGCATGACCAGCCCGGTGCAGCGCTTCATCTCGAACGCCGACGACTACTTCTCGTGGTTCGTGACCATGGCGCCGGTCGTCACCGGCCTCGTCGCGGTCGGCCATGTCGGCGCCCGCTACGAGACGCTGCTCGCCATCCACATCCTGTCGGTGGCGTTGCTGCTGATCTGGCTGCCCTTCGGCAAGCTCTTCCACGCGGTGCTGGTCTTCGTCTCGCGAGCCACCACCGGCGCCTTCCTCGCCCGCCGCGGCGTCTGAACCGAGTCTCGGGCGCCCCCGCCCGACCCCCTTCCTCGCCCCGCGGCTTTGCCCGAGGCGGCTGAACCGGAGCGCGATCCATGACGGAGCGTGTCGTCGTCGACCCCATCACCCGGATCGAGGGTCATCTTCGCATCGAAGCCGAGACCGGCGCCGACGGCGCCATCTCCAAGGCGTACTCGTCGGGCACCTCGGTGCGCGGCATCGAGATCATCCTGCAGGGTCGCGACCCGCGCGACGCCTGGGCCTATGCCCAGCGCATCTGCGGCGTCTGCACCCTGGTGCACGGTCTCGCCTCGGTGCGCGCGGTCGAGAACGCGCTCGGGTATGAAATTCCCGAGAACGCCCAGCTCATCCGCAACCTCATGGTCGGCGCGCAATACGTCCACGACCATGTGATGCACTTCTACCACCTCCACGCCCTCGACTGGGTCGACGTGGTTTCGGCTCTCAAGGCCGATCCGGCCGCGACCTCGACGCTGGCGCAGTCGATCAGCCCCTGGGCCAAGTCCTCGCCCGGCTATTTCGCCGAGACGCAGAAGCGGCTGGCGAAATTCGTCGAGGCGGGCCAGCTCGGCATCTTCTCCAACGGCTACTGGGGCCATCCGGAGTACCGGCTGCCTCCGGAAGCGAACCTCATGGCGGTCGCCCACTATCTGGAAGCGCTCGCCTGGCAGCGCGAGGTGGTGCAGGTCCACACCATCTTCGGCGGCAAGAACCCGCACCCGAACTTCCTCGTCGGCGGCGCCCCCTCGCCGATCTCCTCGGCGCCGGTCGCCGGTTCCGGCTCGGCCTCGACCGCGGTCAACGTGCTTGGTCTCGAACACGTCCGTCAGCTGATCCAGAAGATGAAGGCCTTCGTCGACGAGGTCTATGTGCCGGACACGCTGGCCATCGCCTCGTTCTACAAGGACTGGTTCGCCCGCGGCGAAGGCCTCGGCAACTTCATGACCTTCGGCGACTTCCCCGAGAAGGGCTCGGGCGATCCGTCGTCGAACCTGATCCCGGCCGGCGTCATCCTCGGGCGCGATCTCTCCAAGATCCATCCGATCGACCTCGGCGATCCGACCCAGGTGCAGGAGTTCATCGGCCATTCCTGGTACGACTACGCCGGCGGCAAGGACAAGGGGCTCCACCCCTGGGAGGGCGAGACCAAGTTCGCCTACACCGGGCCGAAGGGCAGCTACAGCCATCTCGACGTCGACAAGGAATATTCCTGGCTCAAGGCCCCGCGCTGGCGCGGCCATGCCGTCGAGGTCGGCCCGCTCGCCCGCGTGTTGATGCTGCTCGCCAAGGGCCATGCCGAGACCAAGGAACTCGCGACCATGGCGCTGAAGAAGCTCGATCTTCCGGTCACCGCCATGTTCTCGACCATGGGCCGCACCGCCGCCCGCACGCTCGAGACCAAGCTGATCGCCGACAAGATGGACGGCTGGCTGGCGACGCTGACGGCCAACATCAAGGCCGGCAATCTCGCCGTCCACAATCCCGCCAAGTGGGAGCCCTCGACCTGGCCGAAGCACGCCAAGGGCGTCGGCTACATGGAGGCGCCGCGCGGCGGTCTCGCCCATTACATCGTGATCGAGGACGGCAAGATCGCCAACTATCAGGCGGTCGTGCCCTCGACCTGGAACGCCGGCCCGCGCGATCCGTCGGGCCAACCCGGCGCCTACGAGGCGGCGCTGATGGATCGCCATCGGATGCACGATCCCAAGCAGCCGATCGAGATCCAGCGCACGATCCATTCCTTCGATCCGTGCCTGGCCTGCGCGGTCCACGTCACCGACGCGGACGGCGAGGAACTGATGCAGATCCGCGTGAGCTGAGCCCGAGGAGACGTCTCCCATGACCGACCAAGTCAACGTCCAGGCCGCCGTCGACAAGTTCGTCGGCCTCGTCGGCCGACCGCTCGCCACCTGGGCGGAATCCTGCGTGCGCTGCGGCCTCTGCGCCGAAGCCTGCCACTTCTATCAGGCGACCAAGGACCCGAAATACACGCCCGCCTGGAAGCTGCAGCCGATCCTCAAGGCCCACCGTTCCAAGACCGGCTTCCTCGGCCTCCTCGGCATCGCGCCGAAGGTCACCGAGGCGGATCTGACCGAGTGGGAAGAGCTGATCTTCGACACTTGCAACATGTGCGGCCGCTGCACGCTGGTGTGCCCGATGGGCATCGACATCGCCTCGATCACCGGCGCCACCCGTCAGGCGCTGGCCTCCGCCGGCATCGGCCCGGCCGACCTCTTCGCCGCCGCCGAGAACAGCCGTGATCGCGGCAGCCCGCTCGGTCTGACGCCGGAGAAGCTCGAGGATCGTCTCGAATGGCTCGCCGACGACAACGAGATCGACCTGCCGCTCGACAAGGAAGGCGCCGAGGTGCTGCTCACCGTCTCGTCGATCGAGATGATGAAGTACCCCGACAGCATCGTCTCGATGGGCAAGCTCCTGAACCATGCGGGCGTCAACTGGACCTTCTCGTCGAAGGGCTACGAGTCGACCAACTTCGGCTACCTCGCCGGCAAGGCCGACATCGCCAAGACGATGACGATGCGCATCGTCGAGGCGGCCGAGGCGCTGAAGGTGAAGACGGTGATCATCCCGGAATGCGGCCACGCCTATGGCGTGATGCGCTGGCAGGCGGCCAACGTCATCGGCCGACCGCTGCCCTTCGAGGTGTTCCACATCACCGAATATCTCGCCAAGCTGAAGCGCGAGGGCAAGTTCGAGTTCAAGCCCTTCGACGAGCCCTGCACCTACCACGACCCCTGCCAGATCTCGCGGCGCGGCGGGGCGACGGAAGACGCCCGCTATCTGCTCGAAGGGTTGATGACCGACTTCCGCGAGATGACGCCGACCGCCAATTCCAACTGGTGTTGCGGCGGCGGTGGCGGCGTCCAGGCGATCGCCCGTTCGGCACCGATCCGCTACAAGGTCTTCAAGATCAAGACCGATCAGGTCGCCGAGACCGGCACCGAGACGCTGGTCTCCGCCTGTGCCAACTGCCGCCTGACCATGGACGAGGCCAAGGACGCGACCAAATGGGGCGGCAAGCTCGAGAGCATCGTCGAGGTCATGGCCTCCCATCTCATCGAGAAGGACGACGACTGACCACGCCGTCCGACGTGCCCACGGGAAGCCCCGGCCGCCAGGCCGGGGCTTTCGCGTTTCAGAGGACACCGCCCATCCCCGCCGGCCCCCGACACCCCTCGCGCACCCCGTCCGCCAGCTCCGCGTAGCGCACGCCGAGCGGGTTGGAGCGGCGCCAGATCATGCCGATCGTCCGCGTCGGCCGCGGCTCGGGCAGACGCTGGGCGACGACCCGGGCCGACCGCGTCTCGACCGACACCGCCATCTCCGGCACCAGCGTCACGCCGAGCCCGGCGCCGACCAGCTGCACCAACGTCGCCAAAGTGCTCCCCTCGATGACGTCGCCCGAGCGCACCGACGGCAGGCGGCAATAGGCGAGCGACTGTTCGCGGAAACAGTGCCCCTCCTCGAGCAGGAGAAGCCGCCGCCGATGCAGGTCCTCGACCGAGAGCACCGGCTCGTCGCGCTCGGCCTCCGGCCGCACCAGCATGAACTCCTCGTCGAAGAGCGGATGCTCGGTAAGCCCCGGCTCGGAGATCGGCAGGGCGAGGATCGCCGTGTCGAGCCGGCCGTCGAGGAGTTCGGCGACGAGTGTCCCCGTCACCGCCTCGCGCGGCACGACGTCGAGCGTCGGATGACTCGTCGCCAGCGTCGCGATCAGGCGCGGCAGGAGGTAGGGCGCGATCGTCGGGATGACGCCGATCCGCAGGGGCCCGGCGAGCGGCCCGCGGAAGACCCGCGCCAGATCGGCGAGATCGTCGACCGAACGCAGGATCTCCGAAGCCCGTTCGGCGAAGGCCTCGCCGAAACGGGTCGGCCGGATCTGCCGCCCGCCGCGCTCGACCAGCGGCACCCCGAGGATCGCCTCGAGCTCGCGGATCTGCAGCGACAGGGCCGGTTGCGAAATGTTGATCGCCTCCGCCGCCCGGCCGAAGTGGCCGTGGCGCAGGAGGGCCTCCATGTAACGGAGATGGCGCATCGAAATCGGGTTCATGAGTTTTTCTTATCACGGAAATTGGAAGTTCAAAATTCTCCTTATCGATGACCGGTGCTACCCCATTCACACCGCAACGAAGCCGCGACACGCGGCCGAGGGAGACGACGATGACCGGATCTGCCGAGACGCCCGCGGGCAAATGCCCCTTCATGCATGGCGCGACCACCCGTGCCGCCGAGCCCGTCACCAAGTGGTGGCCGAACGCACTCGAACTGGACATTCTCCACCAGCACGACGGCAAGACCGACCCGATGGGCGCCGGCTTCGACTATGCGAAGGCGGTCGCGACCCTCGATGTCGCCAGGCTGAAGGCCGATCTGAAGGCGCTGATGACCGAGAGCCAGGCCTGGTGGCCGGCCGACTGGGGTCACTACGGCGGCCTGATGATCCGCATGGCCTGGCACTCGGCCGGCACCTACCGCAGCGCCGACGGCCGCGGTGGCGGCAACACCGGCAACCAGCGCTTCGCGCCGCTGAACTCCTGGCCGGACAACGGCAATCTCGACAAGGCCCGTCGCCTGCTGTGGCCGATCAAGAAGAAGTACGGCAACAAGATCTCCTGGGCCGACCTGATGCTGCTCGCCGGCACCATGGCCTACGAGTCGATGGGCCTGCCGTCCTACGGCTTCGCCTTCGGCCGCGCCGACATCTGGCATCCCGAGAAGGACGTCTACTGGGGCGCCGAGAAGGAATGGCTGGCCCCCTCCGACGGCCGCTACGAGAACGTCGCCGATCCCGCGACGATGGAGAACCCCCTCGCCGCGGTGCAGATGGGCCTCATCTACGTCAACCCGGAAGGCGTCAACGGCAAGCCCGACCCGCTCGCCACCGCCGCACAGGTCCGCGAGACCTTCGCCCGCATGGGCATGGACGACGAGGAGACCGTCGCCCTGACCGCCGGCGGCCACACCGTCGGCAAGGCCCACGGCAACGGTCGCGCCGAGAATCTGGGTCCCGCCCCGGAAGGCGCCGACATCGCCGAGCAGGGTCTGGGCTGGGTCAACCACACCACCCGCGGCATCGGTCGCGACACCGTGACGAGCGGCCTCGAGGGCGCCTGGACGACGCACCCGACCCGTTGGGACGCCGGCTATTTCGACATGCTGCTCGGCCACGAGTGGGAGCTGCGCAAGAGCCCGGCCGGTGCCTGGCAGTGGGAGCCGGTGTCGATCCGCGACGAAGACCGCCCCGTCGACGTCGAGGATCCGTCGATCCGGAAGAATCCGATCATGACCGATGCCGACATGGCGATGAAGCTCGACCCGGCCTATCGCGCCATTTCCGAGCGCTTCCATGCCGATCCGGCCTATTTCTCGCAGACCTTCGCCCGCGCCTGGTTCAAGCTGACCCACCGTGACATGGGGCCGAAGTCGCGCTGGATCGGTCCGGACGTGCCGAGCGAAGATCTGATCTGGCAGGACCCGATCCCCGCCGGCCCGAAGAGCTTCGACGTCGCCTCCGCCAAGGCGAAGATCGTCGCCTCCGGTCTCTCGATCGCCGATCTGGTGACGACGGCCTGGGACAGCGCCCGCACCTTCCGCGGCTCCGACTTCCGCGGCGGCGCCAACGGTGCCCGCATCCGTCTCGCCCCGCAGAAGGACTGGGAGGGCAACGAGCCCGCCCGCCTCGCCAAGGTGCTGACGGTGCTGGAGGCGATCGCGAAGGACGTCGGCGCCAGCGTCGCCGACACGATCGTGCTCGCCGGCAACGTCGGCATCGAACTGGCGGCCAAGGCCGCGGGCTTCGACGTGACGGTGCCGTTTGCTCCCGGCCGCGGCGACGCGCACCAGGACCAGACCGACGTCGCCTCCTTCGCGGTGCTGGAGCCCGTCCACGACGGCTTCCGCAACTGGCTGAAGAAGGACTGGGCGGTGCCGGGCGAGGATCTGCTGCTCGATCGGGCCCAGCTGATGGGCCTGACCGGGCCGGAAACGACGGTGCTCGTCGGCGGTCTCCGGGTGATCGGCGCCAACCACGGCGGCAGCCGTCACGGTGTCTTCACCGACCGGATCGGCGCGTTGACGACGGACTTCTTCGTCAACCTCGTCGACATGGCCAACACCTGGGCCCCGACCGCCGCGGGCACCTACGAGATCCGCGACCGGGCGACCGGGGCGATGAAGTGGACGGCGACCCGCGTCGATCTGGTCTTCGGCTCGAACTCGATCCTCAGGTCCTATGCCGAGGTCTACGCCCAGGACGACAACGCGGCGAAGTTCGTCGCGGACTTCGTCGCCGCCTGGGTCAAGGTGATGAACGCGGATCGCTTCGACCTGAAGTGACGGCGAGACGTCGTCCCCAGCGATGCCCCGCCCGAAGGAACCGCCCGGCGCGCCCCGCGCCGGGCGGTTTCGTTGGCGCGCGCCCAAGACGGAACCGACACGTCATGTCGGAAAAATCCAAGTCGACGTCGCGCCCCTGCAAGCCCCGCGCGGGCAAAACCGCGACACTGTCACCGTCGCGTCCGTCCGCCCGGTCGGCACGACGTTCCGCGGTCGACGGCGAAAGAGCGAACGATGCGAAGGTTCTCCCTCTCCTCCCTGGTGGCCCAGGCGCTCGGCGCCCATCTCGGCTGGGGCGAGCAATGGCGCAAGGCCTCGCCGAAGGCGTCCTACGACGCCGTGGTGATCGGCGGCGGCGGGCATGGGTTGGCGACCGCCTACTACCTCGCCAAGGAACACGGCATCACCAATGTCGCGGTGCTCGAGAAGGGCTGGATCGGCGGCGGCAACTCGGGCCGCAACACCACGATCGTCCGCTCGAACTACCTCTACGACGAGAGCGCGGCGATCTACGAACATTCGCTGAAGCTCTGGGAAGGCCTGTCGGCCGAGCTGAACTACAACGTGATGTTCTCCCAGCGCGGCATCCTGATGCTGGCGCATCATCACCACGACGTCGTGAGCTTCCGCCGCCACGTCCACGCCAATCGGCTCAACGGCATCGACAACGAGTGGCTGACGCCGGAAGAGACCAAGGCCTTCTGCCCCGAGCTCGATCTTTCGCCGGGCAAGCGTTACCCCGTCCTCGGCGCCGCCCTGCAGCGGCGCGGCGGCACCGCCCGCCACGACGCCGTCAACTGGGGCTTCGCCCGCGCCGCCTCCGCGCTCGGCGTCGACATCGTCGAGAACTGCGAGGTCCTCGGCCTCGAGCGCGACGCCTTCGGCGCCGTCTGCGGCCTCGTCACATCGCGCGGTCCCATCGCCACGAAGCGCGTCGGCGTCTCCGTCGCCGGCCATACCTCGCAGCTGATGAGCCTCTTCGGCGTGCGCGTGCCGCTCGAGAGCCAGCCCCTGCAGGCGCTGGTCTCCGAGCCGATGAAGCCGACCATGCCCTGCGTCGTCATGTCGAACGCCGTCCACGCCTACGTTTCCCAGTCCGACAAGGGCGAACTGGTGATCGGCGCCGGCACCGATCAATACGTCGGCTATTCGCAGCAGGGCGGCCTGCAGATCCCGATCCACACGCTCGACGCCATCTGCGAGCTCTTCCCGATCTTCACCCGGGTCAAGATGATGCGCTCGTGGGGCGGCATCACCGACAACACCGTCGATCGCTCGCCGATCCAGGGCCTGACGCCGATCCCCGGCCTCTACGTCAATGCCGGCTGGGGCACCGGCGGATTCAAGGCGACGCCGGGCTCGGGCAACCTCTTCGCCCATTGCCTCGCCAAGGGCGAACCCCACCCGATCTCCCGCCCCTTCTCGCTCGATCGGTTCGTCACCGGCCGGCTGATCGACGAAGCCGCCGCTGCGGCGGTCGCGCACTGAGGACCCCGAGATGCTGCTGATCGACTGTCCCTTCTGCGGGCCGCGCGCCGAGACCGAGTTCCGCTGCGGCGGCGAGGCCCACATCGCCCGCCCGACCGATCCGTCCGCCCTCGACGACATCGCCTGGGGCGCCTTCCTCTACATGCGCGCCAACACCAAGGGCGTGCTGGCCGAGCGCTGGAACCACGTCCACGGCTGCGGCCGCTGGTTCAACGCCCTGCGCGACACGGTGAGCGATCGGTTCCTCGCCAGCTATCGCAGCGGCGAACCGCGCCCCGATCCCGTGCCCGCGGAGGCCGCCCGATGACCGCCCCCCGTCGCCTCGCCACCGGTGGTCGCATCGACCGTTCGAAGCCGATCACCTTTTCCTTCGACGGCGAACAAATACCGGCCTTCCGCGGCGACACGCTCGCCTCGGCGTTGATCGCAGCGGGACGCCACCTCGTCGGCCGTTCCTTCAAATACCACCGCCCGCGCGGCATCCTGACCCACGGGTCGGACGAACCGAGCGCGCTGGTCGCCGTCGATCGCGGCCCCGGCCGGGTCGATCCCAACAACCGCGTCTCGGTGATCGAGGCGACGAACGGGCTGAAGACGCAGAGCCAAAACCGCTGGCCGAGCCTCGCCTTCGACGTCGGCGCGATCAACGATTCCCTGTCGCCGCTCTTCGTCACCGGCTTCTACAACAAGACCTTCATGTGGCCGAAGTCCTTCTGGACCAAGGTCTACGAGCCGATCATCCGCGCCGCCGCCGGCCTCGGCAAGGCGCCGACCGCCCCCGATCCCGACCGCTACGCCAATCGCCACGCCCATTTCGACGTGCTGATCGTCGGCGCCGGCCCCGCCGGCCTCGCCGCAGCCCTCGCCGCCAGCCGTTCGGGCAGGCGCGTGGCGATCGCCGACGAACAATCCGAGTTCGGCGGCTCGCTGCTGCACGACCTCACCTCCGAGATCGACGGCAGGCCGGCGACGCAGTGGCTCGCCGAGACGGTCGCCGAACTGGCGGCGGCTTCGAACGTCACGTGCCTGCCGCGCACCACCGTCTTCGGCTACTACAACCACAACCACGTCGTCGGCGTGGAGCGCGTCGCCGACCATCTCGACGCGCCCGACGGCCGGGTGCGCGAGCGGCTGTGGCAGATGCGGGTGGGCGAGGTCGTGCTCGCGACCGGCTCCTTCGAGCGGCCGCTGGTCTTCGCCGACAACGACCGCCCCGGCATCATGCTGGCCGAGAGCGTCCGCGCCTTCGTCAATCGCTGGGCGGCCCTGCCCGGCACCCGCGCCGTCTTCGCCACCACCGGCGCCTCGGCCTATCGCGCTGCCCTCGACACCGCCGCCGCCGGCATCGCCGTCACCATCGTCGACCTGCGCGCCGCCGAGATCGCCGGCCCCGAGCGCGCCGAAGCGCTCGCCGCCGGTGTCACCGTCCTCTCCGGCCACACGGTGATCCGGGCGGAGGGCAAGACCCGCGTCTCGGCCCTCGTCGTGGCACCGATCGACGCCACCGGTCGCGTCGTCGGCCCGCGCCGGTCGCTCCCCTGCGACTGCGTCGGCATGTCCGGCGGCTGGACGCCGAGCGTCCATCTCTTCTCGCAGTCGCGCGGCAAGCTGGTCTGGAATGCCGCGATCGACTGTTTCGTCCCCGGCACCTCGGTGCAGAAGGAACGCTCGGCCGGCGCCTGCCGCGCCAGCTTCGACCTCGCCGCCTGCCTCGCCGAGGGTTGGGCCGCCGGCGCGGAAGCCGCCGGGATCTCGGAAGCCCGGAGCTTCACCGCCACGCCGACGCCGACCGGCTTCGTCCCCGTCCGCGTCCTGCCGACCGACGAGAACCCGGTGAAGGTCCGCGCCTTCGTCGACTTCCAGGGCGACGTCACCGCCAAGGACATCCGCCTCGCGGTGCGCGAGGGCTTCCATTCGATCGAGCACGTCAAGCGCTACACCACCACCGGCATGGCGTCGGACCAAGGCAAGACGTCGAACATGAACGCCCTCGGCCTCGTCGCCGAACTGCTCGACCGCGAGATCCCGGCGGTCGGCACCACGACCTTCCGCCCGCCCTTCACCCCGGTCTCCTTCGGCGCGCTGGTCAACATCAACCGCCACGAGCTCTTCGAGCCGACCCGCCGCACGCCGATCCACGACTGGGCGGAAGAGCGCGGCGCCCTCTTCGAGCCGGTCGGCCAGTGGCTGCGCGCGCAGGCCTTCCCCTCGGCAGGCGAGGACCTGCACGCCGCCGTCGCCCGCGAGTGCCGGGCGGTGCGGGCGAGCGTCGGCCTCTTCGACGCCTCGACCCTCGGCAAGATCGAGGTCGTCGGCCCCGACGCGGCCGAGTTCCTGAACCGGCTCTACGTCAACGCCTTCGCCAAGCTCGAAACGGGGCGCTGCCGCTACGGGCTGATGCTGAAGGAGGACGGCTTCGTCATGGACGACGGCGTCGTCGCCCGCCTCGCCGCCGACCGTTTCCACGTGACGACGACGACCGGCGGTGCCGCCCGCGTGCTCGCCCACATGGAGGACTATCTCCAGACCGAATGGCCGGAGCTGCGCGTCCACCTGACCTCGACCACCGAGCAATGGGCGGTGATCGCGGTTCAGGGGCCCAAGGCCCGCGCCGTGCTCGAAGGCCTCGTCGAGGGGATCGATCTCTCGGCCGCCGCCATGCCCCACATGAGCGTGCGCGAGGGCAGGATCTGCGGCGTGCCGACCCGGCTCTTCCGCGTGTCCTTCACCGGCGAACTAGGCTTCGAGATCAACGTGCCGGCCGACCACGGGCGTGCCGTCTGGGAAGCGGTCCATGCCGCGGGTGAGCCCTTCGGCATCACGCCCTACGGCACCGAGGCGATGCACGTGCTGCGCGCCGAGAAGGGCTATCTGGTCGTCGGTCAGGACACCGACGGCACGATGACGCCCGACGACGTCGGCTATGCCGGCATGATCGCCAAGGCAAAGCCCGACTTCGTCGGCAAGCGTTCGCTGATCCGCCCCGACATGCTCGTCGCCGACCGGCGCCAGTTCGTCGGCCTCCTGCCGGTCGACCCGACGGAGGTGCTGGTCGAGGGCGCCCAGATCGTCGCCACGCCGAACCAGCCGATCCCGATGAAGATGATCGGCCACGTCACCTCGAGCTACATGAGCGCCGTGCTCGACCGGTCGATCGCGCTCGCCGTCGTCGCCGGCGGTCGCGCCCGGATCGGCGAGACGGTGTGGATCTCGACCGACGCCGGCGGCTTCACCCGCGCGGTGATCGCCTCGCCCGTGTTCTTCGACGCCAAGGGAGAACGCCTCGATGGCTGACCCGACCCCGATCCGCCGCCCCGCCCTCGCTCCCGCAGCGACGCGCCTTCCCGGCGTGACGATCGAGCCGGCCCCGCTCGCCGCCCGCGTCGTCCTGCGCCTCGCCCCCGAGATCGCCGCGACGAAGACCGACGTCGTCGGCTTCGACCTCACCGGTGCCATCAACACGGTGCGGGGCACCGCCGATCGCTTCGCCGCCCGGCTCGGCCCGGACGAATGGCTGCTCGTCGCCCCCGAGGCGGAAGAAGCGACGCTTCCCGCCGCCATCGACGTGGCGCTCGGCGACACGTTCCATTCCGCCGTCGACGTCTCCCACCGCAACGTCGGCCTCGCGCTCGAGGGCGACCGCGTGCCCGAGATCGTCAATGCCGCAAGCCCGCTCGATCTCGCCGACCATGTCTTCCCACCGGGATCGGCGAGCCGCACCGTCTTCGCCAAGGCCGAGATCGTCCTCGTCCGCCCCGAAGGTGGTGCCTGGCGGATCGAGACGGCGCGGTCCTTCGCGCCTTACGTCCTCGGCGTGCTGAACGAAGCGGCGCGCTGATCGCCGCGTTCGGGCTGCCCGCCGCGCAGGTCCGAAGGCGCCTGCCCGAAGACGGCGCGGAACTGCCGCGAGAAGTGCGAGGCGTCGCAGAAGCCGGTCTCCACCGCGACGGTCGTCAGGCTCTTCGTCGTGTTCTCGATCAGCCAGCGGGCTTGGCCGAGCCGCAGCCGGCGATAGACCGCGGCCGGCGCCGCCCCGAGCGTCGCACGGAACAGCCGCTCGAGCTGCCGCGCCGAGAGCCCCGCCCGTTCGGCGATCGTCTCGATCGCGATCGGTTCGGCGATCGCCTGTTCCATGACGAGGAGCGCGCGGCGCACCCGTTCGTCGCCGACCGCCTCGTCGAGCGGCAGATGCGGCTGGGCGGCATCCGCCCCGCGCGCCGCCTGCAACTGCATGACGTGCAGCGCCTTGAGGGCCGGCGCCCGGCCGATGTGACGTTCGACCAGATGCGCCGCGAGATCGGCCACCCCCGCCCCGCCGGAACAGGTGACGCGGTCGCCGTCGTCGACGAAGAGCCGGTCGGCGACCGGGATCTGGTCCGGGAAGGCCTCGGCGAAGTCGGCGGCGTGATACCACGAGACGCAGACCCGCCGACCGTTCATCAGGCCGGCGCGCGACAGCACGAAGGACCCGGTGCAGACGCCGACCAGCGTCACCCCGGCGGCGGCCACCCGCTTCAGCCAGGCGAGCGTCTCGCCGTCCATCTGATCGCCGCCGTGCAGGATGCCGCCGACGACGACCACGTAGTCGAAGTCGGTCGGCTCGCCGAGCGGCGCGGTGCGGTTGACGGTGAGGCCGCAGGAGGCGCGGATCGGCTGCGGGCTCGCCGCCATGATCGACCAGTGGCAGCGGATCGGGCGCGAGCGGTCGCCCTCGTCCGCCGCCAGTCTCAGCGTGTCGACGAAGAGCGACAGCGCCGAGAGCGTGAAATTGTGCGCCGGCACGAAGCCGACCCGGAGCACCGGCGAAGCCGTCATCGCGTCTCGTCCACCTGGAGGGCGAGGTAGAGCAGCATCAGATCCGCCGTCGCGCCGAGATCGAGGCCGCAGACCTCGGCGATCCGCTTCATGCGATAGTCGAGCGTGTTGCGGTGGATGCCGAGCGCCGCGGCGGTGCGGGCATGCTGCATGCCGTTGTCGAACCACACCGCGAGCGTGCGCGCGAGTTCGCCCTTGCGATCCGCCGCCGCCAGCCGCCGGGCCGGTTCGGCGAGTTCGTGCCGCTGCCAGCCGTCGCCGAGCGAGGCGACCAGCACCGGCAGACGCAGGTCGTCGTAGACGAAGACGTCACCCGTCCCGCCGCTCCGCCTGCCGACCGAGAGCGTCGCCGCCGCCACCCGGTAGGACCGGGCGACGCCGTCGGCACCCTCGAAGGCGCGGCCGAGCGCGAACTGCAGGCCGAGCGGGCTGCGGCCGCGCAGCCGCCGCGCCAGATCCTCGACCAGCCGGCGATGGACCACCGGATCGGCGGCCGCCGGCATCAGTACGACGACTTCGTCGAGCGACAGGGTGGCGGCGAGATGGCCGCGCTGCGGCGTCGCGATCAACGTGTGCAGCCGTTGCAGTTCGACGAGCAGCGCCTCGCGCTCGAGCCCGCCGCCGTCGACCTCGATCACCACGGCGACGCGCGGCAGCGCCGGATCGAGGCCGGAACGCGTCGCCCATTCGAGCCGCGAGGGATCGAGCGCCTCGCCGCGCACCAGCGCCAGCACGAATTCCTCGCGCATGCGGGCGTCGCGGGCGACGAGGTCGGCGAGCCGCGCCTGTTCCAGCATGGTCTCGGCGGCGAGGCGGACGAGTTCGGCGAACCGCGCCACCTCGGCCGGATCGCCGGTCAGGCCGATACAGCCGACCACCTCGTCGCCGGCGCGCAGCGGCAGGTTGACGCCCGGGCGCACGCCGTCGAGCTTCGGCGCGAAGGCCTCGTCGATCTCGATCACCTTCTGGCGCGACAGGACCAGCAGCGCGCCCTGATGGATCTCGCCGACGCGCGCCGGATCGCCGCTGGCGATGATCACGCCGCGGGCGTCCATGATGTTGATGTTGCAGTCGATGATCTGCATCGAACGATCGACGATCGACTGGGCCAGCTGACGATCGATGTTCACGCGAGATCCTCCGGTCGCGCGCCGGCGGCATGGCGCGTCGTGTCGCGACCATAGCGCAAAAAAGCGCGCGGGAGAGGCGGAGGGTCCTCTCCCGCGCCGACCGTACGGATGCCGACGGCACCGTCCGGCGGGGTTCAGGCGACTTCGACGACCCGGAGATTGTTCGTCGAACCCGCCACCCCGAAGGGAATGCCCGCCACCGCCACGAAGTTGCGGCCGCGTTCGACCAGCCCCTCGTCGAGCGCCGCGCGGGTCGCCAGCGAAATCATTTCGTCGTAGCCGTGGGCGCCGTTCGACGGCAGGCCCTGCACGCCCCACATCAGCGCGAGACGCCGCGACACCGTGCTCGACGGCGTCAGCGCCAGGATCGGCAGCGCCGGCCGCTTGCGGGCGATGCGCGCCGCGGTCGCCCCCGACGAGGTGAAGGCGACGATCAGGGCGGAATCGATCGACACCGCGAGATCCGCCGCCGCCGCCGCGACGCCGTGCTGCGCCGTGCGCTCGTCGTGCGTCGCCGAGGCATGGACGATCGAGGGATAGAGCCCGTGGGCCTCGGTGGCGCGGATGACGCGGTCCATCATCGACACCGCCTCGACCGGATACTGGCCCGCCGCCGATTCCGCCGAGAGCATGACGGCGTCGGCACCGTCGTAGATCGCGGTGGCGACGTCGGAGGCCTCGGCGCGGGTTGGCGTCGGCGAGGTGATCATCGAGTCGAGCATCTGTGTCGCCACGATCACCGGCTTGCCGGCGAGGCGGCAGGCACGCACCAGTTCCTTCTGGCGGCCCGGCACGTGCTCGTGCGGGATTTCGACGCCGAGGTCACCGCGCGCCACCATGATGCCGTCGGACATGGCGATGATCGCGTCGATCTCGTCCAGCGCCGAGGGCTTCTCGATCTTGGCGACGAGGCCAGCGCGATCGCCGATCAGCGCCTGCGCCTCGATCACGTCCGACGCCTTCTGCACGAAGGAGAGCGCCACCCAGTCGACCCCGAGCTCGAGGCCGAAGGCGAGGTCGGCGCGGTCCTTGGCGGTCAGCGGCGACAGGTCGAGCACCGTGCCCGGCAGATTGACGCCCTTGCGGTCGGAGAGCGTGCCGCCGACCAGCACTTCGGTCTCGATCCGGTCGGCATCGACCGCGACGACGCGCAGGCGAACCCGGCCGTCGTCGATCAGCAGCTCGTGGCCGGGCAGCACCGCGGCGAAGATCTCGGGATGGGGCAGCGGCAGGGCGTCGATGCCGCCCGGCTCGGTGCCGGGGCGGAAGACGACGCTGTCGCCGGCTGCCACCACGACCTTGCCGCCGGCGACCCGGCCGATGCGGATCTTCGGACCCTGGAGGTCCTGGAGGATGCCGATCGGCGCCTTCGTCTCGCGCTCGAGATCGCGGATCGCGGCGAAGACCGCGGCGTGATCGGCGTGAGAGCCGTGGCTGAAGTTCAGACGGAACGTGTCGACACCCGCCTCGAACAGGCGCTTCAGCATGGCCGGATCGGCACTGGCCGGTCCGACGGTGGCGACGATCTTGGCTCTGCGCTGGCGTTTCATCGATCGGATCCTCGACGCCCGAAGGCGGATGGAGTGGGGGGCGGCTCAGCCCTTCGCGCCGCGGCCGAAGCCGCCGAGCGCCAGGGTGGCGGCGACGTTGCGCGCCGTGCGGCGCAGGTTGGGTTCGGCCTCGGCGAGCGCCTCGGCGAGGGTGCAGGGGCGCGGCAGGATGCCGAAGACGGCGTCGATGCCGTGGGCATGGACCGCCTCGGCGCCGGCGCCGACCGAGCCGGCGATGGCGATCACCGGACAGCCGTGGCGGCGCGCCACCGCGGCGACGCCGACCGGCGTCTTGCCGTGGACGGTCTGACCGTCGATGCGGCCCTCGCCGGTGACGACGAGGTCGGCGTCGGCGACGATCGCGTCCATGCCGACCGCCTCCATGACGATCTCGACGCCCGGCCGCAGCGTCGCCCCGACCACCGCACGCAGGCCCGCGCCGAGCCCGCCGGCGGCACCGGATCCGGGGAGGTCGGCGACCTCGATGCCGAGTTCGGTCTTCACCACCGTCGCGAAACGGGCGAGGTTGCGGTCGAGGGTGGCGACCATCTCCGGCGTCGCGCCCTTCTGCGGTCCGAAGATCGCCGAGGCGCCCTTGGGGCCGCAGAGCGGATTGTCGACGTCGCAGGCGACGTCGATGGTGCATTCGGAAAGCCGCGGATCGAGCCCGGAGAGGTCGATCCACTCGAGCGACGCCAGCGCACCGCCGCCGGGAGGAAGATCGCGGCCTTCGGCATCGAGCAGCCGCCCGCCGAGCGCCTGGATCATGCCGGCGCCGGCATCGTTGGTGGCCGAGCCGCCGATGCCGACGACGAAGCGCCGGGCGCCGGCGTCGAGCGCCGCGCGGATCAGCTGGCCGAGGCCGTATGTCGTGGTGACCAGCGGATTGCGCTCGGCCGGCGGCACCAGCATCAGCCCGGCCGCCGCCGCCATTTCGACGATCGCCAGTTTGCCGTCGCCCGAGAGGCCCCAGAAGGCCTCGATCTGATTGCCGAGCGGACCGACGACCCGCGTCGCCACCCGCTTGCCGCCGGTGGTGGCGACCAGCGCATCGACGGTCCCCTCGCCGCCGTCGGCGACCGGCACCAACGCGTAGTCGGCGTCCGGCCACACCTCGGCGAAACCGTCGCGGAGCGCGCGCGCCACGTCGAGGGCCGACAGGCTCTCCTTGAACGAGTCCGGCGCGACGACGATCTTCATGGGTCTCTCCCTGGCGCGACGATCTGTCTCCGTGCCGTAACGGCACGATTTCGACCTGCCTCGAGACTACGCCGAAGCGATCTCCCCGTCTTCGTGCGAATACCCATTATGCATCGATATTCGATCATTCAAATTGGGCGATATCACCATAGTGGCGATGCGATACCCGTCTCCTGCGGCCGGTGGCCGCGACGTCCGTGGCGCGGCGGGGGCGTCACACGGTCCGGCGGGCAGGGAGACCGTCATCAATCGGCAACGAAGACCGTCGCAGGCTCGTCCTGAAACACGATCGACCGGACGTGAGCCGGGGCAGAGAAACGATGAGCGAAGAACAGATCGAAAAGCCGCGGTTGAACTGGCGGCCCTTCGGCAAGCCCGACGGCAGCCGCAGACCCGATTTCTTCGCCTCGATGGCCGGCGTCGGTTACGGCCGCGTCCATCGCATCGCCGGCGGACCGCACGCCGGCCGCTGGCATTGGACGGCGTCGTCCTGGGACATGAAGGAAGTGTCGGGCGTGGCCGACGGCTCGCGCGCCGCCGCCGTCGCCGCGGAACGGATGCTCGAACGCATCGCGGCCCGCGACGGCGGACGGAGGAAGGCCGATCGCGCGAGCGCCGCTCAGGGACCGGCGCAGAACGTCGCCTTGGCCGTCGGCGTCTCGCCGACTTCCGAGGCATAGGCGCGGAAGCCGAAGTCGTCGATCACCAGCACCCGGTAGCACGGCCGACCGTCGGTCCACGCCGGGCACAGGTCGTCGATGTCGGTGACGAAGCGGTGGGCACAGGCCTGACCCGAGGAGAAGGCGATGCCGTGGCGGTCGTTGCCGGCGATCGGCACGTGGACATGGCCGAACACCACGTGACGCACGCCGGGCCGATGGGCGCGCAACCGCGCCATCACCGCACCGTCGTCGTGCAGGCCGATGTTGCGGAAATGGGCGAGCCCATCGGGCATCGGCGGATGGTGGAGGAAGACCGTCACCGGTTCCTCGCCCGCGCCTTCCAGCGCCGCGTCGAGCCAGGCGAGCCGATCCGGCCCGTAGATGCCGCCGATCACCCCCGCCTCGTGCGTGTCGAGGAAGAGGAGCCGCCCGTGCTTCGTGTCGAGCCACGACTGGACGTAGCCGGCCGCGTCGCGCGGGTGATGCGGGAAGGCGCCGACGAAGGCCGGGCGATGATCGTGGTTGCCGAGCATCAGCCGATAGGGGAAGGGCAGCGGCGCCAGGATGTCGTCGAGCAGCCCGTAGGCCTCCGGATCGCCGTCGTCGCAGAGATCGCCGGTGATCGCCAGGATTTCGGCATCGGCGTGACGATCGATGATGTCGGCGATCGCGGCGCGCAGCTGCGCTTCCGGGTCGACGCCGTTGACTCGCCGGCCGGGCCGGACGAGGTGGGTATCGGTGATCTGGATGATCTTCATGGCTCCTTCCGGAACGACGCGGGGGATGCCCCCGCGCCGTCGACCGGACCCCTGGTTCACTTGGTCATCAGGGCGTTGGTCTCGGCGACCATGTCCTTCAGACCCTGCTCGGGCGAGATCTCGCCGCGCATCACCTTGCCGACGATGTCGCGCTGGGTGCGCCAGATGCGGACGGAATCGCCGCCCGGATAGCCCGCCCACGGCAGCGACTTGTCGGCCTGCAGCGACGCGGTCTTCACGTTGGGACGCTCGACGTAGTAGGGGCCGAGATAGTCCGGGCCGGTGGCGTTCTTGTTGGTCGGCAGATAGCCGGTGATGCGGACGATGGTGTTCTGCGCCGCGGGACCGGTGATCCACTTGAGGTACTTCCAGGCCGCGTCCTGCTTGGCCTTGTCCTGGGTCAGGATCACCGCCGAGTTGCCGCCCGTCGGCACGCCGCCCTTGACCTTGTCCTCGAGCGGGAAGGTCGTGGTGACGAGCTTGAAGCGGTCGCCGACGAGACCTTCGATGGTCTGGACGTGGGCCGGCGTCGAGAACAGGAAGCCGGTGAGGCCGGCGCCGAATTGCTGGCGCGCCTGATCCCAGTCGAGCACCACCTGGCCGCCTTCGGTGACGAAGCGGCGGGTGAACTGCAGCGCCTTGAGGCCGATGGCGTTGTCGAAGCCGGCCTTGCCGGTCGCCGGATCGACCATCTGGCCGCCCTGCGACACGATCAGCGCCTGCCACAGCCAGTCGTCCGGCCAGCCGGCGATGTCGTAGGCGATGCCGGCGACCTTCGGGTCGGCGTCGTGGATCTTCTTGGCGAGCGCGATCAGGCCGTCGAACGTGTCGGGCATGTGCGCGGGATCGCCGCCCGCCTTGGCGACGAGATCGGCGTTCACGTACATGATCGGCGACGAGGCGTTGACCGGCAGGCCGTACTGCTTGCCGTCGATCACGCCGAGCGCCGCCATGCGCGGCGAATAGTTGGCGTCGAGGAAGGCCTGACCGCCTTCCTTGGCGATGAACGGCCCGAGATCGGAGATCTGGCCGCGCGGCGCCAGCGTGTGGACGAGCTCGGCGGTCAGATTGTAGCCGGAAAAGTAGACGTCCGGCAGATTGCCGGTGACCGCGGCGCGCAGCACCTGCTGCTGACCCTCGTTGTAGCCGGCGGCCGGCGCCAGGAACTCGATCTTGACGTCCGGGTTGGCGGCCATGAACGCGTCGGCGATCGGCTGATGGAACTTGGTGAAGCCCGGCAGGTTGTAGAGCACCTTGAGTGTCACCGGTTCGGCCGAGGCCGCGGCCGGCAACGCGAGCCCGACCGCGAGCGCGGCGGCGGCGATGCGTTTCACGAACGACATGGGGATCTCCGTTTCGTCTGGTTTGGAGCGGGAGGCGCTTTCCGGGTCACTTGACCCCGGACATCGTGATGCCGGCGACGAACTGCCGTCGGGCGAGAAGGAAGGCGACGACCATCGGCGCCGTGATCATCGTCGCGCCGGCCATCAGCGCGCCGTAGTTGGCGCCGCTCTCGACGTCGGCGAAGATCATCATGCCGAGCGGCGGCGGCGCGAGGCTGGGCGTAGAGACGACGATCATCGGCCAGTAGAGGTCGTTCCAGTGGGCGACCACCGAGAACACCGCGAAGGCCGCGAGCGCCGGCAGCGAGCCGCGCAGCACCAGCCCCCAGCAGATCTCCCACTCCGAGAATCCGTCGAGCCGCGCCGCGTCGACGATCTCGTCGGGGTAGGAGCGGAACGACTGGCGGAAGAGGAAGATGGCGAAGACCGACAGGAAGAACGGCACCATCATCGCGAAGTAGGTGTCGAGCAGCCCCGCCTTCGACAGGCCGACGAAGAGCGGCAGGGCGAGCGCCTGCATCGGCACGGCGAGGGCGGCGACCACCGCGGCGAAGAGCAGATCACGCCCCGGAAAACGCAGCTTGGCGAGCGCATAGGCCGCCGGCACAGCGGTCAGGACCTGCACCGCGAGGATGCCACCGCAGACGATCACGCCGTTCGCCATGAACCGCGCCATCGGCACCTGCGCCGCCGCGCGGCCGAAGTTGTCGAGCGCCGCGGAGAGGTCGATCACCGGCAAGAGCGAGCCGTGGAAGATCTCCGCCGGCGAACGCATCGCGGTGAGCAACATCCACCAGAACGGCAGCAGCATCAGAGCCGCCCCGGCGGCCAGCACCACGCGCGAAGCCCAGCGTCCCGTCGAACCGCTCATCGATAGTGAACCTTGCGATCGAGGTGGAGGGTCTGGCCGATCGACAGCACCAGGACGACCGCCAGGAAGAGCAGCGTCAGCGCCGCGGCATAGCCGGTGTTCGAATATTCGAAGCCCTCGAGATAGAGGTCGTAGAGCATCGTCTCGGTGCCGCCGCGCCCGTGGGTGAGCACGGCGACGGTCTCGAACACCTTGAAGGCGGTGATCGAGGTGGTGACGACGACGAACATCGTCGTCGGCCCGAGCATCGGCCAGGTGACGGTCAGGAACCGGTCGATCGGGTGACGCGCGCCGTCGAGCCGCGCCGCCTCGTGCAGATCGCGCGGGATGGCCGAGAGGCCGGCGAGGAACAGCACCATGTTGAAGCCGACGACCTGCCAGATGCCGATCACCGCCATGGTCGGCACCAGCAGCTTCGGCGTCGACAGGAAGGCGACCGGCTCGAAGCCGAGCGCGACGATCGCCGCGTTGATCGGCCCGATCGACGGGTGCAGCAGGAACTGGAACACCGTCGCCATGGCGACCAGGGTCGCCGTCACCGGCAGGAAATAGGCGGTCTCGAAGAACGACCGGCTGCGCCGCCGCCCCTCGATCAGCAGCGCCGCCCCGAGCCCGAGGAAGACGCCACCGGGAATGACGATCGCCGCATAGAGCACGGTGTTGGCGGTCGCCCGCACGAAGACCGGATCGGAGAAGGCGCGGACGAAGTTGTCGAGCCCGACGAAACGGGTCGCGAGCGCCCCGAGCCGATAGTCGGTCAGCGCGAAGCCCGCGAGCACGAACATCGGCACGAGGTAGATCGCGAAGAGCAGGAGCACCGCCGGCGCCGCGAAGAGCAGCCCCGTCCGCCGCGCCCGCGCCTCGCGGTCGACCGGCCGCGCGATCGTCCGGACCGCGCCGGAAAAGGTCGCCGCGACGCTCATGCCGGCACCTCGACGCGGAAGGCGGTCGGGCGACGTTGCCCGTCGGCACCGAAGAGATGGGCCCGTTCGGCGGCGATGCCGAGCGACACGATCTCGCCCGCCCCGGCGACCGCACTCGGCGCGCGGCGGGCGACGACGCGCAGCGTGTCGTCGGCGAGCGGCGCATAGGTCTCGAAACAGTCGGCGCCGTGACGCTCGACCCGCACCAGTCGCGCCGCGAGGCCCGGCGCCCCGACCACGACGTCCTCCGGCCGGACGCCGAGCACCGCCGGCCCGACCTCGGCCGTCGCATGGATGCCTAACGGGCGGCCGAAGGCGGTGATCGATCCGCCCGCCTCGATCTCGACCGGCAGCAGGTTGATCGACGGCGAACCGATGAAACGGGCGACGGCGAGCGAGGCCGGCCGCTCGTAGAGATCGGCCGCGGTGCCGAACTGCAGGATACGGCCGCCGTCCATCAGGGCGATGCGGTTCGACATGGTCATCGCCTCGACCTGGTCGTGCGTGACGTAGACGAAGGTGGCGCCGAGCCGGCGGTGCAGCGCCGCCAGTTCCTCGCGCATGTGGGTGCGCAGTTTGGCGTCGAGATTGGAGAGCGGCTCGTCCATCAGGAAGGCCGCGGGCGAACGCACCAGCGCCCGCGCCAGCGCCACGCGCTGACGCTGGCCGCCGGAGAGCTGCGCCGGACGGCGATCGAGCAGATCCTCGATCTTGAGCATCGCCGCGGCGGCGGTGACTTCCCGGTCGATCGCCTCGAGCACGGCACTCCGTCCGCGCACGAAGGGGGCGAGGAGCGGCATGCGGCCGGCGAGCGACAGGCGACGCATCCTGAGCGGCGTGGCGATGTTCCGCTTGACCGTCATGTGCGGATAGAGCGCGTAGGACTGGAACACCATCGCGATGTTGCGATCACTCGGATCGACCTGCGTCACGTCGGCGCCGCCGATCGTCACCCGCCCGCGATCCGGGCTCTCCAGCCCGGCGATGATCCTGAGCAGCGTGGACTTGCCGCAACCGGATTCGCCGACCAGCGAGACGAACTCGCCCGGCTCGATCGAGAGGTCGATCCCGTCGAGGACGCGCGCCCCGCCGAAGCTCTTGTCGACGCCCGTGACCGCGACCGATTGGGGGTCCATGACATGCTCCTTTCGTCGAAGACATGCGGGTTTCCCCGAAGAACGCGAAGGCGGCGTGACGGTCCTGTGAACTGTCCATGACGGTGTCACACCTGCCCCTTCGTAAGCACCACACGTCTCACGCGAGGTCGAAGGCGTAGCGTGCCCAGCCCTCGCGCACCGCCGCGATCTCGCGCAGTTCCGGTGCCTCGGCGAGCCGGCCGCGGGCCTGCGGCGCGCCGTCGAAGGCGACGGTGGTCGGCTTTCCGAGCGGGGCGAAACGCCAGGGCCGCTCGTCGGGCACCGTCACGTCCGCTTGTGCCATCACCCACTTCAGGACGACGTCGCGGTTGCCGTCGGGCGCGCGCAGCACCACCCGGTCGCCGTCCATGCCGGGGAAGCCACCGCCGCCGTCGGCGCGATAGTTGTTGGTGACGACCAGGAACTCCGCCGCCTCGTCGATCGGCCGGCCCTCGTGTTTCAGATCGGAGATGCGCCCGCCCTCCGGCGTGACGATGCGGCCCTGGGCATCGGTGCGCGGCGGCCGCGTGACGTCGATCGTCCAGGTGAGGCCGGAGATCACGTCGAAATTGTAGGACGGGATCTTGGGTTCGATGAGCGACTGCACCTCGGCCGCGCCCGGCACGATGCGGGCGAAGACGCGGGCGGCATGCTCCAGCCACTCGCGCAGCAGTGCGCCGGTCACCTTCACCACCACCAGCGTGTTGGAATAGGCGTAGAGATCGGCGACCTGGCGCAGCGCCACCGGCCCGGCCGGGATGTCGATCCACGAATCCGGCGTGTAGCCGGCGCGGAACGGCGCCATCGCCGAGAGCAGCGGCAGCTTCTCGTGCTCGGTGCCGGCGAGGAGCCGGCGGGCGTAATCGGTCTGGGCGCGGTTGACCAGCGTCGTCGCCGGATCGCGTCCGGTCCACACGAAATAGCTGTCGATCGAACGGGCGAAGCGGCCGGCCGGTTGGTCGACCCAGGCCCGCGTCGCCTCGTGTTCGGGGCGGACGAGGCGTTCGACCTCCGGGTCGGGCTCGACCAGAGCGACCGTCTTCTGCCCGTCGCGCCGGGCGATCGGCCGTGCCTCGCAGGCGAAGTCGGCGATCCGCCAGCGGCCGCCGTCCTGGACGAGGCCGAGATCGACGACGCCGAGATGGCTGCCCCAGAAGCCCGGCATCACCGCCGGCTTGCCGGCGAGCGTACCCTTGACCGCATCGACGCCCGCCTGTCCCGAGAAGTCCGGGCCGGGCAGCACGCGATGGGAATGGCCGGTGACGACGACGTCGATGCCGGGCACCTCGGCGAGATGCAGGCCGGCGTTTTCCTCACCCTTGCGACGCGGCCCGCCGCCGACGCCGCCGTGGCAGAGCGCCACGACGAGATCGCAGGACGCACGCAGCGCCGGCACGTGGCGTTCGGCGGCCTCGATCACGTCGTCGGTCGTGAGCCGACCCTCGAGGTTCGACTTGTCCCAGATCATGATCTGCGGCGGCGCGAAGCCGATCACCCCGATCTTCAGGTCGTGACCCGTGCCGGCCTCGTCGACGAAGCGGCGCTCGAGGATGGTGGTCGCCGGCAGGAAGGTCGAACCGTCGGCGCGGCGGATGTTGGCCGAGATCTGCGGGAAGGCCGAGCCGCGCAGCGAGCGCTCGAGGAAGTCGAGCCCGTAGTTGAACTCGTGATTGCCGAGCGTCGCGGCGTCGTAGCGAAGCGCGTTCATGACTCGATAGGCCGGATGGATCGCCCCGCCCGAGAGCCCACCGCGCGCGATCTGGTCGGCGAGCGGATTGCCCTGCAGCAGATCGCCGTTGTCGACCAGCAGCGTGTTGGCGAAGCTCTTCCGCGCTGCCGCGATCAGCGTGGCGACGCGCGAGAGCCCGGTCGTCGGGTCCGGCCGGGCCCTGTAGTAGTCCCAGTCGGTCAGCGCCATGTGGAGATCGGAAGTCGCCAGGATCGCCAACCGCAGCCGCGGCGTGGCGGCGAGCGCCGGATGGAGCCCCGAGGCCCCGAGAAGGGCGGCGGCGCCGAGGAAGTCGCGGCGGCTGGGATGGATCGACATGGCGGCCCTCGTCGAGCGCGGAAGAATGACGGACGCGCGGCCTCGAAAGGGCCGCGCGTCGAGGATCAGCGGGTGGCGGCGAGCAGGAAGCTCTTGAACTCCTCGAGGATGACGTCGGCCACCCGGTGGAGGAGGTTGTGGGCCATCAGCCCGTAGAGCGCCGTGCCGATGCCGATGGCGGTGGCGAGCAGTGCGGCGGCGATGCCGCGACTGACCGCCGCCGGATCGGAGACGCCGCCGGCCGACAGCGCATCGAACGTGTCCATGATGCCGAGGATGGTACCGAGCAGGCCGAGCAGCGGCGCCGCCGTGACCACCGTATCGAGCACCCACAGACGCGCCGAGACCCGCGCGTCCATCGTCAGGTAGAGCGCCGAGGACAGGTCCTCGACGCGCGATCGGGTGATCTCCGGCTCGTCCTGGACGGCGACGTAGTCGGCGATCGACCGGGCGAGGACGTCGCGCCCGGCGAGGTTCTCACCGTGCGACGTCAGTCGACCGGAGGCATCGAGCCCCTTGCGGATGCGGTGCACCCGCCACTTGAGGATCGCGTAGTAGACGATCCGCTCCACCAGCACGAAGGTCAGCAGAGCCGCGAAGCCATAGAGAACCGTGATGCAGATCTCGTGGAAATAGGCGGTGTCGATGTGAATGCCCATCAGAACGCCGCCTTGAAGGTGAGCATCATCGAGAAGCCTTCGCCCATGTAGTAGCTCGGCGACGAACCGGAGACCGTCGAGCCGTTCACGCCGGTGGTGGCCACCGCGTTGCTCTTGGTCGAGTAGACGCCGGTCAGCTGGCGCTGATCGAGCAGGTTGGTCATCGACAGGCGCAGTTCGGGCTTCTTGATCGTCGCCTTGTCGGCGATGCTGACGTCGCCGAAGCGATAGCCGAGGCCGGCATCGATGCGGCCGTAGCCCGGCATCCGCTCGTCGTTCATGAAGGTCGAATACTGCGGGCCGATGTACTTCATCGCGACGTTGGCGAGATAGGTGCCGTCGTCCCAGTCGAGGCCGAGGGCTGCGATGACGTTCGGCGACTTCGGCAGTTCCTTGCCGCGGGTCGGCAGGTAGTCGGTGACGTTGACGCCACCGACCTTGCCGACGGTCTGCAGGTTGTCCTGCATCCGGCTGGTCATCAGCGACAGCGACGCATAGGGGCGGAGGCCACCGAAGAAGGGACGGGTGCCGATCTCGGCGTCGAGGCCGAACTTGTCGACCGTGCCGGCGTTGATCGTCTCCGACAGCGAGTTGCCGAAGGGGTCGAGGACGTTGGTGGAGACCTGACGGTTGGTGAAGTGGGTGGCGTAGACCGACATCGCGGTGGCGAACAGGTCGCCCTGATAGCGGTGACCCATTTCGACCGTGACCGACCGTTCCGGGTCCGGCTTGGTCGCCGGGGTGATCACGCCGGTCGTCGTCGAGAAACTGTCGTAGAAGGCATAGTTCGGCGCGCTGCGGAACGCCGTGCCGACGCTCACGAAGGCCTGATGCTCCGGCAGGAATTTCCAGTTGAGGCCGATCTGCGGCAGGGTCGCCGTATCGTAGAGCGAGGTGTCGCGGGTGGTGCCCGGCGCCTCGTTGGTGACCTGACGGTTCACGAACACCTGCTTGACGCCGTAGTCGAGCTTCAGCGTGTCGCCCGCGAGCGCCCAGGTGTCGCCGAGGAACACCATGTTGGTGACGGTGCGGGTGGTGGCGTAGCGCTTCATCAGGGTCTGGCCGGCAAGCGTGCCGGAGGTCACGACATAGCCGTCGCCGTCCGTCATGAAGTAGTTCTGAATGTTGCCGGAGGCATCGAGCGCCTGATACGGGCCGGTCTGCCGATGGAAGGCCGACTCGAACCAGTAACCGCCGACGATCTTGTGATCGCCCCACTCGTAGGTCAGCTTGTTGACGATGCCGGGACGATAGGTCCGGGTGATCGACGGATTGTAGTAGTTGACCTTGGTGCCGGCGGTGACCACGCCGCTGCCGTTCCAGTCGACGCCGTTGACGCCGACGTTGCCTTCATAGACCGGCGAGCCTTCCGTCATGGTCGAGACGCCGCCGCCCGAGCCGAAGCCGTACCAGAAATAGGGCACGACGTCGTAGGTCAGGTTGTCGGTGATGCGGAAGTTCGACGGCAGCGAGACGATCGCGTTCTCGAACGGATTGACCTTGTACTTGTAGTAGCTCGTGTCGGCCGAGGCGCTTCCGGTCAGCCTGGAATTGTAGTTCGGCAGCCAGGTCCCGGTGTTGAACTGGGCCATCGTCGGGTTGGCGTAGAAATTGTTGACGGCACGGTTGTAGATCACCGAGGCGCGGATCTGATTGCCGGCATCGAGATCCCACACCATCTTGGTGTCGATGTGGGTGCGGTTGTCGGTGCCGACACCCGACCAGTGATCACCATAATTGTACGAATAGGAGACGTAGCCGCGGAAGTTCTCGATCTGGCCGCTCTCGAGGCGCAGATAGTTGCGCCAATGATTGTGCATGCCGATGGTCGAGGAGACGTAGCCGCCGCGTTGCTTCGACGGATCGGCCATGTAGAGGTTGATCACGCCGCCCGAGGCGCCGACATGCGGGCTGTCGAGATCGGGCGTACCTTGCGCGATCGACACCTGCTGGATGTTCTCGCTGTCGACATATTCCTGCGGATAGAGCGCGTAGTTGCCGGAATCGTTGACCGGCGCGCCCTCGATGGTGAAGCCGATCTGGCCGGACTCGAAGCCGCGCAACGTGATGTCGCCGCCGTTGAGGCCGGAGGCATCGGTCGACGCCTGATTCACGCCGGGCAGCAGATTGATCATCTGATAGGGGTTGGCGGTCGGCGGCAGCTTGTCGATCGCGTCGCGCGTCACCGTCGAGCGGGTCTTGGGCGCCTCTTCCTCGATCATGTAGCCGCCACCGAGGTCCTTGCCGGTCGACCCGCCCGCCGAGGTGCCCGCGGCCGAGCCGCCGCCCTTGGCATAGACGGTGCCGAAGTCGGTCGGCGCCGCGGTCATGCCCGGCAGGGCGCGGGATTCGTGGCGCGGCTTGGCATCGGCCGCCGGCGTGGCCGGCGCAGGAACCGCCGCGGCCGCGGCCGGCTTGGCGCGCTGCTTCTTCTTGTCGACCTGCGTCGCCTGATCGGCGGCAGGGGCCTGGGACTGCGCCTGCGCCCCACCGCACAGGGCGGTCGTGGCGAGCAGGGCGACGGCGAGAAGACGGAGGGTCATGGGGATCGGTCCTGTCGGTTCGTCTGGCGCGAAGGGTTCAGAATTGGATGCGTCCGGAAAGCGAGCTCGCACCGCCGGCGAGCGAGCCGCAGCCGGAGGAGAGGACGCTCGACCGGGCCGCGGCATCGAGGATCGACGAGCCGGAGCTCGCGGTGATCGAGACGCCGGTGATCGACGTGCCCGAGATCGAGACGGCGACGCCGACCGATCCGTGTGGGTTCTGCAGCCGTGCCTCCTTGGAGGTCGGGTAACGCGCCCGGCTCTGCAGACAGGCGCGGAACTCGCCCGCGTTGCCGGCCGAGGCCGGGCGCGCCGCAGCGGCGGCCCTGGCGGCGGGCGCCGGATGTTCCGCGGCGGGACGCACCGGTTTCGGCTTCTCCTCGCGCGGCTTTTCCGGCTTCGGCGGCTTGGGCCGTTCCGGCTTCGGCGGTTTCGGCGGCTCGGGCTTCGGCGGCGGAGGCGGCGGCTCGACCGCCGGCAGCGGATCTGGAACCGGCGGTTCCGGCGGCGGCGGAGGCTCCGGAGGCGGAGGTTCCGGCTGTGGCGGCGATTCCTCGGTCGGTGGCGTCGGCGGCTCCTCGGCCGGCGGCGTCGGCGTCTCCGCGGCCGCCTCCTCGGCGGGCGCCAGCGACAGTTCCATCGTCGTCTCCACCGGCGGCGGAGGCGGCAGCGGCGCGGCCGAGGAGGCCGCGGCATAGACCGCCCCGGCCATCACCAGCATCGCGACGGCATTCGATAGACGAGCGTCCCGGTCGGGTTTCATGATCGGCACGCACTCACTTCGCCCTCGTGACGATCTGCGCGCTGCCGACACCCGCCGACTTCAGCGCGTCGAGAACGCTCACCAGTGTCTGCAGGGCGGCGCCCTCGTCGCCGGCGATGACCACCGCCGCCGGCTTCTCGGCGGTCGCGGTCTTCAGCGTCTCGGTCAGTGCGGCGAGCTCCATCGCCCGACCGTCGAGGAAGATCTGCCCCGCGCGATCGATGCCGACGGTGTAACGGACCTTCTCGACGACCTTGTCGGGATGTGCCGAAGAAGGCGGATTGACCTTGAGGCCGAGCGCCGGAAGCACGTTGGTGCTGATCAGTACAAAGAATACGAGAAGAAACATCATCACGTCGATCATCGGAATGATCTCGATCCGTGCGTGACGTTCCTTTCTCTCCGGCCAGACTCGCATGACGTTACACCACAAATATGCCTTATTGCGGCGCAAACATAGACGATATAGCCAAACCTATGATGACAACCCGCACGTTTATTCGGCTAATATTGAAAATCAACGATTCGTAAAGGTTTGTACGATCGCGCAACAGCGTCCGCGACGGGTCGGCGCGTTGCAGTGCGACAGACGGCGCGGGTTCGATTCGAATTCATGGGGGAGAGACGGCCGACGGCTCCCCGGTCGGCCCGGCGGGCACTCGCGCCCGGCCGTCAGACGGCCTGTCGGGACGATCCGCGCAGCCAGTCGGCGAGCGCCGCCGGCCCGGCGTCCAGCAGCCGCGCCACCCATCCGTCGCGCTGCCGCTCGAGCACGTCGACGTGGCCGTAGGTCTTGGGCAGACGGAAGAGATTCCGCTGCGGCATGCCGAAGACATGGCAGAGGAGCAGACGATGGACGCCGGCATGCCCCGCCACCGCGATCCGGGCGTCGCGCGCGTCGTCGGCGATCTCGGACCAGACCGGCAGGACGCGGGCGAGCACGTCGGCGAAGCTCTCGCCGCCGGGCGGGCGGAAGCCGAAGAGATCGCGCCCGCGCGCCGCATGGGCCTCCGGGTCGGTCGCGGCCAGCGTCGCCCGGTCGAGCCCCTCCCAGTCGCCCATGTCGATCTCGCGCAGCCGCGCGTCGACCCGGATCGGGATCGCCCGCGGCGCGGCGAGGATCTCCGCCGTCTGCCGCGCCCGATCGAGATCGCTGCACCACACGACGTCGAAGGGCGGCGCCTCGGCGAAGACTTCGGCGAGCGCCGCGATCTGCGCGATGCCCGCATCGCTCATCGCCAGATCGGTGCGCCCGAGATAGCGGCGATGGCCGTCGCCGGCGACCGCGCCGTGGCGGATCAGGTGAACGCGGCGCATGGCGCCTCCTCCCGGACCAGCCGACGCTTGCCCCGCCGTGCGACGATCGTGCCCTCGCTGCGCCCGACCGCGAGGCGGAGCCGCCCGGTGGCGACGAGCGGACCGACGAGCCCATCGGAAGCGACCGCCGCCTCGACCGCCGCGACGAGTGCCGTGTCGGGCCAGGCCGCGACCGCCGCGACCGAGACGGCAAGCGTCGGCGGCGCGCCCTCGACGAAACGGGCCTCGAAGTCGCAGACCCCGTCGACGCCGAACAGAATCTCGTCGAGCCGCGGCATGCCGAAGCGCCGGCCGTCGATCGCGACGTCGCCGTCGAGCCGCCCGTCGAGCCCGACGAGACGCAGCAGGCGCGAGCCACAGGCGCAGGGCGCGTCGATCAGCCTTCCACGGTCGCCGGTGCGATAGCGCAGGAGCGGCATGGCGCGGCGGCCGAGCGTGGTGACGACCACCTCGCCCGGCTCGCCGAAACCACGGACCGCACCGGTCGCCGGATCGATCACCTCGACCAGCAGATCGG
This sequence comes from Pinisolibacter sp. DMC19, assembly GCF_056313985.1. Taxonomy (NCBI): domain Bacteria; kingdom Pseudomonadati; phylum Pseudomonadota; class Alphaproteobacteria; order Hyphomicrobiales; family Ancalomicrobiaceae; genus Pinisolibacter; species Pinisolibacter sp. DMC19. The sequence continues at coordinate 101,752 of NZ_JBQUZF010000007.1, read as the reverse complement.
CCTCGCGCACGTGGAGCCCGGCATGGGCGGAACATTCGACCGCCCCGCCGTATCCGGTCTCGGTCATGCCCCAGTGGTCGTGGACGGCGGCACCCCAGGCCCGCTCGAGACCACGCCGCAGCGCGCCGCTCGTATGGTCGGAACTGACCAGCACGGCACGGAGCCGGATCGGCACGCCGCCGTCGAAGCACGACACCCGCGCGGCGGCGAGCAGCCGCACCGGCGGTCCGGCGGCCATCGTCGCCCGCTCCCGGCGCAGGAAATCGGCGACATCTTCCGGCGTCGCGTCGCTCGACACGATCAGCGGCGTCGCCCCCAGCCGCCGCAGCGCCGCGGCGAGCCCGTCGCCGACGCCGCCCGGCCGATCGGCGGGAAAGGCGATGGCGACGCGGTCCTCGGGACGCGTGAACAACGTCATGCCGTGATGGAAGAAATCGAGCGTCGCCTCGCGGTCCTCGGCCGAGAAGCCGACCCGCTTCGGCGCCCCGGTGGTGCCCGAGGTCGGCTGCGTCACGATCCGCTCGATCTCGCCCGCCGACACCGCGGCGAGCGGCGGATCGGCCCGCACCAGATCGTCCGGCGTGGTGAAGGGCAGACGCGCCAGCGCCGCCCGGCCGTCGATCGGCCCCTCCGGCCAGTCGGTCCGGGCGCGGTAGAACGGGCTGCGGGCGCGCGCATGGGCGATCGTCTCGGCGAGCCGGGCGAACTGCAGCGCCTCGAGGTCGGTACGGTCGAAGTCGGGCGAGAGCCCGTGCAGCGCCGCCAGCCGATCGTCGAGCGGGGTCGTCACGTCGCCGCCTCCTGCCGCCGCGTCTGCGGGCGATGCAGCGCACCACCGTCGCGGTCGGTCAGATTGTAGGCGCAGAAGGGGATGACCCGCCTGTCCGGCGACACGACGTGGATGTGGCATTGCCGCAGCCGCTCGAGATCGAGCGTCCAGGCATCCTGGAAGGCCATGCCGGAGAGCCCGAGCATCCGCTCCTGCGCCGCCAGGAACCGGTCGAAGGCATCGCCCTCGGCGCCGCCCTCCCCCACCGGCCGCGTCCACTGGCCGGCGACGTAGCGCCGGGCGCGGGCGACGTCGGGGCTCGGCCGGGTCGAGCCGCAGCAGGCGCTCGATTCTTCCTTCGGCGCCTCCGCCGGCACGCCGCAGCACGACGCCTTCGCCCCCGTCGAGCGCAGCCGCCCCGCGGCATCGACCGCAAAGCGGCCGCTGAACGAGCAGTAGGGGTTCTCGGCCGAACCGGGATTGAAGTCGTCGAGCGCGATCGTCCCGCCCGAATGGGCGATCAGCGCCGCCATCACTTCCGGCAGGGTGATGCGGTCGGCCGCGGTCGGCTCGTGCGGGCGGCGGCCGAAATAGGAGATCGGCTGGAAATGGACGGCACGGACCACCGGCATCAGCGCGATGGCGTGATCGACGATGGCGCCGATCTGGCCGTCGTTGATGCCGGGCACCACCGTCGGCACCAGCACGACGCCGATCCCGGCGTCGCCGCAGCGGCGGATCGCCAGGTCCTTCAGCCGCGCCAGCTTCGCCCCGCGCAGCGCCTTGTGAACCGCGTCGTCGACCCCGTCGAACTGGAGGAAGACGCAGTCGAGCCCGGCCTCGGCGAGCGCCGCCACATAGGCCGGCTCCATCGCCAGACGGACGCCGTTGGTGTTGAGCTGGACGAAGTCGAAGCCGCGGGCGCGCACCAGCCGGACGATCTCCGGCAGATCGTCACGCACCGTCGGCTCGCCGCCGGAGAGCTGGATGTGGACGCGCCCGCCGCCCTCGTTGAGCACGTCGAGCCATTGGCCGATCTCTTCGAGCGAGGCGTCCGTCCCCTGCCGTCCGGCCGAGGCGAAACACACCGGACAGGCGAGATCGCAGCGCGACGTCACTTCGAGCAGGACGCAGCAGCTCTGTTGGCGATGGTCGGGGCAGAGGCCGCAGTCGTGCGGGCAGCCGCGTTCGACCGCCGTCGCCGTCGCCGTCACCGTCGGGCGGGCATGCGCCCGCGCGCCCGCCCCCCATCGGGCATAGGAGGCGACGCCGCGCCAGACCGGCGTCGAGAAGGTCCCGTGCTCGGGACAGGTCTTGACCAGATGCACGGCGTCGCCGACCACCCGTCGCTCCGCCGGGATCGTCGCCAGGCAGACCGGGCAGACGCTCTCGGTGTCGGCGCGCGTCACGGGGGTCTCGCAGCAGCTCATCGACCGATCCTGACCTCGACGAAGGGCGGCGCCGCCGGCGGCGACGGCACGTCGGCGAAGTCGATACGGGCCACGACCGCACGCAACACGGCCTCGGCCGCGGCCCTACGGCGACGCGCACCGGCAAGCGCTGCCGGATCGTCGCCGAAACGTCGTTCGGCCGGAGCGAAACGCTCGTCGAGACCGACGCGACGCTCTCCGGCGATGCACTTGTCGGCGAGATGCACCACCGCCGCCTCGTCGATCGGGTCGCCGGGGGCGAAGTCGATCGCCATGTGTTGCGCGATCACCGCGGCGACGCGCGGAAAGCCGAGATCGGCGAGGATCGCCGCCCCGACCTCGGCGTGACGCGCATGACCCTTGGCGATGTCGTGCAGGAGCGCCCCGGCCCCGACGAGATCGACGTCGAGCGCGACGCCGGCGGCATTCAGCCGTCGCGCCAGATCGACCGCGAAGGCCGCCACCGCCCGGCAGTGCCGGCGGATCGGCTCGGCGACCGCATGGGCCTCGAGGATCGCCGCGCATTCGTCGGGCTCGGGCACGTGGCGATGCGCCAGCGCCTCGGCGAGGGCGGCGTGTTCCGGCGGGTGGTCCATGTCGTGGAGACAGGCGCGATCGAAGACCGCGACGGTGGAAGCCTCGCCCTCGTGCCGGGCGAGGAGCGCGCGTAGGCCCCCCTCGCCGTCGCCGGCGATGATCTCGGCGAAGAGCCCCTGCGGCAGGAAGGGCGGATGGCCCGGCTCGCCGCGGAAGGTCGGATGGACGATGCCGCCGCGCGCCAACCCCGCCTCGGCGACACGGGCGAAGGTCGAAGCCCGGACCGCCGGCACGTCGCAGGGGATGAGGAGCGTGCCGGCGATCGCTTCCGGCAGCGAGGCGATGCCGGTGCGCAGGCTGGAATACATGCCGAGATCGTAGGCGGCGTTCTCGACCACCACTGCCGGACCACCGGCGAGCACGGCTGCGACGTCGGCGCCGCGATGGCCGACGACGACGTGGATCGGCCCGATCCCGGCCTCGGCCAGCGTCGCCACGACGTGTTCGATCACCGTGCGGCCGCCGAAGGGCAGCAGCGGCTTCGACGACCCCATGCGGGTCGAGCGGCCGGCGGCGAGGACGACCGCGGCGATACCCCTGCGGTCGGTCGAGAGGGCGGGAGCGTCGGTCATGGCGTCTCGCTCCGCGCCTCGGTCGGATCGATGCCGTGTTCGGCGAGGATCTCGTTGAGCTTGTCCCAGACCTCGCCGACCAGCGCCGGACAGCGCTCGGCCTTCAGCGCCTGATCGAACTTCATGATGTCGGCGCAGTCGATGCCGCCGAAGCGCTGCTTCGCCGAGGTGTGGAACCAGCCGGAGAAGGCGTCGAGCACCGAGGCGAAGCGCGGATCTTCCGCCTCGTCCTCACCCGCCCGCCCGGCGACGAGGCCGAGCACGCAGCAGCCGCCCGACAGCGCGCCGCAGTTGAAGCCCTGGCCCATGCCGAGCGCCAGACCCGACATGGCGCGGACGAGATCGGGGTCGTCGCGGTTCTGTGCCTCCAGCGCCAGTTTCATCAGCACGTGGCTGCACTTGAGCCCGGAGAGCAACATCTCGGCGATGCGGAAGGTGGTGTCGGGATCGCTCATGACGAAACCTCCGGACCGCCGGCGACGCGCGCGGCGATCAGCATGAAATAGCCCGGCCGGGTCGGCCGCCGGCCGTCGGCGGTCGCGCCGCAGCCCTCGCCCCACAGCGCGTCGAGCGAACCGTGGGCGAAGACGAAGCGCGCCACCCAGTTCTTCAGAACCTCGGAACAGTCCTCGAACCACGTCGGCGCGAAGCCGCTCGCCGTGAGGTCGGCCGCGAGATCCCGCGGCACGGCGGCGAGCGCGCCCGAACCACCGCGCAGCGGATCGGCGCGATCGAAGACGTCGGAGAGCGCCAGATGCCCGCCGATCGCCACCACCCGCGCCCATTCGGCGAGGGCGGCGCGGCGGTCGGGCATGGTCGAGAGGACGCATTCGGAGAGGACACCGTCGAGCGACCCGGTCGCGAACGGCAGACGGACGGCATCGGCGAGGAGGAAACGCGCGGCGTCCTCGCGTTCGCGCGCCCTTTGGAGCGTCGCCGCCGCGCGATCGACGCCGATCGCACGCAGGCCCCGGCGCGACAGGGCCGCGACCCCGGTCCCCTGCCCGCACCCGACGTCGACCACCACCCCGCCGGCGGGAAAGGCGGCGCGATCGAGGAGACGTTCGGTCAGTTCCGGCCCACCGGGCCGCAGCGGTGCGCCGTCCGGGCCGCAGACGCGGCCGTCGCCGTAGAGACCGGCAGTGGACGGCGCGACCTGCATCACTTGTCCTCCAGCGCCTGTTCGACCTTCAGCATCCGCCCCGCCGCGAGTTCCTCGCTGACGTAGACGAAGCCGCATTTCGGACAGCGCGGCAGATCGACCGGGAAGGTCTGGCCGAGATAGGCGGCCTCGATCTTTCCCGGCTCGAGGGCGATGTCGCAGGCGAGGCAGATCATCGCCGGCGTTTCGGGGGTGGGGGTGGGGGTGGTCGGGGTCTCGGTCACGGCTTGGCCTCCACGCTCATGCGATGGCTCCAGGCGCGGCGCAGCACGAAACCGTCGCCGTCCGGCTCGTAGGCGACCCAGCAGGTGACCTCGCCGCTGCGGTGCGCCGCGACGAGACGGCCCGTCGCCGGGTCCTTCAGCCGCCGGCCGGAGGCTTCCGCCTCGGCGATGACGCGCTCGGCGTCCTCGACCAGCAGGAGCTTGCGCTCCATGTCGCGCCGGACGTCCTCGGGCACCGTCAATGCGATCCGCGGCACGGCAACCTCCATGTCTTCCCCCCAGAGATCGCGCATCAGGTCGGCCTTCAGCCGCAGCCGCGCGTCGCGACGGCGCGACAGGCCCGGATCGATCCGTCCGGCGGCATCGCCGTCGTCGGCGAAGACCAGATCGAGCAGATGGGCGGTGCGCTTGCCGTGTTTGGCGAAGGTGTCGCGGCACATGGCGCAATAGGCGAGGAAGTCGTCCGGGCTCTGGGCGATCCGCGCCGTGACGATGGCGTCGGCGACGTCCGCGTCGGCGTAGGTGACGAGACCGCCGTAGCCGCAGCAGGTGGTCTTCTCCGCCCCCGTCAGCTCGCGCAACTCGATGCCGCGGGCCGCCGCGATCACCCGCACCGCCTCTTGCGTCGCCGGGTCGTGGCGCGCGGTACAGGGGTCGTGGATGGCGAGCGGGCCCACGGCGAGGGGAGCGGCGAGCGCCGGCGCCTCGGGCAGGCCGACCATCTCGAGCACGGTCCACAGCGACGACGCCTCGACCTCCGGATGGAAGTCGCGGAACATCTTCAGGCAGGACGAACAGGCGGTGACGACCTTCGGCTTGCCCATCCGCCGCCATTCGGTATCGAAGGCGGTGCGGATCTCGTCGTGCAGCTCGACCCGCCCGGCCCAATGGGCCGGCGCGCCGCAGCAGTCGAGGAAGAGCCCGACGCCGCCGTCGATCCGCGCCGCGAGGTGGTCCCAGATCCGCCGCACGTGATCGGGCCGCGAGCCGGCGAGCTGGCAGCCGGGGAAGAACAGCACCGCGCTCGTCTCGTGCCCCGGCTGATGGCGCACCAGCGTCGCCTCGGCCGAGCGGTAGAAGGCGAGCTCCCGCAGGGCGAAGTCGTGATGCGACGGCGGCATCTTGCCCCGCCGCACCATCGACTGGCGGGCGTCGAGACAGACCTCGCCCATCGACAGGTCGTTCGGGCAGATCTCGGCGCAGAGGCCGCACAGCGTGCAGCCGTCGATCATCCGGTTGGCCTTGCGGTTGCCCATGACGATGCCGTCGTTGTTCCAGATCTCGCGGACGTAGCGCTTGGGATAGCTGCCGTAGCGGGCGAGATAGGGACAGGCCTTGACGCATTCCTGGCAGCGGCAGGGGAAGCAGCGCGCCGCCTCGGCCATCGCCTCGGCGCGGTCGTAGCCCTTGACCTGATCGGCCGGCACGACGGGCGCGACCGGCGCATGCGCCTCGACCGCGACATGGAGGCAGGAGGCCTGCGAACCGCTGTCGCCGCGCCCCGCCGTCAGGCTGGCGCCCTGCAGGAATCGGTCGACCGTCATCGCCGCCCGCCGCCCGTCGTGGATCGAGCCGATCGGCGAATAGTCGGCGAAGGTGCCGTCGGTCGCGTGCCGCGTCTCGGAGCGCAGGCAGGCGGCGAAGATCTTGGGATGCGACGTGGTGCAGGCGTTGCAGTCGATCGCCACCCGCCCGTCGGCGGTCATCTCCAGCGTCGGCGCGAAGGCGGGCGTCGGCCCGCGGCCGGGGGCGATCAGCACCGCGTCGTAGTCGGCGACGAGCCGGTCGAGCCCGTTCGGCCCGTCACCGCCGGAGACCCTTGCACGACAGACGATCTCGACGCCGAGCCGGGCGAGCGCACCGAGATCGGCCTCGATCGCCGAAGGCGGCAGCACGTCGGGATCGAAGTTGCGCAGCCGCTCGAGCGGCCGGGCGTCGGCCTCGAGCACGGTGACGAGATGGCCCTTCATGGCGAGGTCGTGGGCCGCCGTGAGCCCCGTCAGTCCGCCACCGACCACGGCGATCTTCTTCGGCTTGCGGGCGCGCTGCGGCGCGCGCGTCAGGACCGCATAGGCCTCCTCGACGCAGGCGCGCTCGAGCGCGGAAATCCGGATCGATCCACCGACCTCGGCGCGGCGGCAGGCCGGCTCGCAGGGGTGGTCGCAGACATGGGCGACGATCGCGGGAAAGGGGACGATCCGGGCATAGGTCGCGAAGGCGCCGACGAAGTCGCCCTTGGCGATCTTCTCGGCCATCGCGCGGGCGTCGACATGGAGCGGACAGGCGGCGGTACAGGCCGGCGGCTGCTCCTCGATGCAGAGGGCTTCCCATGCCTTGACCTGTTCGCCGTCCATTGTCGCCTCCTTCCGGTATCGGCGGATGGATCCGATCCGGCTTATGGGAACCCGCAGCATGGAAGATGCCGCGGGTTCCGTCTTTGAGCCGCGTCATGTCCGACGCGACATGACGTCAGGCGTCACTCCGCCGGCTCGTCCTCTCTGACGACGGTGCCGTTGGCCTCGAGGCCCGCCAGGATCGCCTCCGGCAGAGCGGGGATCTTGAAGATCCGCACGCCGCAGGCGTTGTAGACGGCATTGAGGATCGCCGGATGCAGAGCGGTGAGCGGCGCTTCGCCGACACCGGCCGCACCGAAGGGACCGTCGGCCCGCGGGGTCTGGAGATAGAGGATCTCGATCTCGTCGGGGACGTCCTTCGGATAGGGAATGCCACAGTCACGCAGGGTGGTGTGGGTTTCCAGATCGTCGAAGTCCTCGGTGAGCGCCAGGCCGATGCCCTGGGCGAGACCACCGTAGATCTGACCGTCGCAGGTCGCCTTGTTGATGACGGTGCCGACGTCGATCGCCGTCGCCAGCTTCACGCAGGTCGCCTTGCCCGTCTCCATGTCGACTTCGACTTCCGGCAGGAAGACTTCGTACATGTAGATCGGGAAGGGGTTGCCCTGGCCGGTTTCGGCCGAGCAGTCGGTGCAGGCCGCCGCCACCCACTTGCCGTCGTAGGAGACCGGGATGTTCTCGGCCACCATCTCCTTGTAGGTGCGATAGGTGCCGTCGGCCTTCTTCATGGCGTTCAGCAGCATCTCCGAGGCGACGCGGATGGCGTTGCCGCAGAAGACGTTCGAGCGGCTGCCGCCGGCCGGACCGCCGTTGGGGCCGAACGTGTCGGCCATCACCAGCTTGATGTCGTCCTGCTTGGCGCCGGCGACACGGAGCACTTCGTGCGCCATGGTCTGTGCGGAGAGATCCGCGCCCTGGCCGTGGTCTTCCCAACCCGAATGGACGATGTAGCCGTTCGGGGTGATCTCGACGCGCGCCTCGGAGCTGTCCGGACCGTCGAGGCCGCAGCCGTAGATGCCGAGCGAGATGCCGACGCCGCGCTTGGTGGCGGTGTTGACCTTGTTGAACGCGGCACAACGGGCCTTGGCTTCGAGATACCGCGGCCGGATCATGTCGAAGAGCTGCTTGAACACCAGCACTTCGGGCTTCTGGCCGGTCGGGGTGGTCGAGTTCTCGTTGTAGAGGTTCTTGTAGCGGAACTCGAAGGGATCCTCGCCCATCTTCTCCGCCAGCATGTCCATGGCGATCTCACCCGCCAGGAAGGCCTGCGGCGAGCCGTAACCACGGAAGGCCGAGCCCCAGGCGTGGTTGGTGGCGACGGTGAGGCCCTTGCCGCGGATGTTCTCGAGATGATAGCCGGCGCCGGTGAACTGCGCCTGGCGCAGGGTCACGAGGTCACCGAACTCCGAGTACGGACCGTGGTCGAGCCACCAGTCGGTCTCCATCGCCGTCAGCTTGCCGTTCTTGTCGCAGGCGAGCTTGATGTTGATGTTGGCCGGGCTGCGCTTGCCGGTATAGGTGATGTTCTGGAACTGGTCGTAGACCAGCGACACCGGCTTCTTGGTGACCAGAGCGGCGACGCCGAGCAGCGCCTCCATCGTCGGCGAGAACTTGTAGCCGAAGGTACCGCCGGTCGGGTTCTGGATGATCCTGAGCTTCTCGGGAGGAATGCCGAGGCCGGGGCAGATCATGGCGTGATGGAGATGCACGCCGATCGACTTCGACAGGATGGTCAGCACGCCGTCGTCGTCGACATAGGCTTCGCCGCAGTCGGGCTCGAGATGCAGATGCGGCTGACGCGAGCAGTAGGTGGTGATGTCGACCACCGCCGCCGCGCTCTCCATCAGCGGCTTGGTGTCGGCACCCTTGACGACGCCCTGCTCGTAGTAGGCGTTCGGCACGCCGGGATGGATCTCCATCGCGTCGGGGGCGAGCGCCGCGAAGCCCGACATGTAGGCCGGCAGCACCTCGACGTCGACCTTGACCTTGGCGGCCGCGGCGCGGGCATGGGCCTCGGTGTCGGCGGCGACGATGGCGATCGCGTCACCGAACTGGAAGATCTTCTCCTTGCACAGGATCGGACGATCCCAACCGTCGCCCTTGTTGGTCGGGAAGGTGATGAGGCCGGTGATGGCGTTCTTGCCGCCGACGTCCTTCCACGTGATGATCCGCTCGACGCCCGGCATCTTCTCGGCTTCCGCCGTGTCGATGTTCTTGATCAGGCCGTGGCTGACCTCGGCCTGGACCAGCGCCAGACGCAGCGTGCCTTCCGGCATGCGCAGCGCGATGTCGGCGCCGAAGTCCCAGGTGCCCGTGACCTTGGCGAGAGCCGAGGGACGAACCGCCTTGGTTCCGACGATCGAACCGTCGGCCTTCGGCTTGTCGAGGATCTGTTCGGCGGTCTTCTCCCCGCGCATCATCGCGGCCGCGTCCATCACCGCGTCCACCAGCGGCTTGTAACCGGTGCAGCGGCAGAGGTTGCGATTGCGGTTGAACCAGGCGCGGACCTGTTCGCGCGTCGGGTTCACGTTGTTGTCGAGCAGCACCTTGGCCGACATGATGAAGCCGGGCGTGCAGACGCCGCACTGGGCGCCGCCGTGGGCCATCCAGGCGATCTGCAGCGGGTGCAGGTTCGACGGGGTGCCGAGGCCTTCGATCGTGGTGATCGCGGCGTTCTCGGCGACCTTGGTCATGGGCAGGGTGCAGGCGCGAACCGGCTTGCCGTCGAGCACGACGGTGCAGGATCCGCACTGGCCGTCTTCGCAACACACCTTGCAGCCGGTGAGCAGCATCTGCTCGCGCAGCACGTCCGCGAGGGTCGCGTCGCCTTCGGCGACGATCCAACGATCGACACCGTTCACGTTGAGAGGAATGCGCTTCATTTTTCGTCTCCTTCCTGCGGTGAGGCGTCCGTCGCCCACGCCGTAGAGACCGATTGGTTTTGGTGTTCTGGGGATTGCCGAATGCGAGTCCGGGTCGACGCGGTCGCCCTCCGCGTCACGAGGCCTCCTTTCTCGTCGCCGCCTGGCCGAGGTTGCGCATGGTGCGCATGATCGGGCGGACCGCCTCGGCGCCGCGGCGCCAGGCGATCGCTTCGGCGATCACGGAGACGGCGATTTCCGCCGGCGTCTCCGCACCGATGTCGAGGCCGACCGGCGCATGGACACGCTCGAAGGCCTCGGCCGGCACGCCCTCGCTCTGCAGCGCGGCGAAGACCGTGAGAACCTTGCGTTTGGAGCCGATCATGCCGATGTAGCCGGCCTTGGTGCCCAAGGCCCATTTCAGGACCTTGCCGTCGAGCTCGTGGCAGCGCGTGGCGATGAAGATCGCCGAGCGGCTGTCCGGCTCGAGCCCGGCCATGGCGTCGTCGAAGGGTTCGGCGAGAACCTCCCGCGCGCCGGGGAAGCGATCCGTCGTGGCGAATTCCTCGCGGTCGTCGACGATCACCGTCGACCAGCCCGCCGCCTCCGCCGCCCGCGCCGTGACGACGCCGACGTGGCCGGCACCGAACAGGTACATCGTCGGGGTCGGCAGGATCGGCTCGACATAGACGTCGAGGCTGCCGCCGCACACCATGCCGGTGTCGAGCTTCGGGTTGTCGTGCAGCGAGAAGGAGACCATCTGCGGCCGCCCCTTGGCGATCACCTCGCGGGCGGCGAGGATCACCTCGGCCTCGGCTGCACCGCCGCCGACGGTGCCGACGATCCGGCCGTCCTCGTGGACCACCATCTTGGCGTCCGAGGCGGCCGGAATGGATCCCTTGTAGGCGACGATGGTCGCCAGCGCGCAGGCTCGGCCCGCGTTTCTCTCGTTGATGAGGTCCTCGTAGACGTCCATGGCGTCGCGCTCCGCTTCTGATCCGGTCCGGCGGCGCGTGCCGAGCCGAGGCCCGGGGCTTCCACACGCTGCGGACGGCCACTCGGCGGGACGAAGGACCCCGTCGCGGCCACGGCCGCCGGGCAATCGGTGCGGACGAGAATCCGGCGACCGGCATTTTCGTCGACGCGCCTCCCTGCGGCCGACGATTCCTTATGTCGAATCTATCATAACGGCTGTCGGCTGGCCGACAGATACGCAGTCTCCCGGAGAAACCCGAGGCGATGCGCGGTGTTTCGGCGAAGGCCGAGCCCGTGGCGGGCCCGGTCCGGTGCCGTCACCGACCGTCGAAGAGCCGGCGGTAGAGGGTGGAGCGATGGACGCCGAGCCGCGCCGCGGCGCGGGTGACGTTGCCGCCGCAGTCCGCCAGCACGGCGCGCATCGCGGCGAGGGTGACGGCGTCGAGCCGTTCGTCGGTCCGCTCGGCCGCAGCCGCCCCGGCCGGCACCCGGATCGGGTCGCCGCCAGCGGGCGTCGCCGGAGCGGCGACGCTCCGCGGTCCGGCCCTGAGGTCGGCCGGCAGGGCGTCGACGGTCAATACCTCGCCGGGATCGGCGAGGATCGCCAGCGTCCGCAGCACCGTCGTCAGCTGCCGGAAGTTGCCCGGCCAGTCGTGGGCGGCGAGATGAGCGCGGAGTTCGGGCGAGAGCGTCGCGCCTTCCGTCGCCCCCCCGGTCGCAAGGGCCTGTTCGGCCCACAGCCGATCGATGGCCTGCGCCAGATCGGGCCGACCGCGCAGGGGCGGCAGCTCGACCGTGTACTGGGCGATGCGGAAATAGAGGTCCTGGCGGAAGGCCCGCGCCTCCACCGCCTCGGGCAGGCCCTTGTGGGTGGCGCAGATCAGCGCGAAGTCGACCGCGACCGGCCGCGTGCCGCCGAGCGGCGTCACCTCGCGCTCCTGCAGCGCGCGCAGGAGACGGGCCTGCAGCGGCAGCGCCATGTCGCCGATCTCGTCGAGAAACAGCGTGCCGCCGTCGGCCTCGCGCATCAGGCCCTTGGCCCCCTTGCGCCGCGCGCCCGTGAAGGCGCCCTCCTCGTAGCCGAAGAGTTCCGCCTCGATCAGCCCTTCCGGCAGCGCCGCGCAGTTGACCGCGACGAAGGGGCGCCCCGCCCGCCGCGAACCGTCGTGCAGCGCGCGGGCGAAGACCTCCTTGCCGGTGCCCGTCTCGCCCTGGACGAGGACGGGGACGTCGGCATCGATCAGCCGCGTCGCCCGGGCCAGCGCCCGGTCGCGCGCCGCGTCGGAGACGATGGCGGGCGCGGCCGGGCGCGGCGGCGCCGGGGGCGGAACGACGGCGGGCACGGCGGCGACCTCCACCCGTCCGGCACGCCAGCCGACCGAGGACGTCGGACCGCTGGCGTGCAGCCGGCCGAGGCAGGCCCGGCCGTCACGGGTGACGAGACGATCGACCGTGTCCGGGTTCGGGCAGCGCCCCTCGAAGAGGTCGCCCCAACGCCGCCCCGTCAGCGCCTCGCGGTCGCGTTCCAGCAGCGCCAGCGCGACCCGGTCGACCGCCACCAGCCGATCGTCGCGGAAGGCGAGGAGCCCCTCGCCTTCCATCCGCCCGCCGTCGCGGCGGATGCCGAGGACGCGGCTGCCCGCCGTCGCCTCGAGGAACAGCGTCCGCTCGATCGCCGCGACCGCGGCGCGGACGTCGACGGTGGCGCTCGAGGCCCGTCCCTCGGCACGACCGGAGAGATCGAGCACGCCCAGCGTCTCGCCATCGGGGCCGAAGATCGGCGCGGCGGTGCAGGTCAGCACGCGGTGGCTCTCGAAGAAGTGCTCGGCGCCGAAGACGGTGACGTCGCGCCGCTCTGCCAGCGCCGTGCCGATGGCGTTGGTGCCGGTCGACCCTTCCGACCAGACGACGCCGGGGGTGAGCGCCACCCGCTCGGCCCGGTCGGCGAAGCCGCCGTCGCCGTGGCGTTCGATCACCACGCCGTCGCCGTCGGCGAGAATGACGACGCCGTCGCCGCCCGCCACTTCGTGCAGACGCTGCATCGCGGTGAGCGCCGCCACCCGCAGCCGCTCGCTGCGGCCGCGACGTTCGCCGAAGTCGGCGCGGCCGAGCGGCTCGATCGTCGGGCGCATGTCCATGCGCAGGCCGAGCGCGGCGCAGCGCTGCCACGAGCGGCGGATCGGCGCCGGCACCAGATCGTCGGCGATCTCGCCCTCGAGCGCGAAGCGGCGACGGATCGCCGTCATCGAGCGCGTCGCAGAACGGGTCGGCAGAATGGTCGAGGGGCCCTCGCGGCGCAGCGGCGGCAGACTGGACATCGTTTCCTCCCGGCGACCGCGTCCGCGCCCCGAAGGGCCGTCCGCGTCGCTCTCCCTGTTCGGCGTCCGCCTGTTGCCGGCGGATCGCGACGGTCGCGTCCTGCGACGCTTCCCCGCGACGGTTTCGTCGCATCTTGCGACGGAGGTAATGCGCCTCGGACGTTGCGTCCAGATCGACATGACGAATCCCGTGCGAACCGATTCGACGCGCTTGTTGCGAGTCAGTCGCTTACCGCAGTGCACACTGTCGAAAGAACGAGACGCGCCGGCGGTTGGCACGGGACTGGCAGTCGTTTCCGCACCAGAACACTGGGAGGAAAACGAGATGAACCAACCCGCAACCACCGTCTCCACGCCCGTCACCCCGTTCCGCGCCCGCTACGAGAACTTCATCGGCGGCAAGTGGGTGGCCCCTGTCGACGGCCGCTACTTCGACAACATCTCGCCGATCAACGGCCGGAAGATCTGCGAAGTCGCCCGTTCGCAGGCCGCCGACATCGAGCTCGCGCTCGACGCCGCGCACGCCGCCAAGGACGGCTGGGGCAAGACCAACGTCGCCCAGCGCGCCTACATCCTGAACCGCATCGCCGATCGCATGGAGGAGAACCTCGCGACCCTGGCGCTGGCCGAGACCTGGGACAACGGCAAGCCGATCCGTGAGACGACCGCCGCCGACCTGCCGCTGGCGATCGATCACTTCCGCTACTTCGCCGGCTGCGTCCGCGCTCAGGAGGGCACGCTCTCCGAGATCGATCACGACACCATCGCCTATCACTTCCACGAGCCGCTCGGCGTGGTCGGTCAGATCATTCCGTGGAACTTCCCGATCCTGATGGCGGTGTGGAAGCTCGCCCCGGCGCTCGCCGCCGGCAACTGCGTCGTGCTGAAGCCGGCCGAGCAGACCCCGGCCTCGATCCTCGTGCTGATCGAGATGATCGCCGACCTGCTGCCCCCGGGCGTGCTCAACATCGTCAACGGCTTCGGCCTCGAGGCCGGCAAGCCGCTGGCGTCCTCGAACCGCATCGCCAAGATCGCCTTCACCGGCGAGACCTCGACCGGCCGTCTCATCATGCAGTACGCCTCGCAGAACCTGATCCCGGTGACGCTGGAGCTCGGCGGCAAGTCGCCGAACATCTTCTTCTCCGACGTCTGCGCCGAGGACGACGACTTCTTCGACAAGGCGATCGAGGGCTTCGTCATGTTCGCGCTGAACCAGGGCGAGGTCTGCACCTGCCCCTCGCGCGCGCTGATCCAGGAGAGCATCTACGACAAGTTCATGGAACGCGCGCTGAAGCGCGTGGCGGCGATCGTCCAGGGCAGCCCGCTCGATCCGCAGACCATGATCGGCGCGCAGGCCTCGTCGGAGCAGATGGAGAAGATCCTCTCCTATCTCGACATCGGCCGTCAGGAAGGCGCCGAATGCCTCATCGGCGGCGAGCGCAACCATCTCGGCGGCGATCTCGAGGGCGGCTTCTACGTCAAGCCGACCGTCTTCAAGGGCAACAACAAGATGCGCATCTTCCAGGAGGAGATCTTCGGACCGGTCGTGTCCGTGACCACCTTCAAGGACGAGGACGAGGCGCTGCACATCGCCAACGACACGCTCTACGGCCTCGGCTCGGGCGTGTGGAGCCGCGACGCCAACCGGCTCTATCGCTTCGGCCGCAACATCCAGGCCGGCCGCGTGTGGACCAACTGCTACCACGCCTACCCGGCCCATGCGGCCTTCGGCGGCTACAAGCAGTCCGGCATCGGTCGCGAGACCCACTCGATGATGCTCGACCACTATCAGCAGACCAAGAACCTGCTGGTCTCCTACAACCCGAAGAAGCTCGGCTTCTTCTGATCGACGACGCGAAGAAGCGCGGCTTCTTCCGATCGATCGACGAGCGGCGCGCCCGCGAGGCGCGTCGCCCCCTCCCCCGCGAGCCGACGGTCTCTCCCTCGTCTCTTCCCCCGTCGGTTCGCCGAAAGGCCGCGCCCGTTCCTCGCGGGCGCGGTTCCTTCGTCCGGCGACAAGGAGCGCGCGATGCCCGGAGAATCCTACGGCGCGGCGACGACGGGACCGAACGGCGCCCCCCTGCGGGTGACCGCGACGCCGCTCGCCCTCGCCTTTCTCGACGCCCTGATCGAACATCACGGACCGGTGCTGTTCCACCAGTCCGGCGGCTGCTGCGACGGTTCGACGCCGATGTGCTGGCCGCGCGGCGACTATCTCGTCGGCGACGGCGACGTGCTGATCGGCTCTCTCGGCGAGACGCCGTTCTACATGTCGCGCTCGCAGTTCGACTACTGGCGCCACACCCGGCTGATCATCGACGTGGTGCCCGGCATGGGCGGCATGTTCAGCCTCGACAACGGCACCGGCCGCCGCTTCCTCACCCGCTCGAGCCTGTTCGACGACGCCGAACTGGCGGCCCTGGCGCCGCTCTGACGGCGTCGAGCCGGCGACCCAGCGCCACGACCTGCGGCGCGAGGCGCGCCGGTCACGGTTCAGCCGTTGGAACGCACGTCCTCGAGGAACTGTTCGACGACGTTCCTGAGCGAGTCGGTCTCGCCGCGCAGGGCCTCGGCCGCATCGGCGAGGCTCTTCGACGTGTCGCGGGTCTGCGCCGCGGCCTCGCGGACACCGTCGATCGAGTGCGAGACCTCCGAAGTGCCGGTCGCCGCCTCCTGGGCGTTGCGGGCGATCTCGGCGGTGGCGTCGTTCTGCTGCTCGACGTCGGAGGCGATCTCCGAGGCGATCGAGCCGACCCGGCCGACCGTCTCCGAGATGGTGCGGATCACCTCGACGGTGCGGCGTGCCTCGCTCTGGACACCGTCGATCTGGGCGGCGATCTCCTCGGTCGCCCGCGCGGTCTGGCTGGCGAGCCCCTTCACCTCGGCCGCCACGACGGCGAAGCCCTTGCCGGCGTCACCGGCGCGCGCCGCCTCGATCGTGGCGTTGAGGGCGAGGAGATTGGTCTGCTCCGCGATGTCGGCGATCAGCTTCAGCACCTCGCCGATGCGGTCGGTCGCCATCTCGAGGCCGCCGATCTGCTCGCCCGCCGAGCGCGCCTGATCGTTCGCCGCATCGGAGAGACGCGAGAACTCGGTCACCCGCTCGC
This sequence comes from Pinisolibacter sp. DMC19, assembly GCF_056313985.1. Taxonomy (NCBI): domain Bacteria; kingdom Pseudomonadati; phylum Pseudomonadota; class Alphaproteobacteria; order Hyphomicrobiales; family Ancalomicrobiaceae; genus Pinisolibacter; species Pinisolibacter sp. DMC19. The sequence continues at coordinate 85,383 of NZ_JBQUZF010000007.1, read as the reverse complement.
GGATCGCCGAGACCGAGGCGAAGAGCTCCTCGGTGGCGGCGGCGGCGGTCTGGACGTTGGCAGCGGCCTGTTCGGCGGCGGCAGCGGCGGTCGCCGAGCGCATGGTGGTCGTCTCGGCCGAGGCGGCGAGCGCCTGCGACGAGCCCTCGAGCGCGCCGATCGCGCCGTCGAGCGTCGTCAGCGTCCGCCCGACATGGCCGTCGAAGGCACGGGTGAGTTCGGTGATGCGCTCTGCCCGCTCCGCCTTCGCCGCCTCCTCGCGACGCTCGCGTTCGTGGGCGGCGGCGCGCTCGATGGCGTTGTCGCGGAAGACCGCGAGCGCGCGGGCCAGAGCGCCGACCTCGGTCCGCATCTCGGTGCCGTCGATGGTGATGGCGGTGTCGCCCTCAGACAGGCGCCCCATCTTGACGGTGATCTCGGCGACCGGGCGGACGATCGAGCGGCGGATGGCGAAGGCCAGCGCCGCCACCGCCAGCGACAGCACCAGGGCGAGGCCGAGCACCTGCCAACAACGCGCCATGAAGATCTCGTCGATGTCCTCGACATAGGCGCCGAGGCCGGCGAAGCCGCCGATCTCCGGCAGGTTCTGGATCACCGTCACCTTCGGCAGCACGGCGCCGCCGGCGCCCTTCTCGGCCGAATAGCGGGCGATGCCGGTACCGGCCGGCGACCGCGCGATCGACACGAAGAGGCGGACGAACTCGACGCCGTCGGGATCCTTCACCGCGATCCGGTTGACGCCGATGTTCTTCGGGTTGGCATGGACCAGCGTCGTGCCGGCATAGTCGTAGGCGAGGATGTAGTTGGCATCGCCCGCGGGACCGAAGCGCACCGCGCCGAGCGCCGCGACGAAGGCCTTGCGCCCCGCCTCGCTCTCCGCCCCGCCGGCCGCCTTCATGTCGGCGCGCGCGACCGAGATCGCCGCATCCATGACGTTGCGCAGCTCCTGCTGCCGGCCGGCATAGAGTTCCGAACGAAGCGTCCACAACCCGATGACCGCCGCCGCGAAGATGCCGAGGATGGTCAGGGCGACCATGAGGCTGAGACGCGTTCCGATGGAGAGTTTGAGCAGCATGATCGATCTCGTTCCCGTTCCCGCATCCATCTCGCGACGATGGATGACCGATCGATGATCCGACGACGGCGCCCGAGCCCGTGGACATGCGGGATCGAGCGAGCGCCGGATCGGCCAAGCGAGGGTGATCCCCCGACGACTCGCGGCGCGGGAACACCCGCGCCGCGCGTTCTTCTATTTTCTACAACCGACTTACGCTGAGGCATCGTCATGTCTCAGCGTCAGCCGGCCCCCCTGTCCCTCTCATCCGCCCGTGATCGCGCGGATGAAGAGATAGACCACCGACGGCCCGACCAGACAACCGAGCCCGGTGTAGAAGGTGGCGGTCATCGCCCCGTAGGGCACCAACCGTTCGTCGGTGGCGGCGAGCCCGCCGGCGACGCCGCTGGTGGTGCCCATCAACCCGCCGTAGGCCATTGCCGCCTTCGGGTTGTCGAGGCCGATCAGCGGTGCGATCAGCGGCGTGCCGACCATCACCAGCACAGCCTTGATCAGCCCCGCCGCGACCGAGAGCGCCACCACTTCCGAGGAGGCGCCGAGGGCCGTGCCGGTGACCGGACCGACGATGTAGGTCGCCGCGCCGCCACCGATCGTCGCCAGACTGACGGCGTCGGTGTAGCCGAAGGCCAGCGCGACCAACGCGCCGAAGGCGAAGGACAGGAAGACGCCCAGGAACAGCGACAGCACGCCCGTCACGCCCGCCCGCCGGATCTCGCGGACGTCGACGCCGAAGGCGGTCGAGACGATCGCGAAGTCGCGCAGCATCGACCCGCCGAGGATCGCCATGCCGGCGAAGAGCGGGATGTCGGCGAGCCCCTTGGTTCCGCCGGTGACCCGACCGCCCACCCACGCCAGCACGAGGCCGACGAGGATGGCGACCGCAGAGCCGTGCAGCCGCCCGCGGCTGAGGTGGCTGGAGGCGACGTAGGAGACCCACACCACCAGTCCGACCACAGCGAAGGCGAAGACCAGCCCGTTCGCCGCAATGGTGTCAGCGATGATCCTCATCGACCGGCCCCCTTGCGCTCGAGGCCGGGCAGCGGCGGTTCACGTCCGCCGATCCGGGCCAGGATCGGCACCAGCGACCAGCAGAGCGCGACGGTTCCCACCCCCGCGATCACAGCGATCGAACCGCCGGATACCGCCGCGACGACGTTCTGCAGCGTCGCCATCGCCACGACGATCGGAATGTACATGCCGCTCCAGAAGAGAACGCCCCCCTCGGTGAGCTTGGGCAGACGCCCGGTCCTGCGCATCCAGTCCGTCGCGAAGATCAGAAGCAACATCGCAAAGCCGACGCCTCCCACGTTCGACTTCACGCCGAGCAGCGCTCCCAGCCACTCGCCGAATGCGACGCCCACCAGGTGACACCCGGCGAGGATCGCAACCCCGTACACGATCATGCTCTTCCTCCCATTTTCCCCGCCGGAACGGCGAGAATTACGACAACAACCTCAAAATTTTGAGCAACTATTGATAGAAAGAACTGATATACCAGATAATACAGAGGCTAACCATTGCGGCCGTAAGTATGTTTACGACCCTCTCGAGCCTTGCCTGAGTCTCCGCGTGGTTTTTCTTCTCACTGACGTTGTCGACGAAATGCAGAAGCACGCGAATGACGGCTGCAACGAAGACCATCGCAAGCGAAATGCAGAAGATCGCCGTCATCGTCGCGCGCCATCCGAGTTCGCTCGAGGATCAGGTCCGGTCGAGCGTGATGAAGGTCTCGATCCGGAGGCAGACGAGTGCGGCGAGCGCCGCCTTCAGCACGTCACCCGGAACGAAGATCAGCGTACCGATGGTTGCCTTGGCGAGCCCCAGCCCTGCGGCGAAGGCGAGCCAGGCGACGCCGCAGAGGTGGACGACGAGGACACCGCCGACGAGGCAGGCGCCGAAATAGGCCGCTCCCCGCGAGACGGGGCTCGTCAGAGGTCGTGCCCTGCGGGCCAGAAGACCGATCGTCGGCGCCGCACCGAGCCAGCCGATCAGATAGCCGGCGGTCGGCCCGACCAGCACGGCGAGACCGCCGCGACCGCCGGCGAGCACGGGAAGCCCCATGGCCACCAGTCCGAGCACGACGGCGAGCGCCAAGGCGCCCTTGCGTGGACCGAGCATCAGGCCGGCCAGCATCACCCCCATCGACTGGAGCGTGATCGGAACCGGCAGGAGGCCGACGGGGATGGCGGGCGCGGCGCCGAGCGCCACGACGAAGCCGGCGCCGAGCGCGACGAAGGTCAGGTCGCGGATCCCGAGTGCGGATGACGACGATCGCATGGTCATGTCCTCGATTGGGGCGTCGGCAGGAAGCCGCCGGCCGTGGGACCGCGACGAAGGGGTGGGGCATGTTCGAGGCCGCGCAGTTCGACCGCCTCGGCGATCTCCTCGGCGCGCAGCAGGATGCGCAGGCCGAGCGGGATGGCGAGCGCCAGCACCGAACGATCGAGCCCGCGCAGCGCCTGCGCCTCGCGGATCTCGTCCATCTCCTCGCACATCAGCGGCACGAAGCGGACGGCGAGCATCAGCGTGAAGGCGCAGCGCCCTGCATCGACCAGACGCAGCTTCTCGAGCGGCATCAGGATGAGTTCGAAGGCGCCGCAGATCTCGTTCCAGCTCCACAGTCGGGTGATGATCTGCGCCGCCGAGACCAGCGTGGCGAAACGCAGGAAGACGGCGAGACCGCCGAGCCAGTCGCCGTCGACGGCACCGAAGGCGGCCATGGCGGCGACCATCAGCAGCGCGCCGCGGCTGGCGCGGAACGCCTGGACGGCCGAGCGATGGGCGACGGCGAGGCCGGCGAAGGCCACCGAGGCCGTGACGGCGAGCACCACCGGATCGGCGATCCAGGCGAGGGCGACGCCGAAGGCCATCAGCCCCGCCAGCGCGCCTGCGACCCTCACGCGGGTCGCCCGCGATCCGCCCGACCTCATTGGTGCCTCCCGCGATAGAAGCGCACCGCCTCGGCGGGCCGACCGTCGAAGACGACGCGGCCGTCGGAGACGACGAGGGCGCGATCGAAGGTCTCGACCAGATCGAGATCGTGGGTGACGACGATCGCCTGCTGCGGCAGCTCGGCGAGCACCCGGCAGAAGCGATTGCGGTTGGCGAGGTCGAGGCTCGACGTCGGCTCGTCGAAGAGCACGGTCAGCGGATCGCGCGCCAGCACGCCGGCCAGCGCCACCAGCTGCCGCTCGCCGCCGGACAGTTCGTGGATGCGGCGCTCGGCCAGATCCTCGATCTGGAGCCGCTGCAACGCGCCGCGCACCACCGCTTCGACGTCGCCCTCGAGGCCGGTCAGGCCGAAGGCGAGGTCCTCGTGGACGATCGGATAGACGATCTGGTTGTCGACGCTCTGGAAGAGATAGCCGGTGCGCGAGCGCACCTGCGCCGTCGCCCGGACGGGATCGAGCCCGTCGAGCGCGACGCAGCCCTCGGTCGGCGCGAGCAGGCCCACGACCAGCTTGAGCAGGCTCGACTTGCCCGAGCCGTTGAGGCCGAGGATACCGATGCGGTGCTCGGAGAGGACGCAGTCGACGTCCTCGAGCACCCGCCGTCCGCCACGGTCGAGGCAGAGATGGGAAAAGACGATCCGCTGGCCGACGTTCTCGATCGGCTGGGGCAACGCGCTCTCGATCGTCACCCCGTCGAAGGGGCGATCGGGCAGCGGCCGGACGCGGTGGAAGGCGACGTGACGGATCGAGCCGCCGCTCAGCAGTACCGATTGGCCGCCGGCATAGGCCGTGCGGCGGGCATCGTGGCCGATGCCGAGCAGCCGGCGCAGCCCCTGCGCGAGTTTGGACAGAGTGATCATGGCACGTCTCCGGGACGGTTCGGTCGATCGCGATCCGAGTGCGAACTCGCGGCGGTCGCCGACCGGCGTTCAGGAAGGAAGGGGCGGCCGACGGTCGCCCCTTCGTCTCGATCGGGGCCTCAGCCGAAGATCATCTTCATGATGAGGTAGCAGACCGACGGGCAGACCAGGCAACCGAAGCCGGTGTAGAAGGTCGCCGTCAGCGCGCCGTAGGGAACGAGGCGCGGATCGGTCGCCGCCAGGCCGGCGGCGGTGCCGGAGGTGGTGCCCATCAGGCCGCCGTAGACCATCGCGGCGGCCGGGTTGGTGAGACCGAACGGCTTGGCGAGGAAGGGCGTCATGATCATCACGGCGATCGACTTCACGACGCCGGCGGCGACGGAGAGCGCGATCACGGTCGACGAGGCACCGACCGCCGAACCGGTGACCGGGCCGACGATGAAGGTGACGGCGCCGGCGCCGATGGTGGTGAGCGAAGCGGTGTCGCGATAGCCGAAGGCATAGGCGACGGCGACGCCGACCACGAAGGCGAGCGCGGTGCCGATCACCAGGGCGAGAACGCCGGCGACACCGGCCTTCTTCAGCTCTTCGAGCTTCACGCCGTAGGCGGTCGACACGATGCAGAAGTCGCGCAGCATGGCGCCGCCCATCAGGGCGAAGCCGGCGAACATCGGGATGTCGGCGATGCCCTTCTTGCCACCGGTGGTGATGCCGCCGACGTAGGCGAGGATCAGACCGATGATGATCGCCACCGCCGAGCCGTGGATGCGGCCCTTGGTGATGTTCTTCGAGAAGGCGTAGCAGACCCAGGTGAGGACGCCGACCACCACGAAGGCGAAGACCAGCGGACGATCGCCGATCAGAGTGTTGAGAAACATGTTCTGCATGGCGCTCACCTCAAGCCTTGGCTTCTTCGGTCTCGTCGCCGAACGTCGAGGTCGCGGCGCCCGCCATGGCGGCGAGCGGACGGATCAGGACGAAGCAGACGACGACGGAGAGGATGCCGGCGATGAAGGCGATCCAGCCGCCCGACAGCGCCGCAGCGACGTTCTGGGTCGCGGCCATGGCGATGACGACCGGGATGTACATCGCGTTCCAGAACATGATGCCGTCTTCCGACGCGCGCGGGAGCCAGCCCTTCTTCTTCAGCCAGGGCGTCACGAAGACGAGGAGCAGCATGGCGAAGCCGACGCCGCCGATGTCACCCGTGATTCCGAGAAGCTTGCCGAGCCCCAGTCCGATGGATGTTCCGATGAACATGCAGAGGCCGAGGACCATTACACCGTAGATGACCATTGTATTTCCCCCTGACAGAGCGATCGCCCTTCACCCCGCATGGCCGGAGGAAGTCTCGGGATCGGTCATGCCGAACCTCGGTCTTCCGACGGATCTGCCTCGGGTCTCGCGACCGGTTGCCTGAAGCGTCCGAGGGCATCGACGACACCCCCGGACGGCATCGTTCGATTTCACTCGACGACCATGATGAGCGCGCCGGGCTTGACGCGGTCGCCGACCGCGACGGCGATCGACTTGACCGTGCCGTCGACCGGGCACACCAGCGGGTTCTTCATCTTCATCGCCTCGAGGACGGCCACGGCCGTGCCCTTGGCGACGGTGTCGCCGACGGCGACGTTGATGGCCTCGACCTTCGACGGCATCTTGGACTTGAGTTCCATTTGACTTCTCCTTGCAGGGTGGGGCCTTGCGCGCCCCGAGTTCACGGCACCGGAACGGCCGGAGGGAGCGTGTCGATCTCCCTCAGGATCCGGCGTCGTTCGACGAGCCGAACGCCGTCGATGCCGCGGCCGACGACCGCGGTGACGTTCGACAGAAGTTCTTCGAGCTTGACCCCGAGGGCCGCCGGCGTGGCGACCTCGACGTCGATGCGGCGCCCGCGGGTGCGGGCGAAGTCCGCCATGGCGGCCGCGAACCGTCCGAGGTCCGCACCGGAGCGCGCCGCCGCCACGACGTCGACGTCTGACTGCGCCTCCATGTAGGGAAGGCCGGTCAGCGCGGTCAGCGCCGCCGAACCGAAGAAGCCGACGGCGACGCCGACCGACCGGCCGGTCGCCACGAGATCGGCGAGCATCGCCGCCTCGGCAAAGGCGCCGGGCCGCACCGCCTCGGCGATCTGCCACGGCGTGAAGGCGCGGCCGACGCCCGAGGCCGGCACCGCGACGGCGCTGCGCACGCGGACGCCGCCGTCACGGAAGGGGAAGGAGACGCCGAGCTGCAGCCAGCCTTCCGGCAGCGCCGTCTTCGGCGCGCAGACGATCCCGGGGATCGCATGCGCCTGGAAGAACGCGCGGGCTTCCGCCACGACCTCGGTGCGGTCGTGCATCGGCAGGACGCCGGCGCCGAGCGCCTCGGCGACCAGGGCGCGATGGGTCGATGCGATCTCCACCATCACGTGGCGGGCACGCAGCGGGCTGTCGAGGCCGATCGGGGCGACGGTGCACGGATCGACCGCGCCGTCACGGACGGGGAGCAGGACCGTGTTCATCGTGTCTTCGTCCATGCCGGATCGGTCTTGGCGATCGACTGGACCTCGGCCTGGGCACGGACGAGGTCTTCGAAGGCGCGGGTGGCGACGGGGCCGCGGATCTCGATCGGCTCCGCCGCCGTGCCGATGCTCGGCACCAGGTGCAGCACCGTCTCGGGCGCGGAGGTCGTGAGATCGGGCGAGACCTTCACCACCCGGCTCTTGATGCGCAGGATGGTGCGGGCGGCCCGGTCGATCGTCTCGCGGCTGGCGGCCGTGGTCGCCACGACGATCACTTCGTATTCGGGATGGGTGCGCCGGCGCCGATAGGTGACGACCCGGCCCTCGGGCGAGCAGACGTGACCGGTCTCCGAGATCGGGAAACTGTCGCCGGTCGGCAGGCCGCCGACCACCAACTCCGACCATCCCTCGCCGACCGGCGACGGCACGAGGCCGACGTCGTCGCGCAGGGGATGGCCGTCGAGGGTGAGCCAGCCGAATTCCTGACAGCCGTAGAGGTCGTGGACGGGCCAGCCGTAGGTCTCGACCCGGGTCAGGAGTTCGAGGTCCAACGGCGTGCCCGCCACGACGATGCGGCAGGCGTCGGGGAAGTCGTCGCGCAGGCCGAGGGTCTCGGCCTCCGCGATGCAGGCGCGCACGAACGAGGATTCGCCCAGCACGACGGCCGGCTTCTCCTCGCAGAAGGCGGTGATGAAGGCCCCGCGGCTCGAGCGCTCCAGGAAAAACCACTCGATGCCGTAGCGATCCAACGCCTCACGGGAAAAGACGTTGATCAGCGGCGGATAGGTGACGAGCATCCGGTCGCCCGGCTTCGCACCGATCGCCTCCATCACCCGACGGGTCGCCTCGCAGCGCGCCTCGATCTCGGCATGCGTGACGCCGACGATGTTCTGGAACGCGGAAGATCCCGTCGTGAACGTGAGATAGGCGAGATTGAAGGGGGTGTGGACCTCCTCCACGACATGGGCGGCGGTCGGGCCGGCGATTCCCTTGTCCGCCAGCGAACGCCGCGGCATTTCCGCGAAGTTCGGGACGGTCGAAAACAGGTCCGCGACGGCGGCATAGGCTTTCAGGGCTTCGGACACGACTGATCCCCATCGTTCTCGTGGGTGTGACCGCGGGCGGGACCGGGGCGCAGGGTGCGTCCCGGTCCGCCTGCGATCAGGCGGCGTCGGGACGGAACTGCTGCTCGACGGCGGCGAAGCCGGCACGCAGCTTCTCCTGGACGGCCGGGCGCACGACGCGACCGCCGCGTTCGGCACCGAGCTCACCGCGGCCGCGCGGACCGGTCGCCTTGCCGGCGGCACGGGTCGCGCGGATCTCGGCGATGCGGGCGGCGATCGCCGGGCGCATCGCGTCGATCGAGGGAACGAGTTCCTCGACGCCGCCGAGCTTGTGGAAGAAGGCGGGACCCGCCGCGAACACCGGGTTCGTCTTGGCCAGGACCTCGAGCAGCTCGACGTCCTTCTTGATGATCCGCGACACCGAGGTGATCGGCATGACGTGGATCATCGTGCCGAACTCGGACGGCAGCGACAGGATGCGGTCGGCCTGCAGACCGTGGCAGAGGAAGGCGCCGGAGATGGCACGCCCCACCACCATGGCGACGATCGGATGACCGGCGAGCCGGGCCTCCGCCAGCGCCAGCTGATAGGCGCCGGTCGCCTTGTTCATGCCGAAGATCTCCTCGACCTTGCCCGGACCGTTGCCGGGGGTGTCGACGATCAGCACGATCGGGCGCTTCTCCGCCGCGGTCTTCTCGGCATCGGCGGCGAGGGTCGCATAGACGGCCTGGGCCATCTTGTAGCCTTCCTCGAGCCCGATCACGCCGGAGTAGACGACGGGGAACTTCTCGTTGAAGGCCTCGGCGTCGGAGGCGATGACCGTCACGGTCTGACCTTCGAGCGTCGCGGTGCCGACCACCGCGCCGGGGCCGAAGTCGGCATCGGCGAAGGTGCGGGCGCCGACCGTGCCCTCGGTGAAGGAGCCGGCGTCGATGATCAGGTCGATCGCGGCCCGACCCTGTCCCAGTAGAGTTTCCATGACTAGCGTCTCCCGGTCAGAGTTCGAGGCGACGGACGGACTTGCGGAAGTCCGAGATCGGACCGTCGGCGAGACCGACGGGGTCGTTGTTGCCGGCATGGCGCCAGACGTCGCGGGCGTCGGTCGGGGCGATCTCGACCGCCAGCGCCACACCGCGCAGCTGCTTCTCGACGAGTTCCGGCGAGCCGATGCGACGCATCGGTTCGAAGGCCTCGATCGGCAGGGCGCAGAGTTCGGCGAGCTGAGCGCGGAAGGCGGCGACGTTGTCGTCGACCAGGAAGTTGGCGTCGCCCATCACGTACTTGTGGCGGCCACCGGTGGTGCGATAGACGAGCGCGCGGTTGGAGGCGTCGAACTCGTCCTTGCCCATCTCCTGCTCGATCACTTCCGGTCCGGTGAGACCGAGGCGACCGAACTCGCTCATCACGATGCAGTCGGTGGCGGCGGCGACGAAGCCCATGCCGCCGAAGCAGCCGATGCGCGAGCCGATGAGGGCGACGACCGGCACCTTGTGACGGGCGCGCTGGATGGCATCCATCACCTCGGCATGGGCGAGCAGGCCGGCATTGGCCTCGTGCAGACGCACGCCGCCGGTCTCGAAGGAGATCGCCACGAGCGGCAGCTGCGACGCCGGCAGGTTCGGGAACTCGGCCACGAGGCGATCACGGAAGTCGATCGCCATGTCGATGATGCCGACCATCTTGGCACCACCGACCTCGCCGACCGAACCGCCGATGAAGCGGCCTTCCTGCGAGATCACGAAGACCGGGCGCTTGCCGATCCGGCCGACACCGGTGACGATGCCGTCGTCGTTCTCCACCGCCTCGCCGAGCGCGACGAGATGCGGGCTGACGAGACGGTCGAAGGGACCGCCCAGTTCGACGAAGCTGCCCTCGTCGACCACGCCGACCGCACGCTCGCGCGCGCTGCACTCCAGGAAGCTGTTCGTCTGTAGTTTCGTCCAGTTGGGCATTCTCGGAACTCCCGGCTCAGGCCTGAACGTCGGTGAGCGCCTGGCGCAGACGCAGGGCGACGACGGCGGGCGACGCGTTGTTGTCGTTGATCTCGATCGACGCGGCAGTGAGGCCGGTCTCGGTCACGAAATGCTCGACCACGCGCTTCCACAGGCCGTCGAAGCCCTTGACCGGCGTGACGATGCGGACGGCGACGGCACCCGCGCCCGGCTTCGGCTCGAGCAGGACCTCGAGGTCGCCGGACCCGACGACGCCGTTGTGGGCGCGGCCGGCCAGGGGGGCGGTCGCCGGCCCCGTGACGGTGAATTCAATCGTCTCGAGAGACATGAGGAACTCCAATCACCAGTTGCGGAAGCGGGTCGGCGGGTTGTAGAGACCGCCCGAGATGTCGACGAGGTCGCGCATCGAGCGCGCCGCGAGCAGGTCGCGGTTGGCACGGCTGCGGTCGATGCCGAGGTCTTCCGGGGTCAGGAAGATGCGCGCCTCGCGCAGACGCTTGGTCTCCGCCGGATCGGCCTTGAGACCGACCTCGGTGTAGCCGGCGACGGCACGGATCGCGGCCATGCGGGCCGCCATGTCGGGAGCGCGGTTGAGGTAGGCGATGCCTTCCTCGGTCACGACGTGGGTGACGTCGTCGCCGTAGATCATCACCGGCGGCAGTTCGAGGCCGGCGTTCTCGGCGAGCTTCCAGGCGTCGAGCTTCTCCACGAAGGTCGGCGCACGGGCTTCACCGAAGGTCTCGGCACCCTGCACCACCAGACGCTTGCCGCGCGGCATGTCGCCGATCTGGTCGGCCATGTGCGGCACTTCCTGGCCGCACTTCAGCCAGCTCTCGGTGACGTGACGACGGCCCTTGGCGTCGCAACCCATGTTCGGCGCACCACCGAAGCCGGCGACGCGGTTGGCGGTCGCGGTCGACGAGTTGCCCCACGGATCGATCTGCAGCGTGCCGCCGATGAACATGTCGAGGGCGTAGTGACCGGCCGTCTGGGCGAAGGCGCGGTTGGAGCGCAGCGAACCGTCCGGTCCGGTGAAGAAGATGTCGGAGCGCGCCTTGACGTACTCTTCCATGCCCAGCTCGCCGCCGAAGCAATGGATCGTGTCGACCCAGCCCGCCTCGATCGCCGGGATCATGGTCGGGTGCGGGTTCAGCACCATGTGGGTGCAGACCTCGCCCTTGAGCCCGAGTTCCTCGCCGTAGGTCGGCAGGATCAGCTCGATCGCCGAGGTGAGGAAGCCGATGCCGTGGTTGATCCGCTTGACCTTGTACTCGGCGTAGATGCCCTTCAGCGCCAGCATGGCGAGGAGGACGTGGTTGTCGGTGACGAGGCCCGGGTCACGGGTGAACAGCGGTTCGATGAAGAACGGCTTGGGGCTCTCGACCACGGCGTCGACCCAGTCGGCCGGGATGTCGATGCGCGGCAGCTTGTCGACGATCTTGTTCACCTGGGCGATGACGATGCCCTGGCGGAACTTGGTCGCCTCGACGATGACCGGCGTGTCCTCGGTGTTGAAGCCGGTGTAGAGGTTGCCCTCACGGTCGGCCTCGTAGGCGCAGATCAGCGACACCCGCGGCGTCAGGTCGAGGAAGTAGCGACCGAACAGCTCGAGGTAGGTGTGGATCGCGCCGAGCTGGAGCTTGCCCTCGGAGATGAACTTGGCGACGCGGCCGGCCTGCGGGCCGCCGAAGGCGAAGTCGAGCTTCTTGGCGATGCCCTTCTCGAACATGTCGAGATGCGAGGGCAGCGGCACGCAGGACTGCACCATGTGGAGGTCGTGGATCTCCGCCGGATCGACCTTGTTCAGGCAGTCGGCGAGGAAGTCGGCCTGCTTCTGGTTGTTGCCTTCGATGTTGACGCGATCGCCCGAGCGGATGACCGCCTTGAGCAGAGCGACCGTGTCCTCGGCCTTGACCCGCTTGCCCGGCCCGATATAGGCGGCCGCGGCCTGCATGCGCTGGCGGGTGTCGGCCTCGAGCGTATCCCACCGTCTTTCGATCTTCATGAGAGAACCCCCATGTGGGTCTTTGAGAATTGCGAGGGTCGGCGGTCGGCGGCCGGAGCCGTGACGATCTCGCCGGAATGGACGTCGCGGAGAGCACCGTCGGGCCCCCGGACGCGCAGTGCTCCGTCCTCGGCCAGGCCGATCAGACGCGCACGGGTTTCCTGGTCGTCCTCGGCCAGTCGGACGATGTGTCCGACGTCGAGCGCGTGTTCGGTCCAGGTCGCGGCGAAGGCCGCCAGACCGGAACGGCGCCAGAGTTCGAACCAGCGATCGAACACCTCGAGAAAGACGCCGATCAGGTGGTCCCGGGTGACGGGACGCCCCGGCAGCGCGGCGAGAGAGGTCGCCGTCGACTGCAGCTGCGTCGGAAACTCGCTGGGTCGGATCGAGAGATTGAGACCGAGGCCGACGACGGCGAAGGCGAGTTCGCCTTCCTCGTCGCAGGCGGCCTCGGCGAGGATGCCGCAGATCTTGCGGCTGCCGACCAGAAGGTCGTTCGGCCACTTGATCTTCGCCTCCACGCCGGTGGCGAGCGCGATGGCTTCACGCATCGCCACCCCGGCGAGGAGAGTGAGCTGGGCGGTCTCGGCGAGCGGACGGCCGGTCTCGACCAGGACGGAGAGACAGAGGCTGCCGTCCTTCGTCGAGAACCACGACCGATCGCCCTTGCCGGAGCCGGCGGTCTGATCGCCGGCGACGAGCACGGTGCCGTGCCCGGCGCCCTCCCACCCCATCTCGACGAGACGGCGGTTGGAGCTTTCGACCGACGCGATCTCGAAGACACGGCTTCCGATGCCCCGAGCCTTTTCGAGGCCTTCCAGACGGTCGACGCGGGCGACGATGTCGAGGGGGTTGATCATGACCGGGTCTCCGGGTTCGCGAGCCGTCAGTGCACGGCGACCAGTCCGATGGTCGAGGCGAAGATGCCGACGGCGATCGCCGAGACGATCAGGCCGCAGATGTTGGCACCCATGGCGACGGGGAGGATCATCGCGTAGGGGTTGTCTTCGGCCGCGATCTTCTGGGCGAGCTTGGCGGTGGTGGGCACGCAGGACACACCGGCGATGCCGACCAGCGGATTGAAGCTCTTGCGGCTGACCAGGTAGACGATCCAGCCGCCGAGCAGGCCGCCGAGACCGGAGATCAGCAGCGCGGTGATGCCGAGGACGAGCAGGATGACGACGCGGCTGTCGAGCAGGGTGGAGGCTTCGCAGAGAACGCCGAGCACCAGACCGAGCATCAGGGTCGAGGAGTAGGTGATCGTCTTCTCGAGCAGCTCCTGATAGGCCTCGATCTCGGCTTCCTTGATCGCGACGCCCAGGAAGAACGACAGGATCAGCGGAGCGGCGACCGGGAGCAGCAGGCAGAGCAGGCCGGCCGACACGATGGTGAAGATGAACTTCGACTTCTGCGAGACCTCGGGGAAGTCCATGTCGCATTCGAGCGCACGATACTTCGCCGGCACGAACAGCTTCATCAGGTAGGGATAGCCGGCGTAGGTCAGCGACAGATAGAGATAGGCGATGATCGAGATCGGAACGAAGAGTTCCTTGGCCATCATCAGCGAGGCGAACAGCACCATCGGGCCGTCGGCGCCGCCGATCGAGCCGACCGCGGCCGCTTCACCGGGAGTCAGGCCGAACCAGTAGCCGATCACCAGCGTGGCGAAGGTGCCCATCTCGGCGAAGATCGCGCAGGTCATCGCCGCCCACGGACGGGCGAGGATGAAGCTGATGTCGGCCATCGAACCGATGCCGAAGAACAGCATGCAGGCGACCAGCGAATTCGAGAAGGCGAAGTTGTAGATCGGCTGCAGGAAGTAGATCTGCATGTCGTTCACGAGCTGCAGCGGATCCGAGATCATCGGATCGAGCATCAGCGTGCCGATCTTCTGCGCCTGCAGGAACATGACGCCGGCGTTGACGCACATCATCGCGATGCCCATCGGCACCATGATCAGCGGCTCGAGCGTCCGCTTGAAGCCCATCACGGCCAGGAAGAAGCCGAAGCCGATCAGCGCGAGGCGGGCGATGGCGATCGTCGGCTCCTGGACGAAGAGCGTGCCGATGCCGGGGAAGATGGTGAAGAGTTGTGCGAGCATGGGTGGATCTCCTTATCCGCTCACTCGGCGCCCGAGCCGGCCATGGCCTTGTTGAGAAGGACGATCACACCGATGACGGCGTAGGAGATCACCGCGGTGATTCCGTAGGCCATCAACGCGTAGACGACGACGTTCATGGTTTTTCTCCCGAATGGGTGTCGGTCTGGGTGAGGTGTTCGAAACGGGTCGTCGCCGAGAGCGGGAAGTCGCCATGCTCGAGGACGGAGAGGGCGACGGTGACCGCGAGGAGGTCGGCGCCGCCGCCGGGGCTGAGCCGGCGCTCGACGCAGGCCTCCCCGAAGCGGTGCAGGGCGGCGAGACCGGCGTCGGTCATCGCCCCGCCGAGGGCGCGCACCGCGGCCGCGCCGGTCCGCACGAAGGCGAGGCCGGGCAGCCCGCCGCGCCAGGCGACGGTGGTGTCCTCCGCTTCCGCCACGATGGCGACGAGGGCGTGGAGCAGCGCACGATTGAGCGAGGCGCCGGCGGCGAGGGCTTCGCGCAGCGCCGGCAGGCCGTGGCCGCGGACGGTCGGGAAGCCTTCCTCGACCTCGCCGCGGATGCCGCGCAGGCCGTGCTGCGCATAGAGGATCTCGCCGGCGGTCACCGGTTCGCGCCGGCGGGCGACGAGCTCGCGCTCGACGAGGCCGGCGGTCACGTCGGCGACCGCGGCCGAGATCGCCTCGGTCGAATGGGGGCGCCGGCCGTCTTTCGACACGCCGGCGGCAGCCGCGGTGACGCCCAGGGCGAAGAGCGCACCACGCTGCGTATTGACGCCGTTGGAAGCGGCGAGAAGGTGCCGGTCGTAGGTGCGACCGACGGAACGGATGCGCGGCAGCACCTCGTCCGGGGAACCGGCGAGGTCGAGCCCGATCTGGGCGCAGCGCGAGAAACAGGGAGCGATGGCCGCCGACGTCAGCATGAACGTCTGGAAGTCCATGTCGGCATGCGAGCCCATCGAGCGCGGCGTCACGAGGCCGGGCTTGGGATCGGCCGAAACCTCGAGCAGGATGCCGGTCAGGCACGCCGAACCGATCGCCCAGGCGTCATCGGAGACGCTTGCGGCGGTCTGCGGCAGAGACTCGAGATCGGAGAGGCGCGACAGGTCCATGACGGCGATCCGACCTGCTCGTCAGCCAAAGCGAGGCTTTGAACGACGAACAGCGAGACGACCGCGGCACGAGGCGCAGGCCGTCCGGAAACCACCATCAAGGGGTCAAGTGTCACTCGGTGGATATCGCCGCGGCGACGCGGAAAGCGTCTTCGGCGGCGAATTCGTTTGGGTCGATCAAGAGGTCACGAGGTTCTGCTCTCGACCCGGAGCGGGAACGGCAAACGTATCCCACCGATTGCTCCGCCCGTCAACGAGGGCGATCCCCATAGGTATTCGATCGCATTGCGGCCCCGGCGACGGCCACAATCCGAAGGCAGTTCCGCGAACCGGCCGACCATGCTAGGGGATCGCGACCGACGGCCGGCCGCGACGCCGCGACGCGCCCTCGGGGAGAGCAACAAACATGAAGATCGCGCTGGAAGCCGACCGCCTCGGCAAGCTCGCCGTCCTTCTCGCCATGTCGTCGAAGGACGAAGAAGAGGCGATCAAGGCCCAGATTTCGCAGGAGAGCAAGGTCCGCGTCGCGGTGACCTGGGTCAGCGGCCGCAAGACCGACATCAACCGCACCTTCCCGCGATCGATCGTCAACGCGGCGATGAAGGCGGGCGTGGTGCGCGACACGCCCGGCGCCACCCACGCCCTGATCCACGCCGGCCTCGAGGCGCTCGGCGGCCTGATCCCGCCGATCCCCGGCGACAGCAGCCTCAAGGTGAAGGTGGCACTCGCCTCCGACACCACCTGGCTGGTGGTCGCCGCCTACGGCGAATCCGCCTTCCTGCCGGAGACCAATCACGAGCGTCTCGGCCTCGGCGTGATGCATCTGTGACATTCAGCCGCTCTCCGCCGCGACGGGCGCGGCGATCGGTGTGACCGAAGGGGTGGATTCCGCGTTCCGGCGCGCATAGCGCCGCGACAGCCAGGCACCGGTCATCAATTCCATCTGGTGGAACAGCATCACCGGCACCAGCACCAGCCCGGCCTGTTCCGGTGCGAACAACACGCCCGCCATCGGCACGCCGGTCGCCAGACTCTTCTTGGCGCCGCAGAAGACCGCCGCGATCTCGTCGCCGCGGCCGAGGCCGACGAGCCGCGCCGCCCGGGTGATCGTCAGGATCATGCCGGCGAGCAGCATCGCCTCGACCAGCACGACCACGGCGAGATCGTTCGCCCCGAGCCGCGACCAGACGCCGAGCCGGACGGCCCGGCCGACGGCGCCGTAGACGATCAGCAGGATGGAGCTGCGATCGGTGATCGCGAGCAGCCGCCCGTTCCGGGCGACCCAGCCGGCGAGCCAGGGGCGCAAGACCTGTCCGACGGCGAAGGGGACCACGATCAACCGCACGATCTCACCGATCGCGCTCCAGGTGCCGGCCTCACCCTGCAACGACAGCGCGACACCGACCCACAGCGGAGTCAGCACCGTTCCGGCGATGTTGGAGAAGGTGGCGGCACACATCGCCGCCGGCAGATTGCCGCCGGCGATCGAGGTGAAGGCGAGTGACGACTGCACCGTCGAGGGCAGGAGCGTCAGGAACACCAGACCGATCACCAGGTCGTTCGACAGAACGCCCGGCAACAGGTGCGCGAGTCCCAGTCCCAACAGCGGAAAGAGCAGCCAGGTCGCGCCGAAGATCAACGACTGGAGCCGCCAGTGCGCGATGCCCTCGACCACTCGGCGAGGGGCGAGCTTGGCGCCGTAGAGGAAGAACATCACCGTGATGGCGACGTCGGTCGCGCGCGCCACCGTCGGCGCCATCGCCTCGTTCGCCGGCCAGAGACTGGCCGCGATCAGGGTCGCGATCAGGCCGAGGGTGAAGGGATCCGGCACGAAGCGGCGGACGGCGGCGATGACGGAGCCCGTCGACATGGATTTCCTCGCATTGCGGTGCCGTACGCGATCGCACGGGCGACGAACGAGCGAGGAGGATGTCGCACTTGGCGATGATGCGGAACCGTGCATACCATGCATTTGGTATTCACGTTTCGAGAACACCACGATGTTCGATCCGCATCTGGTCGCGAGCTTTCTCGCCATCGTCGAGGAGGGCAACTTCACGGCGGCGGCCCGCCGGCTCGGCGTCGGTCCGTCGACGATCAGCCAGCACATCCGCAGGCTGGAGCAGGAGACCGGCCGCCGCCTCTTCACCCGCGACACCCACCGGGTCGCCCCGACCGTCGACGGCGAGGCCTTCGTCGATCTCGCCCGTCGCATCGTCGAGGCACAGGAGCGCGCCCGCGCCTATTTCGCCGCCTCGGAACTGCGCGGGCGCATCCGCTTCGGCGTCTCCGAAGACTTCGCCCTGTCGCCGCTGCTGCCGCACGTCCTGAGGCGGTTTTCCGCCCGCCATCCCTCGATCGACCTGGAACTGCGCGTCGGCCTGTCGACCGAGCTGCACGCCCTGCTCGACGATGCCGCGATCGACCTCCTCTTCGCCAAGCGCCGCCCCGAGGACGAACGCGGCGTCACCGTGTGGCACGACCGGCTGGTCTGGTTGGCGGCTCCCGACTGGTCGGCCGCCGCCGGCGCGGCCCTGCCGCTCGTGCTCTATCCGCCGCCGAGCATCACCCGAGCCCTCGTCCTCGAGGCGCTCGACACCGCCGGCATCCCCTGGCGCGTCGCCTGCACCTGCGGCAGCCTCGGCGGCCTGCGGGCCGCGATCGCCGCCGGGCTCGGCATATCGGCCCAGTCGAGCCGCCTCGTTCCCGACGGTCTGGCGACGCTGGAGGCGGCGGACGGCCTGCCGCCCCTGCCGCACGTCGACTTCATCCTGCTCTCCGCCACCCGCCGCCCGCCGCCCGCGGTCCGCGCCATCATGACCTTCATCCGCGAGATCATGTGAAGCAGCGCCGACGCGCGTCAGAGGAAGGCCGGGTCGGCATCCAGACGGCAGGTCGTCCCCGCCGGACCGATGTCGAGATCGACACGGCCGGCCAGGGCGCGGGGCAGGTGCCGTTCGAGCAGCATCCGACCGTAGGCATCGCCGAGAAGTCGGGCCGGCGGTCCGGGCCGCGCCCATCGCAGGACGAAGCGCCCGTCCCGTTCGCCCCATGTGACGTCCGTGCCGGCGGACGCGGTCGCCGCCGCGTCGCTCACCAGTTCGTGCAGCCCCAGGGCGAGGCTCTGGGCGGCTTCGGGCGACAACAGACGATCCGCACCGTCGATCCGGACGGTGAGCGCCTCCCCGGCTGCCCTGATCTCGCCCTCGACGAGCCGGCGCAGCGGAACCCCCCGCCAGCTCTCCTCGACGAGAATCTCGTGCACCCGCGAGAGCGCCTGAAGGCGGCCCTCGAACGGCGCGAGGAAGGTCTTCGCGCTTCCCTCGTGCAGCGCAGCGCTCTGCCGGGCGATGCCCTGGACGACGGCGAGGAGGTTCTTCGAGCGATGGGTCAGTTCGCGCAGCATCTCGCGAATGTCGCGCTCGTGGTTGCGATGACCGGTGATGTCGATCGAGACCGTGGTGACGCCGACGATCGCGCCGCCTTCGACGAGCGGCTCGACGCGCCCTTCGAACCACGCCTCGCCGTCGGCGCTCGGCAGGCCGACCTCGAACCGTTCGGCGGCCCCGGTCTCGATCACCCGCCGCCGCACGCGGTTCATCGCGTCGGCGGTGACGTTCGGAACGACCTCTTCGGCCTGTCGGCCGATCAGATCGGCCTCGGTCAGGCCCTTGGGCGGGTTGTAGACCCAAGTGTAGCGCAGATCGCGATCCTGCTGGGTGACGGAGATCGGCGTGCCCTCGAGAGCGATCTCGAACCGGCGGCGGGCGACCTCGAGTTCGCGGGTGCGCACCGAGACCCGTCGCTCGAGCTCGCCGTTGAGACCGCGCATCTGTTCGAGCAGGGCCTGTCGCGCCGCCTGCTCCTCGGCGAGACGGCGATTGGCCTCCAGGAGTTCGCAGCGGGTCGGCTGCGACACCAGACGGGGCACCAGGAACCAGACGGCGCCGGCCATCGTCGTCATCAGGGCAGCGGCCACGGCTTCGACGTAGAACAGCGCGACGCTGTCGGGTGCGCCGATGAGGGCATAGCGTCCGAGCTGGGTCACGGCGAGGGCGACGACGAACATCGCCATGACCGTGGTCGCCCCGGCGAGGCCGCCGAGACGCCCACGGATGGCGACGAGATACCAGAGGAGCGCAGCGGTCATCGAGGCACTGGCGATCAGGGTCGCCGTGTCGACGATGAAACGGAGCCCTGTGAATGCCTCGGGTGCCACCGATCTCTCTCCCGACCGCGGACAGGCGGGATCAAGCGGAACGACGGACACCCGCCGAAGCCGCCGTGCCGAAGAACAGGGCCTGCGACACCACCGCCTTCACCGTGTCCTCGCGGAACGGCTTGGCGATGAGGAAGGTCGGCTCTGGGCGCGTGCCGGTCAGCAGCATCTCCGGATAGGCGGTGATGAAGATCACCGGAACGTCGAACTCGGCGAGGATCTCGTTGACGGCGTCGAGGCCGGACGAACCGTCGGCGAGGCGAATGTCGGCGAGTACCAGCCCGGGACGGGTGCGACGGGCGATCTCCACCGCCTCCTTCCGGGTGCGGGCGTTGCCCGCCACCGTGTGGCCGAGCGATTCGACGAGCGACTCCAGATCCATCGCGATGATCGGCTCGTCCTCGATGACCAGCACGCTGGCCGAGACCTGTTCGCCGATCCGGCGCGACGCTTCGTCCAGCAACTCGCCGAGCGTCTCTTCGTCGACCCCGAGGACGAGTGCCGCGTCCCGCGGCGCGAACCCCTCGACCGCCGTCAGCAGGAACGCCTGACGGGGCAGCGGCGTGAGCGCCTCCAGATGCCGATCGGCGGCGGCCGCGCCGTCGTCGAGGGTCTCGGCGACACGGTTCATCGGATTGGCGTTCCAGATCGTCGAGAAGTAGCGATAGGCCGCCAGACGCGGCTCGACGGTGCGGTCGAAGCCGGTCGGATCGGCGACCAGCGCCTCGAGCATGGCCACGACATGGGCGTCGCCGCTCGCCTGGCTGCCCGACAGGGCGCGAGCATAGCGACGCAGGAGGGGCAACTGCGGGGCGATCAGGGCGGTGATGGACATGGAGCACTTTCCCGACTGAGGACGACGATCCCTATCGTAGTCTGTACCGGTCCGAACGCAGGAGAGATCCTCCGGTTCCCTCGGCTCGCGAAAAAAGTCTCGTCCGCACGGGAACTCCTCGTCGACGGGCGCGTTGTCGTCGCAGAGATCTCCACCGATCCCGACGGAAATCCGAAGACCCCGCAGGAACCAACCCATGTCGCACCGCAAGCAGCCCCCGTCGCAGAATCCGCCGCTCGGCGCGCCCGTCGAGGCACATCTGGGGGAGAAACTGCGCGAGTTCTACGACTCCATTCTCTCCGAGCCAGTTCCGGACAGGCTCACCGCTCTGCTGGACCAGCTCGAGAGGCAGGAGCGCGCCGCCCTCGGCGCGAAGTCGGAAAGCGAGACGAAATGACGGCCATCACCGCGCTCAAGACGGCTCTGCTGTCCGAGCTCCCGGCGCTGCGCGCCTTCGGGATCTCGCTCTCCGGCAGCCACGACAAGGCAGACGATCTGGTCCAGGAGACCCTCATGAAGGCATGGGCCTCGCAGGGCTCCTTCACCGAGGGGACGAACCTGCGCGCATGGCTCTTCACCATCATGCGCAACACCTACTTCAGCCAGTATCGCAAGGCGCGGCGGGAAGTGCAGGACGTCGACGGCGAGGCCGCCGCCCGCCTGGTCTCGATTCCGGGTCAAGACGGCCATCTCGACCTCGACGACTTCCGCTCCGCCCTCGATCGGCTCGCCCCGGACCAACGCGAGGCACTGATCCTCGTCGGTGCCTCCGGCTTCTCCTACGAGGAGGCGGCAGAGATCTGCGGATGCGCGGTCGGAACCATCAAGAGCCGCGTCAACCGGGCGCGGACGAAGCTGATGCAGGCACTGTCGATCGACACGCTCGACGAGATCGGATCGGGTTTCGCGTCGTGGGGCACCGATCGCTCGTCGATGGCCTCGGGCGTCTGACCCACCCGCCGCACCCGGAAATTCCGAGACGACGACGGCCCCGGAGACCACCGCTCCGGGGCCGTTCTCGTGTCGGCGCTCCGGCTCGGCCGCGGCGTCAGTCGGGCAGCGTCGGGCGCGGGTCGTTCCGCAACTCCTCGGCCAGCGTCCGGGCGAGCAGCGCCAGGGGCATGGCGAGCACGGCGCCGAGCGCACCCCACATCCAGGTTCCCACGACGATCGCCACGAAGACGAGGAACGGATTGATCTCGAACCGACGGCCGAGGAAGGCCGGAACGACGCCGTTCTCCGCCACGAGATGGACGACGAGAAAGGCGCCGGCCGGCCAGATCGCCGCCGACGGCGTGTCGTGGACGAGGAGGCCGGCGGCGAGAAGCGAGAACGCCACCAGCGCCGCACCGAGGAACGGCACGAAGCTGACGAGGAACGTCAGGATACCCCACAGTGCCGGGTTGGTCAGCCCTCCGGCCCAGGCCAGGCCCGCCGACGCGAGACCGACACCGAGATAGACGATCGCCGTCGTGCCGAAATAGCTCGCCAGCGCGGCCTCGCCGGCGTTCATCACCCGGATGACCGACAGCCGCCGGTCGCGGTCGACGAAGGCGAGAATGGCGCGGCGCCGGAGATCGGCCCGGCCCGCGACGAAGAAGGCGAGGGTCAGGAAGAAGATCGCGATCTCGCCCAGCGCCGGCGTCAGGCCGCCGAGAACCCCCGTGACCGACGCCAGATCGATCGACGACGCGATCCCTTCCAATCCCGGGGGCGCCCCCGCACCGCCGAGGACGGAACCGGACCCCACCACGCGCGTTCGCAACGTGATCAGAGGCTCGAGCAGACGCCCGAACAGCGTCTCGACCCGATGGATCATGTCCGGCAGACGCTCTCCCACACCGGAGATCGCTTCCGCGGCCGCGTCGACCAGGACGAACAGACCGAAGCCGGAGACGACGACGAGCGCCATGCCGCCGACCAGTGGCGGCAGTCCGAAGCGCTGCACGCGGTCGCCGACATGCGCGATCACCGAGCCGAACACGACCGCGGCGATCATCGGCACGACGAGCGAGGCCGCCGCATGCAGCGCGACGACCAGGGCGAGCCCGAAGAGGCCGACGAGGGCGATCTCGCTCGGACTGCGTCCACTGTCCGGGGCGGCGGCGATCGGGTTTCGTTCGTGAAGATTCAAGGGGGTTCTCCTCGTCGGATCGCGAAGACGATCGCGCCGTCGAAACCCCAATTCCCGGAGCCGGCGAAGGTTCCCGCAGCGGTGTCGCGACGAGAATGGGAACCCGACAGACCTTCGTTCGTTGTCCCATCGAGCCGGCGGTCGTCGAAGCCGCCGGAGATCCCCTTCCACCGCTTCGAACGAGAGAGGAGCCCGTCATGGCCCAGTCCAACGCCATTCGAAAGGTCGAGTCCGTCGCCGAGAACGTCGCCACGGATGCGTCCGCCGCCGCCGCCGATGCCCGCGAGGCGAGTGCGACCGTCGCCGCGCAGGTCGAGGCGATCACGGCCTCGGCCCGCGAGGCCCTCGCCCAGATGCGCCGCATCGTCGACGACTTCGCCGCCGCCACCGGCGAGAAGGCGAGCACGGCGAGCGATGCGGTCGAGGCGGCGGGCGCCGCCACCGCCGATCGCATCGGCGCGCTCGTCGACGACGCCCGGAGCATGGGCAGGGACGGTCTCGACACGATCGCCGATCGGGTCGCCGAGCGTCCGGTCGCCGCTCTCGCGATCGCCGCCGGCGTCGGCATCCTGCTCGGCCTCGCCACCCGTCCCGGTCGGCGCGGATGAGAATGTCCCGGCTCGTCGGCATCGACGTCGCCCTCGTCCGACGCCGCGGCGCTCTGCTGACGGTCTTCGGCATCCTGGCGGCGGCGGCGCTCCTCGTCGCGCTCGGCTTCGCCGGGCGCGCCGCGGAGATCGCGCTGACACGTCGCCTCGATCCCGAGACCGCCGCGCTCGTCGTGGCGGTCTCGGCCCTCGCCCTCGTCGTCGCGGCGGTCGTCGCGATGATCCTCGTCCTGCGTCGGACGCGTCGCGACGTGGCGCGCGCCGTGAAGACCAGCGCGATGGTCACGCTCGGCCCGCCGGCGGTTTCGCTGGCGCTCCGCCACACCGGCCTCGCCGCCGTGGCCGTCGCCGCCGGCATCGGTTTCTGGCTGGCGCACAGGGAGGACTGAACCCCGGTGTCGCGCCGACCCGGTCCCCGGATTCACGCCGGCCTGGAACCGGATGCGCCGACGAGCGTTGTCTCCACAGACGTCCGAGACTTCGGCAGACACAACGAAGACAGGAGGCGATCATGCGTATCCGATCCTTCGCAACGGCCCTGCTCAGCCTGACCCTGACCTTCGCGACCGGCGGCGCCCTCGTCGGCCTCTCGATCGCGAAGGAGAGAGCGTCTCGTCCCGAAATCCCGACGGCAGACCGCTGCCCGCCCGAATCCTGTACCGTGGTGGTGAAGACCACCGCCGGCGGCCCGCCGAGCGAGATGTTCCAGCCCGGCACGTCGGAAGGAACCGCCTCCGGCAGGTCCGGCGGTTGGGCCGTCGCCTTCCATCGTCCGACCACGCCGTCGGACACCGTCACCGTCGACTGACGTCGGCCGAGAACGCCCCCGCGACGGCGGCTCGCGAATGGGTGCGCCGAGGCGGGATACGGAGAGAAGGGGCG
The DNA here is from genome assembly GCF_056313985.1 of Pinisolibacter sp. DMC19. Lineage (NCBI taxonomy): Bacteria > Pseudomonadati > Pseudomonadota > Alphaproteobacteria > Hyphomicrobiales > Ancalomicrobiaceae > Pinisolibacter > Pinisolibacter sp. DMC19. Next base: position 61,086 of record NZ_JBQUZF010000007.1, on the reverse strand, counting down.
GTCGCCGCACGGCGACCGCCCCTCTTCGTTCAGGTTCGGCGGGATTCGTCGTCGGGCTCGGATTCAGCGACACACCGGGGAAAGGCGACCGTCACGACGGTTCCGACCGTGCCGCGGCTCCAGGTGATGTCGGCATCGAGATTGCGGCTCATCGCCCGGACGATCTTGGAACCGAGCCCGGTCCCGTGAGCCTCCCCGGTTCCGTCCCAGCCGATGCCGTCGTCGGCCACGGTGACGGCGACGCGATCGCCGTCCTCGACCGCGCCGACGCGGATCTCGCCGGTCGCACCGTCGCGATAGGCGTATTTGAAGGCGTTGGTCACCAGTTCGCCGACGATGACGCCGAGGGAGACGGCGCGATCGGTCTTGATGACGATCGGCGCCAGCTCGGTGACGATGTCGTGCATCGCCCCTTCGCCCCGCATCGCCGTGCCGAGCTCCTGCAGGAGGTGCCCGAGATAGGCGGCGATCTCGACTTCGCCGACGTTCTGCGACGCATAGAGATGGCGGTGCACGCCGGCGACGGCGGCGATCCGGTTCTGCGTCTCCTGGAGCGCGTGTTTCGCCCGCTCGTCGTCGAGGATCGAGGCCTGCATCCGCACCATCGCCGCGACCAGGCCGAGCGAGTTGGCGACGCGGTGGTTGACCTCCTTGAGGAGCAGTTCGGCGCGGTCCCGCGCCTCGCGCACCGCCCGCTCGTTCTCGACCCGCGCGCGTCTCAGCCGCCAGCGGTCGAAGGCCTGTTCGAGCGCCGCGATCAGAAGATCGAAGAAGTCGGTCGACGTGTCCTTGATCACGTAGTCGTCGGCGCCGTTCTTCAGCGCCTCGACGGCGAGCCGGGCATCGGCCGAAGCCGTCACGTAGACGATCGGTGGCCTGCGGTCGCGCGAACCGACACGGGCGAGGATGTCGAAGCCGGTCTCCCCGGCGAGCGAGTGGTCGAGCGCCACCACGTCGACGCCGCCCGCGGCGAGCATGGCGAGCGCCTCCTCGCCGGTCGCCACGCCGACGACGGTGTGCCCGCGACGCGCCAGAGCCCTGCGAACCAGCGCGCACAGGGCCGGATCGTCGTCGACGTGGAGAACCGTGATCGATCCGCCCAGTTCGGTGCCGTAGGGCAAGTCAGTCGACCTCCGGGATCTGCATGACCGAAAGGAACAGACCCAGTTGGCGGATCGCGTTGGCGAAACTGTCGTAGTTGAGCGGTTTGGTGATGTAGACGTTGGCGCCGAGATCGTAGCACCGCCGGATCTCGCGCTGATCGTCGGTCGTCGTCAGAACGATCACCGGAGACCGCCTGAGGTGCTCGTTGAACTTGATGCGGGCGAGAATGTCGATCCCGGTCATGTCGGGCAGGTTGAGGTCGAGCAGCACGAGATGCGAGCGCCCGGCACTGACCGCGCCGCTGCCGTCCGGACCGAGCAGATGGGCGAGCGCGGTCGTCCCGTCGCGGAAGGCGACGATCTCGTTCGTCACGCCGGCCCGCCGAATGTTCTTCTCGATCAGTCGCGCATGCCCCTCGTCGTCCTCGATCATGACGATGACGACGGGCTTGGGTTCTCGAGTCACGTGACACCTCTCCGGATGCGCAGCGCGAGGTCCTTGGCGACGACCACGCGGAACATGGTACCACTCGTACCGTCGCTCACCACCGTCACGTCGCCGCCGAGGCGGCGCGCCAGCGCTCGGGTGTGGGCGAGGCCGATGCCTTCGCCGGGGCGGTCCTGTGGGCCGGCGCGGCGAAAGAGTTCGAAGATGCGTTCGTGGTCGGCGACGGCGATGCCCCGACCGTTGTCCTCGACCTCGAAGATCGCGTTCCACCGTTCGATCCGCCCTCTGACGACGATATGCCCGGGGCGCCCGTCGACGAGGTACTTCGCGGCGTTGTCGAGGAGATTGGTGAAGATCTGTTGCAGGGCGGGGCGGTCGGAGACGATCGCAGGCAGCCTGCCCTCGATCTCGACCTGCGCCCCGGCCTCGTCGAAGCGATGCCGAATGGAGGCGATGCAGTCCTTCACGACGGCTTCGACGTCGAGCGGCTCAGGCTCGAGCAGGCGTCGCCCGGCGCGCGAGAGCTTCAGGATCTCGTTGATCAGCCCGTCCATGCGGGTGGTCGAGGACCGAATGAACCCCAGCGCCTCGGGCATGTCGTCCTCCACCGCGGTCACGACGTCGCGATTGCCCGGGACCGCGCGATCGAGCGGCGCGATCTCGAAATGCTCGCGGATCGTCCGGGTCGATTCCTCCAGTTCCGCGGTGAAGCCCATGATGTTGACGAGCGGCGCCCGCAGGTCGTGGCTGACGATGTAGGCGTAGCGCTGCAGCTCCTCGTTCGCCCGCATCACGCCGGCGGTCCGCTCGCGCACCTGCTCCTCGAGCGCCTCGTTGATCTCCGAGAGATCCCGCCGCGCCCGCTCGATCTCGTTCATGTGGCGGCGGATGAGCAGAGTCGCGCCGACCGCCAGGACGACGATCATCGCCGCACCCAGCGAGATCATCGTCGTCAGGGAGGCGGCGGCCTCGCGCATGCCGGCGGCACTGTCGATGCGGTGACGGGCGGCCCGTTCGCGCAGCGCCCCGCCCTGGGCGCGAACCTCGTCCATCAGCGTCTTGCCGGCATCGGAGGCGATCACGAGCCTGATGTCGTCGAGATGACCGGCACGGAACTCGGCGAGGTTGGTCTTGACCAGCTCCATCTTGCGGCGTCCGACGCCGATCATCCGATCGATCTCGGCGTCCTCGAAGAGCCTGCCGCCGTCCAGCTCGCGAGCCCGTTCGCGCAGCTCCGCCGCATCCTTCTCGAACTCCTCGAGCGCGGTGACGTAGGGCGCGAGATAGCTCTCCTTCGAGGTGATGATGAAGCCGCGCTGCGCCGTCTCGGCATCGACCAGATCGGCGATGAACTCGAGCACCAGCCGATCGACCCGCGCCGCCCGCAGGGCTTCGCCCGACTGCTCCCGGGTTCTGGCCGAGAACACGAAGGCGGCGGCGACGATGGCGAAGAGCGCCGCCGCCCCGATGCCGAGCAGGAGAATGTTGTAGGCGGCGAACGGGCGCCGGAAGACCTTCATGCGGACCGTTGCTCTCTCGGTACTCGTGGGCCGACGCAGGGAGTGTCCCGCGCAACATGGGGCGGCATGCCCGGTCCGTCCACCCGTCGGGGGAGCCGTCGCGACCGCCGTTCGTACCGATCAACGCACCATGCGCCGTCCGGTTCCCTCCGCGACCGGATCTTCGACGTGGAACGGACCGAAGGTGCCGAGCAGCCGTGCCAGCCCCCGGCGGATCACGCCGCCGGCCTCGTCGTCGTCGACGACACCCGCCCCTTCGGCGACCGAGGGCGCCCGGGGGCGCCCTCTCGGTTCGATGAACCCGATCGTCCTCAGGCACCCGGCACCAGCTGGGAGACATAGGAGATGAGGAAGAGAATCAGGAACAGGCCGAACAGGACCTTGGTGATGCCGGCGGAGGTGTTGGCGATGCCGCCGAAGCCGAACACGGCCGCGATCAGCGCGACCACGAGGAAGACGAGCGACCAGTGCAACATGAGAGAATCTCCTCTGTTGGATTGATCGCACAACGCCGCCGGACCCGTTCCGGTTCCCCTGTCGGCCGCGGCCGGTGCCGCAGCTTTTTCGACACGTCCCGGGAACCGGTGGCCGCCGTCCGGCGTTGTCTCGGCAAGGTTCGAGACCGAGACAAGCCGACCACGACGCGCCACCGGACAGGTGGACCCGCGGCGGGAACGGCCGTCCTCGAGCGAACGATCACCGTCGAAAGGATCTCGTCATGGCTCGCGGCCTCCTGCTCTGGCTCCTCGGCGTTCCGATCCCGATCATCATCCTGATCGCGCTCCTCTATCGCTGACGCGCCCGACGCGTCTCGACCACCCCGCCCCGCAACCCGACCAATCGAAGGTGACACCATGAATCTCTCCACGGCCCCGGCTCCCAAGCGCGTCGCCCTGTTCTTCACCCTCGCCGTCGCCCTCACGCTCGGCGCCTGCGCCAATCCGCGCGACCAGCGCATGCTCGACGGTGCGCTGATCGGCGGCACCGGCGGTGCGATCATCGGCGGCGTGGCCTCCGGCACCGCGGGCGGTGCCGTCGTCGGCGGCGTCGCCGGCGCGGCGGCCGGCGCGGTGATCGCCGACGCCACCCGCCCGCGCGGTCACGGCAAGACCTGCTGGTGGTCCGACAGGCTCGATCGCCGCGTCTGCCGCTACCGCTGAGGCGACACGGGTCGCAGGCCGCCGCCCCGGAGACGGGCGGCGGCCTCGCCGTGTCTCGTTCGAGGAGGACGTCGACGCCGCCGCGGCGATGCCGAAACACGTCGTCGTCGTGTCGCCCCGCAATGATGGAGTATCGTTCGCGACGGGGGCCTCGTGCCGCCGCCGTGCCGCCGCGTTCGACGGGGGCGTCCGACCTTCCAAGGAGGGCCCACGTGCGCCTCTTTTCCTGCGACGAATGCGCCAACGTCGTGCACTACGACAATACCGCCTGCCTCGCCTGCGGCCACCGGTTGGGCTTTCGCCCGGACACGGACCGGCCGACGGCGCTCGTGCCGGGCGACGGCGTCTGGATCTCGTCCCGCGACGGCGGCCGTTGGCGCCTCTGCGCGAATGCCGATCCGTTCGGGTGCAATCGCATCCTCGCCGCCGACGGGACCGACACCCTGTGCGACGTGTGTCGCCATCACCGGACGATCCCCCCGCTCGACGATGCCGAAGCCGTCGAGGGCATGCGGCGGATCGGCATCGCCGAGCGCCATCTCTTCCATTCCCTGCGCCGTTGGGGGCTCGCCTGTCCGACCAGGGCCGAGGATCCCGTGGCGGGCCTCGCCTTCGACTATCTCGCCGAGGTCGAGGAACAGGGCGGCGCGGCGAAGCCGGTCGTCACCGGTCACGCCGACGGGATCGTCACACTCGCCGTCACCGAGGCCGACGACGTCGAGCGCGAGGCGCGGCGGACGCGGCTGGGCGAACCCTACCGGACGTTGCTGGGCCATCTGCGCCACGAGATCGGCCACTACTGGTGGGATCGGCTCGTGCGCGACGGCGGGCGGATCGACGCCTTTCGCACCGTCTTCGGCGACGAGAGCGCCGACTATGCGACGGCGTTGCACCGGCACTACGACGGCGGACCGCCGATCGGATGGCAGGAGACCTTCGTCAGCGCCTATGCCTCGTCGCACCCCTGGGAGGACTTCGCCGAGACCTGGGCCCACCACATGCACATGGTGGATGCCCTCGACACCGCGTCGGCCTTCGGCATCGCGCTCTCGCCGCAGGGGCGCGCGGCCGACACGCACGCGCTGGAGGTCGACTTCGACCCCTACCGCCAAGCCGACTTCCGCACCCTGGCGACGGCCTGGCCGCGCCTGACGGTGGCGGTCAACGCCGTCAATCGCTCGCTCGGCCAGCCCGACGTCTATCCCTTCGTGCTGACGCCGAAGATCGAGGCGAAACTGGCCTTCGTCCACGATCTGGTGAGAGAGGCGCGATGCTGAGACGGGGCGGCGGCCGCGGCGTCGCCAGAAGCAGGAGGGCGCCGATCCCGAAGGTGACGGCCTGGACCATCATGTGGATCACCGCGGAGATCATGAACGTTCGGGACGTGTCTGGTCTCCTCTGTTCGTGTGTCCGGGGTTTCGACGCGGTTCAGATGAGTTCGTTCCGGGCGCGACGGGCGCGAAGATGCGGACGGCGCCGGGGAGAACCCGACAGACCGCCGGCGTGCGGGTCAGAACCTCGCCGTCGACGCTGATCGAGCGCGGACGCCGCGTCAGGATCTCGAAGCGCGTTCCGCTCAGGGCGCGCACTTCGGGTCTCACGCCGTGCCGACCTCGCGGGAAGGAGCCGGCGATGCCGAGCAGTCGCCACACCGCCGGGAATTCGAGCGAATAGAGATCGAGCCGCCCGTCGTCGATCGCGGCGGTCTCTTCCACCACCATGCCGCCGCCGTAGTGGCGTCCGTTGCCGACGGCGATCTGGAGCGTCTCGACCGCGATCGTCTCGCCCGTCTCCGTCAGGATGGTGGCGCGGAACGGCCGCGCGTCGACGATCGCACGCAGGAGCGCGAAGAGATAACCGAGGCGGCCGAACCGACGTTTGACGCCGCTCTCCAGTCGATCGGCGAGCGTGACCGACAGACCGAGACTGGCGACGTTGAAGTAGAGGTGGCCGTTCACCTCGCCGAGGTCGACGCGGCGCGCCCTACCCTCGGCGATCACCTGCACCGCCGCCGCGGGGGCGAGCGGCAGCGACAGCGTCCGGGCGAGATCGTTGCCGGTTCCGGCCGGCACCAGCCCGATGGGCAGGCCGGTCGCCAGCGCGGCGGCGGCGACCGAGTTCGCCGTGCCGTCTCCGCCGACGGCGACGATCATGTCGGCCTCGTCGGCGAGCGCCGACACCCGGTCGCGAAGCTCGCGGGCGTCGCGGCCCTGCACCCGTACGCATTCGATGCCGTTTCGAGCAAACGCCTCGAGCGCCGGGGCCAGCACCTCGGCACCGCGTCTGGCGTTCTCGTTGGCGACGACCAGCGCGCGTCGGCGTCCGGTCATGCGAGCCGCCCTCCCATCAGGTCGAACAGACCCTCGATCAGGCTCGCGCCGACGAACAGGAGCGCGATCGTCCAGGCGATCGCCGCCAGTCCGACGAGGCCGGACAGGGCGAGCGCGACCCCGTCGCGCATCAGCAGAGACGCGGCGACCGCGACGATCGCGACGACCGGCGGCACGTTGCCGAGCGGGATCGGCAGGGCGACGGCGAAGCCGAGGAGCGCGATCAGCACGGCGGCGACGCGGCGTGCGCCGTCCCCCGCCAGGTCCTGTCGGCGCCCGGCCCGGAACAGTCGGCGCAGTCCGTCGAGAAACGGCAGCACCTTCCGCAACGCCGCCCGCAGAGCCCCCGCGGGAAGCGCGAACTCGGCGAAGGCGTTCGGAAGACGCAGGCGATCGAAGCCCCATGCGCACTGGATCGCGGCGATCACCACGAGCGTCCCGAAGGCCATGCCCCAAGGGCCGGGCACGGGGATCAGGGGCGGCAGGGCGAGCACGATGAACAGCAGCGGAAAGCCCGCCGTGCCGAGCATGTCGACCAGATCCCCGACCTTCAGCCGTCGCCCGTCGACCAACTCCCCTTCGAGGCGCCGCAGCGTCTCGAAGGCATCGGCCGAGGTCTTCAAATCACTTCTCCTTCACCGAGATGCCGTTGTTGCCGATCGAGATCTCGACCCCGTCCGGCTGCTTTCGCTCTTCGTGGAGTTGCCAGCCGAGAACACCGACGGCCACGACGAGGACGACGACGACGGCAACGAGCATCTGACGAGTCATGGGAACCCTCGTGGTTGGGGTGGGCGATCTTCGAGCGCCCTCGTCCGAGAAACGCACGGAGGCGCGAGAAGTTCCCGCCGGCACGATCGGCGAACCGGCCGCGACGAATATCCCGCCGCATCGGGAACCGCTTCCGCACGTCGGACGTTGTGGGGACAGTCGACCGCAGAAGCCGCGACGCACGGCATCACGAAGCGATGGACGAGACCCCGAACGACGGAAACGACGAAAGGAGCGTCCCATGAGCGCCACCACCGACAAGATCAAGGGCTATGCCAACGAGGCCGCCGGCAAGGCGAAGCAGGTCGCAGGCAAAATCCTGGACGACGACCGGCTGAAGGCCGAAGGTCTCATCCAGGAAGCCAAGGGCGACCTGCAGAAGGCCGTCGGCGCCGGCAAGGCGAAGCTCGCGAAGGCCGTCGACGAGATGTGACGCCATCGGCATCGCCGAAGAGCACCGTCCGACGGGAAACCGTCGGGCGGACGTTCTGCGTTCGGCGTCGCCGGCATCGGCACGACGGGTCGTCGAACCGGCCGCCGCCACGCAGTCCATGCACCAACGAAAGGAAGAGACATGTCCAGACACAACGTCGCCGTGATCGTCGGAAGCCTGCGCAAGCATGCCTTCACCGGGCAACTGGCCGCCGCGCTCGGCGGGCTGGGCGAAGATCGCCTCGCTCTGTCGCTCGTCGAGATTCGCGATCTGCCGCTCTACGATCCCGACCTCGACGAAGGCGTCGCCCCCGTCGCCTGGACCGCCTTTCGCGCGGCGGTGAAGCCCGCCGATGCGGTGCTGTTCGTGACGCCCGAATACAATCGTTCCGTCCCCGGCGCCCTGAAGAACGCGATCGACGTCGGATCGCGCCCCTACGGCGCCAGCGTCTGGTCGGGCAAGCCCGCCGCGGTGATCTCGTTGACGCCCGGCACACTCGGTGCCTTCGGCGCCAATCACCACCTGCGCCAGTCGCTCGTCTTCCTCGACATGCCGACCCTGCAGCAGCCGGAAGCCTATCTCGGCGGCGCCGGCACGATGTTCGCGCCCTCCGGCGGCTTCGCCGATCCCAAGACGGAGGCCTTCATGAAGTCCTATCTCGCCGCCTTCGCAGACTGGATCGACCGCGCGAAGAAGGCGTGACCCGTCGGCGGGCGACGACGGGTCCCCGAACGGCTGTTCTGCAGGACGCGCGCCCCCGCCGCGGGCGTGAACGACGGACGATCGCGTCCGCGGCACCGGCGCGGTCGGGCGCCGCGGCGCCGGCGCCGGCGCGCGAGACATATTGATCGACACCGGGCGAACGACTATCGAGAGGAAGATCGGAGGCGTTCGCGGTGTTGACCAAGAAGGGCAAGTACGGGCTCAAGGCCATGGTGTATCTGGCGCGGCTCGACGCCGGCCTCTCCGCGCAGTCGGCCGAGATCGCCGCGGCCGAGCACATTTCCAAGAAGTTCCTCGACGCCATCCTGCTCGATCTCCGGAATGCCGGCTTCGTCCGCTCCAAGAAGGGGCCGGGCGGCGGCTACGGTCTCGCGCGCGACGCCCGCGACATCGCCGTCGGCGCGATCGTACGTGCGCTCGACGGGCCGCTCGCGCCGATCGCCTGCGCCAGCCGCACCGCCTACCAACCCTGCGACGACTGCGACGATCTCGCCGGTTGCGCCGTCCGGCTCACGATGCTCGAAGTACGCGACGCCATGGCGAAGGTGCTCGACAATCTGACCCTCGCCGACATGGCCTCGCAGTCGGCCTCCGGCGCGCCCCCCGTGGATCGCGCCTTCGGTCGCTGACCGACGTCGAGCGCTCTGCCTCGCCCGACGCCGACGTGCTCTGCGACCGGCGGAGAAACGCCCCCCTCGAAGCCGGACGTCTCGCACCGCGAGGGGAACGGCATTGCGCGTCCCGCCCTGCCGCAGGCAAGTCGTTTCGATCTCCGTGAATCTATGGAATAGACATAATCTATGGCATAAGTAGTCTTTGTGGCATATCCTCTTCTCAGACGGAGACGCCCATGCCGCCCTCGATCTCCATGCTTCGATCCCGCCGCTCCGCCCTCGCCCGTCTGCGGGATCTGGCGGTCGTCACCGCCGCCTTCGGCATGGTGCTCGGCGCCACGGTCTTTGCTCGCGCCGAAACCTCGCTCCTGAACGTCAGCTACGACCCGACCCGGGAGTTCTACAAGGAGGTGAACCAGGTGTTCGTCGCCGAGTGGAAGGCGAAGACCGGCGAGACCGTCTCGATCAAGGCGTCGCACGGCGGCTCGGGCAAGCAGGCGCGGTCGGTCATCGACGGGCTCGACGCCGACGTGGTGACGCTGGCGCTCGCCGCCGACATCGACGCCATCGCCAAGCACACCGGCAAGCTGCCGGCCGACTGGCAGAAGCGGCTCGCCAACAACTCCTCGCCCTACACCTCGACCATCCTCTTCCTCGTCAAGAAGGGGAACCCGAAGGGCATCAGGAACTGGTCCGACCTGGTGAAGCCCGGCGTCGAAGTGATCACGCCCAACCCGAAGACCTCGGGCGGCGCGCGCTGGAACTACCTCGCCGCCTGGGCCTGGGCGGCCAGGGAATACAAGGGCGACGACGCCAAGGTGCGCGGCTACATCGCCGAGCTGTTCAAGCACGTGCCCGTCCTCGACACCGGCGCCCGCGGCTCGACCACGACCTTCGCCCAGCGCGGTCTCGGCGACGTGCTGCTCGCCTGGGAGAACGAGGCCTATCTCGTCTTCGACGAGTTCGGCGCCGACAAGTTCGACATCGTCGTGCCGCCCTATTCGATCCTCGCCGAGCCGCCGGTGGCGCTGGTCGACGGTGTGGTCGACGCCAAGGGCACCCGCAAACAGGCCGAGGCCTATCTCGCCTTCCTCTATTCGGAGAAGGGCCAGAACCTCGCCGCCAAGCACCACTATCGCCCGTCGAACCCCGCCGGCGTCGACAAGGCGTTGCTCGACCGCTTCCCGAAGGTCGAGCTGATCTCGATCGACGATCCGCTGTTCGGCGGCTGGGGCAAGGCGCAGGCCTTCCACTTCGGCGAAGGCGGCACCTTCGACCAGCTCTACAAGCCGGCGAACTGACCCGCACCGGCTCGACGAGAGGGGCTCCCTCGTGTCCGCACGAGGGGCCTCGTTTCGCGAGACGGGCGCAGCTCTCACCCTCCCCTCAGGGGAGGGTGGCCCGCAGGGCCGGGTGGGGTGAGCGGCGGTGCGGTAGAAGCAGAGGCCGCCGAGGCTACGCCCGATCGGCCTGCCTTCGGCCTCACCCCACCCCCTACCCCTCCCCTAAGGGGAGGGGAGAAGCGCCGACGTTCGGCGCTCCGCCGTCCGCCCGTCGCCGAGACCAACGACCAGAGGCTCCATGACCGACGTCCCCGCCTCCCCCCGCACCGCTCCGCGTCGCGCGCCGCTCGTCTCCGGCGTCCTGCCGGGGTTCGGCCTCGCCTTCGGCTGGACCGTGGTCTGGCTCTCCTTCGTCGTGCTGATCCCGCTCGCCGCGCTCGTGCTGAAGGCATCCGGCCTCGGCATCGACGGATTCGCCAAGCTGCTCGCAAGCCCGCGCGTGCTCGCCGCGCTCGAACTCTCCTTCGGCGCGGCGCTGATCGCGGCGGCGATCAATGCCGTCTTCGGCGTGCTCGTCGCCTGGGTGCTGACGCGCTACCGCTTCCCCGGCCGCAGTCTGGTCGACGCCGCCGTCGACCTGCCCTTCGCGTTGCCGACCGCGGTCGCCGGCATCACGCTCGCCGCGCTCTTCGCCAGGAACGGCTGGATCGGCGCGATCATCGAGCCGATGGGGATCAAGGTCGCCTATTCCCGCCTCGGCGTCGTGGTGGCGCTGGTCTTCGTCGGCCTGCCCTTCGTCGTGCGCACGGTGCAGCCGCTCCTCGCCGATCTCGACCGCGAGGTCGAGGAAGCCGCCGCCACGCTCGGCGCGAGCCGCGCGGCGACCGTCTTCCGCGTCTTGCTGCCGCCGCTCGTCCCGGCGGTGCTGACCGGCTTCACGCTCGCCTTCGCGCGCGGCGTCGGCGAATACGGCTCGATCGTCTTCATCGCCGGCAACATGCCGGGGCTGACCGAGATCGCGCCGCTCCTCGTCGTCATCAAGCTCGAGGAGTTCGACTACGTCGGGGCGACCGGCGTCGCCGTCGTCATGCTGGCGGTCTCCTTCGCCCTGCTCTTCGCGATCAACGCCCTGCAACACTGGACCGAGAAGAGGTGGTGATGGCGACCGACCAGAGGTTCCCGCTCGATCCGCCCCGCCCGCGGGCCCTGCCGGTGCCGCCGCCGATCGGCGAGACCGCAGGCGCGCGCCGCGTCCTCGTCGCGTTGGCGATCGCCTTCCTCGCGCTGGTGCTCGCCCTGCCGATCGCCGGCGTCTTCACCGAAGGCCTGCGCAAGGGGCTCGGCGCCTATTTCGCCGGCTTCGCCGATCCCGACGCCCTCGCCGCGATCCGGCTGACGCTTCTCGTCGCGGCGATCTCGGTTCCGGCCAATCTGGTGTTCGGCATCGCCGCCGCCTGGGCGATCACCCGCTTCGCCTTCCCCGGCCGCAACCTGCTCGTCACGCTGATCGACCTGCCCTTCTCGGTGTCGCCGGTCGTCTCGGGCCTCGTCTTCGTGCTGCTCTTCGGCGCCAACGGGTTGGTCGGTCCGTGGTTCAAGGCGCACGGGATCCAGGTGATCTTCGCGGTCCCCGGACTGGTCCTCGCCACGATCTTCGTCACCTTCCCCTTCGTCGCCCGCGAGCTGATCCCGATCATGCAGGCGCAAGGGGCGGCCGACGAGGAAGCGGCGCTGACGCTCGGCGCCTCGGGCTGGACGATCTTCACCCGGGTGACGCTGCCCAACATCAAGTGGGGCCTGCTCTACGGCGTGCTGCTGTGCAACGCCCGGGCGATGGGCGAGTTCGGCGCGGTGTCGGTCGTCTCCGGCCACATCCGCGGCCAGACCAACACCATGCCGCTGCAGGTGGAGATCCTCTACAACGAGTACGACTTCGTCGGCGCCTTCGCGATCGCCTCGGTCCTGGCGGTCCTCGCGCTCGTCACCCTCGTGCTCAAGACCTTCCTCGAATGGCGATACGGCGACGAACTCGCCCGTTCGACCCGGCACTGAGGCACCCCATGGACATTCACATTCGCGGCCTCGCCAAGGACTTCGGCGACTTTCCCGCCCTCCACGGGCTCGATCTCGACATCCGCTCGGGCGAGTTGCTGGCGCTCCTCGGCCCTTCGGGTTCCGGCAAGACGACGCTGCTGCGCGTGCTCGCCGGCCTCGAGCAGCCGAGCGCGGGGGTCGTCCATTTCGGCGAGGAAGACGCCTCGCTCCTTCCCGTGCGCGAACGTCGCGTCGGCTTCGTCTTCCAGCACTACGCCCTCTTCCGCCACATGACGGTGGCCGAGAACATCGCCTTCGGCCTCACGGTCAAGCCGAAGTCGGAGCGGCCGAGCGGCGCCGAGATCAAGCGGCGGGTCGACGAACTGCTCGACCTCGTCCAGCTGCCGACGCTCGCCAAGCGCTATCCCTCGCAGCTCTCCGGCGGCCAGCGTCAACGCGTGGCGCTCGCTCGGGCGCTTGCGGTCGAGCCGCGCGTGCTCTTCCTCGACGAACCCTTCGGCGCGCTCGACGCCCAGGTGCGCAAGGATCTGCGCAAGTGGCTGCGCGAGATCCACGACCACACCGGCTACACCACCGTCTTCGTCACCCACGACCAGGACGAGGCACTGGAACTCGCCGACCGGGTGGTGGTGTTGAACAAGGGCCGGATCGAGCAGATCGGCACCCCCGACGAGATCTACGACGCCCCCGCCTCGCCCTTCGTCTTCGACTTCATCGGCGACGCCAGCCGCATCCCCGTCACCGTCGAACACGGCCGGGCGAAGGTCGGCGACACCGTGCTCGATCTCGGCGTCGACGTGCTCGGCGCCGGCCCCGCGACCCTCTGGGTGCGGCCGCAGCACTGGGCGATCGGCCCCGACGCGGCCGGCGGCCTCGCCGGCACCGTCACCGGCCACCGTCGCCACGGCGTCGCCCGCCGCCTCGGCGTCGCGCTGACCGGCGGTACGGCGCTGGAGATCGACGTCGTCCCGGAACTCCAGGTGGCGATCGGCGACGTCCTGTCGCTCGCGCCGACCCGCTGGCGCCTGTTCTTCGACGACGGCCGCTCGGCGAGCGGCGCCGCGACGCGATCGAACGCGACGAGCCGCATCGCCGGCTGAACCGATGCCGGACCGACCAAACGAAGAGGGGTGGCGATGATCTCGCCGCCCCTCTTCGCGTTCCTGCCCACGCGCCGCCGTCTCAGCCGGCCCGCGCCGCCGTGAGGCGGACCCGGCCGCCCTCCATCCGGCGCAACCGATCGAGCAGCGCCAGTCCCTCGTCCCAGCGGCCGAGCCCGCTGTCGGCATTGACGTGGCCGACGCGTCCGACGTCGATCAGCGCCGCCTCCCACATGTCGGCGAGGACGGTCGATCGGGCGAACTTCATCCACGGATCGTCGCGACTGGCGACGACGATCGCCGGGCGCCCGAGCGGCGCGGTCGGCAACGGGGCGAAGGCGGCGACGTGCGGCCCCTTGCGCCGATGCAGTTCGACGTCGGCGGGCGCGACCAGCAGCAGCCCGGCGATCGGCAGGTCGGGCCGCCGCGCCGCCAGATGAACGGCGAGGACGGCGCCCAGACTGTGACCGGCGATCGTCGCGCCGGGATTGTCCTCGACCGCGCGCTCGACGCGGGCGAGCCAGCCTTCGAGATCGGGCCGATCCCAGTCGTCCTGCTCGACGAGGACCATGTCCTCGACCTCGGCGAGCCAGCGCCTCTGCCAATGGCCGGGCCCCGACCCGTGGAGCCCCGGAAGCAGCAATGTGGTCATCGGGTCCTCCCGGATGGGTCTGCGACGACGGCCCGCGGCCGCGATTTCCGAGGAGTCTAGCCCGCGGCGGCGGCCGGCGCGTGGGCGGGCGTTCCAAATCGCCCACGCCGACGTCATTCGTTTTCCAAGACCGGCGAGCCGGCCGAAAGCCGCACCCCGACCGGGGCATCGACATGCCGACCCGCCGCGACGATATAATCTACAAAAAAAGTATTTTATTTTTCCGGCGCTCGGAAATTCGCAAGCCGTTTCGTCGCGATCGGCGGCGAAGAGAGGCATTCTGAAAGGGTCGAGACGGCTCGGACCGGAGCGATCGCGGGATTTGTCGGAGCAGCTTGCACCGCGTCACCAAGGCTAAAAGCACCACGAAGGGTTTCGTGGGCTCCTCGTCCTCGGAGGTACCCATGTCCACGACCTGTCGCAGCGACCGCTGATCTGCCCGTCGCACCGATCGCTCCGCCCGGACCGCCGCGCACGAAGCGGCTCACGGCGGATCGCCCCCTTCGCCATCGTTTCAGAGGACGCCGCGCGAGCGGCGAACGACGCCATGCACATCGCCTATGCCATCGACGTCCATCACCAGACCGCCGGAGTCGCGGTCGGCGAGCCGGGCGACTTCAAGTTCTTCTCCTCCGCCCCCACCTTCGATCGCCTCGAGGGTCGGATCTTCCGCTCGCTCGATCAGGTCACCCGCGCCGCGCGCGAGCTCGCCGTCACGCACCGTGTCCGCGGCATCGCTTCGCATCGGCATTGACCCGCCGGCCGGCCCGACGCCGGCCCGCGGCGTCCGGCGTGGAGGGGCCATGCACCCGATGCATGGCCCACTCGCCCGCTCCGCCGAAAGCCGTTTCCAGCGCACTGCCGCGGGGGCTTCCACACGCTTCGGAACGGCCGCGTTCCATGGAATCTGATTTCCCGCTCCCGATGGGATCGAGGATCGAAATGCGTTTCCAATTCTCCGTTGCCCGAAGCCTGTCGGTTGGAAACGAATTTCTCTAGCATGGCCCGAGACATCGACAGGCGACGGAGCTGCCAGTGACCACGGAATCGACGGCCGAGCCGAGTGCGGCACGGCCCATCCCCTTCTCCCGCGACGCACGCGCCCCCATGGTGAGGCTCGCCGGCGTGACGCGGATCTACCCGAAGACCGCGACCAGCGCGGAAGTGACGGCACTCGCCGACGTCGATCTCGAGGTCTACCCCGGCGAGATCTATGGCGTGATCGGGCGTTCCGGCGCCGGCAAGTCGACCCTGATCCGCACCGTCAACGGCCTCGAGCAGCCGACGCGCGGGACCGTCACCGTCGACGGCGTCGAGATCACCGCGCTCGACGGCAGCCGCCTGCGCGCCGAACGGCGCAAGATCGGCATGATCTTCCAGCACTTCAATCTGGTCTCCTCGCGCAGCGTCTTCGACAACGTCGCCCTGCCGCTCGAATTCGCCGGCGTCGACCGACGGACGATCGAGGCGACGGTGGCACCGCTGCTCGACCTCGTCGGCCTCGCCGACAAGCGCGCACGCTATCCGGTGGAACTCTCCGGCGGGCAGAAGCAGCGCGTCGGCATCGCCCGGGCGCTCGCCACGCGCCCCAAGGTGCTGCTCAGCGACGAGGCCACCTCGGCGCTGGACCCGGAGACGACGCGCTCGATCCTGGCGCTCCTCGCCCAGGTCAACCGTGAGCTCGGCGTCACCATCCTGCTCATCACCCACGAGATGGAGGTGGTGAAGGAGATCTGCGGCCGGGTCGGCGTCATCGAGGCGGGCCGCATCATCGAACAGGGGCCGGCCTACGAGGTCATCACCCAGCCGAAGACCGAGACGGCGCGGTCCTTCCTCGGCACGCTCACCGGGCGGGCCCTGCCGCCGTTGCTGGCCGAGCGTCTGCTCGGGTCGCGCGAAGGCGCCTCGCGCGCCGTGCTGCGCCTGCTCTTCACCGGCGAACAGGCGGAAGAACCGACCATCGCGCGCCTGTCGCGACGGTTCGGCACCGACGTCGCCATTCTCCAGGCCCAGGTCGACGAGATCGCCGGGCGCCCCTTCGGCTCGATCACCGTGGCGATCGATGCCGCCCATGCCGACGACGCGGCTCTCCAGGCCTTCCTGGCTGAGTCCGGTGTCACCGTCGAAAGGATCGGTCATGTCGCCTGAACTCCTGCGGCTCGTCTGGAGCGCGACGCTCGACAGTCTCTACATGGTGGCGGTGTCGGGCCTCCTCGGCACGCTCTTCGGCGCGCCCCTCGGCGTCTTCCTCGCCACCTCGGGCAAGGGCGAGCTCTTCGCCGCGCCGATCGCCAACCGCATCCTCGGCCTCGTGGTCAACGCCACGCGCTCGACGCCCTTCATCATCCTGGTGGTGGCGATCATCCCCTTCACCCGGGCGATCGTCGGCACCTCGATCGGCACCTCGGCGGCGATCGTGCCGCTGACCATCGCCGCCACGCCCTTCATCGCCCGCATCGTCGAGGCGGCGATCCGCGAGGTCGATCACGGCCTGATCGAGGCCTCGCTCGCCATGGGCGCGACGCCGCTGCAGGTGGTCCGCAAGGTGCTCGTCCCCGAGGCGCTGCCCGGCATCACGCTCGGTCTGACCCTGACGATCGTCACCCTCCTCGCCAATTCCGCCATGGTCGGCGCGGTCGGCGGCGGCGGCCTCGGCGATCTCGGCATCCGCTACGGCTACCAGCGTTTCATGCCGGAAGTGATGGCGATCGTCGTCGTCGTGTTGATCGTCCTCGTCCAGGGCGTCCAGTCCTTCGGCGAGACCCTCGCCGCCCGCGTCAACAAACGCATCCGTCGCGGCTGAACGGCCGCCTCCGTCCCCGATCCGAAACCGAAGGATCCGTTCCCATGATCACCCGTCGTACGCTTCTCTCCGCCGTCGCGGCGGCCGGCCTCCTCGCCGCCGCCGCCCCCGCCACCGCGGAGTCCGTCAAGATCCGCATCGCCGCGACGCCCGGCCCGCACGCCCAGATCCTCGAGGCGGTGAAGCCGGTCGCGGCCAAGAAGGGCATCGATCTGCAGATCGTCGAGTTCTCCGACTACGTCGTGCCGAACGTCGCGCTCGACAGCGGGGAGATCGAGGCGAACTCGTTCCAGCACCAGCCCTATCTCGACAATCAGGTGAAGGACCGCGGCTACAAGATCGTCTCGGTCGGCCGCACGGTGAACTTCCCGATGGGCTTCTATTCCAAGAAATACAAGAACTTCGACGAGATCCCGGCGGGCTCGAAGATCTCGATCCAGAACGATCCGACCAACGGCGGCCGCGCCCTCCTGCTCCTGCGCGACAAGGGCCTGATCTCGCTGAAGGACGGCGTCGGCGTGAAGCCGAGCCCGCTCGACATCGTCGAGAACCCGAAGAAGTTCCAGTTCATCGAGATCGACGCGGCCCAGTCGCCGCGCGCCCTCGACGACGTCGCCGCCGCCGCGATCAACACCAACTACGCGACCCAGGCCGGGCTCGATCCGGTCAAGGACCCGATCCTGCGCGAGAACCCGGACGGGCCCTACGTCAACGTGATCGCCGTGCGCGTCGCCGACAAGGACAAGCCCTGGGTCAAGGATCTCGTCGAGGCCTATCGCTCGGCCGAGGTGAAGGCTTTCATCGCCGACACGTTCAAGGGCGCCGTCCTGACCTCCTGGTGAGGTCGCACGTCCGGACGGTTCGACGAGGCTCGTTCTCGCTCCCCATGGCGGAAGCGGGGAAGAGCCTCGCCGCGGCGTGCCGGGCCTTCGTCCGGACGATCGCGTCGAGCCGTCGGCGGTTCGCGGTCGGTCGGGCTCTGGACACACGGACGCGCCGTGGGGGAGCGGACGGAACCGCGCGCTCCGCACCGCGAGCCAAGCCGCGATCGGCGATTGTCGTTCGCCGGCCAAGTCGGCACGGCGCCACCGCCCCACCGTTTGCCTCTTGAACGCGAAAAGCCCCTCCGGATTTCATCCTGGAGGGGCTTTTTTGTTTGGTTGCGGGGGCCCGCAATGCCCGAGACAAGCTTTGCCCGAATAGCTCTCGTTACTTTCTCGGAAAATCAAAAATTACATAGCAGGGTGCCAAAGAGGTCGCCATCGCTCGCAGACGAATGATGATCTTCGCCCTTGTGAATAAATATATGCCTGACGAGGCGACCGCCGGAGCCGAGATCGCAAACGTGACGACGCGCGAAAATTGCGCCCGCGATTAATTTGCGGCCTTTGATTTTTTTCCTTTTTCGAGAAGTACAGCAAATTACTACCAGTCGGTGTGGCTCCTTCCGTCGGTGCCGCTTTGCGTCATCAGCGACGAAAGCGAATGCAGGTTCTCGAGAGCCACCTCACAGATCCTCCCCCAAGCCCCCGGACGACGAGCGTAGATTTTCAATTATTTTTGAAAATTCAAAAATTTATTACCTAAAAAGCAAAGCACTTGATAACATTCTAGAGAATCGATATCATTTCAACGAAACTAATTTGGAGCATCGAAAATGAGCGAAAAGCAAAACGAGCCGTTTATCAAAGAGATGTTGTTCGACGCGAAGACTCGAAATACCCTCAAGGCGACCGGGCTCCGAAACTTCAGCGCGGCATTACGCCTCTTGGGTATTGATTTCACGGCGTGCGTCGACCACGAGTTCGCACTCGGGCTGGCTCAACGGGTGCAACAGACGCTTGCCAATCCAACCTCATGGCAGGACGTCCGCCAATCCGGGTCATTCGTGGCGGATTTTCATCGGATGCTCCGGGATAATTTCGAATATCCAGCCTTGCCCTCGGAGCCCATCCCGCCCGAACCGGCCACCGAATGGGAAGACGCGCCGGCGCCCATCACGACGCGCACCGACGACCCGGTTGATCCTATCGAGGCTACTCCCGACATCATCACCGACGAGCAGGCGGAAGCGCGGCGCCACGACACGATGCCGTCCACTGCCCCGGAAATTGGGACCGAAGCGTCGTCGACGGAGCCCATCGTGGAGCAGATGGAAAGTCCCACGAGGAAGAGGCTCAATCCATTTGAGTCCCGGGCCAACGCCTCTCCCTCGTTGCCGAGCGTGCTCGACGGATCGTTTCGACGGAGTCCCGGGCGGCCGCCGAAGACCGTGACGGCATCGTCGAATTAGCAGGCTGTTGAAAAAGGCCTTTTCCCTCAGCACCTTGACGTGATTCCGTCTTCTGGTGAGGACGGAGTGGTTCGATGCGCGGAACGGACGAGAGAGCGGGATCCCTGTTCAGCTACGTGGATCTGGAGAGCCGGATCCCACTGAGGCACCCGCTGCGGGCGATCCGTACGATCGTGAACGAGGCGCTGTCGACGCTCGATGCCGACTTCGCCGGGCTCTATTCCCGGATCGGCCGCCCCTCGATCCCGCCCGAGCAACTGCTCCGGGCCATGCTGCTGCAACTATTCTACGCGATCCGTTCGGAGCGGCTTCTGGTCGAGCAGTTTGACTTCGACCTGTCGTTCCGGTGGTTCGTCGGGCTCGGCATCGACGATGCCGTCTGGGACGCCTCGACCTTCTCGAAGAACCGTGACCGTCTGCTCGACGGTGACGTCGCCGTGGCGCTGCTCGCCGCCATCCTCGATCGGCCGCAGGTGAAACGGCTCCTTTCGACCGAGCACTTCTCGGTCGACGGCACGCTGATCGAGGCGTGGGCGTCGATGAAGAGCTTTCGTCCGAAGGACGGTGACGACGGGCAGCATCCACCGGCGGGCAGCGGCTCGACCGGAGACCAGAAGACCGGCCGCAACGGCGAAGTCGACTTCCACGGCGAGAAGCGCTCGAACGCGACGCACGCCTCGACGACCGATCCCGACGCGATGCTCTATCGCAACAGCCCCGGCACCGGCGCGATGCTCTGCTACATGGGCCACGTGCTCATGGAGAACCGCAACGGTCTCGTCGTCGATGCCGAGACCACCCGCGTCTCCGGCCACGCGGAGCGGATGGCTGCGGTCGAGATGATCAAGGGCGTCACGTCCGTCTCGGGCAAGCGGCATGTCACGGTCGGGGCCGATCGCGGCTTCGACACCCGCGACTTCGTCGAAGACCTCCGAGAACTCGGCGCGACGCCGCACGTCGCCCAGAACACCGCGGGTCGACGGTCGGCGATCGACGGCAGGACCACACGGCATCCGGGTTACGCCATGAGCATCAGGGTGCGGAAGTGGATCGAAGAGGTGTTCGGTTGGATCAAGGGCTCGGCCGGGCAAAGGAAGACGAAGGTCCGAGGGCTCGCCAAGGAGCGTTTCGCCTTCACCTTCGCGGCCGCCGCCTACAACCTCGTCAGGCTCCCCAAGCTCTTGGCGGCCTGAACGAGGACGAGGGACGGTCGGACACTCGGGTCAGCATGCCGAAACGGCAACGAAGACGGCCGGCGGAAGGAACGAAACTGAACCGCAGGGGGCTATTTCATCACCCTGTTAGGGTTCCGAGTAACTCGAGGTCGACTCCGTAACGCAGCAGCCGGGGCCTGGAACCGAAATTTCGACCCATCGGTATCTCAATAGAAATGCTTGTTCATGGAGTCCTAAAAACGTGGGGCTTTGGAAATTGAAAGCGAGGTCGATCGGAGGCAGCGAGCAACGGTAGCCGTGACCCTGACGGCTGCGCGCGTCTCCGGGGTAGGGCGAGGAATCGGCTTGGGTCGCCACGCGTTCCGACGGCGAGCATAATGCGTGGCCGCCGTGCGGACACTGACGTGACCAGCGAGCGCCGCGACATCGACACGGTCCAACGTCGACTTCGCATTAGCCAGCGCTTGATGCCTCACGGCGTACAGACAGACGACTGGAATACGGAGTTTCAAGCAGAGCCTATAAAGACGTTTTGCGAGACGATTATAGATCTTTGACCACCCATGCGCACCGACTTCTTCGTGCAGAACATCAAGAAAGAGAATAAATCTTGCAATTGCGCCGGGGTCGAGGATGGAAATTTCAATAAACCTGTTTTCGATCCCGCGACCATTGGTGGATTTTGCCGACCGGATTGCCAGCGTCCCGTCGACGATGCGAGCATCCGCCCACTCGCACGGACGCAAGCCGAACGAAGCGCCATAGGTCAGCATTCCCGCGAGAATGAAGCCCGTGCGGTCCCTGGCACCGCCAGCAGCGATCGCCAATTTCCGAATCTCTCTCTCTCGTACGGTCCGGCGCTTTTTCGCGCTCGTCCGACGCGGAGCAGACCGATCGCGGGGCAAAGGCGACTCTTTCGACAGATTCGCGTATTTGGTTTTGTGGTCTTGCGTCCAGCGCGGCGATCGGGACATTGCGTCTGCCTCGGCGAGAATTGCCGCGCGATATTGACGAATGGTAGCAGGACGCCACGCGCCCGAGTTCGCTCGCCACCAAGCCGTTACCGCCTCGAGACGAACGATTCGATCTACCGAGACATCCGCCCCGCACTGTCGACATAGTCTGAGATAAGTCTTCTTATATGACTCTTCTGTTGCAAGCGTACGAAAACTGACAATTCCACAGGCGTCAACCATTTCGAGATCCTCCGATTCGATTATCGGATGAACCATCGCAAATTTCAACTGTACACGTTATTCGGACATACCTTAAATGCCCATACCAATCAAGATGTCCAGATCCAGACATCGAAGGCGAGAGGCAGTCGATCTTTCCCGAGCGAGCGATCCATCGCGCTTTTCCTCTGAAATCTTGCGAGGCCGTCCGCCTTCAAGTGGCGGCTCCACCGGAGGCCTCCAAGGGACGAGCATTAGACTCGGTGGACGACTGACGGCTTCGCGCCGATTGCCGTCACTCGGCCCATTTCGCATTGGCCATCGAAAAGGAGCTGAAGCGGGCGTCCTTCGTGAAGGAGGACCAATTCTATACCGCTCTGGCTCCGACCGATAAGAATCAACCGGAGCTAAACTTGTAATTGCCTTCTCCGCATCATACATTTTCACAGATCGGAGGCGAACACGTGAATTCGAACAATAGGTCTGGTGCATTTCGGGTGCTCTGCATCGATGGCGGCGGCATGCGCGGCATCTACAGTGCCGCCTACCTTGAAGTACTGGTGGGCAGGTATGCGAGCCTCCGTAAGGTCGAGAGCCTCGACCTCGGCAAGGGATTCGACCTGATCTGCGGAACCAGCACCGGCGCGATCCTGGCCTGTGCTCTTGCTTGGGGTATCGGCCTCGACCGGGTCGTGGAGCTCTATCGGAAGAAGGGGCCGGAGATATTCCCGGCGAAGGTCCCGGGCTCGTTTATTGGTATCATCGGACAGTGGTTTCGACGTCGAGGGCTCAACAGGCGCGGTGCGAAAGCCCTTGAGGATGCATTGGACGCGGAGCTCAAGGGTGCGACCGTTCGTAGACTGTGGGACGAGCGCGGCATCGGCCTCGCCGTGCCTGCTGTAGAGATGAGCCGCCACCGCGCCTGGGTGTTCAAGACGCCGCACCTTCCGAACAGCCGTGACCGCGACGGCGGCTACACGCTGACGCAGGTTTGCCTCGCCAGCACGGCGGCGCCGGTTTTCCGGTCGATGGCTTGGGTGCCCAACTTCGACACCGAGGGCGCACATATGTTTGTCGATGGTGGGCTTTGGGCAAACAACCCGGTGCTCGTGGGGTTGATCGATGCACTCGACCTTACTGCCAAGGGCGATGCGATCGAGATCTTCTGTCTCGGCACTTGTCCACCTCCGTCTGGTGATATCTTCACTGGCGAGCGTGACGCCCACCGCGGCTTCAAGCAGTGGCGGCTCGGGGTCGATGCCGCCGGGGTCGGGATCAGCGCGCAGCAATATGCCTATGACAACATGGCCCTCTTGCTGGGGAAGCATGTAGACCGCAGCGTGCGGATCATCCGCTTTCCTAGGGGCGACGTGCAGGCTTCGCTGCTCGAACATCTTGCGCTCGACGAGACGCGCAGAGTGTCCATGGACGCGCTGGTGGCGCAGGCGCAGACCGACGCATACCAGGCACTTAGCGTGTCGGGACGCGCCGACGATAATGATGGCAAAGCGATCGACGCTCTTTTCCGTTCACTGCCCGAGAAAAAGCGGGGTGTGGTACATGTTTAACAGTCATGATGACATGACCTCTTATCATAATGACAAGGTCCGTCTGCCCGTTGCCGAGCGGGATAACATGCGCGACAGGCGCGACACCAATAGGAAGCGACTCAAGGACGGCCTCAAACGTGACGGCGAACCGAAACCGGTCGGGTGTCACACGCAAGGCTCCTATGCCATGCGCACGATGATCCAGCACGCAGCGAAGGACTACGATATCGACGACGGAGTGTACTTCAACAAGTCAGACCTCGTTGGGCCGCGTGGTGCCGACAAGTCCGCGGCAGACGCGAAAGAGATAGTCCGCAAGGCAGTCCATGACGACAAGTTCAAGCAGGCGCCCGAATGCCTTAAAAACTGCGTGCGAGTGTATTACGATGCAGGGTACCATGTAGACATCCCTGTCTATCGGAAGTTCGAGAAAGATAAAAAGGAGGTTTACGAGCTCGCAAGCAGCGATTGGAAGGCGTCAGATGCCCGTGCTGTGACGAACTGGTTCAAGGACGCCAACAAGAAAAAGAGCCCAAACGCCGATAATTACGGGCAGATGAACCGGATCGTGAAGCTTTTGAAAGCTTTCGCTCGTAGTCGCGAAAGTTGGCGCAGCCGGATTGCTACCGGGTTTATGATCACAAAGCTCGTCGACGAAAAGTACCTCGCGCACGACGGGCGCGATGATCAGGCGCTCCGGGACACCATGCGTGCGATCCACTCCCGGCTTGAGGAGACACTGGTTATTAGCCACCCTGTGTTGGACGAAACGCTCACGAAGGGAGACGACGACGCCCGGGTGAAGTTCTTGCGTGATAAGCTGGAATGGGCACTCGGTGAGCTTGATGTACTCGACAAGTGGGATTGTTCTGACGAGCAGGCCCGCACAGCTTGGGACAAAGTGTTCAATACGGATTTCTTCACCGGGCGCGCTAACTCGAAGAAGGCCGAAACGAGCGTGACTAGCGCCTCGGTTCTTCTGGCAAGTACCGAGCGGACTTCTGCCGAGAGCGCATTCGACAAGCGCGGGGGCGACCGATACGGCTGATGGCGACGCCTGACGATACGACGGACGTGCCTCGGACTGCTGCCGACTTAGCGAGCGCTTTCCTTGAAGGCCTTGGGGCTGTTACGTTGTCGACATCCGAGCTCGCCGGTATCGGCCACGGCAAGTTCACCGCTGGTTGGAAGCTTGCGGTGGACTTTGAGGGCGGCCGTGAACACATATTCGCGGTGGTTCTGCCGGTAGGTTTTCCCTACGAAGCACCGAGGATCGCGGTGCTGGATGCCCCGCCAGTCCTGTCTTGGCCTCATCTCGAAGAGGGGCAGGTCCTGTGCGTCCTTCCGACCGGTACGTCTGCCAACCCCGAAGCCCCCGTTGCACAGCTCAGGGAGCTGCTTAATGACGGGGTCCGGCTCGTGCAGGACATCTTGGCTGGGCGGGTAGACAGCGATTTCGATCGCGAGTTTACCGCCTACTGGCGACGTGGCGCCGCCGCCAGCGTGCAAGACTTCAGGAGCCTGCTTGCGCCAGGAGGCGCACATCGCCAAATCTGGATTTGGCGGGGAAAATCTTTTCATGTGGTCGCTGAAACCAAAGAGGAACTGAATAACTGGCTTACCAACCGCTTCGGTAAAGAAAAAGCCGCAAGCCTGACGCTCGACAAGTCTCTTTGCCTAGTCGCGAAAGCCCCCATCCGTCCAGTTGACTACCCACGCACCGCCGCCGATCTCCGACGACTGTTCGCCGCCGACGATCATGCACTAGATCTAATCACCGCGCAGGCACTCAGTAATGGGGAACGAGATCTTGTACTTTTAGTCCCCACGCAGACCGGCGTGGGGTTTGCGGCCGTCTCGATCGATCGGAGCGG
Organism: Pinisolibacter sp. DMC19; assembly: GCF_056313985.1. Lineage (NCBI taxonomy): Bacteria > Pseudomonadati > Pseudomonadota > Alphaproteobacteria > Hyphomicrobiales > Ancalomicrobiaceae > Pinisolibacter > Pinisolibacter sp. DMC19. The sequence goes on along the minus strand of NZ_JBQUZF010000007.1, from coordinate 36,024 downwards.
CATGCAGCTGCCGCCTGGAGGGAGGCGCGTCGATGAGCTATGGAAGGGCTTTCGCAAAGGGCACATGCCCCGCCACGTCGCCCACCTACGCGCGACCAGCGCTGCTAACAAAGTAGCGCGGCATAAGGTCGACCGGGTCGACCACAGCTGGGTCCATGGGCGCGATCATGACTCACGCCAAAAGGTTCTGAAAGGTGCGAACGTGCTAGTGATCGGCTGTGGGTCGCTTGGCAGCACGGTTGCCGAGCTACTGGTGCGAGCCGGGATTGGGCGACTGACGCTGATGGACGGCGAAATCTTGGATTGGCCCAATATCAGTCGTCATGCGCTGGGTGCCGATCAAATCGGCCAACCCAAGGCCTCGGCGCTAGCTCGTCGGCTCACAGCGGCGTTTCCTCACCTGCCAAGCATTGACGCGGTAGATCGATGTCTGACCCTCGCAACGGCCGATATGCTAGTTGGGCGCGATCTCGTGGTCACCACGTCCGGCGCATGGGCCGTGGATAGCCTAGTGAATGTGTGCCAACGGACCGGTGGGGTGGGTACGGTACTGTACAGTTGGCTTGAGCCAAATGCCGTCGCCGCGCACGCCGTCACCGTCCCCTCCGGTGGTGCTTGCCTGCGTTGCCACATGACGGGCACTGGTGCCCCTGAGTTGGCTGTCAGCCAATGGGATGGCGGTGGCGTGTTCACGATACCGTCCTGCGGTGGCACTTTTACGCCCTACGGTGCAGTAGAGCTCGCATTCGCCCACGCATTGGTCGCCGTGCAGGCTCTTGAGGCGTTGTTGGCTCCGGCCGCAGATAGTCGCCACGCCGTTTGGATCAGCAGGACGGCTGGCTGGAAAGTGCTGGGCGGGAGCCTGGCTCCCGAATGGCGGCGACAGGTCGGTGATCCGGGTGAGGGAGGCTTAGTGGTCGTAAGACCTTGGACGCGGATCGCGGCCTGCCCGGTGTGCGGAGCATCCCGGTCATGATCGCGTTTCTCGCGAATAACGGCGCCGAACGCATCACCTTCAGCGAGGTGGTCGTCGACCACATGTTGGCGCACCGCCAACTGCGCGCGAGAGACACCGAGGCCGGCGGCCAGTTGTTTGCGCGACTGTCCGAAGGGCGTGTCGACATCGAAGTCGCAACCGGGCCACGTCCAGCAGATCGACGTTCGCGGTTCTATTTTGCACCTAGTCGCATTCACGAACGCAGAGAAATCCGCGATCTGCACCGACGCGGGCTCCACTACGTAGGTGACTGGCACACACATCCGCAGCGGGCGCCTTTCCCATCTTCTATTGACTTGAAAAATATCCATGAGATCTTCACACGATCACACCATCATTACGCGGGAATTCTGATGGTGATAGTGGGGCAACTTGAACCGCCGGGCGGCATCTTTGTCGGCATCGCCAACGGCGAAGGGGTTACTTCTCTGGTGCCGCTGGTCACCCCTGAATCGGTGATTGGAGACGGGGGAACGCCAATTGGCAACCCAATGTGAGGCGCAGTGTTGTCGATCCATTCAGAGTTCAGCTTTTTGCCGCCCTTGGGCCGGACTCAAGCCGCCTTTTCCTGGAGAGTATTCCCTGCGAGCGTCCGCTTCGGGTCGCGGGCCGTCACCGACCACATTGCGCAATCACCTGTCTCGACGCGAAATCAACCCTCCATCACCCCATCGGACAATCGCACCAGGTCGGCTTCGCTTTCGGGCGGTGCGAGCATGTCGCGCGCGAGGCTGCTTTTGGCTTCGAGCAACTGATCGAGCTTTCGAGCGAAGGAATGGTCACCGAAGGTCGGGTGCATGGCGAGGGGCAGGTGGATCACGTGGTTGGCCGCGGTGACGGTCTGTTGATACCGGTGGGGCAGGGGCAACTGTGTTGTTCAGGCGAGAGCGATGGGTGTTCCTGTCTTGAGCATGGCGTTGAGGATGACGAGGGGCTGTCGGGCGACGGCGATGAGGATGGTCTTCGGCGCCTTGCCCTTCTGACGCATTCGATCGCGTAGGGCGACGAGAACGGGAAGCGGCCCATGAACCGAGCGTCCCCCTGATGAGCGACGGAGGGCACAGCAACGCCGCTCGTTGTATCGGGCCTCAACCGAGAGCTTGCCCACTGGATAGCGCGCAGAAATCAAAATAATCGGCGTTATAAATGCATCTGTTGTGTAATTTCATATATTCAACGATATGACGTTGGATTGCAGCGTTGAACTAAAAACTATATATTATTATCTATATTCTTTGTAACTTTCCGAAAGTTACATTAATTGCTAAAATAAAAAGCGACGATTATTTCTGGATCCGATTTGAAAGCGTCTCGGAAGGCAGTTCTCCGAACTGTGTCCGATAGAGTTTGGCGAATACGCCGAAGTTCGCGTAACCCCAGCGGCTCGCGATCATGGCCACGGTCTCGTCGCGGCCCGCCGACCTCAGTGCCTCGCGGACGCCAATCAACCTTTGTTCGCTCAGGAACTTGCGCGGCGTGGATCCTCGGAACCGTCGAAAGCCACCAGACAGGGTGCGAGCACTAACACCGACCGCGGCAGCCACCTCCGCGATTGCAGGCGGATCGAACGCCCGCTGGCGCATACAGGCCTCTGCGGCTCGGACGTAGTATGGCGCGGCTCCGACACCTCCAGTTCCGAGACCTATTCCGGCGCTCGCCGTCCACGATCGCAGCACCTCGATGCAGACGAGCTCGTCGAGGCGCGGACCGCCCCGATCGTCGACCAACCGCTCCGCCGCTTCGCCGATCGTGCGCACGAGATATTGGAGCAAGGCGAACCAAGCCGATCGCGGCCCGCCGAACCTCGTGCCGATCGTCCACAGCCGTTCGTCCAGGTCGAAACCGAGCCAGCGCCGGGCGGTCGCCTCGAGCAGATCGCGCGGGATCGCCAAATCGAGTTGGAGGCTGCCTTCGTCGGCGTCGAAGCGGTAGTCGACCCGCCCACAGTCAACCACGAAGCTCTCTTCGGCGCAGGTCGTGACGGCCTCGCCGCGGTTGATCCCGTGGTGCGCTTGCCCTGCGATCGTCGTCGAGACCAAGATCTTCTCGGCCGACCGCTCGAAGCGATCGGCGCGCACCGCGGTGCCGAACGACATCCACAGCACCGTCAAGCGGCCGATCGCGAAGGCCTGCAGCGCAGCGTCGGGCCGTGCGTACCGGACCGCCGGAGAGATCCGACAGGGTACGTACGCGCGCCGACAGAACTCACGAATTTCCTCCCAATCTCTGGTGCGCACGCAATGGCGCGCTTGTATCGGGCGTCTGTGGGAATCGTAGAGCAACGCATCTTCGAACATGGCCCGCCGATCATCCTCCCGATGACGTCGACAAAGCCCCTCGTCGTCATGGTCGATCGCGCCGCCGATTGTGCGCCGCCGCGGCCGATCGCCCCTTGAACAGGGGGCGACGGAGCGCGAAGTCGCCTCCGTCGCCCCGCTTCGCCCCTCAGTTCTTCACGACGACCGCCCGGTCCGCCGGCTTGGGGTTCCACAACGGCATCACGATGTTGGCCCACATCCGGGTATCGCGACCACCGTAGTTGGTCTGCGCGACGTCGGTGGTGACCTTCATCTGCACGTTGACCGGCCCAAAGTCGTAACCGACCAGACCACCGAGCGCGACCTGGCTCTGGCGAGAATAGCCATCGAAGGGCGACGACAGGTCGGTAGAGGCAAAGGCGACCGCACCGACCTCGACCTTGCCGAACTTGTGCGTGGCGGTCAGATCGAGGTTGAACCAGTCCGGGCCGCCGGTCAGGCCGGAATGCCCAGTGCCATAGGCCGTGGTGGCGCTGAGGTCCCAGCCGTCCTTCAGGTAGGAGAGAGCCGCCACGCCCTGGAATGCAGCCCAGTCGTGTCCGACATCCGACTTGACCGGCAGGTGTGCACCGGCCTGGAAGCCGCCGTAGAAGCCGCCGCCGAGGTCCCACTTCAACTGCGCTTCGACCAGTGTGTTCCCGAACCCGGAGAAATGCGGGCCGCCTCGCACCGAGAGATCGACGTAGGGCGTCACCGTATCCAAGATCACTCGGCCGCCGGCGATCGTCCACGGCGTCGACCAAATGAACCAAGCCGGCGCCGCGGCGAAGAGATCGGCGTTCGGCGACGTCGTGCGCGTCCCGTAGGTCGGGATGGAGATCAGATAGACGCCCTCCGGCAACGGCGCGCCCATCGGAATGCCGGTCGAGATTCCCGGAAAGAGCTCAGAACCCGCGAACGCGAGCGTCGAGGAAAGAAGGAGGGTGGTCAGAGCACCCACACTGCGCATCGTCTTCTTCATCGGTGGTTCTTCCCTGATGGCTCGCTCGCCGATGGTCCGACCGATCGGCGCGAGGCTCCCACGTCGAGCGGTCGCGCCGAAGTGGCGCCCGCCGATTGCCCAACGCCCATCCAATGGACGGGCGCTCCCCTAGGTCGGTTGCCGTCGTGCCGTTCACAGTCGACGCGACGGGGCTCCCGACCATCGCGCGACAATGCGACGTCGCCGAACGGCGATCTGCTTCCGATCGGCAAGCCCTGTCTCGAATCGGCAGGGAAACCGCAAATCCCCGATCGACGGCAGCGACCGATCATCGCAGCCCGCCTGGTGGCCAACCTCGAGTGCGGCAAGGGAAATCGCGTGAGCCGGCGCGCTTCGCCGCGCCTTCGCCGGTGAAGTGGATCGGCCCGATCTGCGCGGCTCAGTCGTCGGTGCGCTCGGCCTTCAGCCGCTTGCTGAGTGCCGGCTGGGAGATGCCGAGCAACTTGGCGGCCGCCACCTGTTTTCCGCTGGCGCGGATCAGCGCGGCGTTGGTCATGATCTGCTTCATCTCCGCGAAGGTTGGCATTTCGCTCAGTTGGAGCAGGAACCGCAGTAGATCCTTCGCACCCGGTGGGTCCCGACGGTCGATCGCCTCGACATCGAGCACCGGCTTGAAGTCGTCCACCCCAAGCACGTCCTTCGGCAGGCTGGCGACGTGGAGCATCGACTTCTGGAGTTCCCTGACGTTTCCCGGCCAGTCGTAGCGCGACAGCATCAGCATCGCCTCGGGCGCGATCGTCTGGCGTGTTCGCCGAAACACCTGCGCCGCCTGTTCGAGAAAATGGGCGACGAGCAGCGGAATGTCCTCACGCCGGTTGCGCAGCGGCGGAACGTGGATGCGGTGGGCGAAGCGATAGAAGAGGTCGCGGCGGAAGGTGCCGTCCTTGAGCCCCTTGTCGAGGTCGCGGTTGGTGGCGACGACGATTCGGCAGGAGAGCTTGCGGGGTACGTCGCTGCCCAACGGATAATATTCGCCCTCCTGGATGAACCGGAGCAGCTTCGCCTGAGCCATGTTGCTCATCTCGCCGATCTCGTCGAGAAAGAGCGTTCCGTCTCGGGCACGAACCGCCAGACCGCCGCGCTCGTCCTGCGCGTTGGTGAAGGCACCGCGCTTGTGGCCGAACAGTGTATCGTCGAGCATCGTGTCGTCGAGACCGGCCATGTTCACGCAGACGAGTTCCCCGCGCCCGCCGACCTTGTGGATCGCCCGCGCGATCTCCTCCTTGCCGACCCCGCTCTCGCCGGTGACGATGATCGGTTCTCGGCTGGTTGTGATCGCCTCGACGTAACGGAAGACGCCGATCATCGCGTCACTGGCAGTGACAATCGATTCGAAGGATTCCGGGTGCTCAAGCGCAGTCTCCAGCAGGCGTTCGGCCGAACGGCGATTCTGACGCTCGAGTTCCAGGCTCTGCACCGCGTGCAGGATGCCGGTCATCAGACGGTCTTCGCCCCAGATCTTGATGAAGTAGTCGTAAGCGCCTTTCTTCATGCACTGGACGACGGCGTCGACATCATTGCGGCCGGTGATGATGATGACCCGGATCTCGGGATGGCAGGCGCGAATGCGCTCGAGGAGTTCCTCGCCCTGGATGCTGGGCATCGTCAGATCGAGTAGCACCAAGCCCACGTCTTCGCGCTCGAGCACGTCCATCACCCGCCGAGCGTCGCGGCAGGTGAGAACGTTGTCGATCGAGGCCGCGCTGAGCAACGACAACGACAGCGACCGCAACCAAGATTCCTCATCGTCGACGAGGAGCAGCGAGAAATCAGGATATTTGCCCATTGCCATCGCCACTCCTGTTCGCCGGCAGGCGAAGCGTCACCGTCGTACCCGCGCCGGGGTGGGATTCGATTTCCATCGTGCCGCCGTGCGCCTTGACGATCGTGTCACTGATCGACAGCCCGAGCCCGGTGCCGCCGCATTCACGCTTGGTGGTGAAGAAGGGATCGCGCAGCAGTGGAATGTTCTCCTCCGGGATGCCACAACCCTCGTCGCGCACGACGAACAGCACCTCGTTCGTCTCTGCGTTCCATCGCGTCGCGATGTGGATCCGCTGGTCGCGCCGTTGCAGCGCCTGACAGGCATTGACGATCAGATTCACGAGAACCTGCTCGATTTTCTGGGAGCTTCCGCTGATCGGCGGCAGATCCTCGGCCAGATCGACGTCGATGTGATCCGTCGACTTGCGGATCGTGTGTTCGAGCAGGCGTAGCGCCGAGCGCGTCGGATCGTTGATCGAAAACGTGGCACCCCACCGAGTGCTGTCCGGCCGAGCGAAATCCTTGAGGTCGTCCACGATCTCGCCGATACGGGTCGAGGCGACCTCCATGTCGGCGATGAGGCTCGGCAGGTGGACGCGCAGCATCGAATAGGGGATGCCGGCGAACGGCGTATCGTCCGCGATCCGATGCTCGTCGAGCGTCCTCAGGACGTCGACGCCGAAGCGCTTCAGAAAGGAGATGTTGAGCGAAAGCAATCCGTTCGGGTTGTTGATCTCGTGCGCGATGCCGGAGGCCAGGGTTCCGATCGCGGCGAGCTTGTCGGCTTGAATGAGTTGCGCCTGATTGGTTAGCAACTGCGCCTCCGTGCGCCTTCTTACTCCGATCTCGGACGACAGTTCGGCGGTCCGGATGCCTATCTCCTCCTGGAGCAGGCTGGTCCAGAGGAAGAAGAGGACAAGAACCGCAAGCGAGATGCCGGCACCGATCATGATCGACGTCAGGATCGTGTTGCGCGCCGACTTCGATATCAGAAAACGCTCCTCGACCCATCGCGTCTGGATGCGATCGAATTCGCCGCTTTCCTGCAGGGCTCTGAGGCCATTGGCGAAGATGCGGTAGAGGTCCGGGTTTTTCTTGCGGATGGCAAAGCTGTATTCGACCAATTCGTGAGTGTCGCCTGCGATTTCGACGTTCTCGAGGTTGATCATGCCGAGAATGCGCTGGGCGATGTAGTTCTCGAGAATCGTATAGTCGTAAGCGCCCTCGTCGATCAATCGCAACGCTTCTTCGGCATTGGCGGCCATGCCGACATTGGTCAGTTCGTCGCCATGGAGGTCATGATAAACGCCGTCTCGGTTGAAGACGAAGCGCCCCTTGCCCAGTTCGTCGCGGTAGTCGAGCGGCGCCGGAACGCCCTTACGCTTTACCAGAGTCAGCGAGTTGACCGCATAAGGTGGGGTGAAGTCGAAGTGGAGCGCCGTACGTGGTGTCTTCACCATGCACAGGACGACATCAACATCGCGTATGATTGCCGATTCCTGCGTGTCATCGAGCTTCCGACTGACAACGTCTATGCGCGCCCGCATTTCGCGGCCGATCGAACGAGTCAGTTGGATGATGTAGCCGTCGAGCATGCCACCCTTTTCCATGAAGGCATAGGGCGCATAGGCGCCCAGGCTCGCCGGAATACTCTGCTTATAGCCGTAGTAGGCGTTCAGCGATTTGTCCCATGTGACAAATTGATTGTAGGCCACCACGGTTGCACCCAGACCACAGGCCATAGGAATCAGCAGGAACAACAGCGCGTTCCGTTTTGCCAGCATCAGGAAATGGCGCCAGACCATCGAACCGCCGCTCTTGTTCGTCGGGTTCGTGAACCCGAAGCGCCACCGCGAGCGGCCGACTGGCGGCCGATGAGGCGGATCGCCGCGCGCCGGAAGCGCCGGGGGACGAGAGGTAGGATCATCGCTCATGTCGAAGGATCCTTCCATTGTGGGAAGCACGTTGGACAGCCTCGAGGCAGACGCACGAGCCTGTCACGCAGCGCCGCTCAGAGCGTCTCGACGAAGTCGGCGACCAATCGCTGCATGCAATCGGCGTGGCCGGTCAGCCCGTCGGAGTGCTCGAGCACGTGCGCGACCGATCGCTCCACCGTGGCATTGGCCCGAGCGACACCCTCGGTGTTCGCGGTGACGCTTTTGGCTTCGGTCGCCGCCCCCTGGATACTTCGTTCGATCTCGTGGGTCGCGGCCACCTGTTCCTCGACGGCGCTGGCGACACTCGACGAGATCTGCCGTATCTTGTCCATGACCGCGCCGATCTCGCCGATTGCGGCTACGGTGTGGTCCGTCTCCATCTGGACAGCGGCGATGTGGCCGGCGATCTCGTCAGTGGCCCGCGAAGTCTGAGTGGCGAGGTTCTTCACCTCGACAGCGACGACCGCGAACCCCCGACCCGCCTCACCCGCCCGGGCCGCCTCGATCGTGGCATTGAGTGCGAGAAGGTTGGTTTGCCCGGCCACAGCGCCGATCAGTTTGACCACGTCGCCGATGCGAGCGACCGCGGCAGACAGACCGCGCACGAGGTCGTTCGCTCGACTGGTCTGCTCCGAGGCGGCCGCAGAGACTTTGGCCGCTTCGGCGATTCTGAGGCTGATTTCGGCGACCGATGCAGCAAGCTCCTCCGTCGCCGCGGCCACCGTCTCGACGTTCGAGGTCGCCCGCGACGCCGCGTCGGCCGCCTGTTCGGCCCGTGCGGTGGCGTCCCTCACCGCGGACATCACCGACCGGGCGAGTTCCCTCAGTCCCTCGGCCGCGGTAGCAACCGCTGTAGTCACGATGGAAGCGTGTGAGTGAAATTCGCGGGCCACTTCGGTGCGCTGCTGCGCGGCGAGCGCGGCCTCCATCTGCTCGTGGACGTCGATCAGCGTGCCGCAAGCGCGTAGGGCGGCGCCGTCGTGGTCGCGGGCAAAGCCGCAGGTACTGCGGAACCAGCGGTAGGATCCATCCTTCGTACGGGACCGGAAGTGAACGTCGTAGCGGGTCCGGCCGCTACGATCGAGACGAGCGGCGTCGAAGGCTGCGACGACCCCGGCTACGTCGTCGGGGTGAACCCCGCCGCTCCACGATTCCATCACGTTTGGAAAGTCGGTCTCGTCGCGAAAGCCGAGCGCCCGCCGGAACTCGGACGAATAACGGAATTCCCGTCGTGGATCGGCCCAAGCGTCGTCGACGTCGAGATCCCACAGACCAACCCCGGCGTGCTGGTCAAGCAGGCGCAGGCGCTCGACTTCCCAATTCCCATCACGACGGCTTTTCGACTTGTCGAACATATCATCTCCTCCCGGGATCGAATGTGTCCGAATCGCACAACATGGAACTCCCTGTGACCGCGGCGAACGCGAACCAGAGCGCGAGAAAGCCAAGCAGTTGCAACAGATGGCTCCGATGGGCCGCTCGGAAGTCGATGTCGTAGGCGAGAACACGTGGTGCGATCGGTAGATGGTTTGCCGCCGCGAGCCGCTCGATGTTGAGCATGTGGATGACCGGCACGCCCTTCTCGGACATGCGATGCAGCAGGCCGCGCTTCGGCGCATCGTTCGGAGCGAGGTGCCGCGCGAGGCCACCTTCGAGGGCATGGGTCTCGTTTATCCAGCCGATCGCGGTCACGTTGCCGCCGACGTTGATGTAGGCTCGGGGAGTCCCCTCCGCGAAGTAGAGTGCCATCCGGTGCAACGCGTCGCGTTCCACGGTGGCCGGCGTCCCCTCGCGCAGATAGGGGATGCCGTTCCGCGCGATCGCCGCCTCGCCCTCGGCGATGCCGGTCTCGAAGACGCCGCCGTGGGTGTCGGCGATGCCGCCGAGCGAGGCCCAGCGGCTGCGTGTGTGAACGATCCCCGCTTCGGCGAGACGTTTCTCCATGTCGAGCCAAGTGAAGCCGTATATGTTGGCGCCGTACATCGAGGCACCGACCGACGAAATTACCTGGGCATCGATCCGCAACGTTTCGATCGCGCACAGAACGGCGAGATTGAGAGCGGGAAACGAACCCGAGAAGGTCACCGCGATGCGGTCGCCGGCATGCACCTCCGCCTCCTTCAGCCACCGCACCACGAGGCCGGCGAAGGCTGGATTGAGGGAGGTCTGCTTGGCAACGAGGTCACCGAGACTGGTGGTGATGTCGCTGTATTCGACGCCGATCAGACCGGAACCGGCCGGATCGAGTTTCGGGTCGATCGGCTCGCCGATCTCGAGCCGCATGCGGCCGAGCTCCCTCAACCCACGCGTCATGAGCTCGCCGGCCCGGAGCGCGTCCTCGTCCGGAATCCAAGGATTGCGCGTGGCATGGACCGCGAGCACGGCGAGCACGAGCCCCAATGCGATCCAGGTCAGTGTCCGCCGCACGGTTGCCGAGAGGCGGGGGCCGAACGGTTGGCGCGGCCGGCGACCGTCGTCGCGCAGAGCGAAGGCAGCGTGGAGGGGCGTCACGAAGTGCCTCCCGAGCATCGACGGTCCTCCTTCACAGCGAAAGCGCCGCGCGTTGGGTGAGAAAGACCAGACCGGACAACACCAGCAGCGCGAGCAGGGTCAGACCGACACCCTGCCGATCCATCTCGCTCGCCACCAGGCCGGGCACGACGTAGCCGACCACGTCGAGCCGTCCACGCCCGAGATCGCCGCCGAGCAGCAGCGCAGTCAGGGTCCACTGCAGCGCGAAGGCGACGAGAACGGAGACGACGAAACGCCGACGCCCGTAGAGGATCGAGAAGAAGGCGAGACCGCGCACCACCACGGTGGTCGCGAGCGACGTCGCCAGGCAGGTTGCGATGACCCAGGGCTGATCGAAAGTCAGTGCGAAGTAGCCCGGGGCGATCAGCCCTCCAGCGGTCAGCCCGGTCAGCTCGAACAGCACGAAGCCGAACAACAGGGCGAGGGCAATGGCTTCAACGAGCACGGTCACGGCTCCCTTTCACGAGGTCGCGCCACCGTTCGCCGATGCCGTGACAATTGCCGATGCCGGTGATCTCGACGCCGCACAGGCCGCGCGCCGCGGCCGCTCGGCAGAGACGAGTCGTCACGTCGGCCGGTCGTCCCCATGGCGGGACCCGGCTCAGGCGTCGGTCGCCCGCCGCCGCCAACCAGACGTATCCGGCATGGTCGCCCTGCGGCACGATGAGGTCGAAGCGCTCGTCGACGAGCAGCCGCACCAGAAGATCGCGGGTACGCAAAGGGCGATCGGCGCGCGTCGCCAGCAGCGCCACCTGGAGCCTCTGCCGATCGGGTCGGTTCTCGGACCACAACACGGCCGAGGTTTCTGCGTCGTTGGCCGAGAAGAGATCGCGAAAACGAACCGTCATGCCGTCGTGGACAAGGTCGAAGTCGCGGCGAGTCGCGGCGTCGCAGAGCTCGAAAGGCGGGAAGGCGATCGGGTTCGGCGCGATGCGCTCGGCGACGGCGCTCGCGAGCCGCACGGCCTGTCGTTCCGACGTCGGGCCTTCGACGATCATTGTGCGGCAGCCGCAGGTGACAGCGAAGGCGGCCAGATCCTCGGCGCCCTCTTCGTCGCCCAGGAAGAGCTCACCCCCGGGGGGGATCATGTAGGACAGGGTCATCTGCACTCCGGCCCGGCCCGGCCCCATGGTCTCGGCATGATCGGGGCGGGTATTCGTGACGACGGCATGGGTGGCGCGCAAAATGGCTTCGGAATGCCACACCGTCTCGGGGCCGAGCGCCATGCCCTCCACGACGACGGCGTCGACGCCGAGGGCAGCGGCACGCTTCAGAACGGTGACGTGTTCATGGATGCGTGGCGGGCCGATCCGGCGGATCGGTTCGATCTGCCCGTCGGGCAGGATGTATTCGGGCGCGTCGCCGGTTGTCTTGGCGAGCACCGAGAGCCCGCGTTCGCGCAGGAGGCGGGCGAGCGCACGCACCGTGCTGCTCTTGCCGCGCGTTCCGTGGACGTGGATGCGTACCGGTACGCGACGTCTGTCACGCTCGACGCGACGGCTCTCGATGACGAGCGCCGTGATCACCAAGACGAGGCAGATCCAAGGAAGCATCGCATTACCACCATCGCGATCGCAGCCGCGTCGGAAGGGGGCGGAGCGTAGGACCCGGTCCGTGACCGGTGACCGCGCCTGCCCGGCGATCTGGACTCGGGCCGCACGGGTCACCCTTGCGACCCGTGCGGTCCATGCGGAAGGAGTGTAGAACGCCCCCGTCCGCCAGGCCGGTCAGCGGTACCAACTCTGAGAGAGATACCGCCAGAAGCCCGGCAGAGCGCGGATACCGGGTCGTTCGGTCCCCTCGGGCACCGAGGCCAGATAGTGACCGACGTCGTTGGTCATCAGATCGCGATAGGTCGGGATGTCGCCCCAGCCGATCGCGATGCCCTTGCTCTCGGAGAGCGACGTCGTCAGTGCTTGCAGGAGTTGGATGTTGCGACCGACCCGCAGTTTCAGCGGACTGCCGCCCTCGGGCCATGGCGCGAAGAGGTATCCGAGCTTGGCGGCCTTGTCGTAGAAGGCGTCGACGCCGTCCACGGTCAGATACTCATCGGTGATGCCGCGGATCTTGCCCTGGGCGGGGTTCATCGTCTCCGAGGTGAAGGCGTAGAGATTGGGGAACATGTCGCCCATCTCGAGGTTCGACAGACCGCGGAACGAATCCGGCGAGGTCTCCATGCCGATGTTGATATCTGCCATCTGCATCTCGAGCACGGCCCCGCTGCCCACGTCGGCGGCGCGCTTGTGCGAGCTGACCGCGTTGACGAAGGGATATTCCGGCTGCCCCTCGTGCAGGTCGATCTGCATGTCGACGTGTTCGGCCCGGTGGAGCTGCTGGATGCCGTAGGCGACGTTTTCCTGGAATGTACCGTCCGGCCGGCCGGGATAGGCGCGGTTCGGATTGCGGATCTCCTCGCCGGAGTACTTCTGCTTGTGCGGGTACTGGATGAAGACCTCCGGATCCGGCCATAGCTCACCGGAGTTGCCGGTGCGCGAACCGAAGCGGAAGACCCGGCCTTCGCCGTTCGCCTTCTGCGGGATGGTGATGAACTGCGGGTGAGCCTCCTGCGGATAGTTGTTGGTCCACCCGGTGTTGTTGGTCTGCGGTATGACGATCACCCGCCCCTTCTGCACCGTGGCATGTTCGACGACGACCAGGGCCGCCGCAAAGCCCGCGGTCTCGTCGCAGTGGGTGCCGCCGAGCACCAGGAAGGTGCCGCCCGGCTCCTTGCCCTCGAGAACGTAGACGCGGGTGTCGCCGAGGGTTCCCTTTAGGCTCGGGTTGTAGTCGCTGAGCCACTTGACCTGCGTGACGCCCGGGCCGGGCACGATGATGTCGTCGCGCCACATCTGGGCGTAATTCACGGTCAGGGCGAGACTGATGGCGGCAGACGCGCCGATCACCGCCCAGCCGGTCTTGCTTCCGTTGGTCATGATCGCGGCCTCACTTGATGAAGAACAGACGCATGGCGAAGGGAACGATGACGATGATCGACATGATTTGTTCCCAAATATTCTTCGATCGCAGCACGATGGTGAATACCAGATAGAGGATGAAGGCTGTCAGGGCCGTGTAAAGTCCCATGGTGATCATGTATTGAGGCATTTTAAACTCCTCGCGAGCTCAGAACGGAACGAAGACAGCGGCGAACTGGTTGGCGAAGACGAGTTCTATGACCGCATAGATGATCGTGAAGAGGCTCGGCACGATGCATTTCTTCAGCATCGGCATGTAATCCTTCTCGCCGGCGAGATCGCGAGCGAAGTATCCGCCGAGCGCCGAAGGCGGCACGAGCTGGGCGAAATAGCAGAGCATCGAGAGGCCGGCCACGAAGGCGACCTGGTTCTTCGAGATCATCGCCAGTTCGAAGGGAATACCGAGGATGACCGCGGTGCCGAGCTGGGTCAGCACGCCGCCGAGCAGCGGCAACGAGATCGCCATGGCGAGGTACATCAGCGCCGGTGCGGTCGCGCCGATCACCATGGCCGCGAGCACCAGCAGCCCCTTGGCACCGGTCAGCGTCGTCACCTGCACCACGGCGCCGATCACGAAGATCAGGGCAACGGTGGACAGCACACCGCCGCCGATCGCCTCGCGACAGGCCGCGACGTAGTCGAAGCGACGGCCGGTGAACAGCGTGACGATCGATCCGACCATGAACACCATCGGCGTGACGATGTCCGGGAACTGGCCGGGGAAGGCGCGGATGCACACCATGATGGTGATCACCACGAGCAGCGGCACGTAGGGCATGATCGCGTTCTTGCGCTCGGGCTTGGGCAGCGCTTCCTCGATTGCCTCGAGGGAGGGGACGCGATAGTCGCGCCATCCCAGCCAGAACATGGCGAACAAACCGGTGGGAAGGGTCAGCGCCCAGAGAATACGGTCGAATCCCTCGTAGGGCATGTTGATGCCGCTCGCGATGATGATCGCCGGAAGGTTGACCGGAGGTGCCGCCGAACCGATCGTCGTCACCACGGCCAGGATCGCCGCGATTTTCACGTTGGGAATGCCGCACACCCGCAGGATCACGACCGCGACCATACCGGTCGACAGAATCGCCGCGGTGCCGACGCCGGTGACCATGCCGGGGAAGAACAGCAGCACCATCACCAGGACGAGGACGACAGCCGGTTTGGTGCGGAAGTTCGCCAGGATGTCATAGGCTATACAGTCGAGATTTCCGGCGGCCTTCATCGTCGTCAGGAAGATCATACCGCAGAAAATCACGAGATTTATGTAGATGTACCAGGTCGGCCCCTCGAACAGGTGGCGGAGCGGATTGAATCCCGTCGCCACGGCACTGGCACCGACTGCCACAAACAGCGTGATCGCGAGCGGTATCTTCTGATTGTATTTTCTCGCCAAGACCATCATGACCGCGAAGGTGAGCGCCATGACGAGCAGAGCGAACCCGGCCGTCCAGTACATGGCGTCACCGTGGGAGTGAGCGAACATGGAAACCTCATGGAAGTTGATTGCGGATCGGGCGCGTCGCCGACGCGAGAGACACTCCGCCGGCAACGAGGGGCTGTTTGCCGGCGGAGTGGGGTGCTCCGTCGGCAGGGGGGCTCGCCGCCGACGGATTCGTGGATCACTTGGCGTGTTCAGCGAATATCTTGATCAATTCCATGGGCTTGTCGGCGAGGATCAGCGGCTTCTCGCCGGCGACTTTGGTGAAATAGCCGTCGCCGTTGCCCTGCGTGTAGACGACGAAGGCGTCGCCGGCCGGAGCGACCACGTCGAGCATCTGCTGCGACATCGCCTCGCGACCTTCGATGCCGCCGATGTGGATCATCACGACAGGAATCTTCTTGGCCTTGGCGGCGCCGATCAGCGCCTTGGAGCGTGCGCTCTCGGTATCGAGGTTGACACCGGCCACGCCGAAGCCCTTGTGGCTGACGCCGACGGTGATCAGCAGCGTCTTGGCGTCGCCGAGATCGGCGTCGGTCGCCATCGGCTTGAAGGTGACGTTCTCGATCTTGGCCTTTTGCGCGAGCACCTTGACGGTGTTGCAGTCGGGCGATTGCCCGGCCGAGGTCAGCAGGATTGGTCCTTCGAGCTTGGGGAAGTCGGCGGCAGCGGCCGATCCGGCGGCAAAGCCGAGGACGAGTGCGCAGGCGGCGAGGTAGGTCTTGGCGGTCTTCATGGCAAGTTTTCTCCGTCCGGCGCCCCGTGAGGGGCGCCGGTGGCTCAATGGGTCTGTCGAGTTGGCGAATTACTTCTTCTTCGGAATGATCGGCAGGATCACATGGGACGGATGGTCCGGGTCCATGTAGATCTTCTGATTTGCGACCTTCCATTCCGTCGCGAGTTCGGGGAATTCGGCGACGTTCATGTTGCGGCTGTAGCGCGGCCAGTTGGAACTGGTGACCGCCACGCGGATGCGATGGCCGGGCTTGAAGATCCAGCTGTTGTGCCAGAGGTCGATGTCGTAGGCGTAGACCTTGCCGGGTTCGAGCAGGGTCGGGGTCGTTCCGGATTCGCGGAAACGACCGCGCACGATGCCGTCGCCGACGATGATCGACTTGCCGTCCGGCGTGACGTCGCTCACGCGCACCACCCAGTCGGTGTCGACCTGGTCCGTCGCCGCGAAGAGCGTCGCACGGATGTTGCCGGTCACCTCGGTGTCCTGATCGAGCACCGGGGTGGAGAAGGTGATCGTGTGCAATTCGGCCGGCAGCTGGTCCTCCGGGCCGTGGCCGGTGGTCGGCAGCTTCTCGTCGCGCTGCAGCACCGCCTTGATCAGGTCGGCGTCGGCCGACATGGAGCCCGTGGTGCCGGCGGAGGGTGTCCCCTCCGGATCGACCGCGAAGGCGAACAGGTTGTTGCCGCCGCGGGTGGGAACCGGCTTCATCGGGTCGTACTTGTAGGTGACCGGCGCGGCCTCCTTGGTCGGCGCCTTGGTGCTCAGGCTGCCGTCGTAGAGCGCCTTGCTGGAGCCGCTCTTCTCCGGGGTCAGGTAGTACTTGGTGTAGACCGTCTCGGGCAGCGGATACGTCGCCTTGGTCGACCAGCTCTTGCCCTTGTCCGCGTTGAACGTCCACAGATTGACACGCGCATTCGGGTCGAAGCCCGGGCGCTGGATGTCGCGCAGCCAGTAGTCGAAATAGGCCAGCCGCATGTTGGCATGGTCATAGTTCTTGAGGTCGTCGCCGAGGCTCATCGAACCGACCTTGTCGAAGTGCGAGTTCGCCCAAGGCATTTCGGCATGGTCCCAGGGGCCGAGGAATAGAGTCTGGTTGTCGCGGGCGAGCGGGGTCGCCGCTTCGCGCTGGAGCAACGTCCAGGCCTCGACGGTGCCGGCTTCGAACACGTCGTACATACCGCCAAGGTGCATGACCGGAACGGTGACGTCGTGGAAGTAGGTCTTGGGATTGCGCTTCCACCAGTATTCGCTGTCGACGTTGTGCTGCATCCAGTCCTTGAGATAGTTGTACTGGCCCTTGTCGCCCATCTTGGCCGGCTCGAAGTCCGCAAGCGGCAGCACGTTCACGTAGGAGGCCATGTCGGCCGGATAGAGCGTGAGGTTGTCGAGATACTCCTGGCGAGCCTTCTCGTCGGGGATGAGCCGCGGCGCGAGCCGGCGCGAGAAGTTGAGGCCGGTCCACCCGGACAGGAAGCCGAACTCGAAAGCGCCCTGGCGATAATACCACTGGCGATAGAGATCGGAGGCCGTCACCGTGACGATGCCGGTCTGCAGATGCGGCGGATGGGCGAGGATCGTGTTGAGGCCGACCTGACCGTCGTATGACCCGCCGTCGACGCCAACGCGACCGTTGCTCCAGGGCTGCTGCGCGACCCACTCGACGACGTCGTAGCCGTCGTTCTTCAGGTTGACGTGCAAGTCGATCGAACCTTCCGACTTGTTCTGCCCGCGCACGTCGTAAACGACCAGTGCATAGCCGCGCGAGGTGGCGTGCGGCACGAATGTACCGGCGGCCAACATCATCGCATTGGTCTTGCCGTAGGGCGTACCGTCCAGAATGACCGGGAACTTGCCTTCGCCCTTCGGCCGATAGACGTCGGCCATGATGATCGTGCCGTCGCGCATTTTGATCGGCACGTCGACTTCGGTGACGTATTCTTTGAATTCCACCGTGGGCGCCATGCCCGGCTTGGCTTTGGGATTGCCGACGTCGCTCCAGCCTAGCGAGGGCATCGCCGCCATGACGGCGAGCGTGACCGCCGCACAGGCCAGCCTTCTCTTGACGGAACCCCTGATGAACCCTGGCATTTTACGCATCTCCTCTTCCTGGGAACATGGCAGCGTCGAGCCGCGACCTCTTTAATCAAGAAGCGTGCCACGACATTAATTTATTGAAATAAAAGAATTTTATGCGAGTAGGGGCGAGGGCGAAGGGCGGCGCTATAGCCGAAGTCATCGAGACGGCGGCGTTGCAGCGGCCAGGCCGCACGGCGGCGGGCCGATCGGCGGCGGATTTTCGCGCCGGGACCGCCGCCGCCCACGCCGCGGTCGCCGAAAGGCGGGCATATAACCGGAGGAATGGGACTTGCCGCATGTTATGGCCGCTCCGTCGGAAGGGGGTGAAGTCGTCGTCGTCGGGTGGACGCGACGCCGGGAGGCGAGGGCGATCGCGCCCCCGCACGTTGGCGCGTCGCCCTCAGCCGGCCAACGCGCGGTAGATCGCCGCTTCGAACTCGAGGAAGGCGGGGAAGGACACCGGATCGCCGAAGGGCAGGATCTGGGTCGCCCAATAGCCGCCGATGCCGTTGCGGCGATCGATCCAGAAGAAGCAGTTCGCCAGTCCCGCCCAGCCGAGGCTTCCCGCCGGTCGACCGGTCGGCGCCGGCTCGGTGTTGACCATGAAGGTGTGTGACCAGTCCTTGGCGATGCCGGGGAAGAACTCGGCGTCGTTGGACATCGTTCGGTCGACGCCGCGCAGCATGGTCACCATCTGCGATCCGCCGAGGCCACCCTTGACCGCCCAGGCGACCGTGTCGGGCCGCAGCACTCGACCCGCCGGACCCGCGCCGTCGTCGAGCCACATGCGGATGAACTTCATGTAGTCCGGCACCGTGCCGTAGAGCGCGTGCCCGCCCATGTCGATCTCCGGATCGTCCGGCAGCGCGAGCTCGTCGAGCGGGAGCAGCGAACCGCCGAGGCCGCGGGCGTGGATGGTGGCGGTTCGCGCGCGCATCGACTCCGTCCGGGTGAAGGCGGTGTCGTGCATGCCGAGCGGTTCGAAGATGCGCTCGGCCATCACCTCGCCGAGCCGTCGCCCGCGGACGCCCTCCACCACCTGGCCGACCCAGTCGATGTTGGAGCCATATTCCCATCGCTCGCCGGGATCGAAGACCAGCGGCGTCGCGAGAGCGGCGCGTCGCCCGGTGATCACCGACGGCTGGCCGTGGTCCCTCGCCAGACGAGCATAGTTCTCGTTGAAGACGTCGTAACCGAAGCCGGCGGTGTGCAGCATCAGCTGACGGGTGGTGATCGCGGAGCGCGGCGGCCGCAGCCTGGGCCGGCCCGCGTCGTCGAAGCCCTCGATCACCATCAACTCGCCGATCGCGGGAGCATGGATCGCGGCCGGGGCGTCGAGATCGAGCAGCCCCTCCTCGACGCACTGGAGCGCGGTGGTTCCGGTGATCGCCTTGGTGGTGGAGAAGATCGCGAAGACGGTGTCTTCGCTCATCGCCTCACCGCCGAGACGACGCTCGCCGGCGGCGCGGCGATAGACGTCGCCGTGGCGATCGGTCACGCAGGCGACCACGCCGGGCACGCGGCGCTCGCCCGAGACGCACCGCGACAGGATCGGATCACAGACGTCCGCCGGATCGTTCATGGGTCTTCCCTCCCGAGCTCCTTGCCCGGGAGGGAAGACCGTAACGCGGGTGAGATCCGCTCGGGATCGGCAGGGACCGTCCCGAATCGGAAGAAAACGACGCGTCCGGTGCGCCGTCTCGGGTCAATTGCCGGCGCGGACGCGATTGCGGGTCTTGGAGGGGAGTTCCCCGAAGCGGCGACGATAGGCGCCCGCCAGCGCGCCGAAGTTCACGTAACCCCAGTCGACCGCGATGTCGGCGACGGTCAGGTGAGGTGGCGCGCTGCACAGGTCGGCATGCAGACCCTCCAGCCGCCGTGCGGCAAGAAACGCCCTGGGCGAGACGCCTCGAAAGCGCCGGAAACCCTCCGACAGCGTGCGTGCGGAAATGCCGATGCGACGAGAGACATCGGCCACGGTCGGCGCTTCGCGGGCCTCTTGGCGCAGGATCTCCTCCGCTCGGCGCACATAGTGCGGAGCCACCCCGCCACCTCCACGATCAAGGCGGACACCGGCGCCGTCAGCCCACTCGCGCAGGAGATCGAGACAGATCATCTCCTCGAGGTGACGCCCGAAGACGCCGTCGGGCGGCATCGGCAGATCGGCGCACACCGTTCGAGCGGCATAGTCGAGCAGCACTTGCCAGCGCGAATGTGCCCCGCCGAACTTGACCCGCCGCCCCCACAATCGGTCGTCGGGCACAAAGCCGAACCATCGCTCGGCCGTGTCCTCCATCGTACGATGGGACACCGTCAG
Organism: Pinisolibacter sp. DMC19; assembly: GCF_056313985.1. Taxonomy (NCBI): domain Bacteria; kingdom Pseudomonadati; phylum Pseudomonadota; class Alphaproteobacteria; order Hyphomicrobiales; family Ancalomicrobiaceae; genus Pinisolibacter; species Pinisolibacter sp. DMC19. The sequence continues at coordinate 15,952 of NZ_JBQUZF010000007.1, read as the reverse complement.
GTTGAGCTGCAGATGGTCGACGTCGCCGTCGAGCCAGTAGTCGGCGCGCGAGCAGTCGACGACGAAGCTCTCGCCGGCCCGCGTGACGACCGGCTCGTCGTCACCGCGATGGCGCAGCCCGCCGGATAGCGTATTGAGCACAAGGATGTTGCCGGCAGCCGGATCGAAGCGGTCGAGATGAATCGCCGTGCCGTAACGGAAGCGTGTCATCGTCACCCGCCCGATTTTGGCCGACAGCATGAGTGCGTCGGGATGGCAGAACCGTTCGAGCGGCTGCACCCGATACGGCATGTAGACCGCTTTGCAGAATTCGGCGACTTCGTCCCAATCGCGAGATCGCGTCCGATCGTCGCGACCGTTCGGTGCCTCCCGACCATCGAGCATCATTGCCATTGGAGTATCTCGTATCGGTCTGCTGTTTCCTATGGGAATACCGCGAAGTCGAATTCGCAGCCGTTTGGTCGCGGCGACGGGCTGGTTGCGGATCGGCATGTCTAATTGGCCTCAACAGCCTGTTGCCGATCGCTCGGTTCCGGGGCCGATGCAGCATTCATTACTACCAACCTCGGACGTTTCACTGAAATCGGCAAGAGCCGCTGTGTGCGGCTGTTGCGACCTTCGGCCCCAGGGCAGGTTGGCGGGCTCGATCTGGATTTCCCCTTCCTGCGAGTATTGTTGCAAAATCTACCTCCGGCACGCCAGCCGCGTGCCGGAGGATGTGGTCTTCCCGCGTTCGAGAGGGTCTTCCCTCCTCAGGTCGCCCCGGCCGGCTCGTTCATCGTTACCGAAGTATCCGTCACAATCTTTGCCGACAATCCGATCCGCGGTTCGGCATCCGCTCAGACCCCAACCGATAGGTTATTCGCAATATTTGTATAATCTCGCAAGAGTTAAGTCCCGCGCCGATCCCTGTAATATTTATTCCGAATATTGGGGCATTTACTTACGTCCCACTCGGAATGATCAGGGAGAAAAATCATGTCGGAAGAATTGGAAAGGCGAACAATCGCGCGCATCGCCTTGCGCATCGTCCCATTCATCATGCTTCTCTACTTCATCGCCTTCATGAATCGCGTTCACATCTCGTTCGCGGCACTGACGATGAACAAGGATCTCGGCTTCTCCGCCAGTGTCTATGGCTTCGGCGCCGGCATCTTCTTCCTCGGCTATTTTCTGTTCGAGATCCCCTCCAATCTGATCCTCGAGAGGGTGGGGGCGCGGATGTGGATCACGCGCGTGATGATCACCTGGGGCATCATCTCGGGTGCCAACGCGTTCATCGTCGGCCCGAACAGCTTCTATGCGGTCCGCTTTCTTCTCGGCGTGGCCGAAGCCGGGTTCTTTCCCGGCATTATTCTCTACCTGAGCTACTGGTTCCCAGCCCGCCATCGCGCCGGCGTGACCGCGCTGTTCATGGCGGCTGCGCCGATCTCCACGGCGTTGGGATCGCCGCTCGCCGCCGCGCTGCTCGAGATGAACGGCATCATGGGCATGGCGGGCTGGCAATGGCTCTTCATCACCGAGGCCGTCCCGGCCGTGGCGCTGGGCTTCGTCGTGTTCTTCTACATGACCGACCGACCGGAACTCGCCAAATGGTTGCCTGAAGACCAGAAGCGTTGGCTCGTCGCCGAAATGAATGCCGAGCATGCGAAGAAGGCCGGTCACGCCAGCCATTCGATCCTGCGCGGCCTAGCCGATCCCCGGGTCATCGCGCTGAGCCTCGTCTACTTCGGGACGTCCGCCGGACTCTACACGCTCGGCATCTGGGCTCCGATCATCATCAAGCAACTCGGCGTCTCGTCGATGATGGTGGGGCTGCTCAACATGGTCCCGCCGACGGCCTCGGTCGTCGCCATGATCTGGTGGGCGCGCCATTCCGACCGCACCGGAGAACGCCCCTGGCACGTGGTGCTGGCTTGTCTGCTCGCGGCGGCCGGGCTGTTCTGGGCCGGCGTCACCAACGGCGTGATCGGCGTGATCGGGGCGTTGACACTCGTCAACATCGGCATCAGCTGCGCCAAGCCCCCGCTGTGGAGCATGCCCACGATGTTCCTGTCGGGCTCCGCCGCCGCGGCCGGCATCGCTGCCATCAACTCCTTCGGCAACCTCGGCGGCTTCGCCGGCCCCGCGATGATCGGCTGGGTCAAGGACTGGAGCGGCAGCTACCTCGGCGGCCTGTACTTCGTCGCCGCGCTGCTCGTGCTGTCGGCCGTGCTGACCCTCGTCCTCGCCCGTTCGGCCGGAAAGGCTCCGACCGTCGCCGCCGAACCTGCCGAGTGATCTCGGCCATCCATCGTCCCAATCAAGGAGAAGACCCGTGGAACGGACTGAAGCGGTCGCCACGCTGACCGACGTCATGGCGAAGTTCACCGCCTACATCGGCAAACGCCTGCCGACCGACGTCAAGGCGAAACTCGCCGAACTGCGGGAGGCCGAGACCATGCCTCTCGCCACCGCCATCTACAATTCGATGGCCGAAAACCAGGAAGCGGCCGACACGCTCGATCGCCCCTGCTGCCAGGACACCGGCGTGATCCAGTACTTCATCACCGTCGGAGCCGCGTTCCCCTTTATCGGCGAACTCGAATCCTGCCTGCGCGACGCCACCCTCGAAGCCACGAGGAAAGCGCCGCTCCGGCACAACTCGGTCCAGACCTTCGACGAGAAGAACACCGGCAACAATACCGGCTACCGCATTCCCTGGCTCGACTGGGACATCGTGCCCGACGACGATCGCCTGACGATCGACGTCTACATGGCCGGCGGCGGCTGCACGCTGCCCGGCGCCGGCAAGGTCCTCATGCCGGGCGAAGGTTACGAGGGCGTCGTCGACTTCGTGTTCGACGTCATCACCAACCGCGGCGTCAATGCCTGCCCGCCGCTCCTCGTCGGCGTCGGGGTTTCGACCGCAGTGGAGACCGCCGCGCGTCTCTCCAAGAAAGCGCTGATGCGTCCGGTCGACTCGTCGAACGCCAATGATCGTGCCGCACAACTCGAACGGCTGCTCGAAGCGGGGCTCAACGACGTCGGTATCGGGCCCCAGGGTTTGACGGGCAGCGCCAGCGTCATGGGCGTCAACGTCGAACAATCGGCCCGACATCCTTCGACGATCGGCGTCGCCGTATCGACCGGATGCTGGGCGCATCGCCGCGGCCAGATCCGCTTTGCCCCCGATCTCTCCTATGAAATTCTTTCGCATGAAGGAGTCGTGCTGTGAAAAAGGTCCTCCAGACGCCGATCCGGGACGAAGATCTCGAAGACCTCGAAGTGGGCGACGTCGTCTACCTCACCGGACACCTCGTCACCTGCCGCGACGTCGCTCACCGCCGCCTCATCGAGCTCGGGCGCGAGCTTCCGGTCGCACTCGAAGGGCTCGCGATCTTCCACGCCGGGCCGATCGTGCGCAAACTCGACGACGAGAAGTTCGAAATGGTGTCGATCGGCCCGACGACGTCGATGCGCATGGAGAAGTTCGAGAAGCAGTTCATCGAGGAGACCGGCGTCAAGTTGATCGTCGGCAAAGGCGGCATGGGTCCGGAGACGGTCGAGGGCTGCCGGACCCACAAGGCAGTTCATGCCGTGTTCCCCGGCGGATGTGCGGTTCTCGCGGCGACGCGCGTCGAAGAAATCGAGCGCGCCGAATGGCAGGATCTCGGCATGCCCGAGACGCTGTGGGTCAACCGCGTCAAGGACTTTGGGCCGTTGATCATCTCGATCGACACCAAGGGCAACAACCTGTTCGAGAAGAACAAGGCCGTCTTCCACGAACGCCGCGCGGCGATCGCCGACAAGATCAAGTCGGAAGTCCGCTTCATCAAGTGACGCCGCAGCGAGCGGGAAGCCCGCTTCCCGCTCGCCTTCCGTCGCGCGAAATCGACGGAACAAGCTCTTCGAAGGATCGGCGCAACCGAACGCGCCGCCACTGCGACATACCCGATCACGCGCTCTCGCCACCCCCGAGGCCGATGCAACCGACGAGCCGACACGCTCGAAGGACGGTGCTCGCCGTGCGCCGATCCTCGGACGTCACGCGCCTCGTACGGCGACGCATCGCGTCCCGATCCGCGCATTCGCCGACGCATGAGGAACAAGATGAAACTCGCGAACTTCGATATCGATTCCAGACACTCCTATGGCCTGGTCACCGACCTCGGCATCGTCGACCTCGGTCGACGGCTCGGGGCGACGTTTCCCGACATCAAGACGTTGCTGGCGAAGGGCGGCCTCTCCCGCGCCGCCGCATTCCGCCGCGCCCAGGTAGACTTCGGCCTCGACGAGATCGCGTTTCTTCCGACGATCGACCGGCCGGGCAAGATCTTCTGCGTCGGCATGAACTACGCGGAGAAGCGCGCCGAATTCGCCGAGACCAATCCAGCGCCGACGCTCTTCGTCCGCTTCCCCCATTCGCAGACCGGTCACGGCGGGCCGGTCGTCAAGCCCTGCGTGACCCGAGAATTCGACTACGAAGGCGAACTCGCGGTGATCATCGGCCGCGAAGGGTTCCGCATTCCGGCGGAAAGTGCCTACGACCATGTCGCCGGCTACAGCTGCTACATGGACGGCTCGGTGCGTGACTGGCAGCACTCGTGGTTCACGGCCGGGAAAAACTGGCGCAGCACCGGCGCCTTCGGTCCTTGGCTCGTCACCGCCGACGAGATTCCCGACCCGCATGCGCTGAAAATCGAGACCTGGCTCAACGGCCGCAAGGTGCAGGACGATTCGACCGGCAACATGATCCACCGCATCCCGGATCTGATCGCCTACATCTCGACCTTCTCGCCGCTCGAGCCCGGCGACGTCATCATCACCGGCTCGCCCGGCGGCGTCGGCAAGAAGCGCAATCCGCCGCTGTTCATGAAGGACGGCGATCGCATCGAAGTGAAGATCGAGAAGATCGGACGGCTCGCCAACACCGTCGTCGAAGACGAGGACGTCGACACGGTACTCGCCGCCGAATGACGCCCGCGCGGCTCGCGAAGTCGAAGCACCGCGCCGATCGGCTCGGGCTTCGGCTTCGATCAGGCGTCGGCGGAAAGGGCGGCGATGTTGGATCGCAACAAGTCCAGCAGCGTGTCGCGAACCGGATCGCGGGCACCCCGCATCCACGCGGCCGCCAAGGGGAGCAGCAGATCGCTCTCGCCTCGGGGAACGTCGAGAGGGACCCATCGAACGCCCTCCGTCGCCACCTTCGAGGCCCATCGCGGCACGATCGCGACGCCGAAACCGGCCGCGACGAGACGCACGATGGTCTGCTTCTCGTCGGCGATCTGGGCGATCGCGGGGCGTAGGCCCGCTCGTTCGAAGAGGCGCATCGTCAGATCGTGGCTGTGGGGCCGCGAGCGGCGGTCCGGAACGATGAGCGGCTCGTCCGCCAACTCGACGACCGAGATCTTCTTGCGCCGCGCCAGACGGTGCCCGCTCGTGACGGCGACGACGGCAGTCTCGCGGAAGAGGGCTTCAAACTCGAGTTCCCTGCCCTTGTGCTCCGGCGGCCGGACGAACGCGAGATCGAGACGCCCCGACAGGAGCCGCGGCAACAGCCGAATGGTCTTGTCCTCGACTAGTTGCACGGTGACGCCCGGCATCGTCTCGCGGAAGAGACCGAGCAGACGAGGCACCAGTCCGGCCGCCGCCGTGTCGATCGCGCCGATACGCAGCGTCCTGGCCTTCTGACGGGCACCGTCGCGGAAACGTCGGGCGATCTTCGCCGCGCGATCGAGAAGGTCGCGTGCCTCGTCGAGCAACGACGCTCCTTCCGCCGTCAGCACGACGTTACGCGTCGTGCGCAGGAAAAGCTGAATGCCGAGGTCGTCCTCGAGCAAGCGCACGTGCCTTCCCAAAGCCGCGGGGTGCAGCTCGAGCCGACGTGCCGCACGCCCGAAATGCAGTTCTTCCGCCACGGCGACGAAGCAACGCAACTGGTTCAGTTCCACCCTCGCCTCTCCTCGAACGGCCTGACTGCACGGCACATTATATACGAAATTTATAAAATCCATCGTCGATTGTTCGCCGACACGCCCCATGCCCAAGATGTCGCCAATCCTTCCACCAGGAAGGAAACAATGAAGAAATCAGGGAACCGGAGGCGCTACGATGTCGAGCGACATTGAAAGCAGAACCATGCGCAGAGTCGCGCTGAGGATCGTGCCGTTCATCATGCTCCTCTACTTCGTGGCCTACATCGACCGGGTGAACATCGGGTTCGCCTCGTTGACGATGAACAAGGACCTCGGCTTTTCACCGGCGGTCTTCGGCTTCGGTGCAGGAATTTTCTTCTGGGGTTACTTTCTGTTCGAAGTCCCCTCGAACATCGTTCTCGACAAGGTCGGTGCCCGGATCTGGATCGCGCGGGTGATGGTCACCTGGGGTCTGTGCTCGGGCGCGATGGCCTTCGTCTGGGACGCGACCTCCTTCAACGTGCTGCGCTTCCTGTTGGGCGCGTCGGAGGCCGGCTTCTTCCCCGGCATCATCCTCTATCTCAGCTACTGGTTCCCGGCGCGGCGTCGCGCGGCGATCACGTCGCTGTTCATGGCGGCGGCGCCGCTGTCGGTGGTGATCGGCTCTCCGATCTCGTCGCTGTTGCTCGAGATGAACGGCGTCGCCGGCTTCAAGGGTTGGCAGTGGCTGTTCCTCGTCGAGGCGGCTCCGGCGATCGTGCTCGGTTTCGTCGTGTTCTTCTACATGACCGACCGCCCGGAACAGGCGAAGTGGCTCGCCGACGACGAGCGCGCCTGGCTGGTCGAGACCATGAACGCCGAGACCGCCGCCAAGGCTTCGGTCGCCCACGTCGGCGTCCTGCGCGGCCTTCTCGACATCCGCGTCCTCGCGCTCGCGCTGGTCTATTTCGGCACGTCGGCCGGCCTCTACACGCTCGGCATCTGGGCGCCCCAGATCATCAAGGGCTTCGGTCTCGGCAATCTCGAGGTCGGCTTGCTCAACGCCATTCCGCCGACCGTCGCCGTCGTCGCCATGTACCTGTGGTCCTGGCATTCCGACCGCCGCAACGAACGGACCTGGCACGTGGTGATCGCCTGCATCGCCGCCGCCGTCGGCCTCGTCGTGGCCGGCGTCTCCTCGACCGTCGTCGGTGCGGTGACCGCTCTGGTGCTGGTCAACATCGGCATCAGCTGCGCCAAGCCGCCGCTGTGGAGCATGCCGACGCTGTTCCTCTCGGGTTCGGCCGCGGCGACCGGCATCGCCACGATCAACTCGATCGGCAATCTCGGCGGCTTCGTCGGCCCGGCGATGATCGGCTGGATCAAGGATCGCAGCGGCAGCTTCCTCGGCGGCCTGTGGTTCGTCGCCGGCCTCCTCGTCGTCTCTGCCGTCCTCACGCTCGTTCTGGCTCGCTCGGCCAACCGCACGGCTGCGGCCGTCGCCGAAGCGAACCGCACCTGACCCTCTTCCGTTCGGAGAAAGACCCATGAAGACCTACAAGATCGCCGCCATTCCGGGCGACGGCATCGGCACCGAAGTCGTGTCCGCCGGCGTCGAAGTCCTCGAGGCGCTGGCCCGCCGCGAACGGAGCTTCGCCTTCCGTTTCGATCACTTCGACTGGGGCGGCGACTACTACCTGAAGCACGGCCGCATGATGCCGGAGGACGGTCGCGAGCAGATCCGCAATCACGACGCCATCCTGTTCGGCTCGGCTGGTCATCCCGACATCCCCGACCACGTGACGCTCTGGGGTCTCAGGCTCGCCATCTGCCAGCCCTTCGACCAGTACGCCAACGTCCGCCCGACCCGCGTCCTCAAGGGCATCACCTCACCGCTGCGCAAGGTCGAGGACAAGGAGCTCGACTGGGTGATCGTCCGCGAGAACTCGGAAGGCGAATATGCCGGCGTCGGCGGGCGCGTCCATCAAGGCCTGCCGATCGAGGCGGCGACCGACGTCTCGATCCTCACCCGGGCCGGCGTGCAACGCATCATGCGCTTCGCCTTCGCGCTCGCCCGCTCCCGCCCGCGCAAGCTCCTGACCGTCGTCACCAAGTCCAACGCCCAGCGCCACGCGATGGTGATGTGGGACGAGATCGCTGTCCAGGTCGCCGCCGAGTTCCCGGACGTGACCTGGGACAAGATGCTGGTCGACGCCATGACCATGCGGATGGTGATCAAGCCCGAGAGCATCGACACGATCGTCGCCACCAATCTCCACGCCGACATCCTGTCGGATCTCGCAGCGGCGCTCGCCGGCTCGCTCGGCATCGCGCCGACCGCCAACCTCAACCCGGAACGCACCTTCCCCTCCATGTTCGAGCCGATCCACGGCTCGGCCTTCGACATCATGGGCAAGGGCATCGCCAATCCGATCGGCACCTTCTGGTCGGCGGTGATGATGCTCGAGCACCTCGGCGAGGCCGGCGCGGCGAAGCGTCTGATGACGGCGATCGAACGGGTGACCGCCGATCCCCGCTTCCACACGCCGGATCTCGGCGGTTCCGCGCGGACCGCCGACGTCACCGCGGCGATGATCGACGCCATCGACGGCGCCAACGACTGAGGGAAGGCGCGACATCCGTCCGCTCCGACATCGGGCCGGCGACGAGGCCTCGTCGCCGGCAAGGCGCGTCGGCTGTCCGGACATGTTCGGCGGTGCCGCTCCGACCCGCCGACCGGCCTCGGGAGGAAGACATGGAACTCACGCACTTGCGGTGCTTCCTCGCCGTCGCCGACGAGCTCCACTTCGGACATGCCGCCATGAAACTCGAGATGCTGCCTTCGGCTCTCGGCCGCTGGATCAAGCTGCTCGAGGACGAGCTGGGCGCGCCGCTCTTCGTGCGCACGACCCGCTCGGTTGCTTTGACCAGTGAAGGCAACGAACTGGTTCGCGAGGCACGTGCCGTTCTGCTGCGGATCGAGGGGATCGAAGACACGTTCCGTCGGCGCGGCCGCATGAAGCCGGACAGGAGGGTGAAGATCGGCACCATCGACAGCGCCGCGTCGGGGCTCATCCCCCAGCTGCTTCACAATCTCAAACTGATCCATCCGGAGCTGAGCGTGCAGGTCCATGAGGACAAATCGAACAAGCTGCTGCCGAGAGTCCTGACGGGATCGCTCGACATGGCCTTCGTTCGGCCGCCGGAGCGCCCCGACGACCGACTGGAGTTCATCCATCTGTTGGAAGAGGCGCCGATCGTCGCCTTGCGGTCGTCTCACCCCTTGGCGGACGCACCCTTCCTCACGCTTGCCGACATCGCGGATCTGCCGCTCATCGTTCCGGACCGCAAGGCGCGACCTCACAGCTACGATCTGACGATGAGGCTCTTCCACGACGCGGGTTTGACCCCGCGCATCGGCGAGATCGCCGACGAGAAGCAGACGATCATCAATCTGGTTCGCGCCGATCTGGGGCTTGCAGTCGTGCCCAATCGCACCGCGAGGCTCGCAATTCCGGACGTCGATTTCCTTCCGCTCTGCGATGCCGATGGCCGCCCTCTGGAAGGGCTCCCGCTCGCCTTGGTCTGGTCGAAGGGCACGCGCGACGAAACAAGAAACGAGATTCTAGACATTCTCGGCAAGATCATCGATCGATGACGACGCCCGCGGTGGATCGGACCGTCGTCGCGCGCCCCGGTTCGACCGCTGGTGCCAAAGATCCGAGCCGGCCGGACTGCCCGTCCCAGATCTGGCGGTATTCCGACAGAAAGTCGAGAACACCGGCTTTCAACTCGCACCAGTTCGTCGATCGAAAGACCGATCACTCGCTGGTCGAGGCGAATTGCCACCTCCGAGCGCTGTCGAGCACAGCTTCGCTACGATGAAGCGCCACTACGGGTTGGTCCGGGTCCGATAGTTCGGGCTGAGGCGCTATCACACCCACATCCAACTCGTAGCCTTCGCGATCAACCCGAAGCGCGTTCTGGTCCTCAAAACGGCCGCCACCGCTGCGACCATGGCGAGATCATCAGGTCGTCGGGAGGGGAGAAGTGTACCTGAAATGAGGAAATTGGAGAGACGCAACATGCGTTGACCGGGCGAAATCGCTGCGTGAGCCTCGCTCGTGAGACGAGGCGCGCACAAAATTGTCGCGATCCGCACACTGAGAACCGGAAAAATTTCTCCACAAAGCCTCGCTCCTTAAGCCTCCGGACCGCAGAACTCGCCAGGTCTGTTGCGGAAAAGAAAGAGACGCCTTCGGGCCATAAAATATAGATTCATTAATTTTCAATTAACCAGGAATCAGCAGAAGTTTATGATTCGCGTAAACGACCTTTACGCGGATCGAAAGCTTACTATACTGAAATCAGATCGATGCATTCGATCTCGGGCAGGTCGCTCCGCCAAGAGCGGCCGCCGGAGGCGCGCCAACGCCGTCCGGCAGCCTGACCATCAGCCCACCTGTATACCCAGGAGGAACCAATGGCTCACGCCAATATCCGGCGGCGCGCTTGCGCCCGCAATCCCTATCCGCCCGACATCCCCGGTTTCACCCTCGATCGACGCCGCAGCGCCGACCGATCGCCGAGACGCGTCCTCGTGCTCGACGCTCGACCGCCCGATCTGCGTCCGCACGCGACGATGCCGCACCTCTGAGTGCCTCTCCGAGCAAAAACCCGATCAGTAGGACCGGCCTCCCATGGAGCCGGAGTGTGAAACGATGTCGAAAATTCTGAACAGTGCAAAGAATCTGGCCAAGATCCGCCAGTGGACCGACGAGAAGCTTCGGTTTACTTGGATCCCGCAAATTTCGTTCGATACGCTGCGCACGCGTGACGTCGAACGGTCGCCCGGGGTCTACATCCACGTCTATCGAGACGTCGACGGGCAGGTGCGGCACTACATCGGTGGTTCGGGGGGCGACGCGTTGACCCGCGCCCGTTGCCATCTCTATCCGCGGACCGATGGGTGCGTCGGCATCGGCTTCGTGATCGGTGCGGTGGAACCGCTGACCGCAGCCGAGGCCTTTGCCGCTGAGCGAATCCTCTATCAGATCGCCCGGCTCGGAAGCGTTCGAGTCCAGAAGGAAGAGCCGCACGGCAGCACGATCGGCCTGGAGCGATATGGGGACCTCCGGGCCTCCATCGGGCGGTTGGCGATCGCGCTGGTGCGGGCCGGTGTCCTGCCGCTTCATTCGGCACCGCGCGCGATCATGGCCGGCCCGCGTGGCTTTGTACCCGGGATCGATGGTCGCGATCTCGAGATGTCGGCGACCGCAATACTTCGACGCCGAGGCGTCGATGCGACGGTCGTGATCGACCAGGCGGACCGGCCTCACCTCCAGCCCGGGTCTCAAATCAGCAGGGAAGAGGCCGCGGACGTTGCGGCGGTGACGCACATGCGCCGTCTCGAGGCCGTCTACGGCGGTGCCGTCAGCCCGAGCGGTGCGGTGCTCCGGCCGATCGCTTTCCCGTCTTGGCCCGCAGCGACGAAGTTCTGCCTCGGCACCCTGGCGGGTACCGAACGTCAGTGGCGCAGGTCAGACGGCGATCTGAGCGGTCTCGAGCCCGGAACGCCCGTACGACCGCGCGGGCCGGAGAATGCACTTTCTTCCGTCCTCGACTGCGTCACCGAGGGAGGGCTGCGTCATGTCTGATCTCGATTTCCGCTGGCAAGACGAGAGCATCGATGGCACTGCCGAGACTCCCGAGACCTTGTCGAGCGCCCTCGCATCGACGGCATTGCGGCACGTACTGTCGGCCGATCAACGACGGATGCTGGCGGGCAACGGTGGCATCCTCTTGCTGGTCGGAGTTCCGACGGAGTCGTGGTTCGAGCCGATTGGGAAAGTGATCGAGCGGGAGTTCGGCCCGTTCGACTCGATCTGCGCGGCTCGACCTGCCAAGCGGCATCAGACCTCCGATCCCCGCCTGCCGGAGGTGAGTGCGCGTCTGGCTCGCGGTGAAAAGGTGGCGGTCGCGGCTGCGGACGTCGATGCCCACGTCGATGCGGGAATCCGAGCGGCGGCCGACATCGAGGTCACGATCGATCGCGTGACCGCCAAAGATCTGCGCCGCGCCGTCAGACGGACGACCGGGCAGCATCTGACGGGCCTGCGCGACGCCGATCTCGTCGGTCTGGGCCTCGACGACCTCGTCGCTGCGGTGAGAGCCGGCGGATCGCAAAGCGCCATCCTCCACCGGATAAGGCGAGCCCATCTCCGCAGGACCGGTTCGCCGGACCTGCGGGACGTTCCGATGCTGAACGAGATCGCCGGTCTCGGCGCAGTCGGCGATTGGGCGCGTGCGACTGTTGTGACGCTCGACCGAGCCCGAACCGGCACGCGACCCCTCCCAATCGCGTCGGCTCTCCTGGTCGGCCCGCCGGGTGTCGGCAAGACGATGATCGTGAGATCCATCGCCAAGAGCTCGCGCGTTCCATTCGTCGAAACGTCGGTTGGGCGGTGGCTGTCCAATGGCGACGGCGCCCTCGGTGACGTCGTGCGGGCGATCGACGACATGGTCGCGCACGCCTTGGAACTGCCGGTCGGCGTGCTGTTCATAGACGAGCTCGACGCGGTACCCGACCGCAAACGCCTGTCGCAACGCGGCCGGGATTGGTGGACGCCCGTGGTGACACACCTGCTCACCCAGATCGACCGGATCCGTCGCGTGCGTCCGGGCATATTGATCGTCGCGGCCACGAACCACGGCGATCGCCTCGACGAGGCCCTCGTACGTCCGGGGCGCTTCGACCAGCACATCGACATCACGGCCCCCGATGAAGCGGCTCTGCGCGAGATCCTCGTGTCGCTGATCGGCGATGAGCTCTCGTCCTCGGAAATCGCCGCCTTGGCGAAACTCGGTGCCGGTGCGACGGGCGCAACGGCTCGTACCTGGGTCGAAGCCGCACGCCGCCGCGCCGCCGACGCGTCTCGCGGGCTGGCGTTCCGAGACATCCTCCCCGAGGTCGCTCCCGAGGACCGGCGATCGGATGAGGAGCGCCAGACGGTTGCACTTCACGAGGCCGGGCATGCCGTCGTAGCCGCCGATCTCGGAATCCGCGTCTCGCGTCTGAGCATCCGCGCATCACCCGGTGCCAGCGGCGAGACGACCATTTCGCCTTCGCGACTTCATGCCCTCGTGGACGATGTCGACGGCGCCATGGTCGCGGCGATGGGAGGTCGGGCCGCCGACGAGCTTCTCGGTCTGGGAGCCAACATCGGCGCGACCGGCGACCTCGAGCGGGCGACGGCCATTGCCGTTGGGGCACGAGCGGCAGCGGGTCTTCGGGGGCGATTGTCTCACCGAGGCGATCCCGAGGCCATTCCCGCCCTGCTGGCGCAGGATGGCATCTTGGCGCGGGAGGTCGAGGGGGACCTTCGCCGCGCCCTCGAACGTGCGCGTGAGATCGTCGGGCGCCGCCGTCGAGACGTGCTCGCCCTCGCCGAGAAACTGCTGGAGCACAGGATACTCGACGGTGCCGAGATCGAGGCGTTGCTCGAGGCTGGCGGCATGAGCGCCGAATACCCGCCGTGTGCGCTCGAAACGAACTGAAGGCAGTGGCGCGAGCGCGCACGCGCGCCCGCGACCCCTGTATTATTTCAATGACAAGGACGGCCAAGATCAACGTATTCAGTTCACTAGATTTGCTGAATATACGCCTATATCGTCGTAAATACGAAACGAATCAGACAAAACTGCATGTTTTGTATCGAAATTTTAATGATATTGCAGCGAAACGACGTTCTGCATATAGTCGTATTCCCTCGTAATCGGAGATATTCACATGCCGATGTTCAAGCCAAATCTGGTCGCATCAATCTATGCGCGCTACTCGACTGATGAACAGAGACCCGAATCAATCGACGATCAAGTCGCGCTTTGTCTCAAGGCGTGCAGACAACAAGGATGGGACGTCGCGACCACGTACGAGGATCCTGCGATGACGGGCGCGAACAGTCTGCGCCCCGAGTACAATCGCATGAAGACAGATGCAGCCGCAGGGCGCTTCGACGTCGTGGTCTGCGAGTCGATCGACCGTCTGAGCCGGCGATTGACCGAAGTCGCAGCGCTGGCCGACCACCTCGCCTTCTACAACGTGAAACTCTTTACCTGCGACCGCGGGTACCTCGACCCGATGTTGATCGGCGTCCTCGGAGGGATGGCTCAAGCGCAACTGCAGGACCTCGGAAACAAGACGAAGCGCGGCATGAGCGGCAAGGTCGCCGCGGGCCTTTCGGCGGGAGGCATCGGATTCGGCTACTCGAAAGTCGAACGCCATGACGGTGTCGAAGGCGAGCGCACCATCAATGAACGCGAGGCTGACGTAGTTCGGCGGATTTTCAGCCTCTACGCCGACGGAATGCCGCCGCGCGAGATTGCCGTTTTGCTCAACAAGGAGGGCGTTTCGGGACCCGAAGGTCGCCCGTGGGGCGACACGACCATCCGGGGGCAAGTCACTCGAGGTACCGGCATTCTCAACAATAGCGCCTATATCGGGAAACTGATCTGGAACCGCTGCAGCTACGTGCGCAACCCGAGCACCGGGAAGCGCGTCGCGAGGCCGAACCCTCCGGAACTTTGGGAATCACAGACCGCTCCGCACCTGCGGATCATCGATGATGCGCTCTGGGACCGGGTCAAGGCGCGGCAGAATTCAGTGACCGTCGCGATGACGCGTGACGCGAATGGAAACGCCTTGAACCGTGTCCACCGGAAACGGCACCTCCTGTCCGGCCTCATCTTTTGCGCCGAATGTGGCGCGCCGTTCGCGATGGTCGACAAGCGTCGCTACGCATGCCCGAACCACAGGTCGAAGGGTACCTGCTCGAACAACATCAAGGTGCGCCGCGACAGGCTCGAGAACCACCTCTATGACCTTTACGCCCACAATCTCGGACGGGAGGAAGTGGCAGAAGACATCATCGCTCGGTGGGAGGCGTTGGCGGCGCGCGACAACGGCCCGATCATGGCGGAGTTGCAATCCAAAGTGAAGGCGCGCGAGGACCTCCAGCGGAAGATCGACAATATCGTCGGGGCGATCGCCGAGGGCATCGCGTCGCCGAGCCTCAAACAGAAGCTCTCCAACCTGGAAGTACTGATACCGGGGCTCGATGCCGAGATAGCTGCAATCGAACGCAGCGCCAGTGACCGTACCGGCTATGATCGTGAGACCGCGAGGAAGCTGCTCGACCTCGTCCGGAGCAATGTGCGGACCTGGTTTTCACCTGACGACGAGAGCGGACAGAGTGAGCACCCGTTCGCGAGAATCCTCCGGTCGCTGGTGGACCGGATCGAGGTGGGTCGCGACACCGACGGCTCCGAGCTCGTCACCTACGAGGGGGACATCCTCCAACTGGTTCTCGCGTCGGGCTGGGTGAAGATCGATGTCGCGGGGAATAGTCCAAACGAAACAAGCCCCTCGACGCCTGAGGCGGAGGGGCTTGTCTCGGTGGTTGCGGGGGCCAGATTTGAACTGACGACCTTCAGGTTATGAGCCTGACGAGCTACCGGGCTGCTCCACCCCGCGTGAGGCGGTGGACGGTTTCGCGGTTGCGATGCGTCCGAAGGGTGTTGCCGTTGTCCTCGTCCCGGTGGCGAGGCGGCGGAAGCGGTATCGGTCGAAGGACACGAGGGCCCATGAAGACCGAACGCCCCTCGGGCGTGAGCCTTCGGGGCGGATCGTCGTTTCGACGTGTTTCGCGATGTGTCGCCGAGGCGAAGTCGTGAGAGAAGGTCGAGAATGGGATGTTCTTGGCAGGCCTGGCAGCGACCTACTCTCCCGCGTCTTGAGACGAAGTACCATTGGCGCTGAGGGTTTTCACGGCCGTGTTCGGAATGGGAACGGGTTGGGGCCCCTCGCAAGAACCACCAGGCCGGCGAAGAACATCCGTGATGTATGAGGTTTCGGTGCATACCATCCGCTTGGGATGAGCATTGAATAATGAGAGCGATCAAGCCGATCGAGCTATTAGTACCGGTAAGCTGAACACATTACTGTGCTTACACACCCGGCCTATCGACGTGGTCGTCTTCCACGGCTCTGTTTTGCGAGATCTTGTTTTGACGTGGGT
>NZ_JBQUZF010000006.1:0-251473 GCF_056313985.1 Pinisolibacter sp. DMC19 | reverse complement strand
GGCTACGCCTCATGCTCTGGTCCTCGAGTTGGGCCAGAGCGAACTTCAAACTGGATTAGGCCTGAGGGGCAACGTCACATCCCGTAACTGCATCGGATATTCGCTGGCTGCACGACAGCAACGCATTGATCATCACGATGTTAGGCGAGCGAGTGGCAGTGCGAGCTTGCGCCGTTCCATGCGCGTGCACCCGATTGCACAGCACCCCAACACCCCAGCACTTACGGCCACGCTCCACACACCCGAGAGATAGGGCCTGCTTCAAT
This sequence comes from Pinisolibacter sp. DMC19, assembly GCF_056313985.1. NCBI lineage: Bacteria > Pseudomonadati > Pseudomonadota > Alphaproteobacteria > Hyphomicrobiales > Ancalomicrobiaceae > Pinisolibacter > Pinisolibacter sp. DMC19. Next base: position 251,207 of record NZ_JBQUZF010000006.1, on the reverse strand, counting down.
GTTCCGTTGACCTGCAGAGCGGCGTGGGTAGCCCTGCGTCAAACTCAGCCCCAGTCGGCAGCGATGGTCTCGGCTTGCCGGACCACCAAGTCGACCGCTGCTTTCTGTAGGTCGGGCGGGTAGCCGTAACGGGCCAGCAACTTCCGAACCTCAATGCGCATCTTGGCCCGAACGCCCTCCTTTCGGGTCCAGTCGATTGTTGCCGAGTCACGGATGGTCTGAACCAACAGTCGTGCAAGAGTGCGCAACGTCTCATGGGCCATCAGTTCGCGAGCAGACCCGTTCTCGGCGAGCGCTTCATAGAAGGCGACTTCCTCCTGCGATAACCCCAGTTCCACTGCCCGCGCTGCATTGGCGCGGATATCGTTGGCAAGCGCGATCAATTCCTCAATGACCTGCACGCTGTCGACCGCACGATTGTGGTACTTGCGCAATGTCTCGTCCAAGCGCTCGCTCAGCTTCTGCGACTGGATTATGTTCGTCCGCGCGTGCGCCTTGATCTCGTCGGCGAGCAACCGCCGCAGGGTTTCGATGGCGAGGTTCTTCTGCTTCGTGCCGCGTACTTCGGAGAGGAACTCCTCCGAGAAGATCGAGAGGTCCGGCTGGTCAAGTCCTGCTGATTTGAACACGTCGAGGATGCCATCAGCCATGACCGCCTTTGACAACAACTGCCGAATTTCGAGCTCCACTGTGGCGCGGCTCCGGCCCGTGCCTGCGGTGTACTTTGCCAAGTTGGCGCGGAGCGCCACAACCAACGCAATTTCGTGCGCGCGGGCCTTGACGCGGTCGTCGCCCGCGCTGATCGCGTAAGCAACTTCCAGCTTGAAGCCAGTCTCGATGAAGGCATCCCGCATGCCGGTTGCCAGCAAGTGTTCGAGGCACTGCTTCAGGATCGTCAAGCGGGTCGTCGGAGGCGCGGCGAAGAAGCCCTTCCACGTGACGCCCCCCAGCAGCGCCAGAGCACTTTCCAAGAACGTGAGTGCCTGTCGGACCGCTTCGTCGGGATCCATACGCACTTGGTCGCGATCACCCTGGGTATACTTCTCCAAGGCTGCCTTCAGCTCCGAACCGATCCCCAGGTAGTCGACCACCAGCCCACCGGGCTTCTCGCCCCATACCCTGTTGACCCGCGCTATTGCCTGCATGAGGCCATGTCCGCGCATCGGTTTGTCGATGTAGAGAGTGTGCAGGGACGGCGCGTCGAAACCGGTCAGCCACATATCGCGTACGATCACCAAATCGAAGCCGGACGACGGGTCCTTGAACCGGGTCGCGAGAGCCTCCAAGCGGGACTTGTTGCGCAGGTGAGGTTGCAACGGCTGTGGATCGTCCGCACGGTTGCCGGTGATCACCACCTTCGTCATCCCGGCCTTGTCGTCGCCGGTGTCGGCTGCGACCCATCCCGGTCGGAGCTTGGCGATCTCGTCGTAGAGCATCACGGCGACGCGGCGGCTGACCGTCACGATCATTCCTTTGCCGCCGGCCATGGCCGCACGGCGTGTGTCGAAGTGGTCTACCACGTCGGCTGCGATCTGCGCGATCCGGTCCGGCGAGCCGACGACCTCTTCGAAGCGAGCGAACTTGCCCTTGATGCGCTCCACTGCGGCATCTTCACCCTCCGCAAGCTCCTCGGCGAGCGAGTCGAGTTGGGCACGTTCGCCGTCATCGAGGGCGAGATGCAGACGGGCGAGACGGGCGGTGTAATGGATCGGGACGGTGGCGTTGTCGTGCACCGCGCGGGTCATGTCGTAAGTATCGATGAGTTCGCCGAATGTGCCGTAGGTGTCCCTGTCTCGCTCTTCGATTGGGGTGCCGGTGAAGCCCACCAAAGTCGCGTACGGCAGAGCCTGTCGCATATAGTCGGCGAAGCCCACTGCCTCGCGCAAGCCGCCGTCGCTTTCGACATAGCGCTTCTTGAAACCATACTGGGTGCGGTGCGCCTCGTCGGCAATGACGATCACGTTGCTTCGGTCGGTGAGCAGCGGGTGCGAGCCGTCCTCACCTCGGAAGCGTTGGATGGTCGTGAACACCAGTCCGCCGATGTCCACCGCAAGTAGTCGGCGCATCTCTTCCGCCGTCTCGGCTTGCCGAGGGATGCCTCGCAGAGCTGCGCCATGATCGGCGAACGTCCCGAACAGCTGGTCGTCGAGGTCATTGCGATCCGTGACCAACACGATGGTCGGGTTCTTCAATGCCCTGGCGAGTTGGAGTTGGCGAACGAAGAACAGCATGGTCAGGGACTTGCCCGACCCCTGCGTGTGCCACACCACGCCGCCCTTCCGGCTGCCGGACTGAGAGGCCGCGAGCGTCGAGGCTAGTGCCTTCCTGACCGCATGGAACTGGTGGTAAGCCGCGAGCTTCTTGGACTTGACGGTGCCGTCCTTGATCTCGAAGGCGATGAAGTCGGTGATCAGGTCGATGAACCGCTCGGGTGTGAACACGCCACGGATCAGAACCTCCAGCTCTGAGCGACCGGCATCATCGAAGCCCGTGCCGTCGATTGTCCGCCATGGGGCAAAGCGGTCCAATTGCGCCGTCAACGATCCGATGCGCGCGTTGCTGCCGTCGCTGATCACCAGCACCTGATTGGTGCGCATCAGCTCCGGCGCTCTCGTCTTGTAGGTCGTCAGCTGGTTATGGGCCTTCTCCAGCGTGGCGGTCGCGTCAGACGGGCTCTTCAGCTCCAGCACGGCGACAGGTAGGCCGTTGATGAAGGCGGTCACGTCCGCCCGTACGGTGTTTCTTTCGCCCTTCACGATGAACTGGTTGGCGACGAGCAGGCGGTTGGCCTGCGGGCTCTCGTGATCGATGATCCTGACACCGATGGTGCGCGTGGTCCCCTTCTCGTTCACCTCGACCGGTACACCGCTGACGAGGAAGGGATGGAAAAGCCGGTTGTTCTCGATCAGGTCCTGGCTCTGCGATGCCTTGATCTTGAGCACGGCGGAGTTGACCATGTCGGCGGTTGCCTCGGGGTTCAGCGAGGCGATGGCGCTGCGCAACTCCGGTTCGAGGATCGCCTCGCGGTAGTCGGTCCGCGCGCCCATGGGGCCGTCCGGCGCGAGATAGTCTCCGGGCACGCTCTTCCAGCCGATCAGCTCGAACCACGAGAGTGCCGCCAGCTCGACCGCCTCCTCGGCCAACCCCACGTGCAGGCTATCGGGAGGGGTGGCGTAGGTTTCGATCATGCGGCCTCCGGGCGCCCGAGCACGAAGCGGGCGCGTTCGCGACGGAGCATCTCGTAGGGACTGATGCACGGTACAGTCAGTCCGATGCAGGCGTTCGGTATCTTGATCTTGCGGACTGAGTCCGAAGGCACCTCATGGGTCACCACGGTGCAGTGGTGTGCGAGGGCGTGAGACACCAGCCAATAGTCGGCGACCTGAAGAAAAGTCGCGATGGCCGCGCGCTCGTAAGCCTGGCCTGTCGCCCACGAACTGACACGAACCAACGCCGGAACGATCGGATCATCCGGCGGGAGGAAAAAGGCATCACCGCGTGCCTTTGCCCAGTCCGAGAGATCATCGCCGCCGGCCGCCAGTTCGTCGGCCACCTTGTCGATACTTCCGACCACGCCCGCCGCGTTCTGGGCGATCAGCCATTCCCAGAAGGCCGGGCAGAAATCGAAGCCGTAGTGAAGGTTACGGGCTTGGATGAAGATGTTCGTGTCGAGCAGGTAGCGCATCACAGCATGGCCCCCACCTCGCGTCCGATGGTGTTGAACGTTTCGGTCTTGGCCACGCCCAACATTCGGAAGGCGTCGCGATAGAGGGTCTGGCCTTCGAGCGTGCTCTCGACCAACGCGCGAGCGAAGCGCTTGCCGACGCGGGAGAGCGTCGTTCGGTAGAAGTCACCCCCGCCTCCCCCCGCAGCTTCGGCCAGCGCGCGCAGGCGTTCGCGCTCCATCGCCCAAGCCTGCCCGAAGGCATCGCGTGTGATCGCCCCGGCATCGAACAGGCGCCGCAGGATCACCAGTGTGCTGACCTTGAACTGTCGCGCCAGACGCTGCATCGCCGCGCTGGTCGGCTCGCCGGGTTGTAGGGCTGAGCGGAAGGCGGCCAGCGGCACGAGCAGCTCCGCCGCCACGGCGTTGCACCACACTTCCTCACGGCGATGGCCGTTCAGCGTCGCGGCGGTCACATCGGAGAGGGCGGTCGCACCGAGCCAGAGGTGGGCGAGCTCATGAGCAAGCGTGAACATCTGGCCGGACTTGCTGTCCGCCCCGTTGATGAAGATGAGCGGTGCGCGCCTGTCGGCCAGGGCGAACCCCCGGAACTCTTGCGGGTCGAGCGCGCGGTGGGTGTTGGAAAGCACGATGCCGCTGACCATCACCAGCACGCCCAGTTTCTCCGCCTGCCCGATGAAGAGGCGTAACGCTTCCTCCCAAGTCCGGCAGGTGGCTCGGGCCGCAAGCTCGAAACCGAGGCGCTGGGCCATCGAGGCTGCGACACCTTCCGGGCGCTGCTCGAGATTGGCGCTCCCTACGAAGTCCGCCTCGGGCATCCGGCTGGCGATCGAAAACTCGCGATACCAGCCCTGCCGCTCCTGGCAGGCGTAGAGCATGTCGATCAGGTTGGGGCTGGCCCGACGCACGCCGCGCCCGTCGTGGGTGCGGAAGTCGGGGATCGGCAAGGGCTCGTCCGGGGGCTCGGCGAGAAAGAGATAGCCGAAAGGCACATGTACAGCGCGAGCGAAGTCCTCCAACTGCTTGAGGGTGGGCCTCGATGTTCCGGCCTCCCATTCCGGCAAGCGTGGGAAGCGCCCCATCAACTCGTCAGCCACCATCACACCGGCGCGCTCCCGCGCCCAGCGCAACAGTTCTGGACTGACGGCGACGCGGGTCATGCCGCGAACTCCCTATCCTCGGTTGCTTCGGCAGCTTGCTCTGCCTCCCAGTCGATCCGTGCCGCGTCGTAGGCCGTTTCGTCGAGGTGAAACAGCACGTAACTGGGGTCGAAAACCGCGCCCGCGATCTCGACGGGATCATACTCCGAGTCGAGATAGGTATTGAACGCGTCATGGTCGCCGTATTCGGGCTTGTCCCCGGTGAGGTCGTCTGGTGTGGCGCGGCTCCAGGCAACATCGAAGAGGAACGCCACGAGGCTGTCACAGAGGCCGCCGAGCATCAGTGCGTGCTGGCGCTGCAAAGTGCCCCAATCGAGCGACCCACCATGGCGCATGTTGGGGATGTTGCTCAATTCAGCGAGTGCATGCGCTGCACCATTGATGTTTCCCAGCAGCCGGGTGATGGCCTCATTGATCTTGTTTGCCTCGGGATGGTCCGCCACCGAGAAGTCCATAGCGTTCAGCAGCGATCGCGTCCGCTGATGGAACTGGTCATCCTTGCCGAAGGTGATGCCGAGGTGCGGGCCGATGGTGGCATGTGCGGCCTCAAACAGCGTGCGGACACTCTGGAGGCAGAAGGCGGGTTGGCTCTCGATGCTGCGCTCCAGCGCCTCGACATGAATGAGTAAGGGCTGTGCTCGGTCGGGGTGGGCCTCGATGAGCGCGCGAAGCATCTGGAGCGTGTAGGGCATGCCTCAGGCGTCCTCCCGCTCCAGCTCGAAGTCGCGGCGATGGATCGTGTCCAGAGCCTCGAACACCGTGTTCATGATGTGCCTGAGCTTGGCGAAATCGACCCATAGCTCGGGCGGGAAAGAGGGAGGCGCGGCGTCATCGTAACGGAAGGCCGTCGAACGTGGGTCGAACGTGTCGAACTCGCGTATGCGGTCGCGCAGCCAGTCGACATGAACAGGCGAGTAGCGTGTGGACAACCGTTCATGCAGCGCATCGGCCATGGGTTTCAGGCCGTGGACGCACTGGCGCGGTCCCTGGTGGAGAACCTTCAGGTTTAGCTCCAGCGCATGCCGGAAGCAGAACAAGATCGGGTCGACGCTCTCCCACGCCTCACCATGCTCTCCTGCCGCATCGAGCAGGCGGAAGGCCGCAATGCGGTAGGACATGGACATATCGTAGGTATCACGCGCGGTGTTGCCGCCGTAGTTCACCAGTATAGCGCCGTAGTGCGCTTCCGGTTCGTCCGGCGGATCGGCGAAGAGACGCCAGCTGAGATCGAGCCGCGCCTCCGTCATGCCGCTGCCACCGCATTCTCGGCGTCCTTGATGCGGAGTTCGCCAGAGATGAGCTTGGGGAGGAGGGTGTCTCGGAGGTTGCGGAGGACAGCCGCTTCTTCGACAAGGTTCAGGATGCGCGCATAGATTGGTTGAGCCGCGCGCTCGAACGCGAAAACGACATCGTCGCCGCCGTAGATGACTGTTGCTGTTTGAAGGGTCGTGGTGGTGATCGTGTCGAATACCGAGCCATGCGCGCCATGCACCAGCTCATTCACCAGTGCCGAGAACGTGCAGGAGAGCCAGAACGGCTTCTGAGCCTCCGAATGGAGTGCGTAGCAGGTCTGGTTCATGGCCATTTCTCGTCCAAACAGGCAGTGCCTTCCTGTGGTCGCTCCGCGCGCGACAACGACGGTCGAGAGCGCGGGCACCAGACGCGTAGCGCTTTCTTCCAGTCCGCGACGTGTGATGGTGCGTTCAGTCTTTGTGAGGAACCGATCGTCGCACTGGCTCACGTCCTTGGCACTCGCCCAGAGTACTGGGCCGCCCCAGTAAGCTGCTTCCTCGGTCTTCGGTGTGCCCCCGGAGATAAGACGTGCATGATTGAGGAGCGGAACCCTTGTCCACCCCTCCGGCAGTCCATCCTCGCCGAACCGGGCGGGGAAGAGTGCAGCGGTGGCATCGGGCAGGCCAGTGGGGCGGGCACTGGCTTTGGCTCGGACGGGGTCGAAATCCACAAACCAGCTCTTGAACAGCGCCCGCGCCATCTCTTCCAGCGTCGTAGCCATGCGCCGGTTCAACTCGATCTTGTCATCGAGAGAGCCAAGGATAGAAGCAATCCGTTCTTGTGCATCCAATGGAGGGACAGACAGCTCAAATCGAACAATGTCCCGGCACTTCAAACTATCGAACACAGCACCTGGATTTCTATATTTTTCGACCTGCTCCCACCAAAATGGACTCCTTACAAGCCACCGGAGGAAGGTCGGCATAATTATGTGTCCATTGGTACGCAACAGGACTAGATTTTGGCCGACGGCAAATTCTGTCGTACTCCTGACTACAGCCGTCTCACCAGGATTGCAGCGCCGAGACAGAAGTACGTCATGCTCGTGTGGACGTGCCTTCTTCGTCCACTCGGCGAAGTCTGAGGACGAAATTTTCCGGGCTGAGTTCAGGTCGATCTCGCCGTTTCTCATCTGGGGGATGGTTACATATGGGTAGCCGGCCGCCGCCGCCTCGGGCGTTCTGTGATCGCAATCGAAGAGCACAACCCCAGCATCTCTAAGGGTGAGATACGACCATTCACCAGCCATGGCCGACCCCCGCCAGTGCCTTGCGGATGCGCTCGTCCAGAGCCGTGCCCTCGGTCATCTGCTCGCGCAGCGCCCGGGACAGCCGCGTCATCTTGACGTCGAAGCTCTCTTCGTCCTCCTCCGACGCCTCGGTGCCGACGTAGCGGCCCGGCGTGAGCACGAAGCCCTGCGCTTCGACCTCTTCGAGGGTCGCGGACTTGGCGAAACCGGGCACGTCTTCATAGCGCCCACCCACCTCGCGCCATGCGTGGTAGGTGTCCGTGACCTTGGCGATGTCCGCGTCGGTCAGCTCCTTCATGGTGCGGGAGACCATCGCGCCCAGGTTGCGCGCGTCGATGAACAGGATGTCGCTCGTCCGGTCGCGCAGCTTCTTGTCGCGCGAGAGGCCGTTCGATTTGTCCTTCGTGAGGAACCACAGACAGACCGGGATCTGCGTGGTGGAGAAGAGCTGCCCCGGCAGCGCCACGATGCAATCGACGAGGCCGGGGTAGTGGATCTGCTTTCCTGCCTCGCCAACGGTGATGCCCTCGATCAACGCACGTCGGATGTCGCCCTCGCCGGACTGCTGGGTGGAGAGCGAGCCGTTGGCCAGTACCACGCCGGCATACCCGTCCGGCGCGAGGTGGTAGACGATGTGCTGGAGCCAAGCGAAGTTGGCGTTGCCGGCCGGCGGCACGCCGTACTTCCAGCGGACGTCGCCCTTGAGCTTGTCGCCGCCCCAGTCGCTGTCGTTGAAGGGCGGATTGGCGAGCACATATTTCGCCATGAGGCCCTTGTGTAGGTCCTCGTGGAAGGTGTCCGCCCATTTGGAGCCGAGATTGGCCTCGATGCCCCGGATGGCGAGGTTCATCTTGGCGAGCCGCCACGTGGTAGCGTTACTCTCCTGCCCATAGACGGCGATCTGGTCGCGAGCTTGCCGGGGGTCGACGTGCTTGCCAGCGTGCTCCTCGACGAAGCGCTCGGACTGCACGAACATGCCGCCAGACCCGCAGCAGGGGTCGTAGACGCGGCCTTTGAAGGGCTCGAGCATGGCGACGAGCAGCTTCACCACGCAGCCAGCCGTGTAATACTGCCCGCCGCGCTTGCCTTCCAGCTTGGCGAACTCGCCGAGGAAATATTCGTAGACGCGGCCCAGCACGTCCTGGCCTTGATGTGCGTCTTCGAACTTGATGTCGGAGAAGAGCTTCAGCACGTCGCCGAGCTTGGTCTGGTCAAGCTCCTGTCGGGCGTAGTTCTTGGTCAGTACGCCTTTCAGCGTCGGGTTTTCCGCCTCGATCGCGATCATGGCTTGGTCGATCAGCTCGCCGATGGTCGGCTTGGTGCTGGTGGCGTTCTCCTTGAGGAAAGTCCAGCGCGCCCGCTCAGGCACGAAGAAAATGCCCTCGCTGATGATCAGGTCGCGGGCCGCGTCGGGATCGTCGAGGAGGAAAGCCTCCTCCGGGTTCGCCTTGACTTCCGCGATACGGGCATCGAACCGGTCGGAGATGTACTTCAGGAAGATCAGGCCGAGAGCGACATGCTTATACTCGGCAGCATCCATGTTGCCGCGCAGCTTGTCGGCAGCAGCAAACAGCGTGGCGGCTATCGAGGGACCCGGTTTCACGGCCTTCTCGACGCCGTTCTTGCTTCCTGGCTTTCTTCCACGCGGCACGACTCAACTCCCAGTTTGTGGATTACCCATTGACCAAGCTTTTTTGGTTAACCATCGGTTAACATCGCCCTTCGAGGCAATGAGAAATTCACGCCGACGACGAATTGCCGGGTTGCGGTCAAGCCCACATCGTTCGCCGCATCAACCTCTCCAGGGAGATCCGAGTGAGGCCGCTGTTGGGGGGGAGCGGCGACGAAGCATCGAGAGTTGGCTCGCGCTACACACAGCCGCTACACACTTGGTTGCAGAAAATTGAAATTCTCGTTATATTTCAATATGACTTCTTGAGCGGCTTCGTCTCCCACCCTCTCCGCCACTTGCCCTCGATTTTGCAGGGTTGATTTCACGATTCTCCGGTTGGCCCGCCGACATCGGTGATGCCGTGTGTCCCGAGAAGGCACGAGGCGCCGCGCCGGTCGTCCGACGATGGACATCCGCAGCGATGGAACACTCGCCCCTCGAAGCGCGGCGGTCTCGAGGGATCGCCGGTCTCGGCATCTGCACCGGTGCCCGGTTCGGTCGCCGCTTCGGACGCTTGTCGTCGGTCGAAAAATCGGTCACGACGATGACGGGGCGGAGACCGGAGGCAAACGCGAGACGTGGCGGAGACACTCGGGCACGACATCCTGCTCGTCGACGACGACGGTGAGATCCGCCGCCTCGTCTCGAAGCTGCTGCGCGACGAGGGCCATCGGGTGACGACGGCGGCCAACGCCCCGGAGATGCGCGAGGCGTTGCGCCACCGCAAGCCCGATCTCGTCCTCCTCGACGTCATGCTGCCGGGCACCGACGGCCTCACCCTCTGCCGCGAACTGCGCGCCGGCTCGGCCCTGCCGATCATCATGCTCACCGCCAAGGGCGACGACGTCGATCGCATCGTCGGGCTCGAGATGGGCGCCGACGACTATCTCGCCAAGCCCTTTCATCCGCGCGAACTCCTCGCCCGCATCCGCGCCGTGTTGCGGCGGGCGCAGCCGAGCGAGGGCGGGGGTGCCAAGAGCGGGCGGGAGATCCGCTTCGCCGGCTGGCGGCTCGACACGGCGCGACGTGAGCTCACCGACCCGCGCGGTGTCGTCATCGATCTGTCGACCGGCGAATACGACCTGCTCCTCACCTTCCTGGAGACGCCGCAACGGGTGCTGAGCCGCGAGCTGCTGCTCGACGCCACCCGCAACCGCGACGCCGAGCCCTTCGATCGGGCGATCGACGTCCAGGTGAGCCGGCTCCGGCGCAAGCTCGAATCCGCCGGCGAGGTGATCAAGACGGTGCGGGGTGCCGGCTACTTCTTCGTCCCCGACGTCGAACGCACGTGAGGGGCTCCATGCGCGCCTTCGCTTCGAGCCTCGCCGCGCGGACCATGCTGGTGCTCTTCCTCGGCATCGGCGCCGTCCATCTCCTCAGCCTGTGGACCTATCGCCACGCCCTCGACCGCGAGGCGGCGACGGCGGACGTCACCCGTCTCGCCGATCGGCTGCTCACCGTCCGTCGCGCGGTGATGCGGGTGGTGCCGGCGGAGCGCGAAGCGGTGGCGCGCGATCTCTCCGGCGGGCTGATCGAAGCCCATTGGAGCCGGAACGAACACACGGTCGCCGGAGCTCCGGGCAGCGGCGAACTCGCCGGTCTCGCCGAGCGCATACGTACGCTCGGCGGCGACCTCGCGCCCGGCGACGTGGTGGTCGGCGCCGACCGCGATCGTCGCGACGGTCCCCGTCTCGCGGTCGTCTCGCTCGCCCTGCCCGACCGGACCTGGATCGACTTCTCGCTGGTCGAACAGGCGCCGCGGCACGAGGACGGTCACGGCACGTTGCTCTCGACTTCGCTGATGGCGCTCGGGGCGATGGTCCTGTCGATCCTGATGGTGCGCTGGCTGACCCGACCGCTCCTCGGCTTCGTCGACGCCGCCCGCCGCATCTATCGCGGCGGCGAGACGGTGGCGGTGCCCGAAGACGGACCGACCGAGATCCGGACCCTCGCCGTCGCCTTCAACGAGATGCAGCGGCGGATCAAGCAGATGATCGACGACCGCACCCATGCGCTCGCCGCCGTCAGTCACGACCTGCGCACCCCGATCACCCGCCTTCGGCTGCGCCTCCGCGAGGTCGAGAGCGCGCCGACGCGGGCGGCGATCTCCGGCGATCTCGACGAGATGGAGCGGATGATCGACCAGACGCTGGCCTACCTCGCCGGCGACCGCGACGACGAGCCTTCGAAGCCGGTCGACATCGCCGCCATCCTCGCCACGCTGGTCGACGACCAGATCGACGCCGGCCACGACGTCACCCTCGACGGTGCCCAGGGCGCCGTGGTCGAAGGGCGTCGGTTGGGGCTGAAGCGTGCCTTCGCCAATCTCCTCGACAACGCGGTGAAGTACGGCGGCCGGGCCGAGGTCCGCATCGCCGTCGCGGCGGACGGCGTCACCGTCGCCATCGCCGATCGGGGCCCGGGCATTGCCGCAGCCGATCGCGCCCGGGTGCTCGATCCCTTCGTCCGACTGGAGCCGTCGCGCAACCGCGACACCGGCGGCTGGGGTCTCGGCCTCGCCATCGCCCGCCGCATCGTCGAGAGCCACGGCGGCACGCTCGATCTCGCCGACAACGCGCCGACCGGCCTCCTCGTCCGCGTCCGGCTGCCGGTTGCCCGGGGCGGTCCACGGCCGGGCTGAAACAATTTGTTACGGAACTGAAATCCTGTGACGGGCGCCGTCGGGCAGGGTCACGGTCGGGACATTCCGCCACCGGAACCGACATGCGCCGCAGCCTGCAGATCGCCTCCCTCACCCTCCTCACCGCGCTCGACGTCGACGGCGGCACCACGGCCCGGCCGCATCACCGGACCGGACGGCGCGACCGCGCAGGCGACGTTCCGAACCGGGACCATCGCGACCTGCGACACGTGCCGGCCGCTCGCGAAAGGCACCTACCATGATCGAAAGACGCCGTTTCCTCACCCTCGTCGGCGGTCTCGCCATCGCCGCCACTCCGCTCGTCACGGCCGCTCCCACGTGGGCACGCCCGCCGATGCGGGTTCATCGCGATCCGAGCTGCGGCTGCTGCGAGGCCTGGGTCGCCCATGTGAAGCGCGCCGGCTTCGAGGCCCGGATCGAGGTCGCCGACGACATCGACACGGTCAAACGCCGCCTCGGCGTGCCGGACGAGCTCGCCTCTTGCCACACCGCCGAGATCGACGGCTATGTCGTCGAAGGCCACGTGCCGGCGGAGACGATCGAAAAGCTCCTCGCCGAGCGGCCGGCGATCCGCGGTCTCGCCGTCCCCGGCATGCCGACCGGCTCGCCGGGCATGGAGACCCCCGGCGCGGCGGCCGAGGCGTTCCGGGTGATCGCCTTCACGGGCGACGGCCGAATGTCCGTCTTTGCCGATTTTCCGCGCGGCTGGGCCGGCTGAGACGCCGACCCGATCCTCCGTATCCCGACCCGTTCTTCCCGCCTCCTCGGAGTTTCGCCATGACCCTCGCCCCGTCGCCCCTCTCGCTCGATCGCCGCCGTCTTCTCGTCGGCTCGTCGGCACTGCTCCTCGGCGGGCTCGCCGGGATCGGTCGCGCACGTGCCGCCGCGCCGCTCCTCACCGTCGGGTCGCGGATGCTCGAGGTGAAGGGCAAGGCGGCGAAGGTCTTCGGCATCACCGGGCCGAACGGACAGCCGGGACTGGTGGCGCGGGAGGGCGAGCGCTTCGCGGGCGAAGTGGTCAACGCCACCGACGGGCCGCTGATCATGCATTGGCACGGCCAGGTCTTCGCCCCCTTCGACCAGGACCGCGCGCGCCCCGGCGGCGGCGAGAGCCCGGTCGGTGGTCGCGACGTCCACGACTTCCTCCTCACGCCCGGCACCCACTGGATGCATTCGCACCAGATGACCGAACAGCGCCTGCTCGCCGCGCCGATGGTGACGATCGAGAAGGACGCCGGCGACGTGCAGAACGTCGTCGTCATGCTGCACGACTTCGCCTTCCGCTCGCCCGAGGAAATCCTCGCCGAACTCTCCGGCGGCGGTGGCGCTCACGGCGCCCACGGCGCCCATGGCGCGGCGGCCGCCCCGGCTCCGGGCGACGACCACGCCCACCACGGCGCCGCAGCTATGCCCGCGCCCCAGGGTGCGATGCCGATGGGGTCGATGAGCGGCCACGCCATGCACGGTTCCGGCTCCGGTCCCGACGCGATGCCGGGCATGGGCCCCGGTGGACAGATGGGTTCGGGCATGACGATGGGCGCCGGTCCGGGGACGATGATGGGCATGATGGGCGCCGGTCCGCATGCCAACGACGTCCGCTACGACGCCCATCTCGCCAACGACCGCACCCTCGACGACCCGCAGGTGGTGCGGGTCGAGCGCGGCGGCCGGGTGCGGCTGCGCATCGTCAGCGGCGCCACGGCGACGGCCTACTTCGTCGACACCGGGCGGCTCGCCGCCGAATGTGTCGCCGTCGACGGTTCGCCCTGTCGCCCGCTCGCCGGCACCCGCTTCCCGCTGGCGCAGGGCCAACGCATCGATCTCGTCGTCACCGTGCCGCGCGAGGGCGGCGCCTTCCCGATCCTGGCGCAGGTCGAGGCCGACCGGGCGCTGACCGGCATCGTGCTGGCGACGGCGGGCGCGGAAGTGAAGCGTCTCGGCGACACGGCCGAGACCGCCGCCGCACACACCGACCTCTCGCTGGACCTGCGGCTCGCCGCCACCCGGCCGCTCGCCGCCCGCCCTGCCGATCGGACCTTCCACCTGATGCTCGGCGAGGCGCCCGGCTATCGCTGGACGCTCAACGGCGCGGTGCACGGCGAGCACACGCCGCTCGAGGCGAAGGTCGGCGAGCGCATCGAGATCATGTTCATGAACCCGACCTCGATGATGCATCCGATGCATCTGCACGGGCATCACTTCCAGGTGGTCGGCTCGCATGGCGGCCGCTTCGCCGGGCCGATGCGCGACACCGTGATCGTGCCGCCGCACACGCCGGTGGCGGTCGCCGTCGACCTCGACAAGCCGGGCAGCTGGTTCCTCCACTGCCACCACCTCTACCACATGGCCACCGGCATGATGACCGAGCTGAAGGTGACGTGACGCCGGGATCGAGGACCGGGTGCCGCGCATTCCGACACCGGGCGACGCGCGCCCCGATCAGGCGCGCAGCGACAGAGCCGACGACAGGACCCGCGCCTCGGCGACCAGCGCCGCGGTCAGGGGCGGCTGGGGATCGCGGTGGCCGGTCACCAGGCCGACCAGATTGGCGACCTCGGGCGCGACGATCGGGATGCACTTCACGGTATCCGGGAAGGCGAGTTCCTCGGCCATCAGCCGCGGCATGATCGTCGACCAGTGGCCGGTGCGGACATGCGAGGCGATGACGACGATCGAGCTCGTCTCGAGCAGCGGTTCGGCGCGGCTGCCGACCTCGGCGAAGACGCGGTCGAGGATCCGCCGGTTCTGCATCGACGGCGTCAGGAGACAGAGCGGCAGCGTCGCCACCTCCTCCCAGGTCACCGTCGCGCGGTCGGAGAAGGGATTGCCCTCCGCCGTCACCAGATGATGACGCTCGCGATAGAGCGGCACTTCCGAGACCCGTCCGAGCGGCTCGTTGTCGAGATAGGTGAGGCCGGCGTCGACCTCGAGGTTCTCGATCATCGACAGCACCTCGGTCGAGGTGTGCGACGAGATCGTCAGCTTGATCCCGGGATGCCGGGTCCAGAAGGCCGAGGTCAGACACGAGACGACCGGCAGCACCGTCGGGATGACGGCGAGGCGCAGATGGCCGGTCAGCCCCTGCTTCATCGTCTCGACGTCGGCCCGCATCGCCCGCGTGTCGCCGACGATCCGCCGCGCCCATTCCAGCACCCGCTCGCCCTCCGGCGTGAAGCCGACGAAACGGGCGCCGCGATCGACCAGCGGCACGCCGAGGATCGACTCCAATTGTTTGACGGCGGCTGAAAGATTTGGTTGCGACACGCCGCAGACCTGGGCTGCTCGACCGAAATGCTTTTCGCGAGCCAGAGCCAAGAGGAATTCGAGTTTTTCGTACATGGTTCGCCGATCTTGCTATCGAAACCGACGGACGAAGAAGCTCGAGCGAGCCGAGACGTCACGCGTTTTCGGCGCTGATATCACTTGTCGTCAGCGGCGTCATGTCGGGACTGATACAAGGGTCCGTGCGATTTGCTGATCTCGAGGGCATCACAGCGACATCTTCTCGCAGGGGGATGCCTTCGTCACCCCACGGGATCGCGCCGACCGCACGGTCCATCGCCTCGAACAGCATGAGACGCGACCGGGCGTCCTCCTCGCTCAGACACTGGAGCAGGAAACCGGCATGGGCGACGCCCCAACCGCCGACCAGCGCCTCGAGCGACGCGTCGTCTTCGACGATGAGTGCCGCCGAGACGACCTCGGTCGTCGCCCGGTCGTCGGCGATGGTCGGCGCCGGTGCGATGCGGACGGTGCGGGCCGCGGCGTCCTCGATGGCGACGATCCGCATCGGCAGGGCTAGGCACATGCTGCAGTCTCCGCCGTCGGCCCGCCGACCGGTGCACGTCCCGGCCAGACGACTTCCATCTCGACCAGACGCATCTCGTCGCCGCCGGTCCGCTCGAGGCGCGTTCCGGCGCAGGTCGGGCAGACGTCGAACCGGTCGGCGACCTCGATGTCGGCCTCGCAGTCGAGGCAGTGCAGCCGCCCCGGCGTGCGTTCGATCTCGAAGCGGGCGCCTTCCATCCAGCTGCCGCGGGTCGTCGTCTCGAGCGCGAACAGGAGCGCGTCGGGGTCGACGCAGCCGAAGCGGCCGATCCGGATGCGCAGCCGCCCGAGGCCGACGAAGCCGCGCCGCCGCTGTTCCTCGTCGAGGATGTCGAGAATGGATTCGCACAGCGTCAGTTCGTGCATGGGTTCCACTCCGTGGATGCCGGGTCCCGGATCGCGGGGGGCGTGCGATCCGGGACCCGGAGAGTTTCCCCCGCGTGGACGGACGCGGGGGCCGCGCGGATCAGGGACACCCGCGCGGGGGACCGACGGCGCGAGAAGCGCCGCCGGCGACGCCTCACGCGGGCACGGCTTCCCGTTTGGCCGCGACGGCCGGACGATCACCGATCGCCGCCGCGCCGGCGAGCCCGCGCTTGAGCTTGGAGTATTCCTGCACCACGTAACCTTCCGCCCAGGCTTGGTCGGCGATCGGCTCGACCCGAACCGCCGAATACTTGTACTCGGGCGTCTTCGAGATCGGGTCGACGTGATGGACGGTGAGCTCGTTGCAGGCGCCGATCCACCACTGGTAGGTCATGTAGACCGCGCCCTTGTTGGTCCGATCGGTCACCATGGCCCGGGCGATCACCTTGCCGCGCCGCGACTGCACCCAGACCAGCTGCTGGTCCTTGATGCCGAGAGGCTTGGCATCGTCCGGGTTGATCGTGACGTAGCCGGGCTCTTCGGCCAGCGTCGCCAGAGCCGAGCAGTTGCCGGTCATCGAACGGCAGGAATAGTGGCCGACCTCGCGCACGGTGCAGAGCCCGAGCGGGAACTCGGCGTCGATCTTCTCCAGCGGCGGACGCCACTCGGCGGCGAAGAGCAGACCCTTCTTCGACTTGGTCTGGAACTCGTTGCCCTCGTAGAGCCACGGCGTGCCGGGATGGCTCTCGTCGGGGCACGGCCACTGGACGTAGCCGAGGCCGGCGAGCTTCTCGAAGGTCGCGCCCTTGTAGAGGTGGCAGAGCGAGATCAGCTCGTTCCAGATCTCTTCGGTCGAATGGTAGTCGATGCCGCCGTAGCCGAGAGCCTTGGCCATCAGGCCGTAGATCTCCCAGTCGTGCTTGACGTCGCCCTTGGCGTCGACCGCCTTGTAGAAGCGCTGGAAGCCACGATCGGCGGAGGAGAAGATGCCGTCGTGCTCGCCCCACGAGGTCGCCGGCAGGATGACGTCGGCGAACATTGCCGTCTTCGTCATGAAGATGTCCTGCACGATGATCAGTTCGAGCGCCTCGAAGCCCTTGCGCACCGTGGCGAGATCCGGCTCGGTCTGGGCCGGGTCCTCACCGAAGATGTACATGGCCTTCAGCTTGCCCTCTTCCGCCGCGTGCGGAACGTCGGTGATCGACATGCCGACCTTGTCCGGCAGGCTCGGAACACCCCAGGCCTCGGCGAACTTCGCCCGCGCCTCGGCGTCCGTCACGTAGTAGTAGCCGGGGAAGACGTTCGGCAGCGCGCCCATGTCGCAGGCGCCCTGGACGTTATTCTGGCCACGCACCGGGCCGACGCCGACGTTGGGCTTGCCGAGGTTGCCGGTGAGCAGCGCCAGACCCGAGAGGCCCTTGACCACGTCGACCGCCTGACCCCACTGCGTCACGCCCATGCCCCACAGGATCGTGGCGGTCTTGGCCTTGGCGTAGGTGCGCATCGCCTGACGGATCTCCGAAGCCTTCAGGCCGGTGATCTCCTCGACGTATTCGGGCGTGTATTTCTCGACGGTCTTCTTGTACTCCTCGAAGCCCTCGGCGTAGTTCGCCACGTAGTCCTTGTCGTAGAGGCCTTCGGTGATCAGCACGTTGGCGAAGGCATTGACCAGCGCCATGTTCGAGCCGTTCTTGAGGGCCAGCCACTGGTCGGCGATGCGCGCGGTCTCGATGCGGCGCGGGTCGCAGACGATGATCTTGGCGCCCTTCTCCTTCGCCTTGACGATGCGGCGGGCGACGATCGGATGGCTGTCGGCGGCGTTGTAGCCGAAGCACAGGATGCAGTCGGTGTCCTCGATCTCGGCGATCGAGTTGGACATCGCGCCGTTGCCGAGCGTCACCATGAGGCCTGCGACCGACGGACCGTGGCAGACACGGGCGCAGCAGTCGATGTTGTTGGTGCCGATGACGGCGCGGGCGAACTTCTGGGCGACGTAGTTCGATTCGTTGCCGGTGCCGCGCGACGAACCGGTCAGCATGATCGAATCCGGGCCGTGCTTCGCCTTGATCTCGGCGAGGCGGCCGGCCGCAAAGGCGATCGCCTCGTCCCAGGACACCGCCTCGAATTCCTTGTCGCGCGAACGCCGGATCATCGGCGACTTCAGGCGCGGCGTCAGGATCTTGGTGTCGTTGACGAAATCCCAGCCGTACCAGCCCTTCAGGCACAGTTCGCCCTGGTTGGTGACGCCGTCCAGCGCCTCGGCGCCGACGATCTTGCCGTTTTCGACCAGCAGCGCGAGCTTGCAGCCCGATCCGCAGTAGGGGCAGACGGAAATGTGCTTTTCCATGGTCTCGACCTCGAAAGGAGATGAGGGATCCGGCCGTCAGGCCGCTTCGATGGCAGCCGTCTCGACGGCGGTGCGCAGCTGACGCCGGGCGCGGGTCTCGGCGAGGCGCGCCTCGTCCATCACGTGCAGGGCATCGGTGGGGCAGACCTTGACGCAGGCGGGACCGCCGGCGTGGTCGATGCAGAGGTCGCACTTGTGGGCTTCGGCGCGGACGCCGTCGGCGATCGCGATGCCGGCAAAGCGGCGCACGGCCGGACGCGTGACCACCTGCATGGCGCCGAAGGGACAGGCGACGACGCAGCTCTTGCAGCCCAGACACTTCGACTGGTCGACCTGCACCGTGCCGTCGCGATAGCCGATGGCATGCGAGGGACAGGCGTTGGCGCAAGGGGCGTCCTCGCAGTGCCGGCAGGTCACCGGCGTCGAGATGTTCAGGGTCTTCAGAACGACCAGACGCGGCTCGAACGGCACGTCGGCGAGAACATCGACGTTCTCACGCGGTGCATGAGCGAGCACGCAGGCGACTTCGCAGGTACGGCAGCCGATGCACTTGGACGGCTCGGCGACGATGAAGCGGTTCATCTCGAATTCTCCTCGAGAAGGACGTCTGGCGACCCCGGAAGGCCGGGGCCGGGGGTTCCGGAACCTCGCAGGGCCGCGAGGTCGATCGATGGGCGGCGGAGGTCCGGGGCTTCCGCCCGCTCCCGCCGATCGCACGGGCCCGTCCCGGGCTCGCGCTGGCACCGCCTGACGGCGGCCGCCGGTTTCACGCATTCAAAGCGCACCTCGCACGAGGCCCCACCGGATCGGCGGAGGTTCGATTGGTTTTCCTGATCGGTCGACAACAAAGATTTATTGAAGTCATATCCCGATCTCGAATTCGCATATCAGGCTTACACACCAATAAGACATCGACAAAAAGATCGCGCAAATGCGTATACGATGTTTTGTCTCTGGCAATTTTGCACTCGCGGCTCTATGCGATTTGTCGTGGCCGAATGAGTTTCGGTGATTTTCGGAATTGAAGACTGTGATTTACTTCGACTATGAAGTGATAAATATCAGTCGATCGATTTTGGTTATCGCCGCCCCATCGGCATCGCGGACGAGGAAGCCAGCCGGACGACGACAGTCGGTTCGTCCGTGGCCCTCGCCGCCGCATGGAGGTTGGAGATGAACCGCTTCGTCATCGCGGACCCGGGACGTTGCATCGGCTGCAATACCTGCCTGGCCGCCTGCAGCGCCGCCCACGAGCAGAGGGGCGCGCAGAAGGCGCCCCGGCTGACCGTGACCCGCACTGCGACCGGCTCTGCGCCGGTGCTCTGTCGTCAGTGCGACGACGCCCCTTGCGCCCGCGTCTGCCCGGTCGAGGCGATCCGTCTCGAAGGCGGCGCCGTGAAACTCGACGAGAAGCGCTGCGTCGGCTGCAAGATGTGCGCGCTCGCCTGCCCCTTCGGCGCGATCTCGCCCTCGGGCACGCCGATGTCGGGCGTCGCCGGCGTCGTCATGCCGGAGGCCCGTCGCCCCGCCGGGCTCGATCCGATCCTTGCCTGGGACATCGGCGTCAAGACGGTCGCCGTGAAGTGCGACCTCTGCGAGGGCTCGGACACCGGCCCCGCCTGCGTCCGCGTCTGCCCGACCAACGCCCTGTGGGACGTCGGTACCGGAACGCTCGCCCATTCCAACGACATGCGGCGCCTCGCCTCGGTGAGCGCACGCGGTCCCGCCCTGCCTCTCGCCCTCGAGGAGCATGACTGACCATGTCCGCCATCGATCTCCTTCTCCTGTCGCTCGCCGTCTTCGCGTTCGGCGCCCTCGCGGGCCTCGTGCTGCGCGCCTCGGAACGCGCGGCGATCGCCGTCGTCGGCCTCGCCGGCACGCTCGCCGGCGCGCTCGGCCTGATCGCGGGCCTGAAGGCCCTCGCCGCGCCCGCCGTCACGCTCGATCTCGGCGGGCCCTTCCCCTTCGCGAAACTCCTGCTCCGTCTCGATCCGCTGAACGGCCTGATGGTCGCGGTGATCTGCGGGCTGGCGCTCACCGCCTCGATCTATTCGCTCGCCTACGTGCGCGAATACGAAGGTCGCGGCGTCGGCGCGATGGGCTTCTTCACGCTCACCTTCGTCGCCTCGATGGTGCTGGTGGTGGTGAGTGACGACGCCTTCTGGTTCCTCGTCTTCTTCGAGATGATGTCGCTGGCCTCCTACTTCCTGGTCATCTTCGACCAGAACGAAGAGGCGGTGTCGGCGGGCTTCCTCTACTTCCTGGTCGCGCATGCCGGATCGGTCGCCATCATGGCCGCCTTCTTCCTGATGGCGAATGCCGCCGGCTCGTTCGAATTCGCCGATTTCCGCGCCCATCGCCCCGGCGAGCTCGCGGCCTCGGTCGCCTTCGTGCTGGCGCTTCTCGGCTTCGGCGCCAAGGCCGGCATGATCCCGCTGCACATCTGGCTGCCGCGCGCTCACCCGGCCGCGCCGTCGCACGCCTCGGCGCTGATGTCGGGCGTGATGATCAAGATCGGCATCTTCGGCATCGTGAAGGTCGGCATCGACCTGCTCGGCGGCACCGTCGCCTGGTGGGGCCTCGTCGTCCTCGCCCTCGGCGCGATCTCGTCGGTGCTGGGCGTGATCTACGCGCTCGCCGAACACGACATCAAGAAGCTGCTCGCCTACCACTCGGTCGAGAACATCGGCATCATCATGCTCGGTGTCGGCACCGGCATGATCGGGCTGGCCACCGACCGTCCGGTCGTCGCCGTCCTCGGCCTGATGGCCGGCCTCTATCACCTCGTCAACCACGCGGTGTTCAAGGGCCTCCTGTTCCTCGGCGCCGGCTCGGTGATCTACCGCGTCCACACCAAGGACATGGAAGAGATGGGCGGTCTCGGCCGCACCATGCCCTGGACGTCGATGTCCTTCCTGATCGGCGCGCTCGCGATCTCCGCCATCCCGCCGCTGAACGGCTTCGTCTCCGAGTGGTACACCTACCAGTCGCTGTTCGTCGCAGCCCTCGACGGCACCTTCGCGGTGCGCTTCGCCACCCCGATCGCCGCCACGCTGCTGGCGCTGACCGGCGCTCTCGCGGTGATGTGCTTCGTCAAGGCCTACGGCGTCGTCTTCTCCGGCGCCCCGCGCAGCCGTCATGCGGCGGAGGCGACCGAAGTTCCCGCGCCGATGATCGTCGGCATGGTGCTGCTCGCCGCCGCCTGCGTCGTGCTCGGCATCGCCGCGCCGCTCGTCGCGCCGGTGCTCGCCTCCGCCGCCGCCGCCACGCTCGGCATGCCGCCGATCGCGGTCGCCGACGGTGCCCTTCTCGTCGCCGGCGGCAACGGCAACGGCGGCGCGGTGCTCTCCACCCCGCTGGTCGCGCTGCTCCTCGTCGGTCTCGCCACGCTCCCCGCGCTCCTCGGCTCGATCTCGTCGGTCGTCCGCCGCGTGCCGCGCAAGGGCGATGCTCCGTGGGCCTGCGGCTATCTGCCGGACGGCCACATGACGGTCTCGGCCGGCTCCTTCGCCCAGCCGATCCGCATGTTCTTCGCGCCGCTCTACGCGGTTCGGGGTCGGGTCGCCGCCTTCGACCGGGCGATGGAGGCGCGTTTCGACCGTTTCGTCTCCGGCTGCCGGCGCAACGAACAGATCTTCGACACCCGTCTGGTCGCGCCCGTCGTCGAGGCCGTCACCTCGATCGGCAATCGCGCGAAGGCGATCCAGAGCGGCGATCTGCGCGTCCACTGCCTCTACATCGTCGCGGCCCTGGTCGCCCTGCTTCTCGTGACCCTGCGCTAGGAGCCCCGCCATGCCCAGCTTCGCCAATCTCGTCGTCGCGCTCGTGCAGACGCTCCTCCTCGCCGCCGCCGCGCCGCTGGTCTCCGGTTGCCTCAGGGTGCTGCGCGCCAAGATGCACACCCGCCACGGCCCCGGTATCCTCCAGGACTACCGCGACCTTTTCAAACTGCTGAAGCGTCAGGACGTTCGTCCCCCGGCGGCGGGTTTCGCCTTCCGCCTGATGCCGATCGTCATGCCGGCGACGCTGCTCGTCATCGCAGCCGGCCTGCCGATCCTGACCCGGGCGACGCCGATCGCCGCCCTCGGCGACCTGATCACCACGATCTATCTCTTCGCGCTCGCCCGCTTCTTCTTCGCCCTCTCGGGTCTGGACAGCGGATCCTCCTTCGCCGGCATCGGCGCCAGCCGCGAACTGACCCTCGGCGTGCTGGTCGAACCGGCGATGCTGCTGTCGCTCTTCACCGCGGCCTTGCTTGTGGGCTCGACCAACCTCGGCGACATCGGCTCGGCCATCGTCGCCGGTCACCCCAAGGCCATGGCGGCGACGCTGCTCGCCGGCGTCGCCTTCGCCTTCACCTGCTACATCGAGCTCGGCAAGCTCCCCTACGACATGGCCGAAGCCGAGCAGGAGCTCCAGGAAGGCCCGCTCACCGAGTATTCCGGCCCGTCGCTGGCGCTGGTGAAGTGGTCGCTGTCGCTGAAGCAGATCGTCGTCGTCGCCTGGTTCGTCGGCACCTTCGTGCCCTTCGGCTCGGCGACCGAGGCGACGCTCCCCGCCCTCGCGTTCGGCCTCGTCGCCTTCGTCATCAAGGTCGTGGCGATCATGCTCGCCGTCGGCATCGTCGAAAATTCGGTGGCTCGCGCCCGCTTCAGCCTGACCTCGCGCCACACCTGGCTCGGGCTCGGCATCGCTTCGCTCGCCTTCGTCTTCCATCTGGCCGGCCTCTGAGCCGCGACGGGAGAGAGACATGATCAATCTCGCACTCGCGACCATCCTGTTGCCCTTCGTCGGGGCGATCGTGGTGGCGCTCGCCCCCCAGCCTGCGGCCAAGACGATCGGTCGTCTGTCCGCCGGCCTCTCCTTCCTCTCGGTGCTGACGCTGGCGATCTCCTTCGCCCGCGGCGGCAAGGTGGCCGTCGAACGCGCCGTCCTGAGCTTCGGCGACGTCGAAGTCCTCGGCTTCGCGGTCGACAAGGTGTCGGTCCTCGTCGCGGTGGCGGTCGTCGCCATCGGCCTGCTCGTCACCATCTACTCGGTCGACTATTTCTCGGCCGGCAACCGCGAACACGCCGACATCGGCCGGCGTCGCTTCTGGTCCTTCATCCTGGTCTTCATCGGGGCGATGGCGGGTCTCGTCTTCACCTCGACGGTGATCGGCCAGCTGGTGTTCTTCGAGATCACCGGCGCCTGCTCCTGGGCGCTGATCGGCTACTACGAGAAGCCCAAGGCGCTCGCCTCGGCCCTCAAGGCGCTGATCGTCACCCACATCGCCTCGCTCGGCCTCTATGCCGCGGCCGTGGTGCTGTTCCTGTCGACCGGCACCTTCGCCCTGTCGGCGATCGGCACTCTGCCGGTCGCGACCAAGACCATCGTCCTCCTGGCGATCCTGGTCGCCGCCTGGGGCAAGTCGGCGCAGCTGCCCTTCCACATGTGGCTGCCCGACGCGATGGAGGCGCCGACCCCGGTGTCGGCCTATCTCCATGCCGCTTCGATGGTGAAGGTCGGCGTCTACATCTACGCCCGCGCACTGATGTCGGCGAACGGCGCCCCGGAGATCGTCGGCTGGGTCGGCACGATCATGGCCGTGATCACGCTGGTCTATGGCTTCGCCATGTACCTGCCGCAGGCCGACCTCAAGCGCCTCCTCGCCTGGTCGACCATCACCCAACTCGGCTACATCTTCCTCGGCCTGTCGCTGTCGGTGTTCGGTTCGCAGCTCGCCTTCGACGGCGCGATCGCCCACATCTTCAACCACGCCTTCGCCAAGACGCTGTTCTTCCTGGTGGCGGGTGCGCTCAGCTACACCGCCGGCACCCGCATGCTGCCGGTGCTGCGCGGCATCCTGGCGAAGTCGCCGATCCTCGGCATCGGCTTCGTGGTGGCGGCCTTCGCCATCACCGGCGTGCCGCCCTTCTCGGGCTTCTTCTCGAAGTTCGCGATCTTCGCCAGCGGCTTCCGGATGGCCGATGCCCATCCGGCGCTGTGGATCCTGGTCGCCGTCGCGCTGCTCGAGTCGGTCGCGTCCTTCGCCTGGTTCCTGAAGTGGATCGGCAAGACCGTCCCCGGCACGCCGTCGGAGACGATGGCCGCCGCCCAGCCGGTCCCCGCCTCGATGCGCTTCGTGCTCACCGTCCTGATCGTGATGGCCGTCGCGTCGTCCTTCATCGCCACCGCCTGGCTCGGTTGAGGAGGCAGACATGTCCGGATTTCAACTCGTCAACGGTCTCGCCGGCCTGCTGATCGTCACCTCGCTCCTGGTCATCACGGCACGGCGTCCGACCGGGTCCGCCTTCTACTACGCGCTGCAGTCGCTGGTGCTCGTCGCCATCTTCCTGACGCTCGGTGCCACGGTCGGTTCGCATGAACTGACCGCCTGGGCCGCGACCTCCTTCGTCACCAAGGTCCTCCTGGTGCCGATCCTGATGACGCGCCTCCTCGGCCGGCTCGACGACGTCAAGCTCGGCTCGGGCGAACGCGTGCCGCCGGCCGTCTCGGTGTTGATGGCCGCCGTCGTCGTCGTCCTGTGCTTCTGGGTGGTGGACGGCGTGTCGCTGCCGGCCGCCGAAGCGATCAAGCCGGCGCTCGCCGTCTCGCTCGGCCACTTCTTCCTCGGCCTCGCGGCGATCGTCACTCAGCGCAACATCCTCAAGCAGGTGTTCGGCTACTGCCTGATGGAGAACGGCTCGCACCTGACGCTGGCGCTTCTCGCCGCCAAGGCGCCGGAAGTCGTCGAGATCGGCATCGCCACCGACGCCGTCTTCGCCGTGGTGATCATGGCCGTCCTCGGCCTGCAGATCCACCGCACCCTCGGCACGCTCGACGCCGACCAGCTCACGTCTCTGAAGGGATGACCGCCATGGTGCCCTCTATCCTTCCCCCCCTGATGCTCGCCGTGCCGCTGGTGGCCGCGATCTCCATCGCGCTGCTGCCCGCCCGCGACGGCGGCAACCGCACCATCGAAGCGGTCCACGTCGGCTCCGGCGTGGTGGTGGCCCTGGCCTCGCTCACCGCGGTCGGACGCGTCCTCGCCGGCGCCGATCTCTCGGCGATCGGCGGCTGGTTCGTGATCGATCCGCTGGCGGCGATCTTCGTCGCCCTGATCGGCCTCGTCGGCCTCTTCACCGGCCTCTACGCCGTCGCCTACGTCCGCCACGACGTCGCCCACGGCGAGCTGACGCCCGCCAAGCACAAGCTGTTCTTCGCCTTCTTCCAGTTCTTCGTCTTCACGATGATGCTCGCGGTCACCTCGAACAACATCGTGCTGACCTGGGTGGCGGTGGAAGCGACGACGCTGGGCTCGGCCTTCCTCGTCGGTCTCTACGGCCGGCGCTCGAGCCTCGAGGCGGCGTGGAAATACGTCATCATCTGCACCGTCGGCGTGGCCTTCGGCCTCTACGGCACCGTGCTGACCTTCGCCGACGGCGCCGCCGCCTTCGGCGATCCCGAGAAGGCGGTGTTCTGGACCTCGCTCACGGCCGATGCCGCCCGGCTCGACCCGATGCTCGCCAAGATCGCCTTCGTCTTCGTGCTGATCGGTTTCGGCACCAAGGCCGGCCTCTTCCCGATGCACGGCTGGCTGCCGGACGCCCACTCGGAAGCCCCGAGCCCGGTCTCCGCGCTGCTCTCCGGCGTTCTCTTGAAGTGCGCGCTCTTCGTGGTGATCCGCTATCTCGCCGTCACCTCGCGCGCCGTCGGCCCCGAGTTCCCGCAGATGCTGCTGCTCGCCCTCGGCTTCCTGTCGGTCACCGTCGCCGTCTTCCTCTTCCTCGTCCAGAAGGACCTGAAGCGGAAGCTCGCCTACTCGAGCGTCGAGCACGTCGGCCTGATCGCCATCGGCCTCGGCTTCGGCGGCCCGCTCGGTGTCGGCGCGGCGCTGCTGCATGCGATCAACCACTCCTTCGCCAAGTCGCTGATCTTCTGCGCCTCGGGCAACGTGCTGATGAAGTACGGCACCCGCGACCTGACCCAGGTGAAGGGCCTGCTCCGCGTCGCCCCGGCGAGCGGTGTGATGATCCTCATCGCCGCCCTGGCGCTCGCCGGCTTCCCGCCCTTCGCGGTGTTCGTCTCCGAGTTCCTGGTGATCGGCGCGGGCTTCGCGGCGGGTCAGTGGCTGCCGGCGATCGTGCTCGGCCTGCTGCTCACCATCGCCGTCGCCGCCTTCGTCCAGATCATCTCCGGCTCGGTGCTCGGCAAGGCGCCGGAGACGGTTCCGGTCGGCGACGTCGGCTGGCGGGCGCTCGCCCCGATGTGGGCGCTGGTGGCGATCGTCGTGGCGCTCGGCGTCGCGGTGCCGCGGCCGGTCGGCCAGCTGGTGCGCGAAGCGACCGCCGTCGTCGTCGGTGGCGACCGCGGTGCCGTGATCGCGGCCCCCTGGCAGAAGTCCCTCGAACCGGTCGCTGCCCTCGCCCCCCGGGCCGAGCCGCGCATCTGACCCGCCGTCTTCAGGAGACGAGATCATGAACGTCATGCCCAAGCTCCCGGTCGGCGCCTCGCACATCGCCGCTCTCCGGGCCCAGTTGCCCCACGCCGTGCTCGACGAGAGCCGCCAGACCGCCGACCAGCTCACCGTCACGGTGAAGCTCGACAGCCTGCCGGAAGCCGTCGCCTATCTCTACTACGGCCGCGGTGGCTGGCTGTCGGTGGTCGTCGGCAACGACGAGCGCGCGCTCGACGGCACCTTCGGCCTCTACTACGTGCTGTCGATGGAGGAAGAGGACCCCTGCTACGTGGTGGTCCACGCCAAGGTGCCGGAAGGCAAGGAGGAGTTCCCCTCGGTCACGCCCAAGGTGCCCGCCTGTGTGTGGGGCGAGCGCGAGGTGCGCGACATGTACGGCCTGGTGCCGGTCGGTCTGCCCGACGCCCGCCGTCTGGTGCTGCCCGACGACTGGCCGGAGAACCTCCACCCGCTGCGCAAGGACGCGATGGACCATCGCTTCCGCCCGGCGCCGGTGAAGGACGACGAGACCTACTCCTTCGTCAACGACTCCGACCGCGAGACCACCGTCGTCCCGCTCGGACCGCTGCACATCACCTCCGACGAGCCGGGCCACTTCCGCCTCTTCGTCGACGGTGAGGACATCATCGATGCCGACTACCGGATGTTCTACGTCCACCGCGGCATGGAGAAGGTGGCCGAGACCCGCATGGGCTACGACGAGGTCACCTTCCTCGCCGATCGCGTCTGCGGCATCTGCGGCTATGCCCATTCGGTCGCCTACGCCAACTCGGTCGAGAACGCGCTCGGCATCGAGGTGCCGCTGCGCGGTCAGGCGATCCGCTCGATCCTGCTCGAGACCGAACGGCTGCACAGCCATCTGCTCAACCTCGGCCTCGCCTGCCACTTCGTCGGCTTCGACACCGGCTTCATGCAGTTCTTCCGCATCCGCGAGAAGTCGATGATGCTGGCCGAGATGCTGACCGGCAATCGCAAGACCTATGCGATCAACCTGATCGGCGGCGTCCGTCGCGACATCCTGGGCGAACAGAAGGCCCGCACCCTCGCCACGGTGCGCGAGCTGCGCGACGACGTCACCCGTCTCGTCGACATGCTGATCTCGACCGCCAACGTCGAAGGCCGCGTCAAGGGCGTCGGCATCCTCGACCCCAAGGTCGCCCGCGACTACTCGCCGGTCGGCCCGCTGGTCCGCGGTTCGGGTCACCGCCGCGACACCCGCGTGCTGCATCCCTTCCAGGGCTACAAGCTGACGGATCTCGGCATCAACACCGGCGACGGCTGCGACGTGCTCGCCCGCACGCTGGTGCGCGTGCAGGAGGTCTTCGACAGCATCGGCCTGATCGAGGCGCTGCTCACCGACACCCCGTCCGGCCCGATCCTCACCGAGGACTTCACCTACAAGCCGCACAAGTTCGCCCTCGGCTTCACCGAGGCGCCGCGCGGCGAGGACATCCACTGGTCGATGACCGGCGACAACCAGAAGCTCTGGCGCTGGCGCTGCCGTGCCTCGACCTACGCCAACTGGCCGGTGCTGCGCTACATGCTGCGCGGCAACACGGTGTCGGACGCACCGCTGATCGTCGCCTCGATCGACCCCTGCTACTCGTGCACCGACCGCGTCACCGTCGTCGACGTCAAGAAGGCCACCCAGAAGACCATCCCCTACAAGGAGATGGAACGCTACTGCCGTGACCGCACCGCATCGCCGCTGAAGTGAGATCGGGAGAGACGACCATGTTCAAGCTCATCAAGGAGATCTTCCGATCCGGCGAAGCGACGGTGAAGTACCCCTTCGCCCCGCTCGCCATGGAGAAGGACCTGCGCGGCAAGCCGGAGCACACGCCCGAGCAGTGCATCGCCTGCGCCGCCTGCACCATCGCCTGCCCGGCCAACGCCATCACGATGGCGACCGACGTCGAGGCGGCGACCCGCACCTGGTCGATCGACTACGGCCGCTGCGTCTTCTGCGGCCGTTGCGAGGAGGTCTGCCCGACCGACGCGATCCGGCTGACGCAGGAATTCGAACTGGCGGTGGCCAACCGCGCCGATCTCGTCATGAAGGCGGTGTTCAAACTCGCCCGCTGCGAGGTCTGCGACACGCCCTTCGCCGTCGCCAAGGAAGTCGCCTACGTCCAGGACATCGTCGCCCTCGGGGCGCCGACCGCCGACGAGGCGGCTCAGCGTCGCCGGTTGGCGGCCACGTGTCCCGCCTGCAAGCGCATCCACGACGTGACCCAGATCGCCGCCTTCGGCGTCGCCCGCCGCATCGAGGAGACCCGTCGATGACCCGCCTTCCCACCGTCGACCAGTTCACCCCCGCCTCCGGCATCGGCAGGATCGACACGCCGGCCGACATCGCCCGGATGAAGGGGGCGCTGCTGAAGGACATCCAGCGCTCGGCCTACGTCTACCGGGTCGATTGCGGCGGCTGCAACGGCTGCGAGATCGAGATTTTCGCCGCCATCACGCCGCTCTTCGATGCCGAACGCTTCGGCATCAAGGTGGTGTCCTCGCCGCGCCATGCCGACGTCCTGCTGTTCACCGGCGCGGTGACCCGCTCGATGCGGATGCCGGCGCTGCGCGCCTACGAGGCCGCCCCCGATCCGAAGATCGTCGTCTCGTATGGTGCCTGCGGCTGCTCGGGCGGCATCTTCCACGACCTCTACTCGGTCTGGGGCGGCACCGACAAGATCGTGCCGGTCGACGTCTACATCCCCGGCTGTCCGCCCTCGCCGGCGGCCACCATCTACGGCTTCGCCGTGGCGCTCGGTCTGCTCGGCCATAAGCTGAAGGCGAAGACCCACGTCGAGGGCGAGAACGAGCGCGTCGCGATCGCCCATCCGACCGTGCCCTACAATCTGCGCGTCCTGATCGAACGCGAGGCGCGCCGGATGGCGGGCTACCGCCAGGGCGGCGACCTCGCCGAGGTCTTCCTCGCCGCGATGGAGGCCCCGGAGGGTCGGCCCTTCGCCGACCGCCTCGACGGCCTGATGCGCACCACGTCCGATCCGCGCACGCGCGAGATCTTCGAAGCGCTCGGCGGCGTGATCACCGCCGCGATCGGGAGGCTGGCCAGATGAACGTCGTCTTCTACCGCCTCGGCGAGAAGTTCCTGGAGCGCCAGGAAGACGTTCCCGCCTCGTCGAAGAACGTCGTCTATCACGCACTGGCGATCGGCCATCACGTCGGCGTCTTCGACTGTTTCAAGCCGTTCCTGCGCTGCTCGGGCGATTTCTGGGAGCGCCTCCTGGCGCTCCTGCCGGAGGGCGAGGCGCGGCGCAAGCTCGAAGGCGTCGACCGCTTCGGCGAGATCATGGTCGACCGCACCCACACCGCCCTGATCGGCAAGGCCTTCGCCGAGGCGCGCCCGCGTCTCGACGAAGACATGGTCGAATGGTGCGACACGTTCCAGACTTCGCTCGCCGCCATCGAGATGGAACCGGCGATCTATCTGATGGGGAGGAAGGTGCCGTGACCGACATCGTGTTCACCGTCGGCAATTCGCTGATGGGCGACGACGGCGCCGGGCCGCTCCTGGCCGAACGGCTGGAGCGGGAACCGGCGTCCGGCTGGGAGGCGATCGACGGCGGCTCGGCCCCCGAGAACGTCATGCATGCGGTGCGGGCCGCAAATCCCGACCGGGTTCTGCTGGTCGACGCGGCCGAGATGGGGCTTCCGCCCGGTTCGATCCGCCGGATCGATCCGGGGATGGTCGCCGATCGCTTCCTGATCGACACCCATGCGATCCCGCTCGACTTTCTGATCGCCTCGCTCGGCGAGACGGTCGGCGAGGTGATCTTCGTCGGCATCCAGCCGGCGCGGGTCGCCTTCTACGAAGACATGACGCCGGCGGTCTTGGCGGCCGTCGACCACCTCCACCGCGGGTTGGCGGGCGGTCTCGATCCGGCATTGCTGCCGCCCGTCGTCTGAAGTGGACAGCCCCACCCGCGCACTCCATCACGGTACCAGGACCAACAGGAGACCGACAATGGCAGACAAGGCCACCCCGTCGGCGCCGGCCCTCTTCGGATCGGACGCCTATTCCCCCGCCGAAATCCAGGACAAGGTCGAGAAACTCGGCGTCAAGAAGGCCCACATGCCCTTCCTGCCCGAGCTCGTGCTGGCGATCGTCGCCGGTGGCTCGATCGGCCTCGGCGGCATGTTCTTCGCCATCGTGCTCGGCGATCCCACCCTCGGCTATGCCGCCCAGCGTCTGCTCGGAGGCGTGGTCTTCACCCTCGGCCTCGGCCTGGTGATGATCGCCGGCGCCGAACTCTTCACCGGCAACTGCCTGATCGTCATGGCCTGGGCCAACCGGCAGATCACGACGTCGGAAGTCCTCAAGAACTGGGCGACCGTCTGGTTCGGCAATCTGATCGGCGCGCTCGGCCTCGTGTTCCTGTTGTGGATGTGTCACTTCCCCGACCTCAACGGCGGCAACGTCGGACTGGGGATGCTGAAGCTCGCGGTGTCGAAGCTCACGCCCGACTTCGTGACGATCTTCTTCAAGGGCATCATGTGCAACATCCTGGTCTGCCTCGGCGTCTGGCTCGCCTATGCCGGCCGCTCGGTCGCCGACAAGATGGCCGGCATGGTGTTCCCGGTCGCCGCCTTCATCGCCGCCGGCTTCGAACACTGCATCGCCAACATGCTGTTCCTGCCGATGGCCTGGCTGATGACCGTCACCGGTCACGTCCCCGCCGGCTTCGACACCTCGGTGATCACCATCCCCGCGATCATCCACAATCTCGTCCCCGCCACGCTCGGCAACATCGTCGGCGGCGCCGGATTCGTCGGTGCGATCTACTGGCTGATCTACCGCAAGGGCCTCGGCGGCATCACGCCGCTGCCGCGCGACGACGGCCCCATCGCCCGCCCGGCGGAATGACCGAGTGCCCGGCGCGGAGGGCACCCCTCCCTCCGCGCCTCCCTCCCGCGGTCCGGAACGACGCCATGACCAGCCAGCCTCTCCACGACGCGAACCCCCGCCTCGTCGACGGCCACGATCGGCGCATCGACTATCTCCGCGTCTCGCTCACCGACCGCTGCAACTTCCGCTGCGGCTACTGCATGGGCGAGGACGCGACCTTCCTGCCGCGACGCGAGCTTCTCGCCCTCGAGGAGATCGATCGGCTGGCCTCGATCTTCGTCGCACTCGGTGTCCGCCGCCTGCGGCTGACCGGCGGTGAACCGCTGGCGCGCCGCGGCGTCGTCGGCCTGGTGCGCGGTCTGTCGCGCCATTTCACCGACGGCCGGCTCGACGAGATCACGCTCACCACCAACGGCTCTCTCCTCGCCCCCGTGGCCGAGGACCTGTTCTCGGCCGGCGTGCGGCGGGTCAACGTCTCGCTCGACACGCTCGACCCCGTCCGCTTCGCCGAGATCTGCCGCACCGGCCGGCTCTCCGACGTGCTCGACGGCCTCGACGCGGCCCGCCGCGTCGGCATGGGCGTGCGCCTCAACGCCGTCGTCATGGCCGGCGTCAACGATCACACCATCGAAGACCTGATGCTCTTCGCCCACGATCGCGGCATGAGCCTCGCGCTGATCGAGACCATGCCGATCGGCCACGGCGGCATCGAGCCGTCGAACCGCTACGTGCCGCTCGAGGCCGTGCGCCGCCGGCTCGAGCAACGCTGGACTCTCACCGACCTGCCCGACCGGACGCAGGGTCCGGCGCGATACGCCGAGGTCGTCGAGACCGGCGGACGCATCGGCTTCATCACCCCGATGAGCCACGGCTTCTGCGCCACCTGCAACCGCGTGCGCCTCTCCGCCGACGGCCGCCTCACGCTCTGCCTCGGCCGCTCCGGCGGCGTCGATCTGAAGACGCTGCTGCGGTCGAGCGAGAGCGACGACCCGGTTGCCGCGGCGATCGTCGCGGCGATCGCCCGGAAGCCCGGCGGCCACGCCTTCGATCCGACCCGCGCCGACTTCGGCCGCGTCGACCGGGCGATGTGGGAGACCGGCGGCTGATACCGCCGGAACGACGAACGCCGCGGAAACCGCGGCGCTCGATCCTTCGAAATCCCTGGAGAAACGCCGGCTGCCCGCGTCATGACGCGACGGCGATGTCCGTCTCGAACCCGACCCGCGACGGCGACGCATAGAGCGTGAAGCGCCGTTCGCGGGCGAAGCCGACCAGCCCGACATGCGCCTTTTCCGCCAGTTCGACCGCCAGCGACGTCGGTGCCGACACCGCCGCGACCAGCGCGATGCCGGCGGCGGCGGTCTTGTGGACGAGTTCGTAGGAGCAGCGGCTCGACATCAGGACGAAGCCGCGCGCCGTGTCGATGCCGGCGGCGAGCACGGCACCGATCGTCTTGTCGAGCGCATTGTGGCGGCCGACGTCCTCGCGCACGACGAGGATCCGCCCGTCGAGATCGCAGAAGGCGGCGGCATGGACCGCACCCACCTCGGCATTGAGCGCCTGATGAGGCGCGAAGTCGGCGATCGCCCGACGCAGCGCGGCCGGCGCGATCCGCGTGGTCGTGGCGACGCGGGCGACCGGGCGCAGCGCCTCGGAGAAGCGGTCGACGCCGCACAGGCCGCAGCCCGAGCGACCCGCGAGCGAACGCCGCCGTGCGTCGAGCGCCAACGCCCGGCTCTCGGGAACCTCGATCCGCACCTCGATGCCGCGGGCCTCGCGGCGGAGTTCGATCGCCCCGATCTCGTCGATCGTCTCGACCACGCCCTCGGTGAGGGCGAAACCGCGCGCAAAGTCCTCGAGATCGGCCGGCGTCGCCAGCATGACGGCGAAGGATCGGCCGGCGAACATCAGGGCGATCGGCAATTCGACGGCGATGCGCTCGTCGACGGAGCGGCTCTGCCCGCCGTCGTGCCGGCAGGCGACCACCGGCCGACAACCTGCGGTCTCGGCAGAAGACGTTGTCATGGCGATGGTCCATCGCAGTCGTTCAATGCCTTCAGAATTGCACACTACTCCATTTCTTACAAATGTTTTCCTGATATGATTTGTTTATCGACCGATAATTTGATCGTATCATTCGACGATATAGATGTAACATCGCGATGTTATTAATTTGCCTGAGCGTATAGTTGCTCTTCATATATTGAAGTATTGGCATTCTCCCGTGTTTGCGGCAGTAAACTCTGCCGTAAATCGATTTCCCTGCTATTCGACCCGCCTCCTTGCGTCGATCGTCGGCGTGAAGAGGATGCGACTTCGCGAGCCCGCCTGTCGTCCGGCCGGCGTCGTCGTGTCCGAGAAGTGCGTCGCATCGCGTCGTGCCATGGTCGATCCGTCGTCCCCACGAGCTCGGTGTGCACCCGTCGCGGTTTGCGAATCCTGCTTGCGCAAAGCGCGATGGTGTGCGCTAGATCGATACTCGCGATGGTTTAATCCCTCGCGCTCCGAGACCGGCGGATGCCGGCGGGAAGATGACCGGGGAACCAATCTCCGGCGGGGGGGCGACATGACCGACACGACGACGCACGACGATCCGAAGCAGCCCGAAGACGGCATCGGCCTCTGCCTGTCGGGCGGCGGCTATCGCGCCATGGTCTTCCATCTCGGGACGCTCATTCGGCTGAACGAAGCCGGGCTCTTGGGCAAGATCGCGCGGTTCTCCAGCGTCTCCGGCGGATCGATCACTGCCGCGCAGCTCGGCCTGAAGTGGAGCAGCCTCGACTTCGACGCCGCCGGGCGGGCGCGGAAGCTCGACACGGTCGTCGCCGACATCCGGCGGATGGCCTCGACGAGCGTCGACGCGGGCGCCATCATCGGCGGCATCTTCCTGCCGGGCCATGTCTCCGACCGCGTCGTGGCCGCCTATGCGAAGACGCTCTTCGGCGACGCGACGCTGCAGGACCTGCCCGACGACACCGGCGGCAAGGCGCCGCGTTTCGTCATCAACGCGACCAACGTCCAGACCGCCGCCCTGTGGCGGTTCTCCCGCCCCTACATGGGCGACTACCGCGTCGGTCTGGTGCCTCGGCCGACGACGAAGCTCGCCGTCGCGGTCGCCGCTTCCTCGGCCTTCCCGCCGGTCCTGTCGCCGCTGGAGATGACCGTCGCCCAGCCCTGGGACCCGACGGTCGCGGCCGACCTGACCGGGCCGGAGTTCCGCAACCGGATCGTCCTCTCCGACGGCGGCGTCTACGACAATCTCGGCCTCGAGACGGTCTACAAGCGGTATCGCACCGTGCTCGTCTCCGACGCCGGGCAGAAGATCGAACCGGAGGCCGACCCGAAGGACGACTGGGCGCGGCACTCGATCCGCATCATGAACATCATCGACGATCAGGTGCGCAACCGGCGCAAGATCGAACTGATCGATGCCTACGAGCGGGGCGATCACGACGGCGCCTATTGGGGCATCCGCACGCGTTTCGCCGACTACCACCTCGCCACCGATCCGCTCGGCTGCACCGGGCGCGATCCGACAGGGCTCGCCGCGATCCCGACGCGGCTCGCCGCCATGCCGACGGCCGAGCAGGACGCCCTGATCAACTGGGGCTATGCGGTCACCGACGCCGCGTTGCGGGCCCGGTTCGGGCCGGCGCTGCAGAAGCAGTACGGCGTGACGATCGCCGCTCCGAAGGGATTTCCCTGCCCGGGCGGCTACTGAACCACCCCGATCGCATCGAAGCGGAGGACGACCATGCCGCTGCCGAGATCGAGCCGCTCCGAACGATCCGCCCTGCCCTTCCGCCGTCTCAGGATCTACGCCTTCGACCCGTCGGCATCGCTCGATCTGCAGTTGGCCGTGGTCAACGAGGCGACGGTCCAGATCGACGGCGAAGCGCTGGAACCCGGGCCGATCGGCGAATATGTCGCCGTGGTCGACGTCGACCCCTCGTCCGGCGGCTTCTACGCGCCGGTCGATCTCGACGAGCCGGCGCTCCTCGTCCAGAACGGCACCGCGCCGTCGGAGGGTAATCCGAAGTTCCATCAGCAGATGGCCTACGCGGTGGCGATGACCACCATCCGCAACTTCGAACGCGCGCTCGGACGCAAGGTCCTGTGGGCGCCGCGCGTCGATCGCGACGAGAAACAGGCCTACGTCCAGAGGCTGCGGATTCATCCGCATGCGCTGCGCGAGGCCAACGCCTACTACAGTCCAGAGCGCAAGGCCCTGCTCTTCGGCTATTTCCGCGCATCACAGACCGACGCGGGGCGAAACCTGCCCGGCGGCCTCGTCTTCACCTGCCTCTCGCACGACGTGATCGCCCACGAGACCACCCACGCCATTCTCGACGGCATGCATCGTCGCTACATCGAGGCGAGCAACGTCGACATGCTGGCGTTCCACGAGGGCTTCGCCGACATCGTCGCGCTGTTCCAGCACTTCACGCTCGCCGACGCGCTGCGTCAGCAGATCGAGCAGACCCGCGGCGACCTCGGCAAGCGCTCGATGCTGAGTGGGCTCGCCCGGCAGTTCGGCGAGGCGATCGGCCACTACGGGGCCCTGCGCGAGGCCATCGACGACGTCGATGCCGACGGCATGCCCGACCCCACGAAGCTCGCCGAGACGCTCGAGCCGCACGATCGCGGCGCCATCCTGGTGGCGGCGGTGTTCGACGCCTTCGTCACCATCTATCGCGCCCGCATCGCCGACCTCCTGCGTCTGGTGACGGGCGACGGCACACGCTTCCCCGACGGTGATCTCCACCCCGATCT
The DNA here is from genome assembly GCF_056313985.1 of Pinisolibacter sp. DMC19. Classification (NCBI taxonomy): domain Bacteria; kingdom Pseudomonadati; phylum Pseudomonadota; class Alphaproteobacteria; order Hyphomicrobiales; family Ancalomicrobiaceae; genus Pinisolibacter; species Pinisolibacter sp. DMC19. The sequence goes on along the minus strand of NZ_JBQUZF010000006.1, from coordinate 214,844 downwards.
CGTCGGACGCCTCACCACCGAGGCGGTCAAGGCGGCCGGTCACGTGCTGCGCATCTGCATCCGGGCGCTCGACTATCTGCCGCCGGTCGACGTCACCTTCGGCGACTATCTGCGGGCGCTGATCACCGCCGACCACGATCTCGTCGCCGACGACGACCGCGGCTATCGCATCGCCTTCATCGAGGCGTTCCGGCGCCGCGGCATCTATCCCAAGGGGTGCCGGTCGCTGTCGATCGAGAACCTGTTGTGGTCGCCGCTGGAGATGCAGATCAAGTTCGGCCCTCTGTGGCGCCGGCCCTTCCACCACGAGGAATCGCGCGAGGCGCTGTTCCTCGACGCCCGGCGGCGGGCCGTCGAACTCAGGGACTGGATCCTCGCCAACCGCGACGTCTTCGGCGAGGACGCCGCGCGGAGCCTCGGCCTGCGCCTCGGCGCCGATGCACCGAAGACCATCCGGCGGCGGCGCGACACCGGCCTGCCGCACATCGAGGTCCATTCGGTCCGGCTGGCCGACCGGGTCGGGCCGGACGGCCAGCGCGAGCCGCAGGTCATCATCGAGATCACGCAGGAGCGCCGTGCCTATCGCACCGCCGAACTCCAGGCCGAGATGGACGACGTCGGCCGCCGGCACGGCGTTCGTCCCGACTTCACCTTCCGTGGCGGCGCGACGCTGATCCTCGACGCCCGCACCCACCGGATCCGCTACGCGATCGTCAAGGCGATCGACAGCGAGACGCGGCTCGCGACGGAGCGCGCCTTCCGCTTCGGCGGGGCGGCCGAGACCCTGGGCGCGACCTATTTCGGGGCGTCGCGCCAGCGCGAACCCTTTGCCTTCCTCCATCGCATGCTCTGACGGGAGGGATCCCATGGCGAAACGGCAGACGGCCGCCTCGACCCGCCGGCTCACGGTGCGGATGTACCGCGACATCCTCGGCGACTGTTTCCTGATCCGGGCGCCGAAGGACGACGGGATGGTCAACGTCCTGATCGACTGCGGCATCCTCCAGGGAATGAAGGACGCCGCCGCGCGGGCGAAGCGGATCATGCAGGACGTCGCCACGACCACGGGCAACCGCCTCGACGTCCTGATCGTCACCCACGAGCACTGGGACCATCTCTCCGGTTTCGATCAGGCGAAGGAGATCTTCGCCGACATCGCCGTATCGGAACTCTGGCTCGCCTGGACCGAGGACCCGCGCGACGAACTCGCCCGCAGGCTGGGGGAGGGTCGCAGTCGGGCGTTGAACATCGTCTGGAAGGGCCGGCGGGCGGCGATGGCGATGGCGGAGCCCCGACGCGAGGTCTCACCCGAGCTGGAGCCGCTCGAAGACGAACGGAGCGGTGGCGCGGGCTTCGCCGGGATCCTGGCCTTCGCCGGCCTCGCCGGCGGCGACCTCGGTGCGAACGCCGCCACCGCGGCACGCTCGAAGACCGCGGCCATCCTCGATCTCCTGCGCTCCAAGGCGGCGCGGGTGCGCTACTTCACGCCGGGCGTCGATCCCGTGCCCGTCGCCGGGCTTCCCGATCTCAGCGCCTACATCCTCGGCCCGCCGCGCGACGAGGCTCTCCTGAAACGCAGCGCACCGCACAAGGGGACGCAGGAGGTCTATCAACTGGCCGCCGGCGACGTCGACGACCTGTTCCACCTCGCCGCCCTCGACGTCGACGGAGACGGAACGACGGCGGCGGATGCCGAGCTCACGCTGCCCTTCGGCAAGCGACTGCTGCTGAAACGACCGCAGAACGACGGGCCGGCCGCGCCGGGGCGGGAGGATTCCGAAGCGCTCCGATTTCTCCGAGAGGCCTATCTCGATCCCGAGGACGCGTGGCGCAACATCGATCAGGACTGGCTTCTCGCCGGCGAGCAGCTGGCGCTCAAGCTCGACAACGACACCAACAACACCAGCCTCGCCATCGCCTTCGAGATCGGGACCGGCCGGGACGCGCGCGTCATGCTGTTTCCCGGCGATGCCCAGGTCGGCAACTGGCTGTCGTGGAGTTCGCTCGCCTGGGTCGGAAAGGATGCCGCCGGCAAGGAGAGCCGAAGGGGAATCGAAGATCTCTTCGCCCGCACCGTCCTCTACAAGGTCGGCCACCACGGCAGCCACAACGCGACGCTGCGGGAGCGCGGCCTCGAGCTGATGACCAGCCGCGATCTCGTGGCGATGGTGCCGGTGGTCGAATCCTTCGCCAACGACGCCGCCAAGAACTGGCACATGCCGTTCCCGTCGTTGTTGACGCGGCTCGAGGAGAAGACCGGGCGCCGCGTCATCCGCGCCGATCGGGACGTCGCGGACTTCGATGCCGTCGCCCGCGCGTTCGCCGACAAGCCGGGCGAGCTGTCGGCGCAGGAATGGAGCCGCTTCCGCAGCGCCGTCCGGGAGATCTCCGACCGCGGCGGCCCGATCGCCATCGAATTCGCGATCGACATGTGAGGGGAAGGCCCGCCGCCGTTCACGCCTCGGCCGGCCGGCCGTCGTAGGGGAATTCGCCGCGCACCAGTTCGCCGATCCGCCGGCGATAGTCCTCGCGGTCGTAGAGCGCGTCGATCGTCGCGCGCCAGGCGTCGCCGACGGCGCGGTAGCGCGCCTCGTCCTGCGAGAACGACCGGATCAGGCCGGGCAGGCGGGCGATCATGTCGTCGCCGTCGCGAAGCATGTTCTCGCGGGTGCCGAGGTCCTTCGAGGGGAAGAAGCGCTCCTCGAAGATCGCGAAGCTGAGGCCACCCTGCTGGATCGGCTGGGAGAAATAGCCGTCGAAGCCTTCGCCGAAGGTGATCGAGAACATGCAGCGCGTCGCCAGATCCATGAACGTGTCGAAGGAGATGCCGCGGATTTCGCGCAGTTCGAAGTCGGGCAGTTCGCGCGCCAGCGCCGCCAGAACCGCCGCCCTGTGCGGCGCCGGATCGGGCGAATGGATGATCAGCTTCTCCTTCTCGGCGAAGGGCGCCGGCGGATAGGGCGTGAGGTCGGTGAAGGCCGGCAGCAGCATGGTCGGCAGATCCCAGCGCTCGGCGACCTCACGGGTGAAATAGGCGTGATGGGCGACGCTCTGCGTCACCACCGGCGTCAGTGCCCGCAGCCGATCGACCGCCGCGCGCGGCGGCATCAGGTCGATGTTCTGGTTGAGGACGTGGATGCGGAAACGCGACAGCCCTTCGAGGAAATGCCGCTCGCGCACCTCGAGACCGTCGACGAGGTCGGAGGCGACGAATTCCGGAATCACCAGCAGCAGCTCATCGAGCGCCGCGCAGCGCATCAGCTGGGGGAAGCGGAAGACGGTCTCGGCGTTGGTGAAACGGGTGTTGCGGAAATGGGTGATCGGCGCCGCCTGGGGCCGCGTCACGACGACGACCTCGAAGCCGTGCGACCGCTTCTGGCGGCGCAGCTCGGCGGCGATCGAGAACAGCGAATGGATGCCGCCGTTCATCTCGTCGCGCTCGGGTACGACCACCGCGATCACCTTGCGAGCGGTGGCGAGTGCCGCCGGGAAGGCGGCGTCCTGGAGCAGGCGCGAGGCGACGGCGAGCTCGTAGGCGTGCGGGGTCGGCGGATCGGTGCGGTACCAGGCGCGGCCGGCGAGAAGCCGACGGGCGGTGGCGTCGCGCACCTGCCGGCGCCGCACCTTGTCGGCGACGAAGAGCGCCCTCAGCCCGGCGAGAAACCGCACGATCCGGTACTTCAGCATGCCGCCCCCTCGAACTGCGCCCTGTCGGCTCCGCGCCGCGCCGAACCATGCCATGGCCGGCGCCACGGCGGGAGTCCGCCCACGTTCGGGCTCAGCCGACCTCGCCGCGGAACACCTTTTCGATGTCGGCGACGTCCTCCGCCTCGACGCCCGAGTGGAACGGCAGGCAGAGCACCCGGCGCTTGACCGTCTCGACGTAGGCGACGTTGCGCGTCGTGACGATCGGCCGGCCGCGGTAGGGCTCGAAGTCGGTGCAGATCGGGTGGAAATACTTCCGGGCGTGGATGCCGATCCGCTTCAGCGCGTCGTAGAGATCGTCGCGGCTGCGACCGAAGACGGTCTCGTCGACGACGATCGGGAAGTACTGCTCGGAATGGACGACACCCGGTTGCTCGGGCGGGAGGCCGATGCCCGGCAGGTCGGCGAGGAAGCCGCGATAGGTCGCCCGGAGGCGGCGGCGCTCGGCTTGTTCGGCCTCGACCAGCGGCAGATTGAGCAGGCCGACGATCGCCTGCAGCTCGTTCATCTTGCCGTTGATGCCGACCGAGACGACCTCCTCCTCGTTCTTGATGCCGAAATTGCGCAGGAAATAGATCGTCTCGGCATCCTCGCGCCGATCGGTGGTGATCATCCCGCCTTCCAGCGTGTGGAAGAGCTTGGTGGCGTGGAAGGAGAAGACCGAGGCATCGCCGAAGGTGCCGATGCCGCGCCCGTTCACCGTCGTGCCGAAGACATGGGCCGAATCGTAGATCAGCCGCAGGCCGTGGCGGGTGGCGATCGCCTGCAGCGCGTCGAGATCGCAGACCGTGCCGTAGACGTGGACGGCGAGGATGGCCGACGTCTTGTCGGTGATCGCCTTCTCGACGGCGTCGGGCGAGAGTGTCAGCGTCTCGGGGTCGACGTCGGCGAAGACCGGCTCGAGCCCGTTCCAGGTGATGGCATGGGCGGTCGCCGCGAAGGTCAGCGGCGTGGTGATCACCTCGCTGCCGGGCGGCAGGTCGAACATCTTCAGCGCGGCGAGCAGCGCGATCGTGCCGTTGTTGAAGAGCTTGGCGGTCGGCACGGCGAGCCGGTCGGCCAGCGCCGCCTCGAGCCGCTGGTGGAAGGGGCCGCCGTTCGACAGGATGCGGCTCTTCCAGACCTCGTTCGCCATGCGCTGGAAGTCGCCTTCGTCGGGCATGATCGGTCGGGCGACGTAGAGGGGCCTCGGCATGGTGGCGGTTCCTGCATTCGCGGCCCTGCGGCCGGCGCGAAGGTGAACGATCGCATCCCGCCGTCAGAGCGGGCGATAGACGCGCCGCTCGAGAAACAGTCGATAGGCCTCGTCGCGGCTCGCCTCGTCGATCGGCTCGACGAAGAGCACGCCGATGCGGCCGGCATGGCCCGGCGCCAGCGGTTCGCCCAACCCCTGGAGCGCGAAGAAGGCGCGCACCGGCAGGAGGTGGTCGAAGCCGAGGCCGGAATAGATGCGGGCCTCGGGCGAGGTCACGGTATGGCGCACGACCGGGCGGCGCTCGGTCGCGGCGGCGGTCAGCGGCTCACCGAGGAAGTGCGACGCGTATTTCGCCGCGTGGCGGTAGCCGGTCGAATATTCGATCAGCAGCGCGTAGAGGTCGCCCGGGCAGCGCCGGGTGATCTCGACGATGGAGACGCGTTCGCCGTCCCACAGGAACTGCAGGTGGACGAGACCGTCGACCAGACCCAACGCCTCGGCGATGCGGTCGACCGCGGTCGCGAGCTGGGCGCGCGCCGCCTCGGGCATGTCGAAGACGACGTGGCTGGTGTCGACGGCGTAAGGATCGACCGACGAGCCTTCGATCACGAAAGTGCCTTCGACGGCGCGGCGGTTCGCGATGAAGACCGACCAGCTGTGCAGCTGTCCGGTGACGAAGGGCTCGATCAGCAGGCGGCCGGTCGGGCTCGCCGCCGTGGCGCGGTCGATCGCGTCGCGGCTCGCCTGCCGGTCGGCGGCGTCGAAGACCGTGATGCCACGACCGCTGAAGGCATCGACCGGCTTGCAGATGAAGCGCCCGGTGGCAGGCAGCTTCGCCGGATCGATCGCCCGCGGCGCCGGCAGGTCGAGATCGGCGCAGAGCGCGCGGAACGCGGCCTTGTCGGAGAGCGTGTGGTTGGCCTTCGCGCCGTCGAGCCTGCCGTCGCCGCCGGCGATCGCCACGCAGGTGGCGATCGAGACGTCGGTGCAGCCGGGCACCAGACGGTCGATGCCGAGGCGTTCCGCGTGGCCGGCGACCGCCGCGACGTCGGAATAGTCCTGTTCGATCCAGCGCTCGCCGGCCTCGCGGGCGATGGCGTCGCGGGCGCGGTTGCCCATCACCCAGACGTCGTGGCCGCGTTCGACGAGGTGGCGGAAGATCGGCAGGGCCGAGAAGCCGGTGTCGACGAGCAGGACCTTCATGACCGCACCGTCTCCGCCGCGCCGTCGTCGACCGAGGCGACCGCGACCGTCGCGCCGGTGGCGATCGAGCGGCGGATGGCGTTGACGACGCGCAGGTTGTTCCAGCCGTCGCGGGCGGTGACGCGCGGCGTCGCGCCGTCGGCGATCACCGCGACGAAATGGTCGAGTTGCGCCTCGAGCGGGTCGCGGCGGCGGAAGTCGATCCGGCCGTGCTCGAAGGGCTTCCACCACGAACTGCCCTCGGCCGAGGCGTAGCTGCGGGTGCGCATCGAGGGGAAGTCGAGCGATCCGCGGGTGCCGGCGAAGTGCCAGCAGTTCTCTTCGGGAAAATGGGGATAGGACGGGTTCTCGCCCGAGGTCATCTCCCAGCTCTTCGAGCTCGCGGCGGTGTCGGACAGCAGGAAGGTGCCGAGCGCGCCGTTCTCGAAGCCGAAGGTCATCGCCACAGTGTCCTCGACCTCGTAGCCGCGGGTGCGCTGCGAGGCCACCGCCGAGACCTTTTCGATCTCGCCGGCGAAATGCCGCATCAGGCCGATCTCGTGGATCAGGTTGATCAGGATCGGGCCGCCGCCGATCTTCGTCCGCCACGGGCCGTCGAGGAAATACTGGGCGGGCTTGTAGAACAGCGCCGAGCCGGTCAGCGCCACCATGTCGCCGAAGGCGTCGCTGTGGAGGAAACTGTCCGCCGCCGCCAGCAGCGGGCTGTAGGTGCGGTGATGGCCGACCAGGATCGGCACGCCCGCCGCCTCGGCGGCTTCCGTCAGCCGCCGCCCCTCGTCGAGCCGGTCGGTGATCGGCTTCTCGACCAGCGTCGGGATGCGCCGGTCGATGCAGGTCATCGCCTGGGCGAAGTGGAACTCGTTGGGCGAGGAGACGATGGCGCCGTCGATCGTCTCGGCGGCGAGGGCGGCCTCGACGCTTCCGTAGAGCGGCGTCTCGTGGGCGCGGGCGAAAGCGAGGTTCTCCTCGCTCGTCGGCGCGACCACGGCGGCGAGGCGGCATCGCGGATGGGCGCGGACCAGACGGGCATGCTGCGTGCCGATCAGTCCGGGCCCGGAGAGCAGGATGGAGATCATGTCGTCGTCGACCGAGCGTGTAGGCACCGACCCTCCGGCGGCCTGAGCCACCGGAGGCGGGCAATTCGAGAAGCCCACTTGCTACATCCCGGGGTGCCGCTTGTCGAGGTCGGGGGCCTGCGGGGCCCCGCGGCGCGCCGCCGCCGGCCGTCGCCTCAGGCCTTCTTCGGCACGAAATACATCACCGTCTCCGACCAGCCCTCGGTGTAGTGGCGCAGGTGGAGGTCGTAGTCGACGCCGAGCGACAGGACGTATTCCGGGATCTCCCAGAAATCCGAGGCGCGGTGATAGACGGCGATCGCCAGGATCGGCCGGTCGGCGGCGATGTGGCCGGCGGCGCCCTTCAACGCCGGGATCTCCCAGCCCTCGAGGTCCATCTTGACGAAGGAGACCGGCTCGTCGACGGCGGCGTCGAGCGTCGTCACGTCGATGAAGGACGAGCCTTCGTCCGAAACCGCGCTCGCCGATCCGGCGTCGGAGGAGAAGGCGAGACGCCCGGCGGTGTCGGAGACGCCGAGCGGCACGAAGCGGATGTCGCGCACGCCGGCGAGACGGGCCTGGGCGGCGGCATGGTTCTCGGCCGAGGGCTCGAACAGATGAACGCGGGCGTAGTCGGGATGGCGGCGGACGAACTCCTCCGTCGTGTCGCCGTCGAAGCCGCCGCAGTCGACGAAGACCGCCCCGGCGGCGGGCGCGGCGAATGGCTCGAAATACTGGTCGCGCAGCGCGACGCGGAAGCCCTCCATCAGGGCGATGTCGGCGGTCAGGCGATAGGCGACGAGCGTGTCGAAGATCCGGATCGATTCCGCGTCGGCGAGCCGGGCGCGGACGGCGCTCCAGCGCGCCGCGTGCGCGGCGAAGGCCTCGCGCGCCTCCGCCACGAAGGCGGGCAGCGGCAGGTCGGAGGCCGGATCGCGCGTGAGGTCGGCATAGGCGAGGATCCGCGCCTCGGGGATCGCCTCGAGCCGGCGGCGGGCCGAGAGCGGGCTGATCGAGGTCGAGGCGTTGATCACGGTCGCGCCGCGCGGGACGTCCTCGGTGCGCACCTCCGGCGTGCCGTTCCAGGTCGATCCGGGGGCGGCGAAGTCGTTGACGATGCCGGCGACGCGACGGCGCGCGATCAGCGCCGCGGCCTCCGGGTTGCGCCCCATGACGTAGAGCGGCCCGTCGCGCAGGGCGCTGTCGACGGCGTGCGGCGCGGCGCGGCCGGTGAAATCAGCGATCGTCTCTCGTACGAACCGCGCTGCATCGAACATCCGATCGGTCTCCTGTCGGCGAACGCGCGCGAAACCGTCTCGTGCCGCGTGTCGCGGCCGCTCGTCCCCTGGGGGCGGCGGCGCGGGGGGATATTGCTGCGGTCGCGGCGGGGGAGCAACAGGGGATCGACGCCGAGCCCCGCCCGTCCCCGCCATCCGCGGCGGTTTCGCGCCGCGCGGCCGATCACGGATAATTCGAAAAGGGCGTTTCTAATTTCGATTGACTTCGTTTCGCGCGGCAAATAGAAAATCTCACAACAAAAATTCCATGGCAACGACCATGGGAGGGGACGAAATTCACGGGGGAGGATCGGCATGGCCGAGGTCTACGACCTTGCCGTGATCGGCGGCGGCATCAACGGATGCGGCATCGCGCGCGACGCGGCGGGACGGGGTTTGTCCGTCCATCTCTGTGAAATGAACGATCTCGCCAGCGGGACCTCGTCCTGGTCGACGAAGCTCGTCCACGGCGGGCTGCGCTATCTCGAATACTACGAGTTCCGGCTGGTCCGCGAGGCGCTGTTCGAGCGCGAGATTCTGTGGCGCATGGCGCCGCACGTGATCGAGCCGCTGCGTTTCGTGCTGCCGCATCACCGCGGCCTGCGGCCAGCGTGGTTCCTGCGCCTCGGCCTCTTCATCTACGACCATCTCGGCGGCCGCAAGCTGCTGCCCGCCACCCGCACGCTCGACCTCGTCGCCGACGCGGCCGGCGGACCGCTGAAGCCGGGGCTCTTCACCAAGGGTTTCGAATATTCCGACTGTCGCGTCGACGACGCCCGGCTGGTGGTGCTCAACGCCCGCGACGCCGCCGCCCGCGGCGCGGTGATCGAGACCCGCAGCCGTGCGGTGCGCTCGACGCGCGGGACGGACGGCTGGACCATCGAACTCGAAGCGCGCGACGGCGAGAAGCGAAAGACGATCCGCGCCCGCGCCGTGGTCAACGCCGCCGGTCCCTGGGTCGCCGAGGTGCTCTCCGGCGCGCTGGGGTGCAAGCCGAAAGCGAAAGTGCGCCTCGTCCAGGGCTCGCACATCGTGGTGCGCCGGCTCTACGACCACGACCGCTGCTACATCTTCCAGAACGCCGACGGCCGCATCGTCTTCGCCATCCCCTACGAACGCGACTTCACGCTGATCGGCACCACCGACCTCGACTATCGCGGCGACCCGGCCGCGGTCCACGCGACCGAGGCGGAGATCGCCTATCTGCTGGCGGCGGCGGGCGAGTATTTCCGCGAGCCGATCCGCCGCGACGACGTGGTGTGGTCCTATTCCGGCGTCCGCCCGCTCTACGACGACGGCGCCAGCGAGGCGAAGGAAGCGACGCGCGACTATGTCTTCGATCTCGACGACACCGTCGCCGGCGCGCCGCTGCTGTCGATCTTCGGCGGCAAGATCACCACCTATCGCCGTCTCGCCGAAGCCGCGCTGAAGCGGCTCGAGCCGAAACTCGGACGCCTGGCGCCCGCCTGGACCGCCGGCGTGCCGCTGCCGGGCGGTGACTTCGGCGTCGACGGGCGCCCGGCGCTCGAGGCCGCCCTGCGCGTCGCTCATCCCTGGCTCGGCGAAGCCCTCGCCCGCCGGCTGGTCGCGACCTACGGCACCGAGGCGGCGCGCATACTCGCCGGCGTCGCCGACGAGGCCGGGCTCGGCCGACGCTTCGGCGCCGATCTGACGGAGCGCGAGGTCGACTGGCTGATCGAGAAGGAATGGGCGTGCACCGCCGAGGACATCCTGTGGCGGCGCACCAAGCTCGGTCTGAGGACCGGGCCGGAAGACGCGGCGGCGCTCGAAGCGTACGTCGCGAGCAAGCGGTCCGAAGAGGCCGCGGCGACGGGGAGGGTTGCGAAGTGAGCGTGCGTCTCAAGGGCGTGTCGAAGATCGTGGGACGGGAGACGCATCTCGCCGATGTGTCCCTCGCCTTCGAACGCGGCACGCTGAACGTGGTCCTGGGGCCGACGCTGTCGGGCAAGACCAGCCTGCTGCGCGTGCTCGCCGGCCTCGACGTGCCGACCGCCGGCCGGGTGTGGGTCGACGGCGTCGACGTCACCGGCGTCGACGTGCGCAAGCGCTCGGTGGCGATGGTCTACCAGCAGTTCATCAACTATCCGAACCTGACGGTCTTCGAGAACATCGCTTCGCCGCTGCGCGTGCGCGGCGCCGGCCGCGACGAGGTGGAGGCGAAGGTGCGCGCGGCCGCAGCGACCTTGCGCCTCGATCATCTCCTCGACCGTACGCCGCTCGAGCTCTCCGGCGGTCAGCAGCAGCGCTGCGCCATCGCCCGCGCCATCGTCAAGGGTGCCGACCTCGTCCTCCTCGACGAGCCGCTCGCCAATCTCGACTACAAGCTGCGCGAAGAGCTGCGCGAGGAACTGCCGCGGATCTTCGCCGAGAGCGGCGCCGTCTTCGTCTACGCGACGACCGAACCGAGCGAGGCCCTGCTACTCGGCGGCTCGACCGCGGCGATGTCGGAGGGGCGGCTGGTGCAGTTCGGCCCGACGCTCGATCTCTATCGCCGGCCGATCGATCTGCTGGCCGCCCGCACCTTCTCCGATCCGCCGCTCAACGTGATGACGGTGGAGAAGGAGGGCGACACGGTGCGGCTTCCGACCGGCGCTCCGGTCGCCGCCGTCGGCATGCTGGCGCATGCGCCCGACGGCACGCTGCAGATCGGCGTGCGCGCCCACGATCTCTCGCTCGCCGGCATTTCCGAGGAGCCGATCCGGCTGGTCGGCGCGGCGGAAGTGACCGAGATCACCGGATCGGAGAGCTATCTGCACTTCCATGCCGGCCCACTCCACTGGGTGGCGCTGCTGCCCGGCGTCCACGAGATCGCCCCCGGCGCGCCGGTGGCGGTCCGGATCGATCCGCGACGGCTCTTCGTGTTCGATGCGGAAGGACGACTCGTCGCCGCGCCGGACGCCGGTTCGTCGTCCGATCTAATCGATTGAGGCGGGAGCGAAACATGGCACGCATCGATTTCGTCGATCTCGCCCACGCCTATCGGCCGAACCCGATCCGGGAAGCCGACTACGCGCTGAAGGCGATGACCACCACCTGGCGGCAGGGCGGCGCCTATGCGCTGCTCGGGCCGTCCGGCTGCGGCAAGACCACGCTGCTCAACATCATCTCCGGCCTCGTCACGCCGTCGCACGGCGCGGTGCGCTTCGACGGCGTCGACGTGACGCGGCTGCCGACCGAGAAGCGCAACATCGCGCAGGTGTTCCAGTTCCCGGTGATCTACGACACCATGTCGGTCTACGACAATCTGGCCTTCCCGCTCCGCAACCGGAAGCTCCCCGAACGCGAGGTCGAGCCCCGTGTCCGCGAGATCGCGGCCCTCCTCGATCTCGACGGCGACCTCAAGCGCCGCGCCCGCGGCCTCGGCGCCGACGCCAAGCAGAAGATCTCGCTCGGCCGCGGTCTGGTGCGGCCCGACGTCGCCGCCATCCTCTTCGACGAGCCGCTGACGGTGATCGATCCGGCCTTGAAGTGGGAGCTGCGCTCCAAGCTCAAGGCGATCCACCGCAAGCTCGACATCACCATGATCTACGTGACGCACGACCAGACCGAGGCGCTGACCTTCGCCGACACGGTGGTCGTCATGTACGACGGCGGCATGGTCCAGTCGGGTCGTCCCGACGAGCTCTTCGACCGGCCGGAACACACGTTCGTCGGCCATTTCATCGGCTCGCCGGGCATGAACGTGCTCGCCGCCGAGGTCACCGGCCGAACGGCGCGCGTCGGGCCGGCGACGATCGATCTGGCGCACGGCTACGACCGTCTGCCTTCGGGGGCGCGGATCGAGATCGGGGTCAGGCCGGAACATGCGGTGATGACCGCGGGCGCGGGCCTTCCCGTCACCGTCGAGCGGATCGACGACCTCGGCCGCGTCCGTTACGCCCGCGTGCGGCTGGGCGAGGCCCGGCTCTCGGTGCTGGCGCCGCGCGACGTGGCGATCGACGGATCGGCTGCCCGCATCGCCGTCGATCCCGCCCGCATCCACGTCTATGCCGACAGCCGCCGCGTGGCGGGGGAGAACTGAGACATGGACAAGCCCATCCGGCATTCCGCCTGGTTCTTCGTCCTGCCGGCCTTCGCGCTGGTCGTCTTCAACGCCGTCGTGCCGATGATGACGGTGGTGAACTACTCGGTGCAGGACACGTTCGGCAACAACCAGTTCTTCTGGAACGGCATCGGCTGGTACCAGGAACTGCTCGACCCCGCGACCGATCTCGGCGGCCGCTTCTGGGACAGCCTCGGGCGCAACCTGCTGTTCTCGGCGATCATTCTGGCGATCGAGGTGCCGCTCGGCGTGGCGGTGGCCATGTGCCTGCCGCGCAAGGGGTGGACGGTGGCGCTGTGCCTCGTGCTGATGGCGCTGCCGCTGCTGGTTCCGTGGAACGTCGTCGGCACGATCTGGCAGATCTTCGCCCGCGAGGACATCGGTCTGCTCGGCTGGTTCGTCAACCACGTCCTCGGCATCGAGTACAACTACACCGCGGGTGTCCTGTCGGCCTGGATCACCATCGTGGTGATGGACGTCTGGCACTGGACCAGCCTGATCGCGCTGCTCGCCTATGCCGGGCTGAAGTCGATCCCCGACGCCTACTATCAGGCGGCCCGCATCGACGGCGCCTCGCGACTGGCGGTCTTCACCGCGATCCAGCTGCCCAAGCTACGCCGCGTCCTGGTGATCGGCGTGCTGCTGCGCTTCATGGACAGTTTCATGATCTACACCGAACCCTTCGTGGTGACCGGCGGCGGGCCGGGCAACTCGACGACCGTTCTCTCGATCGATCTCGTCAAGATCGCGCTCGGCCAGTTCGACCTCGGCAAGGCCGCCGCCATGTCCATCGTCTACAACCTGATCGTGCTGGTGGTCTGCTGGGTGTTCTACACCGTGATGACCCAGCTCGACGCCGACCGTCCGCAGGAGGGCTGAGCCATGCGCGGCCGCAACGTCCTTCTCGTCGCCTATCTGGTGTTCCTGATGTTGCCGATCTACTGGCTCGTCAACATGAGCTTCAAGTCCAACACCGAGATCACCAACGTCGGCCTGACGCTGTGGCCGCGCGACTTCACGGCGCAGAACTACGTCAACATCTTCACCGATCCGGCGTGGTACATGGGCTATGTCGACAGCCTGATCTACGTCGGGCTGAACACGATCATCTCGATCTCGGTGGCGCTGCCGGCGGCCTATGCCTTCTCGCGCTGGCGGTTCCTCGGCGACAAGCATCTGTTCTTCTGGTTCCTGACCAACCGGATGGCGCCACCGGCGGTCTTCGCCCTGCCCTTCTTCAATCTCTATTCGGCGATCGGCCTGTTCGACACCCATTGGGCCGTCGCGCTCGCCCATACGATCTTCAACGTGCCGCTGGCGATCTGGATCCTCGAGGGCTTCATGTCGGGCGTGCCGCGCGAGATCGACGAGACCGCCTTCATCGACGGCTACTCGTTCCCGCGGTTCTTCGTGAAGATCTTCGTGCCGCTGACCGCCTCGGGCATCGGTGTCGCCGCCTTCTTCTGCTTCATGTTCTCGTGGGTCGAGCTGCTGCTCGCCCGCACGCTGACCAACAACATGCCGATCTCCTCGATCATGACCCGCACGGCTTCGTCGTCGGGCATGGACTGGGGCCAGCTCGCCGCCGCCGGCGTGCTGACGCTGATCCCCGGTGCGCTGGTGATCTGGTTCGTCCGCAACTACATCGCCAAGGGCTTCGCCCTGGGTCGGGTCTGAGGAGGGCGCCATGTTCGACATCGCCTGGATGGCCTGGACGCCCGCGACCGTCCTCTTCTACGTCGCGATCCTCACGGCCCTCGTCACGCTCACCGTGCTGGCGATCCGCTTTCCCGAGGTCGAACGGGTCGGGATCCTGCGCATTCCGACGACGCGCGGCGACCGGCTGTTCGTGACGCTGCTCGGCACCGCCTTCATCCACCTCGTGTTCCTGGCGCTGTTCGGCGCCGACACGATCGCGACGCTGCCGATCCGCGACGGCATCGAGATCTCGCGGCTGTGGATCGGCTCGCTGATTTCCCTCGTCTACGGGGCGGCGGTGTTCCGCTTCGTATGACGTCGACGGCATTCGGGTGCGACCCCGCCGAGGGGCCGTGCCCGAGCAAGCAGACGGTCCGCCGCCGCCGAGGCCGCGGGCCGCTCGAAGAAACGAGCCGGGACGGTGCGCCCCCGGCATCGAAAACGATCGCGCACCATCGGGAGGAAGACATGAAACGGATGACCAAGCGCCTCGGACTGGCCGCTCTCGCCGCGGCCCTGATGACCACCAGTGCCATGGCCGGCATGGACGAGGCGAAGAAGTGGGTCGACAGCGAATTCCAACCCTCGACCCTGTCGAAGGAGGAGCAGCTGAAGGAACTCCAGTGGTTCGCCGATGCCGCCAAGCCCTTCGCCGGCATGGAGATCAACGTCGTCTCCGAGACGCTGACCACCCACGAATACGAATCGAAGGTTCTGGCCAAGGCCTTCACCGAGATCACCGGCATCAAGATCAAGCACGACATCATCCAGGAAGGTGACGTCGTCGAGAAGATCCAGACGCAGATGCAGTCGGGCAAGAACATCTACGACGGCTGGATCAACGACTCGGACTTCATCGGCACCCACGGCCGCTACAACCAGACCGTCAACCTCTCCGACTGGATGGCGGGCGAGGGCAAGGCGGTCACCGACCCGATGCTCGACCTGCCGGATTTCATCGGCACGTCCTTCACCACCTGGACCGACGGCAAGCTCTATCAGCTGCCCGACCAGCAGTTCGCCAACCTCTACTGGTTCCGCTACGACTGGTTCACCCGCCCCGACATCAAGGCGAAGTTCAAGGCCAAGTACGGCTACGAGCTCGGCGTGCCCGTCAACTGGTCGGCCTATGAGGACATCGCCGAGTTCTTCACCAACGACATCAAGGAGATCGACGGCGTCAAGGTCTATGGCCACATGGACTACGGCAAGAAGGACCCGTCGCTGGGCTGGCGCTTCACCGACGCCTGGCTGTCGATGGCCGGCAACGGCGACAAGGGCCTGCCCAACGGCCTGCCGGTCGACGAGTGGGGCATCCGCATGCAGGGCTGCAACCCGGTCGGCTCCTCGGTCGAGCGCGGCGGCGACACCAACGGCCCGGCGGCGGTCTATTCGATCACCAAGTACCTCGAATGGCTGAAGAAGTACGCCCCGCCGGCGGCCGCGGGCATGACCTTCGGCGAGGCCGGACCGGTGCCTGCCCAGGGCAACGTCGCCCAGCAGATCTTCTGGTACACCGCCTTCACCGCCGACATGGTGAAGCCGGGCATCCCGGTGATGAACAACGACGGCACGCCGAAGTGGCGCATGGCCCCCTCGCCGCACGGCTCCTACTGGAAGGAGGGCATGAAGCTCGGCTACCAGGACGTCGGCTCGGTGACGCTGCTGAAGTCGACCCCGGTCGAGCGTCGCAAGGCCGCCTGGCTCTATCTCCAGTTCATCAACTCCAAGGTCGTGTCGCTGAAGAAGAGCCACGTCGGTCTCACCTTCACGCGTGAATCGGACATCTGGGACAAGTCCTTCACCGAACGGGCGCCGAAGCTCGGTGGTCTGATCGAGTTCTACCGCTCGCCGGCGCGCAAGCAGTGGACCCCGACCGGCAACAACGTGCCGGACTATCCGAAGCTCGCCCAGCTGTGGTGGCAGAACATCGGCGACGCCGCCTCCGGCGCCAAGACGCCGCAGGCCGCCATGGACAGCCTCGCCGCCGCCCAGGACAGCGTCATGGAACGCCTCGAGAAGTCGGGCGTGCAGGGCGCCTGCGGTCCGAAGATGAACAAGAAGGAGTCGGCCGAGTACTGGTTCGCCAAGGCCGAGAAGGACGGCACCATCGCGCCCCAGCGCAAGCTGGCCAACGAGAAGCCGAAGGGCGAGACCATCGACTACGACACGCTGATCAAGTCCTGGCCGGCCAACCCGCCGAAGAAGAACTGATCGGCGTCGCCTCGGCGCGGGAGACGTGGTTTCCTCCATCTCCCGCGCCGATCGACCCGGCGCCCGAGGGGGTACGCCCCCTCGGAGCGCTCGACATCGACGCGCAAGAGCGACGGAACGCGACCAATGGGCCTTCATCTCCTCGCCATCGACCAGGGCACGACGTCCACCCGCACGATCGTCTTCCGCGCCGATCTGACCGTCGCGGCGGTCGCCCAGGAAGAATTCCCGCAGCACTATCCCGCCTCCGGCTGGGTCGAGCACGACCCGGAAGACCTCTGGCGCACCACCGTCTCGACCATGCGCGAGGCGATCGCGCGCGCCGGCATCGGCCCGGCCGAGATCGCCGGCATCGGCATCACCAACCAGCGCGAGACGACCGTGGTGTGGGAGCGCTCGACCGGTCGGGCGATCCATCCGGCCATCGTCTGGCAGGACCGCCGCACCGCCGACATCTGCGCGACCCTGCGCGATGACGGCGCCAACGAGGCGCTGGTCGCCGGGCGCACGGGGCTGCGCATCGATCCCTATTTCTCGGGCACCAAGATCGCCTGGATCCTCGACGCGGTGCCGGGCGCACGGGCGCGGGCGGAGGCCGGCGAACTCGCCTTCGGCACGGTCGACAGTTTCCTCCTCTGGCGCCTGACCGGCGGCGAGGTGCACGCGACCGACGCCACCAACGCCTCGCGTACCGCGCTCTTCGACATCCACCGCGGCGTCTGGGACGAGGAGCTGTGCCGACTGCTGCGCGTGCCGATGGCGATGCTGCCGGTGGTGAAGGATTCCTCCGCCGTCTTCGGCACCACCATGTCGGATCTCCTCGACGGTTCGGTCGCCATCCTCGGCATGGCCGGCGACCAGCAGGCGGCGACCGTCGGTCAGGCCTGTTTCCGCCCCGGCATGATGAAGTCGACCTACGGCACCGGCTGTTTCGCCCTGCTCAACACCGGCGACGTGGCGGTCGCCTCGAAGAACCGGCTGCTGACGACCATCGCCTATCAGCTCGGCGGCAGACGCACCTATGCGCTCGAGGGCTCGATCTTCGTCGCCGGCGCCGCGGTGCAGTGGCTGCGCGACGGGCTCGGCCTGATCGCCGAAGCCTCGGAGACCGGGGCGCTCGCCGCCACCGCCGATCCGGCGCAGGACGTCTATCTCGTCCCCGCCTTCGTCGGGCTGGGTGCGCCGTGGTGGAACGCCGAGGCGCGCGGCGCGATCTACGGCCTGACGCGCGGCACGACGCGGCGCGAACTCGCCCGTGCCGCTCTCGAGAGCGTCGGCTTCCAGACCCGCGACCTGATCGAGGCGATGCATCGCGACTGGGCGGGGTCGGCGAACACCATCCTGCGCGTCGACGGCGGCATGGCGGCCTCCGACTGGACCATGCAGTTCCTCGCCGACATCCTCGACGCCCCCGTCGACCGGCCGCGGGTGATGGAGACGACGGCACTGGGTGCGGCCTATCTCGCCGGCCTCGGCGCCGGCCTTCTGCCGGAACCCGACGTCTTCGCCGAATCCTGGGTGCTGGAGCGCCGCTTCACGCCGCACATGGACTGCGAGACGCGCGACCGGCGTTACGACGGCTGGCGGGCGGCAGTCGTGCGGACGATGCAGGCGGGTTGATGCGCGATCCGATCGACGAGATCGGATTCATCCGGTCTCGACAGCGTCGGAGCCGGGTGAAACAAGGCGGGCGACCATCACGGAGCGGGCGATGACACCGACGGAAGCGCTATCGCAACGACAGCTCGACATCGTCCAGATCGCCCGCGAGGTCGGCCGCGTCAGCGTCGACGACCTCGCCCGCCGTTTCGACGTCTCGCCGCAGACGATCCGCAAGGATCTCAACGACCTCTGCGACCGCCGCGTGCTGTCGCGCACCCACGGCGGCGCGGTGATCGCCTCCGGCGTCGCCAACCTCTCCTACGAAGCGCGGCGCTTCGTCGATCTCGACGAGAAGCGGGCGATCGGCGAGGCGGCGGCGGCGCTGGTGCCGGACGGCACCTCGCTCTTCATCAACATCGGCACGACGACGGAAGAGGTCGCCAACGCCCTCGTCGGCCACCAGAACATGCTGGTGATCACCAACAACCTCAACGTCGCAATGCAGCTCTGCCGGCTCGAGACCTTCGAGGTGATCGTCGCCGGCGGACCGATCCGGCGCGGCGACGGCGCCGTCGTCGGCGAGGCGGCGGTCGATCTGATCCGCCAGTTCAAGGTCGACACCGCGGTGATCGGCGCTTCGGCGATCGACGAGGACGGCTCGCTGCTCGACTTCGACTATCGCGAGGTGCGGGTGGCGCAGGCGATCATCGAGAACGCCCGCCGGGTGATCCTGGTCGCCGACAGTTCGAAGATCGGCCGCGTGGCGCCGGTCCGGCTCGCCCGTTTCGACCAGATCGACGTGCTGGTCACCGACTGCCTGACCTCGCAGCCGCTGCGCGACCTCTGCCGCGCCAAGGGCATCGAGGTGGTCGAGGCGATGCCCGAGAGCCGCGACGTCGAACGCGACGGGATGTGAGGCGCGCCTCAGCCGGGCACGCCGAGGACGGCGACGACCAGCGACAGGGTGACGAAGGAGAGCGCGGTGGCGCCGAGCAGCGCCGCGGCGGCGCGTTTCTCGTGGCCGTAGGTCTGCGACACCAGCGCATAGACCGACAGCATCGGCGAGGCGGCGAAGATCAGCATCGCCGTGCGGAAGTTCGCCGCCGGGGCCGGCAGGACGTGCAGCGCCGCCCAGACCGCGAAAGGGTGCAGCACCAGCTTGGCGACGACGATCGCCGGCAGGTCGCGGCCGACCGCCGAAGGCCGGAGGCCGGCCAGCGCACCGCCGATGGCGAAGAGCGCGGCGGCGGTCGAGGCGTCGGCGAGGAGGTCGATCGCCCGCATCAGCGGCGCCGGCGGCAGCCAGCCGGCGGCAGAGGCGGCGCAGCCGGCGAGAATGCCGAGGATCATCGGGTTGCGCGTCAGGCGGCGGGCGACGAAGAACAGGATGCGGTGGATCGGTTCGCCGGCGCGGGTGCCGCCTTCGGCGAGGCCGAGGGCGATCGGGATCATCACCAGGTTCTCGACGGCGAGCGTCAGCGACAGGGCGATCAGCGCGTCGTGGCCGACCACCATGACGGCGATCGGATAGCCGATGAAGCCACTGTTCGACGACGAACTGCCGAGCGCCATCATCGAGGCGTCGGCGACGTCGCGGCGGGCGAGCACGCGGGCGCCGAGGAAGACGACGGCGAAGGCGAAGAGCGATCCGGCGACATAGATGGAGAGATAGCGGCCGTCGATCAGCTCCATCAGCGGGCGTTGGGCCAGCGCGCGGAACAGCATCGCCGGCAGGGCGAGGCGGATGACGAAGACGCCGATGCCGCGGATGTTGGCGGCCGAGGTCACGCCCGTGATGGTGGCGGCCCAGCCGACCAGGATCAGCAGGAAGATCGGGAAGGTGATCGAGAGGATGGCTGTCATCGGTCGTCCGGGCGAGGTCACGCCGTCGGGCGGCCGTGTCGGGGGCGGGGCGGATCGGGGGTGGGTGAGCCAGCGACGAAGCGTCGCGGACACGGGCCCAAGAGCCTTCGACTTTCGTCTGAAATGTGGCGGCGGCGCGCCCTGCGCGCCGCTCTGCCCTGCCGATGCCGCAACCCCGACGATCAGCCGACCACGTTCGACGGCTTGCCCGCGACGAAGGCCTCGACGTTGTCGATCAGCTGGTCGGTCAGCGTCTGCTGCGCCTCGATCGAGGCCCAGGCGGTGTGTGGCGTCACCACGACCTTGGGGTGGGCGGCGAGACGCATGAAGCTGCCGCCGGCCGGCGGCGGTTCGGGCAGCGTCACGTCGAGGCCGGCGCCGGAGACGAGACCGGCGTCGAGCGCCTCGATGAGGTCCTCCTCGACGATCAGGCCGCCGCGGGCGGTGTTGACGATGATCGGCTTCTTCTGCATGCGGGCGAACTGCGCCTTGCCGATGAAGCCGCGGGTCTCGGCGGTCAGCGGGCAGTGGAGCGTGATGACGTCGGAGGTGGCGATCAGCTCGTCGAAGGAGACGTGCGCCGGGGTGACGACCGGGGGCTTGGGATCGTGGATCACCACGTCCATGCCGAAGGCGCGGGCGATCTCGGCGACGCGACCACCGAGCACGCCACCGCCGACGATGCCGAGACGACGACCGGCGAGGTCGACCGCCGGATAGTCGAAGTAGCAGAACTGCGCCGCCTCCTGCCAACGGCCGGCGAGGACCGAGGCGCGATAGGGCACGATCGAGCGGGCGACCGCCAGCATCAGCGCGAAGGTGTGCTCCGGCACGGTCGCCTTGGCATAGCCGCGGATGTTGGACACGACGATGCCGCGCGCCTTGGCGGCGGCGACGTCGACGCAGTCGTAGCCGGTGGCGGCCACCGCGATCAGCTTCAGCTTCGGCAGACGGGCGAGGAGGTCCTCGCGCAGGTTGACCTTGTTGACGAGGACGATGGTGGCGTCCTTGACGCGGTCATGGGTCTCCTCCGCCGTCGTGCGGGCGTACTCGATCCACTCGTGGGGGAAGTCGGGGCGACGGACGACGACGTCGGGGGCGATCGTGTCGCGGTCGAGAAAGACGATGCGGTGCATGGGGTTCTCCGTCGGCGCGCGGCGCGCGGATGCTTGGGACTTCGGGTCGAGGACGGGACGGTCGCGATCGCGACCGCCCCGCGGTACGGGCTGCGTCCCGGGTCAGAGGCGAGCCCGCACTTCCTCGACGATCCTTTCGGGCGTGATGCCGAAGTGGCGGAAGAGCGCGTCGGCCGGACCGGAGGCGCCGAAGGACGACATGCCGACGAAGCCGCCGTCCTCGCCGATCCAGCGCTCCCAACCGAACTTCATCGCCGCCTCGACCGCGACGCGGGCGGTGCCGCGACCGATCACCGCGGCACGATAGTCGGCCGGCTGCGCCTCGAAAAGCTCCCAAGAGGGCATCGAGACGACGGCGGTGCCGACGCCTTCGGCCTCGAGCACGGCGCGGGCGGCGACCGCGAGCGACACTTCCGAACCGGTGGCGAAGATCGTCGCCCGGCGCGGACCGCAGGCTGCGTCCTGCAAGACGTAGGCGCCGCGGGCCGAGCGGTTCTCGGCCGTCCCGTCGGTGCGCAGCGCCGGCACGGTCTGGCGGGCGAAGACCAGCGCCACCGGCCCAGTGCGATGCTCGAGCGCCCATTCCCAGCACTCGATGGTCTCGATTCCGTCGGCCGGCCGCATCACCGTCATGTTGGGCATGGCGCGCAGCGAGGCGATGATCTCGACCGGCTGATGGGTCGGGCCGTTCTTGCCGATGCCGATGCTGTCGTGGCTGAAGACGAATTTCACCGGCACGCCCATCAACGCCGCCATGCGCATCGCCGGGCGCTCGTAGTCGGAGAAGGGCAGGTAGGTGACGGCGAGGGGCACGACGCCGCCGTGCGCCGCCATGCCGTTGGCGGCCGAGCCCATGACGTGTTCGCGCACGCCGCAGTGGACGTAGCGGCCCTGGCGATCATCCGCGGTGAAGGCGGTGAGCTGGCGCTTGTGGTTGGTCGGCGCCTCGAGGTCGGCGCAGCCGACCAGCATCTCGGGCAGACGGTCGTAGAGCTGCGAGGCGACGTCGCTCGACGCCTGGATCGAGAAGTCCTCGCGGCCCTCGGCCGCCCAGCGCGCCTTGAGGTCGTGGAGCATCGCGCGCCAGCCCTCGGGGAGGCGGCCGGCGACGACGCGTTCGAACTCGGCGACGACGGCCGGCGCGGTGCGCTCGATGCGCGCCCGGTGCTGACGGCGCTTCTCGGCGCCGGCGAGACCGGCGGCGCGCCAGGCGGCGGCGATGTCGGCGGGCACGCCGAAGGCCTCGTCGGTCCAGCCGAAGCGGGCGGTCATGGCCTCGCGGTCGGCCGGGAAGAGCTTGCCGGAGTGGCCGCCGCGCTTGCCCTCGAGCCGGTCGATGCCGCGGGCGATCACGGTGCGGCAGGCGATCATCGAGGGACGCGGATCGGCCTTGGCCAGCGTGATGGCGGCATCGACCGCCTCGACGTCGTGGCCGTCGATCTCGACGACGTGCCAGCCGGCGACGCGGAAGCGGTCGGCGACGCTCTCGGAGATCGACAGCGTGGTCGAGCCGTCGTCGGTGATGGCGTTGTCGTCCCAGAAGAAGGTCAGGCGGCCGAGGCGCAGGTGGCCGGCGAGCTGGATCGCCTCCTGGCCGACGCCTTCCTGCAGGCAGCCGTCACCGACGAAGGCCCAGGTGCGATGGTCGACCAGATCCGACCCGAAGCGGGCGCGCAGCTGTTCCTCGGCGATGGCCATGCCGACGGCGTTGGCGATGCCCTGGCCGAGCGGGCCGGTGGTCACCTCGATGCCGGCGGCGGGCTCGTATTCGGGGTGGCCGGCGCAATGGGCGCCGAGCTCGCGGAAGGACTTCATCGCCTCGATGTCGATCTTCTCGTGACCGGTCAGGGCGAGCAGCGCGTAGAGCAGCGTCGAGCCGTGGCCGTTGGAGAGGACGAAGCGGTCGCGGTCGAACCAGGTCGGCTCGGCCGGATCGAAATGCATGTGGCGGGTCCACAGGACGGTGGCGATCTCGGCCATGCCGAGCGGCACGCCCTGATGGCCCTCGCCCGCCTTCAGGATGGCGTCGACCGCGAGGAAGCGGATCGCGTCTGCCATCCGTGCGGGGTCGACGGCGACGGCGGTTGCGGTGCGGGGATCGTGGCGGGTCATGGCATGCCTCTTCCGTGTTCGCTCCGGACGGCCGGGCGAAGGAGGACGGGTTCGAAAAGGAGAAAGGGTGCCCGGACCGCCCGGGAGAGGAGCGGTCCGGGCGAGGGATCAGCTCGGGAGGAAGCCGATCGAGATCCAGGGCACCGCGGCGACCACGGCGAGGCCGACGAGGAGGGCGAGCATGTAGCCGACGATCGGTTTCATGCCCTCGTCCGGGTTCACGCCGCCGATGGCGGTGGCGCAGTAGTAGCCGACACCGAAGGGCGGGGCGAAGAGACCGACGCCCATCGAGAGGATCACCACCATCGAATAGTGCACTTCGTGGATGCCCATCTGACGGGCGATCGGGAAGAGCAGCGGTCCGAAGAGGACGATCGAGGGAATGCCTTCCAAGACCGAGCCGAGGATGATGAAGGCGACGATCGACACCACCATGAAGGAGAAGGCGCCGCCCGGCAGGCTCGACATCGCGTGGGCGAGGTCGTGGGAGAAGCCCGACTGGGTCAGCGACCAGGCCATGGCGGTGGCCGCGCCGATGATCAGCAGGATCGCGCCGGAGAGGCTCGCCGTGTCGATCAGCATCGGCCCCAGCCGCCGCCACTCGAACTGGCGGTAGACGAAGATGCCGACGATCACCGAATAGACGACGCCGATGGTGGAGACCTCGGTGGCGGTCGCCACACCTTCCATCACCGCGGCGCGGATCAGGAACGGCAGGGCGATGGCCGGCACCGCGATGGCGCCCCAGCGCAGGAGGTCCTTCTTGGAAGGCTTCACCACGCCCGACAGGTCGTCGTTGCGATAGCGCCAGAACACCAGCACGCAGAGCGTGACGCCGAGCACGATGCCGGGCAGCATGCCGCCGGTGAAGAGGGCGGCGATCGACACACCGGTCACCGAGCCGATGGTGAGGAGCACCAGCGACGGCGGGATGGTCTCGGTCTGGGCGCCGGTGGCGGCGAGCAGGGCGACGAGATCGCCCGGCTTGGCGCCGCGCTTGATCATCTCCGGGAACAGCACGGGCGTGATGGCGGCCATGTCGGCGGCCTTCGAACCGGAGATGCCGGAGACGAGATACATCGCGCCGACCAGCACGTAGGAGAGACCGCCGCGGACGTGGCCGAGCAGACCCGCCAGGAACTGGATCATCGCCTTGGCCATGCCCGTCATCTCGATCAGCTGACCGAGGAAGACGAAGAGCGGCACGGCGAGCAGGATGAGGTGGCTCATGCCCTCGTCCATGCGACCGACCACGACGGCGAGCGGCGTCCCGGTGACGAAGGTCAGATAACCGATCGTCGCCAGACCGAAGGAAAAGCCGATCGGCACGCCGGCGAAGACGGACGCGGCGACGAGAGCGACGAAGAAGATCAGCAGATTGTAGTTGCCGATCGTCTTGAGCCAGGGCGAGGCCAACCACAGCACGCCGACCATCGCACCGACGATGACGGCGGCGGTGAGGAAGCGGCCGATCGAGGCGACCTTGAGCAGGCGAAGGACCGCGAGCACGCCCATCAGCACGTAGCCGATCGGCAGCGCCGCCGCCTTCCAGGTGTTGGGGATGTCGAGCGCCGGCAGCGTCACGAACATCTCGTCCTCGGCATATTCGATGCCGGGGTGGACCACCGCCGCCAGGAAGACCAGCGGCGCGGCGATGGCGAGGACCTCGAGGAAGGCGCGGGTCTCGATCTTCGAGCGCGAGACCAGCGCCGTCATGCGCATGTGCTCGCCGCGATAGAGCGCGATCGCCGAGCCGAACATCGCCAGCCAGATGAAGAGCACGGAAGCGAGTTCGTCGGTCCACACCATCGGCGAGTGGAAGACGTAGCGCATGGTGACGCCGAACAGCAGGACGCCGATCTCGGCGATCACCAGGAGCGCGGCCGGAATCTCGATCGCCCGCGCCAGGATCGTCTCGGCCGTGATCACGGCCCGCCGCCATCCGAGCGCGGGTTGCCCCGCGCTCGCTGCGGCCACGTCGGTGGCTCCGTGGGACATGGCGTTCACCCGAGCTTGCCGACGGCGGCTTCGAGCAGACCCCAGGCCTCGGCGCCGTACTTTTCCTTCCAGTCCTTGTAGAAGGTCGTCTTGGCCAGCGCCTCACGGAACGGACCGCGGTCGACGTCGACGAACTCGATGCCCTTGGCGGTCAGATCCTTGCGCAGGCTCTCCGACAGCGCGGCGATGTCGGCGCGCTGCTTGGCACCGGCGGCGTCGAGCTCGCGCACCACGATCGCCTTGAGGTCGTCCGGCAGGCCACCCCAGGCACGACGGTTGAACAGCTGGTAGTAGCCGTCCCAGACGTGGCCGGTCATCGAGCAGGACTTCTGCACCTCGTAGAGGCGGGTCGAGGCGATGATGGCGAGCGGATTCTCCTGGCCCTCGACCACCTTGGTCTGGAGCGCGGAGTAGAGCTCGTTGAAGTTGATCGGCGTGGCGCCGGCCTCGAGCGTCTTGAACACCGAGGTCAGCATCGGCGCCGGCGGGACGCGGATCTTGAAGCCCTTCAGATCGTCGGGCGTCTTGATCAGACGGGTCGACGAGGTGATGTGGCGGAAGCCGTTGTCCCAGGCCTTGGCCGGGGCGAAGAGGCCGACCTTGGCGATCTGCTCGGCGATGTACTTGCCGAGCGCGCCGTCCATCGCCTTCCAGACGTGGTCGTAGTCGGGGAAGGCGAAGCCGGTGTTGACGATACCGGCCGCCGGCACCAGCGTCGCCATGATCGAGGTGGCGAGATTGAAGATCTCGACGCCGCCGTTGCGCACCTGGGCGAGCAGGTCGGTGTCGGAGCCCAGCTGGTTGGCCGGGAACAGCTTCATGTCGATGCGACCGCCGGAGGCCTCGCGGATCTTGTCGATCGCTTCCTGCGCGCGGGTGTTGATCGGATGCGTCGGATCCTGACCGGTGGCGTACTTCCAGGAGAATTCCGCCGCGTCGCCCCGACGCGAGATGATGGTGATCATCGGCAGGGCGGCGCCGGCGGCCAACAGGCTACGGCGGGTCAGTCCGGACTTGGTCTTGGCTTCGTTGTTCATCTTCTCACTCCCTGACGGCCGATATACGGCTCTTTCCGTGGATTGGAATTCCCATTCGCGCCGAGCACCCTCCCGCCCGGAGCGGATCGTCGTCTCGTTCAGAGGCCGCGGCCCCGCAGCGCGCGATAGGCGCGAATGACCTGGCTGTCGTCGGCGGCGCCCATACCGCGGCCGGAGACCGACAGGAACATCTGGTGGGCGACCGCCGCCATCGGCAGCGCCGCCTTGGCATCCCGACCGGCTTCGAGCACGATGCCGAGATCCTTGACGAAGATGTCGACCGCGCTGGTGATGCGCGGTTCGTCTTCGAGCATGCGCGGCCCACGGTCGCGCAGCATCCAGCTCGACGCCGCGGAACCCGCGACGATGTCGAGCATCTGTTCCATGTCGAGGCCGATCGCCTCGGCGAGCGACAGCGCTTCCGCCGCCACCGCCAGATGGGCGCCGCACAGCAGCTGGTTGACCGCCTTGGCGGTCGCACCCTGCCCGGCCTCACGGCCGACGCGCACGACCTTGGAACCCATCGCCTCGAGGACGGGCTTCACCGCCTCGAAATCGGTGTCGGGCGCCGCCGCCATGATGGTGAGGCTGCCGGCGGTGGCACCGACCACGCCGCCGGAGACGGGCGCATCGACGAAACCGTGACCGGCCTCGACCACGCGACGGCCCAGCGCCGCGGCGGCGGCCGGCGGGCAGGTCGCCATCAGCACGACGCGGCCACCGGGGGCGAGGTGGCGGAGCGCGTCGCCGGCAAAGAGGATGCTCTCGGCCTGGGCGGCGTTGACCACCATCAGCACGGCGACGTCGGCGCCGGCGAAGGCACCTTCGAGCGTCGGGGCATCACGGCCGCCGGCGGCCGCCAGCGCGGCCCGCGCCTCGACCCTGAGGTCGAAGCCACGGACCTCGTGGCCGGCCTTGGCCAGATTGGTCGCCATGGGCAGGCCCATCGAGCCGAGCCCCACGAATGCGATCGAAGACATGTCGTCCCTCCCTCGGCACGGCGGTCCCGCCGGCCGGTCGACGCTCGGGGGAGCGCGGCGACCGCGCCCCCGTTTCGCATTCGCGGTTCTTACTTCAGCCAGCCCTTGACGCTCGTCGTGATCGCGTCGACGGAGATGCCGTAGCGGTCGTGCAGCGTCGGCAGGGCGCCGGCGGCGAGGAACTCGTCCGGCAGGCCGATGTGGCGGAAAGCGGTCGGGCGGACGTCGGCGAGCACCATCTCGCGAGCGATCGCCTCGCCGAGGCCACCGATCACCGTGTGGTTCTCCATCACCACCACGAGGCGGCCCGGACGGGCGATCTCGCGCAGGATGGTCGCGGTGTCGAGCGGCTTGATCGTCGGGACGTGCAGGATGCCCGCCTCGATCCGGTCGGCCTTGAGGGCCTCCGCCGCCTCGTGCGCCCGCATGGTCATCAGACCGGAGGACACGAAGAGGACGTCGGCGCCGTCACGCAGCAGCTTCGCCTTGCCGAGTTCGAACCTGTAGTCGTACTCGTCGAGCACCAGCGGCACCTGACCGCGCAGCAGGCGCATGTAGACCGGGCCGCGATGATCGGCGATCACCGGCACGATCTGCTCGATCTCGTGGGCGTCGCAGGGGTCGATCACCGTCATGTTGGGCATGGCGCGGAACAGCGCCAGGTCCTCGGCCGCCTGATGGCTCGGGCCGTAGCCCGACGTCAGGCCCGGCAGGGCGCAGACGATCTTCACGTTGCGGTCTTCTTCCGCGATCGTCTGGTGGATGAAGTCGTAGGCCCGGCGCGAGGCGAAGACCGCGTAGGTCGTGGCGAAGGGCGTGAAGCCCTCGGCCGCGAAGCCGCCGGCGGCACCGAACAGCAGCTGCTCGGCCATGCCCATCTGGTAGAAGCGCTCCGGGAAGGCCTGCTTGAAGATGTGCAGGTCGGTGTACTTGCCGAGGTCGGCGGTCATGCCGACGATGTCGGGACGGTTGCGCGCGACCTCGACGAGGGCGTGACCGAAGGGCGCCGGACGGGTGCGCTGGTCGGCACCGGCGATCGAGGCGATCATCGCCGAGGTGGTGAGGCGCGGCTTGGCGGGGGCGGTGTTCATGCGGTCCTCCCGGCGTCGAGCGCTTCGAGCGCCAGCTTCCATTCGTGGGCATCGACGCGGATGAAGTGGTTCTTCTCGCGGGCTTCGAGGAAGGGAACGCCCTTGCCCATCAGCGTGTCGGCGACGATCATCCGCGGCTTCTTCTCGGGCGAATTCATCGCATCGTCGAAGGCGGCCTTCACGGCCTCGATGTCGTTGCCGTCGACGCGACGCACCCACCAGCCGAAGGCCTCGAGCTTGGGCACCAGCGGCTCGAACAGGGTCTCCTCCTTGGAGGGACCGTCGGCCTGCATCTCGTTGATGTCGACGACCGCGATCAGGTTGTCGAGCTCGAACTTGGCGGCCTGCATGATGGCCTCCCAGACCGAGCCTTCACCCAGTTCGCCGTCGGAGAACAGCGTGAAGACGCGCGACGCCGAGCCCTTGGCCTTGAGGCCGAGGCAGTGGCCGACGGCGATCGACAGGCCGAGACCGAGCGAACCGCCCGACATCTCCATGCCCGGGGTGTGCGAGGCCATGCCGGACATCGGCAGGCGGCTCTCGTCGAAGCCGTAGGTCTCGAGTTCGGCCTCGGGGATGATGCCGGCCTCGAGCAGCGCGGCGTAGAGGGCGATGGCGTAGTGGCCGTTCGACAGCAGGAAGCGGTCGCGGCCCTCCCAGGCCGGATCTTCCGGCCGGTACTTCATCGCATGGAAATAGGCGACCGCCAGCACGTCGGCGATGTCGAGGGCCTGGGCGATGTAGCCCTGGCCCTGAACCTCGCCCATGCGCACCGCATTGCGGCGCACGTGATAGGCGCGATCGGCCAGCGTCTTGTTGGGAAGAGCATGTGCCGTGTCGGACATGGATCTGCGTGCCTCCTTTCGCCTCGGCCGGCGCGACCCTGTCGCGGAACGGCACGAGGCGGGGAAGAGTGGGGATGATGACGATCGCCGCGTGCGGACCCGAGACCGTTCGGGCGGGGTCCGGCGGAGCGATCGTCGCCGTGTCGGGACGATCCGATCAGTGGATCAGCATGCCGCCGTTGACGTCGATGACGTTGCCGGTGAGGTAGCCGGACAGGTCCGAGGCCAGGAACAGGTAGATGTTGGCCACGTCCTGCGGCACGCCGAGGCGGTTCAGCGGGATGCCCGCGAGGATTTCGACGCGCTTCTCGTCGGAGATCTTGCCGGCGTTGATGTCGGTCTGGATCAGGCCGGGCGTCACGCAGTTGACGCGGATGCCGTCGGGGCCGAGCTCGCGGGCCATCGCCTTGGCGAGGCCGAGCACGCCGGCCTTGGCGGCCGAGTAGTGGGCGCCGCCGAGGATGCCGCCGCCGCGCTGCGCCGAGACCGACGACATGCAGGCGATGGCGCCCTGCTTGCGTTCCTTCATGTGCGGGATCACCGCCTGCGACAGGAACAGCACGCCCTTGAGGTTGACGTTCTGGATGCGGTCCCAGTCGGTCTCGGTGATGTCCCACACCTTCACCGGCTGCGTGATGCCGGCGTTGTTGATCAGGATGTCGATCTTGCCCATGACCTTCAGGGCCTCGGCGATCGCCGCGTCGCAGGACGCCTTGTCGGCGACGTTGCAGCCGATGCCGACGTGACCCGGGCCGAGGCGGGCGGCGGCGGCCTTCGCGCCATCCGTGTCGAGGTCGAGAATGACGACTTTCGCTCCCTGGTCGGCGAAAGTCCTGGCAGTGGCGAAACCGATGCCACGTTCGCCCGCGGCACCCGAAATGACGGCAACTTTGTCTTTGAGAAGCATGTTTTCACACCCTGACCGAGTTATTGGTTGGGCGGAGTGTGGTCGTGAGCCCGGAAAATGAAAAACACAAAGATTGCATCTATGGGTGAACTGGGTTCATGTATCCCACATGAAACCACTCCCGCTCTCCGGCCTCCAGGCCTTCGAAGCCGCTGCCCGCTCGGGCAGTTTCCGCGCCGCCGCCGAAGAGCTCGGCATCTCGGCCAGCGCCGTCAGCCATGCGGTGCGCAAGCTCGAGGATCTGCTCGGGGCGATCCTGTTCGAACGCGAGGGCCGCAGCGTGCGGCTCAATCCGGTGGGGACGATCCTCGCCTCCCACGTCGGCCGCGGCTTCGACGACCTGCGGCAGGGCATGGAGATGGTCGGCACACGCTCGACCAACCTGCTCAGGCTGCACTGCGCGCCCTCGATGGCGGCGCAATGGCTGACGCCGCGCCTCACGCGGCTCAGGCGTGACCTGCCCGACCTCGAGGTGCGGCTTTCCGCCTCGGCGGAGTACCACCGCTTCCAGACCGACGAGATCGACGCCGACATCTCCTACGGCCCGCCGCGGGTCGAGAGCATGGCGAGCATTCCGCTCGGGCTGGAGCGGGTCTGCCCGCTGTGTTCGCCCGAACTCGCCGCCACGATCACCAAGCCGTCGGACCTGCTCGACCACATCCTGATCGAGAGCGAGCGCAAGCGGGTGCGCTGGGACCGCTGGTTCGCCGCCAACGGCCTCGCCCCGCCGCGGCCGCGCGGCTATCGCTTCGACCGTTCGTTCATGGCGATCGCCGCGGCGGTCAACGGCATCGGTGTGGCGCTGGAATCGCTGCGCTTCGTCGAGGCCGAACTCGAGAGCGGCCGCCTCGTCGCCCCCTTGCGCGGCATCTCCAACGACATCGAATACACCGGCCACTATCTGGTCTTCCCGTCGACGTCGAAGCCGAAGCGCGCGGTCAGGATGTTCGCCGCCTGGCTGATGAGTGAGCTCGGCCTGCCGCCACCCAATCTGTGAGGCAGAGGCTTCAGCGGGCGAGGAAGGTGACGGTGGTCTCGCGGTCGACGGCACGGATCTCCAGTGAGCCGTCGGCGAGGTCGCCGAGCGAGAGGGGCGGACCGTCGACGATCATCGGTCGGCCGCCGGCGACGCGCACGCGGATCGGCCCGTCGCCGGCGACGGTGAAGGCACGCCCCTTGCCGACGGCGTCGGCGAGGCGAACCGGTGTCCATTCGCCGCGGCGCGCGACGACCTCGATCCTGCGCTCGGCCGTCGAAGGACCGAAGAGGCCACTGTTCCAGACGAGCGCGACGACGACGAGCAGCACCACGACGGAGACCACCATCACCACGGCGGCGGCGTGCCGCGTCGTCCGGGGCGCCGGACGCTTCTTCGTCACGATCTCGCCCGGCGTCTCCTTCTCGACCACGGACGTCCTCTCGACCCGACCCACCATCTCCGAAGGTGGATCGATGCGGCGGGGCTTCCCCGACTCGGCCACCGCCTCGGCCCGCGGAACCGGACGTTCGAACTCGGTCCCGCATTCCGGGCAGTAGCGGAACAGCCGCACGACGACCGGCCGCTTCTCGGCGCAGAGAGAACAGGGTTGGGCGGCATCTCGCATGGTCTTCGATGTCCTCGTCGGCGCGGCGGTCAGGTCCGGCCGCAGGCGATGGTGCCGACCGGCGTCGGCGGCGAGCAGGCGGTGCGGCGGCGCGACCGGTCGAGCGCTGCGCCGGTGAGGCGGCCGAGATCGACCGCGTTCGGCAGGTCGCGCCAGCGCGTCTCCCGCTCGTCGGCGAGGAAGGTGCCGACGGCGGCGCGCAGGTCGTCGTCGGACGCCGCCTCGGTTTCGAGGTAGCGCAGGGCGACGAGATCGCCGCAGGCCGGTCGATAGTCGGCGGCGCAGAACGGCGGGCGGACGACCGGCGCCGGCCGCGGCGCGAGCGAGGCGACGGTCGGACGCGGCGGATCGGCACAGACCATCGTCGGCGGCGGCGGACTGTCGCGCTGGATCTCGCGGAAGTTGACGATCTCGGGTTCGACCGCGGTCCAGTCGCCGTTCGGGCGACGGCACCAGCGACCGGTGCCCTTCATGATGAAGCGAACGCCGCTCGCCTGGACCCTGTCGTTGGCGTTGTTGACCTGAAAGGCGAAGCTCCGACAACGCACGTCCGCGGTCCCACTCTCGACCTCGCGACAGGCATGGATGCCGATCATGTGGGTCCGGACGTTGACCGCGACCACGGACTGAGCGCAGTCGGGGCGCTCCAAAACGAGGGAGAACTCTTGCTGGATCCGGGCATAGGGCAGATCGGGGATGCACCACGGTGTCTCCAGCGCGACGCTGGTCCCGTCGGCGGCGACGGCGGATTGCGCCGCGAGCAGCGCGAGGGCGGCGAGAACGGTGGTCGATCTCATCGCGAGCACCCCACGCGCAGGACGAAGCCGCGGGCGGCCTCGCCGCGCGGGTCGCGACCGGACGGCGGCGCGGCGCGACGGCCGTCCGCCGCCGGGGCGTCGGTTCGACGATCGATGGACGGAGCGACGTCGGGGCGGACGTCCATGTAGAGCAGGAAGCGCCGCAACACGTCGGACGGCACGGCGAGCACCGAGGCCTCGGATCCGGTCCATTTGGCGACGATCATGCCGAGCACCGCGCCGGCCTCGTCGACCACGGGACCGCCGGAGAAGCCCTTGGGCGCGGCGCCGTCGAGGTCGAGCAGCGGCACGGCGACGCGTTCGACTCGGATGCCGAGCACCTCGGTCGCCCGTGCATTCGGATCATCGCCGATCACACCGTGCTTCTCGGCATGGCCCCACAGGACCGCCGGGTGATCGGCGACGGCATCGGCGAAGACCGGTCGCGGCAGATCGCGCAAGGACGGGACGTCGAGCAGCGCCACGTCGTGGCGGGTGTCGAGGCCGAGCAGCGACGCCGTCCCGCCGCGACCGCGGTGGCGCGCCCACACGGTCGGGCAGCCGGCGACCACGTGGGCCGCCGTCAGCACCTTGCCGGCACCGACGTGAAAGCCCGAGCCGCTCGGCACCATGCCGCGTGGCCAGACTTCGCGGAGTGCCGACGTATAGGAGGCGCGCGGATCGAAGGTCTCGGCGCCGGCGGCGGGGAGCGCCGCCGACGCCAGGACCACGACGATCATCGCCGCGCGAGACGGGCTGGACCGGGTCAATAGAGGCCGTCCGCACTGACGCAGTTGGTGTGCTCGCCCCTGAGCGGCTGGCCCATCTCGTGCTTGAAATAGAGCTCATTGAAGTCGGTGCAGCTCTTGCCGTTCTGGGTGTAGGTGCGCGTCGCGACGAACTCGCCGCGGTTGCCGGTCGCCGGATTGGTCCAGGCGCGGCGGACGTGGCCGGTCTTGTTGCGGGCCTGTTCGGCGAAGGCGGCTCGCATCGCCGCATCGCGGGCGGCGCGGTCGCGCTCGTCCATCTGGCGACCGATCTCGCCGCCGATCAGGGCGCCGCCGAGACCGCCGATGGCAGCGCCGACGAGGGCGCCGTCGCGACCGCCGATCGCCGAACCGATGACCGCACCGGCAGCGGCACCGCCGAGCCCGCCCATCAGGGCGCCGGTCTGCTGCTTGGGTCCGGTGGTGGTGCAGCCGGTCAGCGCCAGCGACGAGGTGACGAGAAGAACGCCGGCGAGGCGCGAAGACTTGGAAGGCATGGGACTGTCCTTTCGATGGGAACGACGATCAACGGGAAGGCGGCGGAGGCGGGGGCGGAGGCGGCGGAGCGACCACGAAGAGGCCGGCCAGCACCGTCGTGCCGGCGGCCACC
Source organism: Pinisolibacter sp. DMC19 (assembly GCF_056313985.1). Taxonomy (NCBI): domain Bacteria; kingdom Pseudomonadati; phylum Pseudomonadota; class Alphaproteobacteria; order Hyphomicrobiales; family Ancalomicrobiaceae; genus Pinisolibacter; species Pinisolibacter sp. DMC19. Next base: position 181,085 of record NZ_JBQUZF010000006.1, on the reverse strand, counting down.
CAGGCCGCCCCACCCTCGGGGCAGACGAGGGTTCCGCGGGCGAGCGCGCCTGAGGCGGCCATCCGCGCCAGAGCCTCGCCGTCGAACGGGCCGGTCGGCGCATTGGCGGCATCGACCACCCACCAGCGCGCGGCGGCGACGGGCGGTGGCGGAGGCGCGAAGGCCGGCGCGGCGGTGGACACGGGTTCGCCGCGCAGCAGCCGTTCGATCACCTCGGGGCGGAAGCCCGCGACCCTGATCCGCCGCTTGTCGGCGGCGCGCAGGGCGATGTCCTCGCCGGGATCGCGGTTGACCTCGCTGCCGTCGACGTCCTCGACGCTGCCGGGGATGGTCTCGGTCCACTGGCCGAGGGCATCGGGGGCGAGCAGGCGGGCGATGGCGTCGTCGGCCGTCAGGTCGGTCTCGAAGCGGGGATGGCGCTTGGCGCTCCTGTCGAGGAAATAGGTCTCGAGTTCCTGGCAGACGTGGTGGGCGAGGCCGCCGAGCCGGGATTCGCGCTTGTCGATCTCGACCCGGCGCGGAGCATAGGCGCGGTCCGCCGTCCACTTGGCGAGCGCGGCGAGCGCCAGCATCTGCGACGAGGTCAGGCCGTCCTCGAACTGGCCGACCTGCTCGCGCAGCTTCGCTTCCTGCGACAGCATGAAGTTGGAGCGGCGGATCTTGCGTTCGCTGCCGGCGCGATGCCAGTCGTTGGGACGGATCTGGATGCGGTAGTTGCCGTCTTCGGCGCGCACCAGCAGGCCGGCGATCACCGCCTTGACGAAGAGCGCGAGCTGGGCGCGCTGGCGCTCGATCTCCTCGACCTTGGGGACCACCGGCGCCGGGAACTGCTCGTAGTCCTTGTGGTTGTGGAGCGGGATGGCATCGGGGCGATGCATCTCCTCCTCGTAGGCGCGGCGCCACTCGCCGCGCAGCGGGTCGATCAGGTCGAGCGGGATGCCGCTCAGCTCGCAGTAGCAGACGATCTTGCCGCGGACCGAGGTCTCCTCGTAGCCGACGGTCTTGACGCCGACGCGGGCCGGCAGGCTGGCGGCGATCTGCGGACCGAACTCGCGCTGGAACTCGGCCTTGTCGTTGACGGCGATGATCAGCTTGTACTGTTCCTCGCCGAGCTTGAGTTCGTCGCGGTCGAAGCGGGCGTCGATCCACGGCATGGCGCGCTGGATCATCTTGCGGAAGAGCTCGCGGCGATCCTCCTCGGGGATGGCCCTGAGCGCGTCGGTGCAGGAGGTGATCTTCGGCAGGTGGCGGGCGAGGCGACGGTTCGATTCCTCGATCACCATGTTGATGATCCGCGCCTGTTCCTTGTCCTCGAGCAGACGGCGGAACAGGCCGCGCGACCCGCCCTCGCCCTTGAAGGCCTCGCGACCCCACAGCAGCAGGTCGTCGGAGGCGACGGCGATCTCGATCTTGCGGTCGGCGATGGTGAAGTAGGTGCCGCCGTCGGGCCGGCGGATGACGTCGTCGACGCGGTCGATCTGCAGCTGGACGTTGGCGAGCAGGCGCTGGACGGTGGCGCGGCCGCGCAGGAACTCGCCGACGAGGCCGGTGCCCTTGCGCTCGTTGGTGGTCGCGTCGGTGCCCTTGGGCGCGCCGAGACGCTCGCAGACCTCGTGCAGCAGGATCTGCGCCTCGCCGCAGGCTATCGCCCGGAGCCTGAGCCGCAGGATGTCGCCGACGTCGTACTGGGCCTGACCGAGGATGGTCTCGGCCATCGAGCGGTTGGAGCCCAGCGACAGGAACCGCGGCTGCGCCGCCTCCTGCAGCCGCTTCAGGCTCGGAATGTAGTTCTGATTGGCGATCTCGTTGGCGAGATTGGCGTATTTCTTCTCCGCCTCGGCCAGACGGGCGATCGCGCCGCCCGATCCGTCCTCGACGGCGCGGACGATGTCCTCGATCAGCGCGATGGTGTAGTCGAGGCCGCCGCGCTCGTGGTCGTCGACGTAGCGATAGAGCAGCGCCGGCAGGCCCTCGTCGCCTTCGCCGACGAGGCGGGCGGTCAGCTTCTCGCGGTTGAGCTTGATCTCCTCGCCGCGCGGGCCGTAGGCGACCTGCTGGCCGGGGCGGCCGTCGACGTCGACGCGGCGCTGTTCGAACACCCGCTCGACCTCGCGCGGCCAGGCGGCGTGATCGGCGAACTCGAGCCGGATGCGGTCGATGTCGCGACCGACGTCGATCACCAGCGTGCCGTCGATGCGGCCGTTGTCGTCGCGCATCAGCAGATGGTCGACGAGGGCGAATTCGGCGATCGCCATTTCGGTCTGACCGACGCCGATCTCCGGGATGTCCTGGAAGGCGGTCGAGGCGAGGTGGAGGTTGTTGCGCAGGAAGGCGTCGCGCTCCTCGGCCTGGACGGCGTTCTGCCGGGCGTTCTGCAGAACGCCGAAGAAGGCGGCGATCATGTCGCGCGTCACCTCCTTCACCGACTTGTCGTATTCGAGCGCGGTGGTGGTGTTCAGCGTCGACTGGCCGACGCTCGAATAGCCCTTGTAGAAGGAGAAGGCGGTGTCGCCCTGGGCCGCCCAGATGCGCGGCGCGTAGGGCCGCATCTTGAACTGCTGCTGGTTGACGCCGATCGAACGCTTGCGCCGCGCGAAATCGGAGTTGCCGAAGTCCTCGAACATGATGTCGGCCACCATGTCGAACACCACGTCCTTGTCGCCGGTGAGATCGCCGGCGACGTTCTTGGTATCGATCAGATAGACGTCCTTGAACGGCCGCTCGACGCCCTCGGGGCGATCGCGGTCGGTCCAGCGGCCGACGTAGGGGGCACGGCGGTCGCCGCGCATGCACATCTCGAGCTCGGACAGCGCGGCATAGCCGTTGGCGAAGACGCGACCGCGATTGGCGCCCTGGAAGCCGCCGGGCAGCAGCAGGAAGAGGTCGACGTCGGACTGCGGCGCCAGCCGCAGGCTGGAGGCGAGATAGCCCATGTCGATGAAGCCGCCCGAACCGGTGCCGCCGGCGACCGAGGCGAGCACGACGATGCGCAGCGTGTTGGGCTGGATGGTCAGGCCGAGACGCTGGAGCTGGTCCTCGCGGTTGACGTTCTGGAGGATGCGCTGGCCGCCGTCGACCATCGAGTCGCGCAGGCGGGTGAATTCCTGGAAGAACAGCAGGCGCGAGATGGCGCGGACCTGGCCGGCGCCGTGCTCGGCGTTGATGCGCGACAGGTCGGTCGCCGGCATCCATTCGGCGATGTTGGCCTGATGGCGGGCCTCGTCGCGGTAGTAGACGAGGTCGACCTTGTTCTGGATCGCCTCCTTCGGGCTGAAGGCGACGAGCTCGGACAGCGGGTCCTGGCGCTGCGACTTGTTGCTCTCGACCGCGGTGTTGGTGTCGGTGTCGAAATAGAGGAAGGCGGCCGGCGGGAAGTCGGCGAGCGACGACAGGCGGGAACCGTTCCAGTCGGCCTGGAGGATCCGCCGCCGCAGCCTGAGCGCGATCTCCATGCCGGTGCCGCCGACCGCGACGAAGAGCGTCGGCCGGACCTCGACCGTGCGATCGGCGCCGCGCGGCCCGAGTTCGATGTTCGGTACGTTGGTATTCATCGTTCCGCCCCCTTTCGCCGAGGCCCGAGTGAGGTCACCGCCGCGTCTTCAGGGCGCGGGCGAAGAGGTAGATCGTCGCCACCAGGAACAGCGCCGCGACCGCGCCGGCCGGGCCGTAGAAGACGACGAGCGACCACCAGCGGCCGAGCGTGCCGACCAGCACCATCAGCGTGGCGAAGACGATGAAGAACCACGCCATCCAGCCGGCGGCGTTGGCGGCCGAGGGCGTCGCGCGGCGGGCGACGAGATGGCGGGCGATCAGCGATTTCGGGATCAGCGCCACCAGCGCCACCAGGATGGTCAGGCAGGCGATCACCGCGATGTCGAATCCGTTGAAGGGCAGGCGGTCCCAGCCCATGCCGCGGTCGGCGGGAACGCCGGTCGAACCGCCGACCGACGGGGTGGTCACCGCCTTGAGCGGCGTGGTGCCGTTCGACGGCGGCAGCACGGGCGCGAGCGGCGCCGGCACCGGCGGCGTGGTCTTCTGGGCGAGGAGGATCGGCGTCTGCGTCATGTCGGCGTCTCCGGAACCGGCGGGTTCATGTCAACCGGGTGGCCCGCGCGCTCTTCTCGCCGAACAGACCGCCCTTGACGGTCCAGGTCCGGCCGGAGGCGGCGGTGTAGGTGGTGCGTTCGAAGGGGCGCAGGTTCAGCTTCACGCGCTGTCCGTCGAGGTCGACGATCTGCGGCCGCCGGCGGGCGAAGTGCGCGACGGTCAGAATCGATGCGATCAACGCGACGATCGCGGCCAGGAGCTGAAGGATGGTCTCCTTCGGATAGGCGTTGGCGGCGAAGTGCAGCGGCAGAACGCCGTCGGACCGCGGGATGCGGTTGCCGGCGAGGAAGATCTGGGGCACCGCGAGATCGTCGGCGGAGGGACCGCCGACCGCGGCCGCGTCGCCGAGGAAGACCCGGCGCAGGCGTTGCACCGCCTCCGGCTCGCGCTCGACGTCGATGTCGGCGACCTCGAGCCGCAGGCTGCCGCTCGAGACGAAGGCCTCGGACACGAGCTTGCTGCCGTCGTCGGGACGCACGGCGGAGAAGTCGAGCGAGACGGTGATCTCCCGCGCCTCGCCCGGGGCGATCGCCTCCACCACCGCCGGCACGACCGAGGCGCGCAGTTCGGCCCTGGCCGCGGATTCGTCGGGCTGCCAGGCGAGCCTCAGCGCCGCGCGGCGCACGACATAGGGGTAGATCGTGTTCTGCAGCGAGGCGCGCAGCACGAGCGGCGCGGCGCGGCCGACCTCGGCGCCGCCGACGAAGACGTTGCCGTCGCGATCGAGGCCGACGTCGATCTTCTCGTCGACCTGTTGCGGCTCGACCACCAGGCGCAGGGCCTCGCGCTCGAGCGGCCGGACGCGGAAGACGCGACCGAACTCGGCGATCAGTTGCGGGCGCTCGACGACGTGGTGCAGGAGTTTCAGGCCGACGTCGCCGAAGGCGATGCCGTAGATCATGAAGCCGGTGTCGCGGCCGAAATGCGGGCGGGTGGCGCTCTGAGCCGCCATCTCGACCGGCAGGGCGACGACGCCGGTGGCACCGAGCTCTTCCCAACCGCCGCTCAGGCGCTTCATGAAGGCGGCGGAAGAGGCGAAGACCTCGCGCGCCGCCATGGTGCCGATCGGCGCGTTCTTGTTGTTGGTGACGATCCAGACGATGCCCTGCGGTTGATCGCCGAGTTCGATGATGCGGGCCCGCAGCAGGGCTTCCTCGAGGAAGGCGTTGGCGAGCCCGCCGGTGTCGTTCTGCGGGATCGCGACGGCGGCGAGGGCACGGCGGACGCCGTCCTCAGACCAGAGCGCCAACGTCGAGGTCTCGACGCAGCCGTCGACGGGGAAGAGGAGGCGCGGCGAACAGCCGTCGGCCCGCTTCTCGGCCTCGCGATGACTGTTGAAGCTCGCCACGGCCATCGGCCAGGCATCCTGACGGGTCAGAGCGACGAAACGCTCGATCCGTCGCTGGAACGCGCCGCCGGTGTTGTTGATGTAGCCGTCCATCCAGCCGCTCGCCTGGACGAGGTAGACCTGCCCCGCCGCGGCGACCGCCGGCGCGGGCGACAGGACGACCGAGACGAGGGCGAGAACCGCACCGGCCAGGAGGCCCGCAAGGGCCCCGATCAGACGCGACAGGCGACGATGATGCATCGTGTGTCCTGACTGCTGGCGAGGAAGAGGTGGTCGGCGAAGAGGAAGGCGCGGGCGTCGTGGCGGTTGGACCAGGGCAGGATGCCGCTCCTCAGCGCGTAGAGGCCGTGGCCGGCGAGCGAGAGCAGGCGGAACTCGAAGCCGCGCGGCAGGTGGACGTTGCCGCCGGCCATGACGTCGTCGGGGTCGATGCCGGCGGGCAGATCGCCGACGGCGACCAGCGAGGCGTCGCTCCACTCCAGAAGCGGCACCGCGAAACGGCCGTCGAAGGCCTGCACCACGACGCGGACGCCGTCGTGCGCCGTCGGCCGCTGGCAGAAGTCCGCCCCCTGGAGGGTGAAGGAGCCGCCGCTCACCTGATAGCCGGAGACCGGCGCGTATTCCTGCACGCCGGTCGAGATCTTGGCCCAGGCCCACCCCGCCTCGGTGGCGCCGAACTGCCAGGAGCGCCCCTGGACGTCGACGTGGAGGTCCAGGTGGGCGGCGGCGCGAAAACCCGGTCGCCAGGCATGCCAGGAGGCGGCACCGGCGGTGGCGTGGAGAAAGCCGTTCGCACCGACCCAGACGACCGCCTCGTCGGCGAGGACGTGCGGCCGGCCGAGCGTCTCGTCGGTGCCCTCGCCGGCGACGGGGCGGAAGCGCCATTCGCCCTTCTCGCCTTCGCCGCGCAGGGCGAGCCGCATCATGCCGTCGCTGCAGACCGGCCAGACCACGTCCTCGCCGATGCGCGTCGGGGCACCGCAGGCGCCGTCGCAGGGCGCGACGTCGCGGCGGCACTGGTCCTTGGCGAAGGAGGCGACGACGAAGACGGGGCGGCCGTCCGCGACCGTGGCGAAGCCGCGTTCGCCGGCGACCACGCCGTGCCGGTCGCCGGGCAGGAGACGGCCGAGCGAAAAGGGATAGGGGCGGCCGACGATCTCGCCGTCGGTCGGACCGGCGAAGAGGTCGTCGGTCGCGAACCACTCGATGCGACCCTCTTCGTTCAGGGCATGCAGCACCGCGGTCCGACCGCAGGCGAAGAAGTCTCGATGCGCCTTGGCGAAACGGACGATGCGCCGCTCGACGTCGTGCAGGGCGTCGAGCATCGGACGGCGGGGCGCGACGAAGGGCGAGCCGAAGGGCGACGGGGTCGGGCGGGGCGGCAGTTCCCGGCGATCGTAGGGCGAGAAGCGGAACCCCGGCGGGAAGGGACCGCCGTCGGCGGCGGTGCCGCTCAAGGCGAACCAGCACAGGCGCGGATCTTCCGGTGCGAGCTTCTCGGTGCCGAAGAACAGCGCGTCGACACGCTTCGGGCCGAAGGAGAACTCGAGGCTTCCCGCCCCGACCCAGCCGGCGGCGGCAGCGGGAATGCTCCAGTTGCTGTGCGTCGCGTCGATGCCCACGATCCCGAAACCCCATGACGGGGCCGTTTCAAGAGGCATGGCACGAGCGTTCGCGGAAACCGGCGTTTCGCCGGCCGCGTCGCGCGCATCCCCCTGATACAACCCCCTTCAACCCACGCTAGAGTCGCATTTCTCTCGATCAGCAACTTTAACGAAATATTGATCAAATGGCTCGTCGCGAGTCAAGCGTCGGCGGCGACCTCCGCATGCGACATTCGCCGCACTACTCGTATTGCGTGTATTCCGGGTGTGATCCGGTCGGTCACCGCCGGCGCGCCCGCCGGGGCCGAAAATCGGAGTCGCGGCGCGGGGCGGCTGCGCTTATCGTCGGGGATGGGCGCGCGACGACGGCCGGCGGCGGGGGCTTCGCCGATCGGTCGACTTTTCGCGAAAGAGGATTGAACCGAACGGCGGGCCGGCGCGACCCATGGTCGAACGGCCCGTGTTGGACCGGACATGACGACGAGCGACGAGGACCTTCTGCGAAGAATCGCCGCGGGCGACCAACTGGCGATGCGAGTCCTGTTCTCGCGCCATCAGACGGCCGTCTTCCGTTTCGTGCTGCGGCTCGTCCGCGACGAGACGGTGGCCGAAGACGCGGTGTCGGAGACCTTTCTCGACGTCTGGCGTCAGGCCGGAGCCTTCGAGGGACGCTCCCGGGTCTCGACCTGGCTCCTGTCGATCGCCCGCTTCAAGGCGCTCTCCGGTCTCCGGCGTCGCCGCGAGGCGGGGCTCGACGAGGAGAAGGCGGCCGAGATCGAGGACGAGGCCGACACGCCCGAGGTCGTCTCCCAGAAGCGGGACAAGGGCGCCGCCATCCGCCTCTGCATGGAGCGGCTGACGGGCGAACACCGCGAGGTCCTCGACCTCGTCTACTACCACGAGGCCTCCGTCGAGGAGGTCGCGAAGATCGTGGGCATCCCGGAAGGCACGGTGAAGACCCGTCTCTTCCACGCCCGCAAGAAACTCGCCGAGCTGCTCGCTGCAGCCGGCATCGATCGAGGTTGGCCATGACCCAGACGGCTCACGACAAGGGACGCGGCGAGATCGAGGATCTCCTGCCCTGGTACGCCAACGGACGGCTCTCGGCCGCCGATCGCGGTCGCGTCGAGGCCGCGCTGGCCGACGACGCCGAACTCGCCCGCCGGCTCGACCTCGTCCGCGAGGAGATGGCCGAGGCGATCACCCTCAACGAGGCGATCCGGCCGCGTTCGACCGCCGCCTTCGACAAGCTGATGACGGCGATCGCCGCCGAGCCGCGCCCGGTGCTGCCGCTGGCGGCGGTGAAGTCGGGCCTCGTCGAACGGATCGGCGAGCGGATCGCCGACCTCCTCGCCGGGCTCGCGCCGCGCCGGCTCGCCTACGCGGCGGCCGCCGTGGTGGCCGTTCTCGCCGTCCAGTCGGCGGTGGTCGGCGGCCTCCTCGGCACGCGCTCGGCGAGCGGCGGATACGAGACGGCGTCGCAGGGCACGGTCGCGGTGACGGCCAAGGGGCCGACGCTGCTCGTCGCCTTCGCCCCCGAGGCGCGGATCGACGAGATCGGCGCCCTCCTCAAGCGCCACGGCGCGAGCCTCGCCGAGGGGCCGAAGGCCAACGGCTTCTGGCGTCTGGCGCTCGCCGAGGGCGGCGACCCGGCCGCGGTCGCTGCGGCGCTGAAGGCGGAAGGCCGCCTCGTCACCTTCGTCCAGGTCGCGCCGTGACGCGCGGCCGGCAACCCGTCGAGTGGAGATCGAACGATGCGCGATGTCTCGGGTCATCCGACGAACCATCCCGGCGTCCGGCGCCGGCGAGGCATCGCCCTCGCCGGCGTCGTCGCGATCGCGGCCCTGCTGGCGGCGACGCCGAACGCCCTCGGCCAGTCCGCCGGACCGTCGAACACGGGTCCCTCCAGCAATGCCGGCAGCCGCTCGGCCGACGGGGGGCAACTGCCCAACGGCGCGGTCATCCTCCACGGCCTGCCGCACAACGAGCGCTGGGAGGAGGACTACGTCCAGCGCCGGACGCGGCGGGTGATCGTCATCGAAGACGACGAGGACGATCCGCCGATCGTGCGGCGGCCGCGACCGCGGGTCGAGGCGCCGCGCCGGGCGGCGACGCGCGGGCCGATCGTCACCCTGCCACCGGCGGGCGAGACCCGCTACGTGCCGGGCGAGGTGCTGATCGAGGCGAAGAGCACGGTCGACGTCGCCCGTCTCGCGGCGCGGCGTGGTCTGCGCCTCGTCGAGAGCCGGCCGATCCGCCTGACCGGCACGACACTCCACCGCCTCGCCGCACTCGACGGCCGCGGCACGCGCGAGAGCCTCGAGCGGCTGAAGAGCGAAGGCACCATCGCCTCGGCCCAGCCGAACTGGATCTACACGCTGCAACAGACGGCCGCCGCGCCGAGCGAAGCGGTCGCCACCGCGCCGGCACCGGCACCGGCCCTGACCACCGCGGCGACGGGCGAGGCCTCGACGGCTCCGCTGCCCGGTCAGTATGCCGCCGCCAAGCTGCAGCTGGACGCCGCCCATGCCAAGGCGCAGGGGCGTGGCGTGCTGGTGGCGGTGATCGACACCGGCGCCGACGCCGGCCATCCCGAGCTCGCCGGGGCGATCGAGGGGAGCTTCGATGCGCTTCCCGGCGTCGATCCGACGCCGGGCGCCCACGGCACTGCCATGGCGGGGGCGATCGCCGCCCGTGTGCGGCTGTCGAGCGCGGCACCGGCGGCGCGGCTGCTGACGGCGCGGGCCTTCGGACCGCCGGGCGCGCGCGGCGTCGCCGAGGGCGTCACCTTCAACGTCGTCACCTGCCTCGACTGGTCGGTCGAGCAGCACGCACGCGTCCTGTCGATGAGTTTCGCCGGGCCGGCCGACACGTTCCTGGCGCGGATGATCCAGCTCGCCCGTTCGCGCGGCGTGGTCGCGGTGGCCGCCTCCGGCAATGCCGGGCCGCAGTCGGCGCCGCTCCATCCGGCGGCGACGCCGGGCGTGGTGGCGGTCACCGCCTCGGATGCCGACGACCACATCCTGCCGCAGGCCGTCCGGGGCAACCACGTCGCCGTCACGGCGCCGGGCGTCGACGTGCTGGTGCCGGCCCCGCACGGCGGCTACGACCTGACGACCGGCACCTCGGTGGCCGCCGCCGAGGTCTCGGGCGTCGTCGCGCTGCTGCTCGAGGCGCGGCCCGACCTCGCCCCCGACGCGGTCGGCCGCATCCTGACGGAGACCGCGATCGATCTCGGCGCGCCGGGACGCGATCCGGTCTTCGGCGCCGGTCTGGTCGACGCCGCCGCCGCGGTCGCCCGCGCCCGCTGACGCATTTCTCGCGCCGATCCACGATCCGCCCGCCGCCCCCGCGGCGGGCGTCGTCGTTCCACGGCGGATTTCCGCCGTTTCTCGGCCGCCGTGCGAAAAGACGAAAAAATCGACGTCGGACATGAACCCGATCTCCGCCCGGCGCGACCCATGGACAAGAAGGCCATGACGGTGCCTTCCCCGGACCCCGAGGAGAGAGCCATGTTCCAGTCGAAGAAGATCCTGACCGCCGCCCTCGTCGCCACCACGATCGCCGTCGCCGGCGTCGCTTCGGTCGGCACCGCCCAGGCCTTCCCGCCGCCCCACCCGCATCACCACCACGGCGGCCCCGCCTGGGGCTGGGGCGTCGGTGGTCTGGCCACCGGTCTGGTGATCGGCTCCGCGCTCGCCCAGCGCCCCGTCGCCTACGAGGAACCCGTCCGCCGCTGCATGATCGTCGAGCGCGTCAACCGCTGGGGCGACGTGGTCGGAACCCGCCGGGTCTGCCGCTACGAGTGACCCGATCCTCCCCCCCTGCTCGCGATGGCGAGGTCCGCTCCCCCCGGCGGACCTCGTCGTCGTTCGTGGGGGTCCGGTCGGTCAGTCGAGCTTCAGCACTTCCGGCTCGGCCGACGGTTCGACCGTGCCACCGGGGATCGGGCGACGGCGGGCGGGGACCGCCACGACGTATTTCGCACCGTCGGAGCAGACCACGAGATTGGGCGTCAGGCCCTTGGCCCTCAGCTCGGGATAGCCCTCGACCGGATCGCTCGCCGTCACCTTCGGGCAGGTCCAGCCCTTGGCGACGACCAGTTCGCCGTGGCGGGCGAGGACGAATTCGCGCGGCGGCACGACGTCGGCCATGGCAGACCCCGCGGTCGCGGCGAGGACGAGAAGGGTCGGGACGATCGTGCGCATGGAAGCCTCCGCATCGGGTGTCGTGTTAGCCTAGGTCATGGACCTCGGCCTCGCAAACCTCACCGCCGTTCAGGGCGGCGCACTCCTCGCCTCGATCACGATCGAAGCCGCCGTCGCCGGCCTCGCCGCACGGGCGACCGGATGGGCCGCACCCGGCCGGGCGGCGCTCGTCGCCGTGGTCGCGACGCTTCTCACCCACCCCTTCGCCTGGAACGCCGTCCTCGCCTTCGCCGAACCGGAGACCTGGGGGCGGGTCGTGCTCACCGTCGAGATCGCCGTCGTCGCGGTCGAAGGCGTGGCGCAGGCGATCGGATCGCGCTGCAGCCTGTCACGCGGTCTCGCCCTCTCGGCGCTCGCCAACGGCGCTTCCGCCGGCTTCGGCCTCGTCGTCGACGCTTTCCGCTGAGACGGACCCGAGCATCAGCATCATCACCGGGATCTCCAGCCAGGCGTGGATCAGTGCCGCGAGCCCGTAGAGGCGGCGGGCATCGGGGAAGTCGAAGCGGAAGAGGGCGAGCAGCACGAGGCCGCACGCCGCGAGCACGCCGGCGAAGACCGCCGGCCGCGGCCAGGGGATGCGGCCGCGGGCGTTCGCCGGCACGAGACGCGGCAAGAGGTGGATCACCGCGCCGTAGTGCATGGTCTGGGCGAAGACCGCGGCGGCAAAGAGATCGACCGCACGAGATCCGCCGGCCAGCGCCGGAGCGACGTAGACGCCGAGATGGTTCTCGATGCCGCCGGCCCCGAGCGGCGACAGATCCGGTAGCCACAGGCCGAGCCGATCGGCGAGGTCGGCGGGGAGCCCCGTGACGATCAGCGCCGGAACGAACACGAAGGGCAGCGCCCAGAGCGCGAGGCGGCGGGTGCGTTCGGCCTTCGGCGTCACGTCGAGGACGAGCGCCAGCGGCGTTCCGTTGTGGGCGACGGCGAAGAGGAGGAGCGTCGTCGCCGGAGCGAGGACGGCGCCGGCGGCGAGCGCGAGGCCGATCGCGGCGACGCCCGCGCGGCGACGCCGCAACAGGCCGAGGCAGGCGAAGACCAGACCGGCGCCGCACAGCAACTCGGCACCCGCCGCGACCGGCGGCGCGAGGAGACCGGCCCAGCCGGCGATCCGGGCGAGGAGCGCGCCGGCGAGAAGCAACACCAGCGCCGGGCCGATCCGGGCGAGGCGGCCGGAGAAGCGCAGGTCGACGAAACGCAGCTCGGCGAGGACGTGCGGCAGGCCGAAGGCGGCGAGCGTCACGGTGTAGACGGCGACGGGGGCGGCGACCGAGGCGGCGAAGCTCGCGGCGATGGTCGCGACGATCGCGAAGCGGCCGAGCGGGGAGAGAGTTCCTGCGCGCATCACCCCTCCCCTCGACCGGCCGCGCCGAGGCGCGTCGCCAGCTCGGCGACGAAGGCGCGGCGGTCGAGACCGGCGGGGATCGGCTCGCCGATCACCACGCGGATGGTGCCGGGGAACTTCAGCCAGGTGTCGGGCGGCCAGCAGCGGCCGGAATCGAGCATGACCGGCACGCAGGGCACGTCGAGGAGCTCGTAGAGCGCGCCGACGCCGGGCTGGATGCGGTCGCGGCCTTCCGCCTGACGGGTGCCCGATGGAAAGATCAGCAGGCTGCGGCCGGCGGCGACGGTGCTCCGGGCCGCCTCGAAGGCGGACTTGAGGGCGGCGATGTCGCCACCGCGGTCGATCGCGATGTGGCCGGCGCGCCGGGCGACGAGGCCGCCGAGCGGCCAGGAGAAGATCTCGCTCTTGGCGAAGGCGGCGGGGTCGTCGAGGATCAGCGGCAGGAACAGCGTCTCCCAGGCCGACTCGTGGCGCGATGCGACGAGATGGGCACCCTTCGGCAGGTGCTTCGCCCCCTCGACCCGCCAGTCGATGCCGACGATCACCCGCAGGAGCCAACCGAAGAGGCGGAAGAAAGCGACGAGGAAGGGGCGCGACGGCCGTCGATCCGGGATCAGCAGCAGCGGCGCGAAGGGCAGGAAGACGATCACCGCGCCGACCGCGGCGACGTGGAAGAGAACCGAGCGGACGACGACGGCGGGAGCCATTTCCGCTTCCTTTCACGGGCATCGCCGGCCGGTCGATCGCGGCGCGCGTACGATCCCTGATCGACGACCTGTGTCCTTTGCAGAGTCGTTCGCTTGGCTTAAGACAGATTCGACGGATCTGGAACTGCCTGCGGGGTGTTGTCATGGCCGAAACCGCCGAACGGGACGAAGATCTACGGCGTCGGCTGCTCGCCATCGTCGCGGAAGAAGGCATGGTCGGCGATCGTGTCATCGACGACGACCAGCGTCTCGACGATCTCGGCATCGCCTCGGCCGACTTCGTCATGATCCTCATGGCGATCGAAGAGAAGTTCGGCGTCTACGTGCCGGTCGACGAGAAGCTGACGGAGGCGAAGACGGTGGGCGAGCTCATCGACGTCGTCACCGGCCACATCGAGGCGCATCGTCGGCAGGAGGCGTCGTGAAGCCCGTCGCGATCACCGGTCTCGGGGCCGTCTCGGCCTGCGGCATCGGCGTCGAGCCCCTGTGGACCGCCGCCCGCGACGGCCGGAGCGCCGTGGTCGACGTCGCCTTTCCGCGCATCCATCGCCAGCAGGTCAAGCGCGCCGCCCGCATCGCCGAGGCAGACTTCGCCGCGCTCGCCACCGACGCCAAGCCACGTTTCCAGGACCGCACCGCCATCCTGGCGCTGGCGGCGGCGCGCGAGGCGATCGCGCAGGCCGGCCTCGGCGCTGGCGACTTCGGCGCGCGCTGCGGCGTCGTGGTGGGCTCGGGCTTCGGCGGCGCCGAGACGCTCGAGCGCAACTACGTCCGCTTCGTCGAGGCGCCGGCCGAGCGCTCCGACCCGATGGCGATCCCCAAGATCATGACGAGTTCGCCGGCCTCGTGGATCGGCATGGAATGGAAGGCGACCGGGCCGACCTTCTGCATCTCCACCGCCTGCGCCTCGGCGACCCAGTCGATCGCGCTCGCCGCCGATCTGATCCGCGCCGGCGTGGTCGATCGCTGCATCGCCGGTGGGGCGGAATCGCTGCTGGTCGACGGCGTCTTCGCGTCCTGGGAGGCGATGCACGTCATGACGACGGGCGTCTGCCGCCCGTTCTCGCGCGAACGCACCGGCATGGTGCTGGGCGAGGGCGCCGGCATCGTCGTGCTGGAGGCGCCCGAGGCGGCGCGGGCGCGCGGTGCGACCGTGCTCGCCGAACTGGTCGGCCAGGCCAACACGTCGGACGCCGCCGATCTTCTCAGGCCGGATCCCGCGGGCGCCACCGCCTGCGTGCGCGGCGCCGTGATGTCCAGCGGGCTCGATCCCGAGCGGATCGGCTACTGCAACGCCCACGGCACCGGCACGATCGCCAACGACGTCACCGAGACCCAGGCGCTGCGCGAGGTGTTCGGGGCGGCCTTCGACGGGCTTCTGGTCTCCTCCACCAAGCCGATCCACGGCCATGCGCTGGGTGCCGGCGGGGCGCTCGAGCTGATCGTCACGGTCGAGGCGCTCCGGGCGCAGATCGCGCCGCCGACGATCGACTTCCTCGGCATCGATCCCAAGATCGGCTTCGAGCCGGTGCCGCACGTCGCCCGGGCCTTCTCGGCCGACGCGGCGATGTCCAATTCCTTCGCCTTCGGCGGCATCAACGCCGCGCTGGTGGTGGCGCTGCCCGGCCGGGCGTGAGCGGCGATCACTCTCGGTGCGTCGCGGCCTCGGCGTCCGGCCGCCCGTGTTCCTCGACGGCGACGATGCGACCGTCGGCGAAGCGCACCAGCCGATCGCACCACGGCACCCAGGCGAGGTCGTGGGTGGTGACGACCACCGTCTTGCCGCGCGCCTTCAGCTCCGGCAGCAGCTCGCGGAAGAAGAACTCGCGCTTGCCGGGGTCCTGATCGGCGACGAACTCGTCGAGCACGACGATGTCGCGGTTCTCCAGCATCACCACCGCCAGCGCCAGCCGCCGCCGCTGACCCGACGACAGTTCGAGCCGGGTGAAGGCGCCGTCGTCGTAGTCGGTGACGCCGTCGAGACCGAGGCGGCGCAGGATCTCGCGGGTGTGTTCGGGATCGACGTGGGCGAGGCCGAACAGGCGATAGAACAGGTGGAAGACGGTGAAGATCGCCGAGAAGCGGTCGCGATGGGCGGCGCGGTCGGCCTCCTCCACCGGCACGCCGTCGACCAGGATGCGGCCGCCGTCGATGTCGATCAGACCGGTCAGGACGTTGAGGAAGGTGGTCTTGCCCGAGCCGTTGTCGCCGACCACCAGGACGATCTCGCCGCGCTTCAGCTCGAAGTCGATCGGACCGAGGGCGAAGCCGGTCTCGCCGTCGGCGCCCCAGCGGGCGGTGACGCCCTCGAGCGTCAACGTGTCGAACGGCGCGGGCATCGGCCGGTCGTCGGGGACCGGCGTGGCGCAGGCGCGCAGTTCGGCGTCGAGCTCGTCGATGCGGCGGAAGGAGACCATCGCCCTGAGGAGGCCGGGGATCTGGCTGACCACCGCCTCGAAGGGGCCGAGCGAGAACAGGATCACCGTCAGCAGGCGAAAGACCACCGTGCCGTCGCCCTCACCGAGCCAGGGCACGAGGAAGACGACGCCGCCGACCAGCACGAACTTCAGCGACTGCACCACCACTTCGCCGGCGGCGTAGCGCCGTTCCATGCGGATGGTGGTGTCGCGCGCGGCGCCGACGGTGTCCTCGACCTCGCCGGCGAGGTCGGCGCGACGGGGGCGATGCAGCTTCAGCTCGCGGAAGCCGGCAATGACGTCGTTGACGCGTTCGAAATAACGGATCTCCAGAGCGCGGATGTCGCGCGCCAGCCCCGAGATCGCCCGGCGCTGGAGATAGTAGCCGAGGATGCCGCCGGCCATCACCACCACGGTGAAGACGGCGACCGGCACCGACATCAGGAAGATCTGCGGCAGCGCCACGGCGAGGAAGACCACCGCCGGGAGGAACTCGAGCAGCGTCCGGCTGATCTGGGTGACCACCTGAACGTCGGTGGTCATGATGTGGTAGAGGCTGCCGTGCTCGCGGCTCTGGACGAAGATCGGCGGCGTCTCGAGCAGGTGCCGGGTGAGCCTGAGGCGCAGCGCCGCCGCCATGCGCGCCACCATGGTCTGCGCCATCACCGGATAGACGAGGTGGAGCACCGCATAGGCGGCGAGCGTCGCCAGGAAGACCGGCAGCCAGAACGAGAAGAAGTTCGGCTTGCCGACGTCCGAGGCGGCGGCATTGGTGACGATCAGCAGCGCGTCGCGGGTGAGGCCGGTGACGACGGCGAGGCCGATCACCGGCAGGGGCATGCCCTTCGGCGCGTTCCTCCACAGGAAGGAGAACATCTTCCCCAGCATCGCCACCTCGCGGCCTGCCCCAACGCGATCCCGCACCCGCACTGCTTATCGCCTCGGACGTGCCGAGGCGAGCCCTACGCCCGTCGATCAGCCGAAGACCAGACGTTCGCGACAGAAGCCCGTCTCGCCCTCGGTCACGGCATAGACGTCGACGTGGCGGATGGTCGGAATGAAGTGTCCGCGTTCGGCCTCGACCCAGACGTAGACCGGCCGGCGCGGCTTGCCGTCGATCTCGACGAGGATGCGCGGCTTGCCGTCGGGGCCACGGTCGAGGCGGCCCTTGCGCGACGACAGCGCGGCGACGTGGACGCTCCACACCCCGGCCGTCTCCGGCGTCGCCACCAGGCCGAAGGCGAAATGCCGCTCGAAGAAACTGAGTTCGCGGCGATGGCCGGCGGTGGCGAAGCGGCGCCAGAAGGTCTCGACCGGTTCGTCCGGGTCGAGCCGGCCGTCGGGCAGGCGGCGGGCGGCATAGACGATGGCGTTTGCGTCGATCGCGTGCTGGACGAAGAACAGCATGCCCTCGTCGGTCGGCACCGCCTGCGGCCGGCCGATCGGCAGGGCGGGAAACCGCGCGAACTCGGAGCGGATGTCGGGCAGGAAGATCGACTGCGCCGCCGCGGCGCGCGGCATTGCGGCCGTCGCCAGCACCGCCGATCCGAGGCCGAGGAGGTCGCGTCGGCTCGGCTCGCGCCGCCGCGCGGCTTGCTTCGATCCGGCGGCCGGCCGATCCGACGAGAAACCCATGGCGTCCGCGTTCCCTCTCGCTCGTCCTCGAGGGCGGTCACTGTCGGACCGAACCGCGGCGGACTCAAGTCCGGACGAGCCGCAGGGCAATTTCGACGGCAAATCGACCTCTAGGCCCATTTCCCGACTTCTTTCGCGCCCGACGGGTGGTTAGCATGCCCCCTCCCGCAGGCCCGCCGGTGCCGCGGCCCGTTTCGGGCCGAGACGCGGGCGGCGCGGGCGCCGCGCGGGACGAGACGCGGCGAAGTGAGACGGCGCGCGAGGGCCGTGCCGGAACGACGAAGAAGACGCCGGTCGACCGGTTCCGCCCACGACGGGCGAACGGGCCGACGAACGATGCCGAGGCCAAACATGTCACGGAAGATCCGCACTGCGATCGTCGGTCTGGGAAACTGCGCCAGCTCGCTCGTCCAGGGTGTCGCCTATTGCCGGGCGCTCGGCGACGACGCGATCGGGGTGCCCTTCCCCGTCCTCGCCGGCCGCAGGCCCGGCGACGTCGAGATCGTCGCCGCCTTCGACGTCGATGCCCGCAAGGTCGGTCGCGACCTGTCCGAGGCGATCTTCCAGGAACCGAACTGCACCAAGATCTTCCATCGCGACGTGCCGCCGGCGGGCTTCACCGTCCAGCGCGGCCCCGATCTCGACGGCGTCTCCGCCTTCATGCGCAACCAGATGCCGTCGCGCAGCTTCGTCCTGTCGGACGCCCCGGCGCTCGACAGGGCGACGATCGTCTCCACCCTGCGCGAGCGCGGCGTCGACGTGCTGATCAACTTCCTGCCGGTCGGTTCGCAGGCGGCGGTCGAGTTCTGGGCGACCTGCGCCATCGAGGCGGGCTGCGCCATGGTCAACGGCATCCCGGTGCTGATCGCCTCCGACCCGAAGTGGTCGGCGAAGTTCCGCGCCGCCGGCCTGCCGGTGCTCGGCGACGACTTCAAGGCGCAGATGGGCGCCACCATCGTCCACCGCACGCTGTCGCATCTCTTCGACATGCGCGGCGTCAAGATGGACCGGACCTATCAGCTGAACGTCGGCGGCAACACCGACTTCCTCAACATGATGGATCACGACCGGTTGCAGACCAAGCGTATGTCGAAGACCGAGGCGGTGCAGACCGCCATGCACGAGCGGCTCGACGATCAGCAGATCCGCATCGGCCCATCCGACTACGTGCCGTGGCTGAACGACAACAAGATCGCCTATGTCCGGCTCGAAGGCCGGCTCTTCGGCGGCGTGCCGATGGAGATCGAGGCGCGCGTCTCGGTCGAGGATTCGCCCAATGCCGCGGCGATGGCGCTGATCGCCATCCGTCTCGCCGACATCGCCCGCGAGCGTGGTCTTTCCGGCGACGTCGGCACCATCGCCTCGTTCCTGTTCAAGCATCCGCCGGTGCAGGTCGACGACGAGATCGGGCTCGCCAACATGCTCGACTTCGCCGACGGGCAGGACGGCGCTTGAGCGGCGGCGGCGAAACGACGCGGCGCGGGCCGGCGGTGATCACCGGCGGCTCGAGCGGCATCGGCCTCGCGGTCGCGCTCCGCCTCGCCCGTCGCGGTCATCCGGTGGCGCTCGTCGCCCGTCGCGAGGGCCTGCTCGACGAAGCCGCCGCGACCATCCGCGCCGCCGTTCCGGACGCCGTCGTCACCACCCATCCGCTCGACGTCGCCGATGCGACCATGCTCGCCACGGCGGTCGAGGGCGTCGCCGCCGAACACGGGCCGATCGCCTGGCTCGTCGCCGCCGCCGGCATCGTCGAGCCGGGGCTCTTCGTCGATCTGCCGCTCGAGGCCCATCGCCGGCAGATGGAGACCAACCATTTCGGCACGCTCGCCGCCATTCGGGCGGTGCTGCCGTCGATGCGGGCCGCCGGGAACGGGCGGATCGTCCTCGTCTCCTCCGGCGCCGGGCTCTTCGGCATCTGGGGCTATTCGGCCTATGCGCCGTCGAAATTCGCCGTGCGCGGCCTCGCCGAGGTGCTGCGGCTGGAGCTCGGTGCGATCGGCATCTCCGTCACCCTCGCCCTGCCGCCCGACACCGACACGCCGCAGCTCGCCGCCGAGCGGGCGAGCCGGCCGGCGGCGACCGAGGCGATCGCGGCCGGCGGCGGCGTCCGTTCCGCCGACGAGGTCGCCGCGGCGATCCTCGCCGGCGCCGATCGCGGCCGTTTCCTGGTCGCGCCGGGGGTGGCGCTCGGACTGCTCGCCCGTTTCCATTCGCCGATCGCGCCCGTCCTGCGGCAGTGGCAGCGCTTCGTGGTGCGCGCCGTCGAAAGGCGGCGGCGATGACGGGCACGCATCATCTGGCGCTGGTGGTCGTCGCCTTTCTCGTCTTCGCGCTCGTCGTGCTGGCGGCGCTGTCGGTCGTGCCGGCGACGGCCAAAGCCTCGCGCGGGCTGTGGCCGGTGATGATCTCCGAGATCGTCATCGTCGCCGTCGCGCTCCTGCTCGTGGTGCCGGGCGGCGTGTCGACCTGCCTCGGTATCGCGGCTCTGGCGGCGCGCTGCGGCTTCGAGGCGGCGACGGTCACCGTCGCGGGCGACGAAGCACGACCGCGGGCGCTCGCCTTCGGCGCGGCGCTGGCGGTCGCGGCCGTCCTCGCCGGCCTCTCCGGGGTCGGCGGCGTGATCGCGGGTGTCGTGCTGGCGATCGGCGCCGGCGTCGCGACGGGACGACTCGGCAGACCGGAAGGCCTCCGCGACGGGATCGTGCTCGCCTGCTTCCCCGCCCTGCCGCTGGTGCTCTTCGCCGCCGCGGCGACCGGGCCCGACGGCGGAGCGCGGCTGCTCCTCGCCTTCCTGCTGGTCGAGACCATGGACAGTGCCGCGGTGCTCGGCGGCCGGCTCTTCGGGCGGCACCCGGCCTTCCCGCGGCTCAGCCCGCGCAAGACGGTCGAGGGGCTGGCGGCCGGGGCGCTCGGCGTGGCGATCGCGGCGCTGGTGCTCGGCGTCGGCGTGCTCGGCTGGCCGGCGACGCGGATCGTCGTGGTGGCGCTCGCGGTGGCGGCGGCGACGGTGGCGGGCGATCTCGTCGCCTCCTGGGTCAAGCGGCGTGCCGGGGTGAAGGACTATCCGGCGATCCACCCGGTGCAGGGCGGGGTGCTCGACGTGGTCGATGCCTGGATCGTCGCGACGCCGGTGCTGGCGCTGGTCTCGCGCCTCGTGTGAGCCTCAGAGCGCGCCGAGGAGGCGGGCCGCGACATCGACCACCGCGATCGAGGCGATCGCCGCGGCGAGGTCGTCGGCCATCACGCCGAGGCCGCCGCGCAGCCCGTCCTGCACGGCGCGGATCGGCTGCGGCTTGACGATGTCGAAGAAGCGGAAGGCGACGAAGCCGGCGAGCCACCACGGCGGCGACGCAGGGATCGCGACGCAGACCAGCGCCATCGCCCAGGTCTCGTCGAAGACGATGCAGCCGGGGTCCTCGACGCCGAGGGCGCGGCCGGTGACGTCGGCCGCGCGCACGCCGACGACGAAACTCGCAGCGAAGATCGCCAGAAGCACCGGCCAGGGCAGCCCGACGAGGAACAGCGCCGGCAGCAGGCCGCCGGCCGCCCCGACCGTACCCGGCCAGCCGCGGGCGAGCCCGAGGCCGCCCGACAGCGACAGGGCATGCGCCGGGTGGGACCAGACGAAACGGAGCGTCGGTGCGAAAGCGGGACGACTGTCGGCCATGGGCACGATCAGATATGATTCGCCGCCCGGACACGAGTCCCGCGCGCCGCCTCGGCGGCATGCGCCGGCCGGGACGAGATGCGAACGGGGCGGGGAGGCGGCGGTCGGATGCTGCGGACTTTCGGTCGTCATCTCGTGCGGCGCAGCCTCGGGTCCATCGCCGCCACGCTCGCGCTGGTGATGGTGGTGTTTCTCGCCGAGCGGATGACCGGCTTCGTCGAGATGCTGATCGAACGCCGCGCGCCGCTCGGCAACCTGCCGCTGGTGCTCGCCCTGACCGCGCCGGAGATCATCGTCACCGCCATGCCGATCGCCGTGCTGATCGGCGCCCATCGCGCGCTGATGGAGGCCCGCGACGGCGGCGAGACCGTGGTCATGGCCGGCGCCGGGGTCGGGCCGTTCCGGATGATTTCCAGCCTCTTCGCGCTCGGTGCCGTCGCCGTCTTCGCCGCGATCGTCGCCGCCGGCTTCCTCGATCCGATGGGGCGGGCGGCGCGCGACCGGCTGTTCCTCGAGGCGGCGCACCGCATGGCGATGGACGCGGTCGAGGTCGGCCTGCCGCCCGACCGGATCGAGACGCTGCGGGGCTACACCTTCGTTTCACCCGCCTGGGGCTCGACCGGACGACGGCCGCTGCTGGTCTTTCCGCCGCGCGATGGCGACGGCGAGCGCGTCGTCGCGGCGGCCGACTACGATCTCCGGCCGATCGAGGAGACGCGCCGCTTCGCGCTGCGCCTCGACGACGTCACGGTGCTGGATCTGAAGCTGCCGCCGGCCGGAACGACGCCGCAGGCCGGATCGATCGGCGGTTCGGGCTATCGGCTCGGCACGGTGACGCGCGAGATCGATCTCGACGAGCCGCTGCGCGATCCCGTCCTCGCAGACCAGCCGCAGTACCGCACGCTGGTCGCGCGAGCGACCGGGACGGGCGGCGGGCGGCCCGACAACGGCCTGCGCGAGGCGGAGATCGTCGCCCGCGCCTTCCTGTCGCTGGTGGCGGTGCTGACCGCGGCGATCGCCGCCTCCTTCGCCGACGGGCGGCGGCGCTTCTTCGCGCTGCCGGCGGCGGGCGCGGCGATGGTGGTGTTCGACACCGGGCTGGTGCGCGTCGTCCGAGCCTTCCAGACCGCTTCGGCCGACGACAACCTGATGATCGGCGCGGCGGCGGTCGGCGCCCTCGCAGTCGTCCTCGCCGTCGCCGCCCTCCTGCGGCAGGGGGCGCTGGTGGCGCCGCGGGGAGGGCGATCGTGAGCCAGCGCGACGGTCTCTTCGACGTGCCGGCGCGGCGACGCTTCCGCCTCGGCCTCGGTCTGCCGGGCATCATCGCGCGGCAGGACTTCGTCGGGCTCGTCGTCTTCGTCGCGACGGTGCAGACGATCCTGCTGCTCGTCGCCATCTCGATCGATCTCGCCCGCTATTTCGATCAGGTGGCGGCCAAGGCGCCGGCCGACCTCGTCGGGCGGATCGGGCTCTTCGCCTGGTATCTCGGCCTCCGGATCGTCGACATGGTGACGCGGCTCCTGCCGATCGCCGTCTTCGTCGGCGTGCTCGCCTTCGAACTGTGGTCGATCGTGACGCAGCGGCGGGCGATCCACTGGGTCTCCGGCCGCCATCCGCTGCGTGTCCTCATGCCCGCCGCCGCCGTCGGCCTCGTCTTCGGCGCGCTGCAGTACCAGCTCCACGTCGACTGGCGGCCGCACGCGGTGCTGCGGCAGGCGGCCGATCGGCTCGGCGCCTACGGCGAGCGCTACGTGCGCGACACGATCCGCAAGGATGCCTGGATCATCACCGGCGACCGGCTTGTCCATGCCCATGTCCGCTTCGGACCGCCGGCCGAACTGATCGACGTCGACCTCTTCCGCCTCGACCGCGACGCCGGGGTACGCGAGATCCTGCGGGCGGCGCGGGCCGAGCCGACGGGCCTGCGCAATCTCTGGCGCTTCGACCGGGCGACGCGCTGGACGCGCGATCCCGAACGGCCGTCGGTGATGCGGATCTCGGCCGGCCCCGACCAGGAACTGGTGCCGATCCCGCTCGATCCGCGCGCCGTCACCTATCTCGGCCTGCCGGCGAAATACATTCCCGACGACGACCTGCGCGCCATGGTCGCCTCCGGCTCGACCATGCTGATCGGCCCCGATCATCGCGTCTGGCCCGAGGTCCGGCGCGCCGATGCGCTACTGCCGCTGGCGATGGCGCTCCTGGCGGCGAGCGTGTCGCTGCTGGCGGGGGCCTCGCGGCCGAGGCTCGGCCTGCTGATCGGCTGCGTCATGTCGGGCTACGTCGTCCACGTCGCCACCCGCGTCTTCGTCGTCGCCGGCGAGATGGGCAATCTCGATCCGGTCGCCGCCGCCTGGACGCCGGTCTCGGCGACCTTCGCCGCGGTCGTCGTCATCGCCGCGATCGGCGCACGGCGGGGCTGGCACGCCTGACCGCGACGGAAGGTCGATGGACTTCGGCCGGGGCCTCGTCCACTCTCCCGCCGTCATCGCAGCAGGGACGCGCATGAGCGGCGACCTCACCGACCCCACCTCCGTGGCGAACACCCCGACGGACCACGCGACGCGCGGCCGCCTCGCCGGGCTCGCGGCGCTCTCGGTTCTCGCGGTGCCGGCGATCGTCGCCCCGGCGATCGTCTGGGCGCGGATCGCCTGGCATGCCCGCCATCCGGGCGCCGACGCGACGCTCTATCCGACCATCAGCCGGGCGATCTCCGACCCGGCGATCGGCGAGCCCTTCGCCTTCTGGGTGACGCTCGCCGCGCTCCTGCTGTGGCCGGCGACCCACGGCATCCTGTGGATGCTCGCCGCCGAGCTGCCCGATCGGGCAGCGCTCGGGCCGGCGCGCCACCGACTGGCGCGGGGGCTCTTCGTCGCCATGTCGGTGTCCATGACCGCGACCTGCGTCGGCATGGTCGGGCTCGCCCGCTGGCGTCTCGGTGCGACGGCGGAGGACCACCGCATGCACATGATCGGGTCCTATGTCTTCTTCGCCGGACAGGCGACGACGATCTTCCTCTGCGCGGTCCATCACGCACTGGTCGGGCCGGCGCGGCGGGCGATCGGCGACGCCGGCTTCTTCACGGCACGGGCGCGGGCGCGGGGCGGCTTCGCCGTCGTCGCGGCGGCGGCGTTCTACGGCGTCGTCTTCCACGTCAAGGACGGCGACTTCGGCGCGGCGACGGGCTTTGTGATCTCGGCCTACGTCGAGCTCGAGACGGCGCTGATCATCGTCTTCCTCGCCTATCTCGCCTGCTATTTCGTCGATCTCCGACGCTTCCTCGCCCGCCGCCTCGGCGGCGCCTGAGGGCGATCACGCCGGATCATCGTCCCTGCGGGCGCGGGGCCCGAGCGGGTCTTCCGCGTCGGCGCGCGCCAGCATGGCCCAGGCACGGCGGGCCCGCTGCAGCGCCGTGACGTGGGTGAGGCCGGCGTAGATCCACAGACCGGCGACCAGCGCCGCCTGCTCCTGACCGAAGGCGCGGAACAGCGTGCCGGCGAGAATGGTCAGGCCGCAGAGGAAGAAGATCCGCTCCTGCCGTTCGAAGAGATCGGGCCAGCGGTCGTTGTCGATCGGGATCTCGACCGCGGTGCGGGCCTTGGCGTAGCTCGTCAGGAACGCGCCGGAGAGCCCGAGAATCGCCGCCCACCACGCGCCGGAGACCGCGCCGAGCGCCGCCATGACGGCGAGTTCCTGATAGCGGTCGACGACGGCGTCGAGCCAGCCGCCGCGGCGCGAGCGCAGGCCGGAGAGCCGTGCCACGGCGCCGTCGAGCGCGTCGAAGGCGAAGGCGAGCAGCAGCACCAGACCGAACACGGCGAGCGAACGGTGGAGGGGCAACAGGGCGACGTCGACGACGACCAGGACGAGGCCGGCGATCGTCACCTGATTGGGGGTCCAGCCGGCGTCGGCGATCGGCCGGGCGATGCGTTCCCACAAGGGGTCGATATGGGTCTTGAACAGGCCGTCGATCATCGCCCTTCCCTCTTCCAGCCGTCGATGCCGGCCTGACGTGCCGCCGACCAGCGGACGAGCCACCGGCCGGCGGCGTCGAATTCCCGCCGGCGCAGGGCGAGCAGGCCACGTTCGCGCGGGTCGGGGCGGTATTCGACCGCCGCGGCGCGGCTCGCGGCGCGGATGGCGGCGGCCGGATCCGGGTTCCAGCCGAGCGCCGGGGCGGCGAGGGCGGCGAGGCCGCGCAGGCCGGCGAAGCGTGGTTCGGCGCAGATCACGGTGCGTCCGGTCGCATCCGCCAGCGCCTGGGCGAAGACCGGGCTCTGGCCGACGCCGCCGACCAGCGGCAGCGGCGCGTCGCGGCGCACGCCCTTCTCGCGGCCGACGACGTCGAGCGCCCAGGCGAGATTGAGCACGGTGCCGTCGATCACGGCGCGGATCAGCGTCGGCCGGTCGTGGCCGAAGCGCAGGCCGAGGAAGGTGCCGCGCAGACGGTCGTCGTCGATCGGGCAGCGCTCGCCGGCGAGCCAGGGCAGGAACAGCGGATCGTCGTCGCCGCGCGGGCCGGCCTCGGCGAGCAGGGCGCCGATGTCCTCGTCCTTCTCGGCGGTCGGGCCGCCGAGCATGTCGCTCAGCCAGTGGAACGCGCCGCCGCAGGTCTCCTGCGTGGCGATCAGCAGCGGACGGAAGCCGAGCGGCGAAGTGATCGTCGCGTAGGAATGGCGGATGCTCACCCGCCGGTCGGGGAAGAAGCCGCCGACCCAGGAACTGGTGCCGGCGCAGACGTGCAGCTCGCCCGGCTCGACCGCGCCGGCGCCGAGCGCGGTGGCGGCGACGTCGCCGCAGCCGCCGATCACGGCTAAGCCGGCGGGAAGTCCCAGTTCGGCACTCGCCCGCGGCGTCAGGCCGCCGACGACGGCGCTGCCGTCGACGATCTCGGGCAGGCGGCCGACCGGCACGCCGACCATGCGGCAGAGCGTCGGCGACCAGCCCTCGCGGCCGGGACGGGTGTCCATCAGCCAGGTGAGATTGGCGGCATCCGCCGTCGTCGCCATGCGGCCGGTGGCGCGGTGGACGAGCCAGTCGCGGACGTCGAGCAACTTGTCGGTCGCCGCCCAGACCTCGGGCTCCTCGTTCCGCAGCCACAACATCTTGGAGGGCGGGTCCATGCCGTTCTTCGACGGGCCGCCGTTGGCGATGCGGAGCCAGGTCACGGCGCGCGGGATGTTGTAGCCGAAGAGCCGCGGGAAGCCGCGCACCAGCGTGCGGGTGACGTCGACGGCGCGCTTGTCGAGCCAGATGATCGCCGGCCGCAGCGGTTTGCCGGCCCGGTCGACGGCGACGACGCCGCACATCTGCGCCGCGAAGGCGAGGGCGCCGACGCGGTCGACGGCGTCCGGGTGCAGCGTGCGCAGCGTGGCGACGGCGCGCACCAGCGCCGACCACCAGTCGGCCGGGTTCTGCTCGGCCCGCATCGGCGCAGGGCGCGAAAGCGGATAGTCCTCGACGGTGACGGCGAGGAGCGCCAGATCGCGATCGAGGATGCCGACCTTGACGCCGCCGGTGCCGAAGTCCGCCGCCAGCACGCAGCCCGACGCAGCCGTGGCCTGTCGGCGATCCGCGCTCTCCGTCGTGTCTCCGGCGTCGCTCGGTTCCATGTCGCTCCCGTGCGGTCGAGGTCGAGGGCCGTCAGCCGAGCGGAGCGGCGAGGACGGCGATGGTGCGGTCGATGTCGGTCTGCGAATGGTCGGCCGACAGGAAGAAGCGGATGCGCGGGGCATCCTGCGGCACGCCGACCTGGATCACCGGCGGGGCGTAGATGCCGTGTGCGAGCAGAGAGGCGGCCCTCGCGAGCGTGGTGGGGAAGTCGGGGAAGACGATCGGCACGATGCCGCGGCCCATGGCGGCTCCGGTCTCGAGCCCGGCGGCGCGGGCGGCGGCGAGGAAGGCCTCGCTGACGGCGGCGAGGCGGGCGACGCGCTCGGGTTCGGCGCGCAGCACCGTCAGCGCGGCATGGGCGGAGGCGGTCACCGCCGGCGACAGGCCGACCGAATAGACGAAGCCCGGCAGGGTGAAGCGCAGCCACTCGATCGCCTGCCCATGGGCGCAGACGAAGCCGCCCGAGGCGGCCAGCGTCTTCGACAGGGTGCCGACGATCAGATCGACGCGGCGAGGATCGATGCCGTAATGCTCGCAGATGCCGCGGCCGGTGGCGCCGAGGACGCCGATCGAATGGGCCTCGTCGATCATCAGCCAGACGCCGTGGCGGTCGCGCAGCTCGACGAGGCGCGGCAGGTCGACCCAGTCGCCGTCCATGCTGTAGAGGCTCTCGACGGCGATCAGGCAGTTGCGGTGTCCGCTCCGCTCGCGGGTCAGGATCTCGTCGAGGTGGTCGAGATCGTTGTGGCGGAAGGTCCTGACCGTCGAACGCGTCGCCCGCGCCGCCATCATGATCGAGTTGTGGGCATATTCGTCGACGACGAGGAGATCGTCGCCGGCGAGCAGATGCGGGATCAGCGACAGGTTGGCGAGATAGCCCGAGACCAGCGTCAGCGCCGCGTCGGTGCCGACGAAGTCGGCGAGGTCGGCCTCGAAGGCGCGGTGGAAGAGGCGCTCGCCGCCGACCAGACGCGAACCGTTGACGCCGGTGCCCGCCGTCTCGATCGCCGCGACCGCGGCGGCGCGCACGGCGGGGTGCGCCGACAGGCCGAGATAGTCGTAGTTGCCGAAGGAGACGAAGTCGCCGCCGCGCGCCGCGACCGCCGCTTCGAGCGCGTCGACCCGGGCGAACCACGGATTGGCGTCGCCGAGCCCCTCGAGAAGAGCCTGGCCGGCGAGCCGGGACCTCCGCTTGACGAAGGATTCGAAGGGCGAGAGCGACGACATGATCACCCGAGAGGCTGACGAGAGGGCGGCCCGATCGTACGACGGCTTCGATCGCGAGCGGATGCTCCTTTCGGCGATGCCGGTCCGAGCACGCGCCACCGCGCGACGTCCCGACCGGCGCGCACAGTAGCGCTTTTGCAGCCTCCGGTCATCCCCGCGGGAGGTCCCGGACCGGTCGTCCCGACTTAGCCGTCATGCGGATTGTCCCCGACTTCCCTTCACGCTGCGTCGGGAACGTGATAGGCGGCAGAGAGGGCGAGAGCACGCGATGCCCGGCCCCGGCCGGACTTCCGCGATCGAGGGGCGGCCGCCGGCGGAGACCGGCTCCGAGAGGTGTGTTCATGTCGGACAATGCTGTCGAGCCGTCCGTCGCGGAGACGGGCAAGCGGTGGCCGGAGCTCGAAGCCCGGATCATCGGCTTCATCCAGACCGAAATCCAGGACAAGACCGCCGTACTGACCCGCGCGACCCGTCGCGACGAGGTCGTCATCGACTCGATCGACATCGTCAACGTCGTCTTCGCGGTCGAGGAGGCCTTCGACGTCGAGGTCAATCTCGCGGCGGATTCGAACTTCGACACGGTCGGCGAGCTCGTCGACACCCTGATCGCCTTCATCCCGGAAGGAAAGCGCGGCGCATGACGACGGATCGCGTGCTCGACGTCACCGGTCGCGGCATCGTCTCGGCCCTCGGCCAGACGGTCGAGACCTTCACGCAAGCGATCTTCGAAGGCCGCTCGGCGATCGGACCGATCGCCGATCTCGGCTTCGGCGTGCGTTTCCCCAACGGCGCACCGATTCGCGACTTCGTGCCGAGCGACCATTTCGACGACCGCTCGCTGGCGACGCTCGACCGCTTCGCGCAGTTCGCCACCGTCGCCGCCCGCGCCGCCTGGCGCGAAGCCGGCATCGGCACCGGCGACGTCGAACCCGACCGCATCGCCGTCGTCATCGGCACCGCCAACTCCGGCATCGACGTGCTCGACGAGGGCTTCCGCCGGCTGTTCAAGGCCAACGGCCGCATTCATCCGCTGACCATTCCGCAGACCATGGGCAGCGCCCCGGCGAGCCGCATCGCCCGCGAGATCGGCGCCCGCGGGCCGGTCTTCGGCGTCACCAGCGCCTGCGCCTCGGCGGCGCATGCGATGATGGTCGGCGCCTCGCTGATCCGCGGCGGGCTCGCCGACGTCGCCGTCGTCGGCGGCACGGACTCCTGCTATTCGGAAGGCTATCTCAAGGCCTGGGACGCGCTGCGCGTCGTCTCTTCCGACACCTGCCGGCCGTTCTCGACCGGACGGCGCGGCCTGATCGTCGGCGAGGGCTCGGGCATGCTGGTGATCGAACGGGCGGGACGCGCCGCGGCGCGCGGCGCGCGGCCTATCGCCCGCTTCCTCGGCGGCGGCATCAGCTCGGACGCCGGCGACATCGTCGCCCCCGATCCGACCGGCATGGCGCTCGCCATCCGCAAGGCGATCCTCGACGCCGGCATCGCGCCGGAGACGGTCGACTACATCAACGCCCACGGCACCGGCACCGCCGCCAACGACCGCTGCGAGGCCGCCGCCGTCCTCGACGTGTTCGGGGACCGCGGCCGCCGCCTGCCGATGTCGTCGACCAAGTCGATGGTCGGCCACGCCATGGGCGCGTCGGGGGCGCTCGAGGCGATCGCGACGATCGCCGCGCTGGAACATGCGATCATTCCGCCGACGATGAACTTCCTCGGCGCCGATCCCGACATCGACGTCGATCCGGTGGCCGACGCGGCGCGGCCGGCGGCAATCGGCGTCGCGCTGTCGGATTCCTTCGCCTTCGGCGGCCTCAACGTGTCGCTCGCCTTCGCCCGCGCCGATCTCTGAATCAGGACCGGGCCGCTCGCGCCATCGCCTGCTCGTAGACCGCGACGAGGCGAGGGCCGACGGCGCCGACGTCGAACGCCTCGACATGGGCGAGGCCCCAGGCCCGCAGCGCCGCGCGGCGGGCGGGATCGGCGAGGAGATCGCCCACCTTGGCCGCCAGCGCATCCGCGTCGCCGGGCGGCACCAGCAGGCTCGCCCCCTCCCCGGTCATGACCCCGGCATAACCTGGATTGGCGGCGGCGACGACCGGCGTGCCGGCGGCCAGCGCCTCGATCAGCACCAGACCGAAACTCTCGCCGAAGGGCGCCGGGGCGACCATCAGGTCGGCCTCGGCGACGAGCCGCCGGACGGTCGCGTCGTCGGGGGTCGGCACGATCGTCACCCGGCCGGGGCCGCGCGCGGCGAGCGCTTCGACCGCCGGCGCCAGTTCGCCACCGCCGGCGACCACCAGTTCGGGCGCGGAGCCCGCCGCCGCGCCGCGCGCGACGATCGTCGGCCAGGCGGCGATCAGCGCGTCGAGCCCCTTGCGCGCCTCGAAGCGGCCGAGAAACAGCAGCCGCGGCGGCGCCGAAGGATCGCGTGGGGCGACGTTGCGGCCGGCGTCGCGCCAGGGTGCGAGATCGATGGTCGGCGGCAGGATCGCGGTCGCACGGTCCGGCCGGCCGAGGCCCGGCAGGGCGGCGGCGGTCGACGAGGCGGCGACGACCGCGTCGGCACGGGCCGCCATGGCTCGGGCGATCGGCGTCAGCACCATGCGCAGCAGATGGTCGCCGGGCGGCAGCGTCGCGTGGAAGGTCGCGACCGTCGGCCGGCGGAAGGCCCGCCAGAGGCGGAGCGGCAAGAGCGGCACGAAAGGCGTGTGGAGATGGACGACGTCGATCGCGGCGACGTCGAGCGCCGCGGCGGTCGCGGCGATCTCGCGGCCCTCGACCCAGGTCACTTCGAACCGCGTGCCCGACAGCGAGACGCCGACCGAACGGCCGATCGGCCGGATCGGCGGGTCGTCGCTCTCGACGTCGGGGCGCGGCGAGACGATCGTCACGTCGTGGCCGCTCGCGCGCAGCCAGCGCGTCAGATCGCGGACATGCGACTGGACGCCGCCGCGGCGCGACATGGCATAGGGCGTGACCTGGAGAATGCGCATGGGGCCGACCGTTCCCGCCGGCGCGGGACCGGCTCATCCTTATAGGTCTTCCGCCTCGGTCCGACCACCGGCCGGCGCTCGGACGCCGTCGACCGGACCGAGGTGGCGGTCGAGGAGCCGGCGCATGCGGGTCTGCCAGCCGAGCGGGATGGTGTTGAGGCAGAGGGTGCGCGGCGACCACAAGGGCAACAGCGCCAGGCGCAGGCGGATCCAGAAGGCCATCGCCGGGCTCTCCTCGACATGGGCGAGCGAGAGATGCACGGCGCCGAAGGTGCGCACCGTGTCGGTCGGTCGGTCGCGTTCCTCGAAACTGTTGACCAGCGTCTGCCAGAACAGGCAGCGGTCGTCGTCGCGGAAACGGGTGGCGACGGCGTGGGCGAGCTCGTCCCCCATCTCGGCCCAGACCCGCTCGCAGGTCGATCGCCGCATGACGTGGAACGAGTGTTCCGGCAGGTGCACCCGGTCGAAGCCGCGGTCGAACAGCATCAGGGCGGTGCGGGCGGCGATGCGGGTGTGGCCGCGGTGGGTGGCGCGGTCGATCCGGGCGCGCCAGCGCGCGACGTGACGGCCGCGCAGGCTCAGCCGCCCGTCGGCGACGAAATGCGCCCGTGGCGTCGGGCGCCAGAAGAAGAAGTCGTCGTTGGCGTAGACGAAGATCTCCGACAGGCCCTCGATGCGATGGACGAAGGGCTCGATCGACGGGCTGGCGAAGGTCGGCAGGATCGCCTCGGGCAGGATGGCGGGATGCTCGACCACGCGGATCGTCGGGTCGCAGAGGTCGACCGGCGGCCTCTGA
Organism: Pinisolibacter sp. DMC19; assembly: GCF_056313985.1. Classification (NCBI taxonomy): domain Bacteria; kingdom Pseudomonadati; phylum Pseudomonadota; class Alphaproteobacteria; order Hyphomicrobiales; family Ancalomicrobiaceae; genus Pinisolibacter; species Pinisolibacter sp. DMC19. The sequence continues at coordinate 149,412 of NZ_JBQUZF010000006.1, read as the reverse complement.
CCGGGCGCGACGACGATCCAGATCGTGCGGATCCACGGCGCGAAGCGGCGGGCGGAGCGGACCGACCAGGCGATCTCGCCCATCTGGGCGTAGCGGGCGTCGTCGCCGGAAAGCTCGTCGTCGATCCGCGCCGCCTCGCGGCCGAGCCACGTGCGTTTCAGCGCGTGAAAGGCGGGATCGGCGCCGTCGACCCAGAGGTAGACGAGATCGATCGGCTCGGAGGTGGGGCAAGAGGGGTCGAACGCGCTCATGGGGCACTCGCGGCGGGCGCCGAAGATCGGCCGCCCGACACTGCCCGAGGCGCGCGCGCCGGACAAGAAGGGGTTCCCCGGCGCCGTCGTCGCGGACGGCGCCGGGGGAGGTCTCAGGCGTGCGCCGGAGCAGGAACCGGCGCCGGGGCCGGGACCTTGGCGCGGTCGGCGGCGATCATCATGTAGAACGCCGGCACGACGAAGAGCGTGAACAGCGTTCCGATCGCGAGGCCGGTGGCGATGACCAGACCCATGGCGAAGCGCGACATGGCGCCGGCGCCGGTGGCGGTGATCAGCGGCACGACGCCGAGCACCATCGCCGCCGTGGTCATCAGGATCGGCCGCAGGCGGATCGTCGCGGCGGCGACGATGGCGTCGTGCTTGGAGAGGCCGTGTTCCTGCTGCTCGTTGGCGAATTCCACCATCAGGATGCCGTGCTTCGAAATCAGGCCGATCAGCGTGATCAGACCGACCTGGGTGTAGATGTTGAGGCTGGCGCCACCGATCCCGATGAAGATGAAGATCAGCGCGCCGGCGATCGACATCGGCACCGAGACGAGGATGACGATCGGATCGCGGAAGCTCTCGAACTGCGCCGCCAGCGCCAGGAAGATGATCAGGATGGCGAAGAGGAAGGTCGTGACCATCCCGTTCGATTCCTGCACGAACTGGCGCGACGGGCCGGCGAAGTCGAGCGTGTAGCCCTGCGGCAGCACGCGGGCGGCGACCTCGCGCATCGTCGCCAGCGCCTCGCCGGTGGTGACGCCGGGATAGGCGACGCCGGAGATGGTGGCGGCGTTGATCTGCTGGAAGTGGTTGAGCGACTGCGGCACCACCTCGTCGATGACGCTCGCCACCGTGCGCAGCGGCACCATCGAGCCGTCGGCCACCCGGATCTGGGTGTCGAGGATCTGGTCGGCGGTCAGCCGGTAGCGCTGCATGATCTGCGGGATCACCTTGTAGGAGCGGCCGGCGAGCGAGAACCAGTTGACGTGGCCACCGCCGACCAGCGAGCCGAGGGCACCGCCGACGTCGGAGAGCTGGAGCCCGAGCTGGGCGGTCTTGTCGCGGTCGATGTGGACGCTCGCCTGCTTCTTGTCGATCTTCAGATCGTTGTCGAGGAAGATGAAGCGGCCGGAGGCGACCGCCTCCCGCAGAAACTGGGTGGAGACCTCGCCGAGACGGTCGAAGCCGTCGGGCGTGCCGATCACCGCCTGGATCGGCAGACCGTTGGCGCCGGGCAGCGAGGGCGGGTTGAAGGCGACGACCTTGAGGCCGGCGTTGGAATCGTAGAGCGCCTGGTCGCGCGCCTGGATCACGGCGCTGCCGTCCTTGCGCTTGTCCCAGGGCTTCAGCACGTGGCCGAACAGGGTCTGGCCGGTCAGGTCGATCTCGAAGACGGTCTCGGTCTCGGGGCGCGCGAGGAGCCCGTCGACGATCGGCTTGGAGAACATCTGGCGCTGCTCGAGCGTCGCGTTGGACGAGGTCGTGGCGATGCCGAGCAGGAAGCCCTGGTCCTCTTCCGGCGCGAGCTCGCTCTTCGAACCGACGTAGAGGAAGCCGATCGAGGTCAGCACCAGCGCGGCGAAGACGGCGACGACCGGGAGGTTGTCGATCGTACCGGAGAGCATGCGGCGATAGCGTTCGGTCACCCGGGTCATCACTGCGTCGATGATGTCGACCGCCTTGCGGTCGAAGCGGCCGAGCCGGTGGTGCGGCACCAGGATCTTGGAGCCGAGCATCGGCGTCAGCGTCAGGGCGACGATCGCCGAGATGGTGACGGCGCCGACCAGGGTGAAGGCGAATTCGACGAAGAGCGCGCCGGTGAGGCCGCCCTGGAAGCCGATCGGCACGTAGACCGCGATCAGCACCACGGTCATGACGATGATCGGCGCGGCGAGTTCGCGTGCCGCCGCGAAGGCGGCATCGAGCGGCGAGACGCCCTCGGCGAGATGGCGCTCGATGTTCTCGACCACGATGATGGCGTCGTCGACCACCAGACCGATCGCCAGCACCAGCGCCAGCAGGGTCAGGAGGTTGATGGAGAAGCCGAAGATCAGCATCATCGTGAAGGTGCCGATCAGCGACAGCGGGATCGCCACCACCGGGATCAGCACCGATCGCCACGAGCCGAGGAAGAGGAAGACGACCAGCGTCACGATGCCGAGCGCCTCGATCAGCGTCGTCACCACCTCGTGGATCGAGGCGTTCACGAACTCGGTCGAGTCGTAGAGGATCTCCGCCTCGAGGCCGGTCGGCAGCTGGGCGCGGACCGAGGGAAAGACGTCGCGGACGCCGGCGATGACGTCGAGCAGGTTGGCGGTCGGGGCGACCTGGATGCCGATGGCGATCGCCTGCTTGCCGCCGAAGGCCATGGCGGTGTCGTAGTCGTCGGCACCGAGCGAGACCTCGGCGACGTCCTTCAGGCGCACCACCGCGTCGCCGGACTGTTTCACCGCCAGTTCGCGGAACTCGGCGACCGAATGCAGCGACGTCGAGGCGGTCAGGTCGACCTGGATCATCTGGCCCTTGGTCGAGCCGACGCTGGCGATGTAGTCGTTGGCGGTCAGCGCCTTGGAGACGTCCGAGGCGGTCAGACGGTGGGCGGCGAGCCGGTCGGGATCGAGCCAGGCGCGCAGCGCGAACTTCTTGCCGCCGAGGATCTCGGCGGTCTGCACGCCCTCGACCGACTGCAGGCGCGGCTGGACGACGCGCACCAGATAGTCGGTGACCTGATTGGGCGCGAGCACGTCGGAGCGGAAGCCGATGTACATGGCGTCGATGGTCTGGCCGACCTTCAGCGTCAGGATCGGCTGCTGGCTGCCGTTGGGCAGCTGGTTCAGCACCGAGTTGACCTTGGCGTTGATCTCGGTCAGCGCCTTGCCGCTGTCCCAGTTGAGACGCAGGTTGACGGTGATGGTCGAGACGCCCGACACCGAGGTCGAGGTCATCGTGTCGATGCCGTTGGCCTGGGCGATGGCGCCTTCGAGCGGCGTCGTGACGAAGCCGGCGACGACGTCCGGATCGGCGCCCGGATAGACCGTCGTCACGGTGACGACGGCGTTCTGGGTGCGCGGATACTGCAGCACCGGCAACGAGAAGACGGCGCGCAGGCCGATCACGAGGATCAGCAGGCTGACCACCGTCGCCAGGACCGGCCGACGGATGAAGATGTCGGTGAAACGCATCGCGGACGTCCCTTCCTCACTTGTCGGCCGGGGTCGGCGCGGGATCCGTGGTCGGAACGACGGAATTCTCGATCTTCACCGACACGCCCTTGCGCAGCTTGGTCTGGCCGGCGGTGACGATGGTCTTGCCGGCCTCGAGGCCGTCGAGCACGGCGACGATGTCGCCGCGGGTCTCGCCGAGCTTGACGAAGACCGGCTCGACCTTGGCGGCGTCGCCCTTGCCCTCGACCACGTAGACGCTGTCGCCGTAGGGATTGGCGACGATCGCGGCGACCGGCACGGTGACGCGGTCGACCGGCGCACCGATGTCGATCGAGACGCGGGCGAACATGCCCGGCACCAGCCGCTCTTCCGGGTTGGCCAGCGTGGCGCGGACCTGGACGTTGCGGGTGGCGGTGTCGACCTTCGGGTTGATCGCGGTGATCTCGCCGACGAAGGTCTCGCTCGGCCAGGTGTCGACGCGGGCGGCGATCTTCTGCCCGACCGCCAGCTGCGACAGCGCCTGCTGCGGCAGGGTGAAGTCGACGTGGATCGGGTCGAGCGCCTGCAGCGTGACGATCGCCGTGCCGGCGGGCAGGAACTGGCCGAGGTCGGCGTTGCGGATGCCGAGCCGGCCGGCGAAGGGCGCGACGAGCGTCTTCTTGGCGAGCGCGGCGCGCTGGGCCTCGGCCTGGGCGCGGGCGTTCTTCAGGTTGGCGGCGTCGGAATCGACGGCGGCCTGGGCGACCGCCTTGATCTTCAGCTGCTCGGTGTCGCGATCGAGGTTGATCTGCGCCAGCCGGGCGGTCGCCTCGAGCGCCTCGAGCCGCGCCGCGTCGTCTTCCGACTTGAGCCGCAGCAGGACGCGACCGGCCTCGACCTTCTCACCGGAGGTGAAGGTGACCGTGTCGACGATGCCGGAGACCTCGAGGGCGAGGTCGGAGCCGTCCTTGGCCTTGAGCGTGCCGATCGCCGTCAGGCGTTCGACCCAGGGTTCGGTGCGGGCCTCGGCGGTGGCGACCGTCTGGCGCGGGTTGGCCATCGCGGCCATGGCCTGGGCGATCATCTTGCTCTTGAAGAGATCGAAGCCGACGAGGCCGGCGGCCACCAGACCGACGGCGAGCAGCATGAGGGTCATGCGCTTCCACATCACGACATCTCCGTCGTTTCTCGGGTTCATCCGACGGCGCCGTCACGGCCGGCCGTCGTCGTGTTCGATGCCGAGCGCGGTCAGCGCCCGTCCTTGTTCTCGGCGGCCGCGGCGACCTCGGTCGTCGCCGGTTCCTCGACGCGGTTCCACCAGCCGCCGCCGAGCGCCTGCATCAGCGCCGCGGTGTCGGCATGACGCTGGGCCTGTGCCTTGACGCGGGCGATGCGGGCGTTCTGGTGCGACTGATCGGCGGCGAGGACCGACGTCCAGGTGGTGGCGCCGGCCTTGTACTGGCTGCGGGCGATCTCGAGACTGCGGCGTGCCACGGACTCGGCCTCGGTCTGGGCCGCCAGCGACTTGGCGTCGGCCTGGATGGCCCGCAGCGCGTCGGCGACGTTCTGGAACGCCTTCAGCACCGTCGAGCGATACTGCGCGGCGGCCTGATCGCGGGATGCGATGGTCGATTCGCGGGCATGGGCCAGCGCACCGCCGCGGAAGATCGGCTGCGCCACGCCGGCGGCGAGGCTCCAGGCCGCCGTCTGCGGGCCGAAGAGTTCGTTCGGCGACAGCGCCTGCGAGCCCCAGGCGGCCGACAGCGTCAGCTTCGGCAGCATGGCGGCGGTCGCGACGCCGACCTGAGCGTTGGCGCGATGCAGCGTCTCTTCCGCCGCGAGCACGTCGGGACGCTGGCGGACCAGCGACGACGGCAGGCTGAGCGGCAGGCGATCGGGCAGGCGCAACGCGTCGAGCGCGACGCTCTCGCCACGATCCTCCGACGGCAGACGCCCGAGATAGACCATCAGCAGGTTGCGGTTCTGCCCGAGCTGCTTCTCCAGCGCCGGCAGCGCGACCTTCGTCTGGGCGAGGTTCGATTCCTGCAACAGCACGTCGGTCTGGGCGACGGCGCCGAGGGCGAACTGCTGCCTGAGGAGACCGAGCTGCTCCATCTCGGAGCGGATGATGTCCTTGGTCGCGGCGATCTGGGCACGCAGCGAGGCATCGGTGATGACGGTGGCGACGACGTTGGCCGACAGCGCCAGCCGGGTCGCCTCGAGCTCGAGGCCCTGCTGGCGGGCGGTGGCCTCGAGCCCCTCGATCTTGCGACGCTCGCCGCCGAAGACGTCGAGGTCGTAGGAGACCGAGACCGAGGTCCCCGTCAGATCGAAGAGCGAACCGTGGCCGCGCTGGCCGTTCTGGGCCGGCGAGGCGCCGATACGCTGCTGGTTGCCGGAGAACGAGGCCTGCGGCAGCAGCGAGCCGGCCTCGGAGGCGACGTTCTCGCGCGCCGCCTTCAGCGCCGCCTGGCCGGCGGCGATGTCGGGGTGGTTGCGCAGCGCCTCGGCGACCAGCGCGTCGAGCGTCTTGGAGCGGTAGAGCTTCCACCACTCGCCGGGAATGTCGCGGCCGACCTCGAAGCGCTGGGCATTGCCCGCGGCACCCGGCGCACCGGTGGTGCCGGCCGGCGTCGCTTCGCGGGTGTAGCCGCCCTGCGGCGCGGGCGGCGCCTCGAAATCGGGGCCGACGGTGCAGCCGGCGAGCGAAACCGAGAGCCCGGCGACGAGGAGCGCCGAAAGGGCGGGGCCGCGGCCGGCGGAACGGAGGGAGCACCACGTCGAAAGAAGGGTCATGTGGATCTCGACAAAAATTGAACTGAGACGTACAGTTCAGTTTCGATCCCAACATGATGGGCATCGCTTCCGCCGTCAAGCCCGGATATGAGGACGGAGGGACGGAAACGAAGAATCGGGGAGAGGACGATGGACAGCGGAAACGCCACCTGCGAGGAGACGGCGGCGGCCACGCTCAGGCCGAAGGCGCGCCGCGTGCTCGAGGCGGCGTTGGAGCTGTTTCTCGAACGGGGCTACGATCAGGTCTCCACCGAGATGATCGCGCAGGCGGCGGGTGTCTCGAAGGCCACGGTCTATGCCTATTTCCCCAGCAAGGAAGAGCTCTTCTCCGAGGTCGTGCTCGGCCGTTGTTCCGAACTGACCATGCGGATCGCCATCCCCGAAACGATTCCGGAGGACTTCGAACGCTCGCTGGTCGAGGTCGGCTGCTCGCTGCTCGAGGTCTTCGCCGACGAGCTCGGCGTTCGCCTCTATCGCCTGCTGGTCGGCGAGGTGCACCGCTTCCCCAAGCTCGCGCTGTCGTTCGAGGCCGCCGGTCCCTCCGACATCGAGAGCCGCATGGCGGACTATTTCCGCCGGGCGACGGAGGCCGGCACGATCGCCACCACCGACATCGCGATGGCGACCGATCTCTATCTGTCGCTGATCCTGGGGAGCCTGCCCTTCGATCTGGCGCTCGGCCTGCCGTCGTGGGACGACGCGCGCAACCGCGCCCGCATCGAGGCGGCGGTCGCGCTGTTCCTCCGCGGCGTCGGAGCGTTGGCGCCGGCGGCACGCCCGGCGCGCTGATCGCCCTCAGCAGTCGACCACGTTGACGGCGAGGCCGCCGCGCGAGGTCTCCTTGTACTTCGACTGCATGTCGGCGCCGGTCTCGCGCATGGTGACGATCACCTCGTCGAGCGAGACGAAATGGGTGCCGTCGCCGGCGAGCGCCAGCGTCGCCGCGGCGATCGCCTTGATCGCGCCGAAGGCGTTGCGCTCGATGCAGGGGATCTGCACCAGCCCGGCGATCGGGTCGCAGGTCATGCCGAGATGATGCTCCATGGCGATCTCGGCGGCGTTCTCGACCTGCGCGTTGGTGCCGCCGAGGGCCGCGGCGAGCCCCGCCGCCGCCATCGCCGCGGCGACGCCGATCTCGCCCTGACAGCCGACCTCGGCCCCCGAGATCGAGGCGTTGCGCTTGAACAACCAGCCGATCGCCGCCGCGACATGGAGGAAGCGCCTGAGTCCGTCGGGACCCACTTCCGGGCGGAAGTCGCGGGCATAGCGCAGCACCGCCGGCACCACGCCGGCCGCGCCGTTGGTCGGCGCGGTGACGACCCGGCCGCCGGCGGCGTTCTCCTCGTTGACCGCCATCGCCCAGGCGCCGACCAGATCGAGCGCCGAATGGGGCGGCAGCGCCGTGGCCGCGGCATTGCCGAGGCGGCCGGCGAGCGCACGGGCGCGCCGCTTGACCTTCAGACCGCCGGGCAGTTCGCCCTCGGTCGCGAGGCCACGGTCGATACAGTCGAACATGGCGGCGAGCACCCGGTCGACATGGGCCTCGACCTCCGCCTCGGAGCGCTGGGCACAATCGTTTTCCCGCGACATCGTCGCGAGATCGAGCCCGGCGGCCCGCGCCCGCTCCAGCATCTCGTCGGCGTCGTCGAAGGGATGGGGCACCGCGGGACCGTCCGCCTCGCCCGCCACACCGTCGTCGCCGTGACGGCGGACGAAACCGCCGCCGGTCGACAGCCAGATCTCCTCGGCGACGACGTTGCCCACCGCGTCACGGGCGGCGAACTTCAGCGCGTTGGGGTGGCCCGGCGACGGCGTCTCGTAGTCGAAGACGATGTCGCGGTCGGGGCGGAAGGGGATGTCCCGCGCGGCGCCGAGGGCGAGAAGGCCCTCCTCTCCAGCGCGGCGGACGATCGCCTCGGCACGGTCGGGATCGACGGTCGCCGGCCATTCGCCGGCGAGGCCGAGGATCACGGCGCGGTCGGTCGCGTGTCCCTTGCCGGTGAAGGCGAGCGAGCCGTAGAGCGTCGTCGTCAGCGAGGCGACGCGGGCGATCTCGCCGCGCTCCGCAAGGGCTGCGACGAAACTCGCGGCCGCCCGCATCGGTCCCACGGTGTGGGACGACGACGGGCCGATGCCGATCTCGAAGATCTCGAAGATACCGATCATCGCGGCAGGATACGCTCGACGAGGGCGATCCACCACGACGCGCCGAGGGCGAGCGCGGCGTCGTTGAAATCGTAGAGCGGATTGTGCAGCGAGGCGCTGTGCTCGGCATCGCCGACGCCGAGGAAGCCGTAGGCGCCGGGCTTTTCCTGCAGCATGAAGCCGAAGTCCTCGGCCGCCATCGACGGCGCGCAGTCGGCGTTCACGGCCGCCTCGCCGAGCACGGCGCGGGCGGCGGCGGCGGCCTCCGCCGCTTCTGCGGGCGTGTTGATGGTCGCGGGGTAGCGGCGCTCGTAGCGCAGTTCGGCACGGGCGCCGTGAGCGGCGGCGATGCCTTCGCAGAGCTCGCGCATCGCCGTCTCGATCCGGTCCTGGACCTCGGGCGACATCGACCGCGTGGTGCCGCGCAGGATCACGCCGTCGGGCACGACGTTCCAGGTGTCGCCACCGTGGAACTGGGTGACGGAGACGACGGCACGCTCGAGCGGGCTCAGGCGACGGGCGACCACGGTCTGAAGGGCCGTGACGATCTCGGCGCCGACGACGATCGGGTCGATGCCGGTCTCCGGCATGGCGCCGTGGCAGCCCTTGCCGTGGACCTCGATCTCGAACGTGTCGAAGGCCGCCATCATCGTCGCGCCGTTGACGCCGAAGGTGCCGAGCGGCATCGCCGGCCAGTTGTGCAGACCGAAGATCCGATCACAGGGGAACTTGTCGAAGAGCCCGTCGGCGATCATGCGGCGACCGCCGCCTTCGTTTTCCTCCGCCGGCTGGAAGATCACCCGCAGCGTGCCGGCAAAGCTCCGCGTCGCCGCGAGATGGCGGGCGGCGCCGAGCAGCATGGTGGTGTGGCCGTCGTGACCGCAGGCGTGCATGCGGCCGGGATGGCGCGAGGCATGGGGAAGCCCGGTCTTCTCGGTGACGTGCAGCGCGTCCATGTCGGCGCGCAGGCCGACGGTCGGGCCGGTGCCGACCACGAGCGTGCCGACGACGCCGGTGCCGCCGAGACCGCGATGGACTTCAAAACCGTCCTCGGCGAGGCGCGCCGCGACGAAGTCCGCGGTGCGGAACTCCTCGAAGGCGGTCTCGGGATGGGCGTGGAGATCGTGCCGCCAGGACCGCATGGTGGCGAGGAGGGCGTCGTCGAGTTTCACCATGCCGGTCTTTCCCGTTCGAGAGGGCGTCTTCGGCCGTCGCGAGCAGCGGGCCGATTGCTCATCTTTCGAGCGTGCCACGAGGAAGGCATGCCCGGCATGCCCATGGATCTGTCCTTCGGTTGCATTTCGTGCAACAGTCGGCGACCTCACCACCGCGACGGGAGCGCGGCGCCGCCATGGACGACCAACGCATCGCCTATCTCTTCGAAACCGTCCGTGCCGGCAGCATCCGCGCCGCGGCGGAGCGGATGCGGGTCAACGCCTCGACGATCAGCCGACAGATCGCCCTGGTCGAGAAGGACTTCGGCACCCCGATGCTGGAGCGCCTGTCGCGCGGCATTCGGCCGACCGAGGCGGGGCGCATGCTGGTCGACTGGTGGGCGACGCAGCAGGCGGCCCGCGCCGACGTCGAGGAACGGATCCGCGAGCTGCGCACCTCCAGCCGCGGCACGGTGCGGCTGGTGATCGGCGAGGGCTTCGTCGGCGATCTGCTGTCGGGGCCGTTGCAGGACTTCTGCCGCATCCATCCCGGCATCGCCATGTCGATCGAGGTGATGGCGACGGCCGACATCGTCCGGGCGATCACCGAGGACGAGGCGCAGGTCGGGCTGGTCTTCAACCCGCCCTTCGACGAGCGGCTGCATTCGACGGCGCGGATCCGGTCGTCGATCCGCCTGCTGGTCAACCGCGCCCATCCCTTCGCCGGCTCGGATCGCCATCCGACGCTGGCCGAGCTCACCCGCGAGCGGGTCGGCTTCCTGACGCCGGCCTTCGGCGTGCAGCGGGTGATCGACGCGGCGCTGCGGCGGGCGGAGGTCGCGATCGATCCGATCATGCGGACCAATTCCTTCACCCTGCTGCGCCGCTTCGTCGCCTCCGATCTCGGCGTGGCGCTGATGCCGGCCTTCGTCGCGGTGCCGGAGATCGAGGACGGGAGCGTGGTGGCGCTGCCGATCGACGACGCGACGCTCGAGACCGCCGAGATCCACATCGTCACCCGCCACGGCCGCCAGTTGCCGGCGGCGGCGATGAAGTTCCTGTCGCATCTGCGCAGCCGGCTGCGCGCCTTCGGCGGCGCACCGGGCGAGACGCCGGTCTGATCAGCCCGCCGCCACCGCGCGGAGGTCGGCGATCAGCGCGTCGACCCGCGTCGGCTCGGCGTCCCAGGCGAACATGAAACGCGCGCCGCCGCCGATGAACGTGTAGAAGCGCCAGCCGCGTTCGCGGAGCGCATCGAGCGTCGTCTCCGGCGCCGACAGGAAGACGGCATTGGCCTCGACCGGGAAGAGCGGGCGGATGGTCTCGAGATCGGCGATGCCGTCGGCGAGACGGCGGGCGCAGGCGTTGGCGTGCGTCGCGTTGCCGAGCCAGGCGCCGGTCTCGATGATCCCGGCCCAGGGGGCGGCGAGGAAGCGCATCTTCGAGGCGAGCTGACCAGCCTGCTTGCAGCGGTAGTCGAAGTCGCGGGCGAGCGCACGATCGAAGAACAGGATCGCCTCGCCGAGCGCCAGCCCGTTCTTCGCGCCGCCGAAGCACAGGACGTCGACGCCGGCCTTCCAGGTGATGTCGGCGGGCGAACAGCCGAGGCTGGCACAGGCATTGGCGAAGCGGGCGCCGTCCATGTGCAGGCGCAGACCGAGCTCGCGGCAGACCGCCGAGATCGCCCGGATCTCTTCGACCGTATAGACGAGGCCGGTCTCGGTCGGCTGGGTGATGGTCACCGCCGCGGGCTTCGGGAAGTGGATGTCGCGGCGACTGGTGGCGAGTGCTCGCACCGCCTCGGGCGTCAGCTTGCCGCCGTCGGTCTCGACCACCAGCAGCTTCGAGCCGTTGGAGAAGAACTCCGGCGCGCCGCATTCGTCGGTCTCGACATGGGCGGTCGAGGTGCAGATGACGCTGTGGAAGGACTGGCAGAGCGCGGCGAGCGCCAGTGAATTCGCCGCCGTGCCGTTGAAGACGAAGAAGACCTCCGCCTCGGTCTCGAACAGGCCGCGCAGGGCGTCCGACGCCTTGGCCGTCCACGGGTCTTCGCCATAGGCGAAGGCGTGGCCGGTGTTGGCGGTGATCATCGCGGCGACGGCCTCGGGGCAGGCCCCGGCATAGTTGTCGCTGGCGAATTGCTGCGGTTCCCGCACCATGATGGTCGCTCCGGGTCGTTCCGTGTCGATGAAAGGGTGTTTGGCTCAGGCGTGGATCACCACGAGCAGCGCGCGGGCCGACGTGGCCCCGACCTGGGCGATGCGATGGGGGACGTCCGCCGGATAGCGGGCGATCTCGCCGGCCTCGACGCGGCGGACGTCGCCGCCGCTCGTCACCTCGAGCACGCCGTCGAAGACGGTGACGTGTTCGAAGGCGCCGCGCTGGTGCGGCGGGCTGTCGAGCTGGCCGCCGGGGTCGAAGGTCAGGTCGTACCACTCGGTCGTGCCGGCATAGTGCGGCGGCGACAGGATGCGCAGGGCGCAGAGCCCGTCGCGCGTCCGCATCTCCGGCACGCCCTCGTGCGGGATCACCTCGATACGGCTCGCCAGAGCCCCGACGCCCGCGCCGGAGGTCAGAGCGCCGATGTCGACGTCGAGCGCGCGGGTGATGCCCCAGAGCACCGCAAAGGTCGGATTGGCGAGTTCGCGCTCGATCTGCGAGAGCATCGACTTCGACACGCCCGAGGTCGCCGCCAACTGGTCGAGCGTCATGCCGCGCGCCAGCCGGGTGGTGCGGATGATCGTGCCGATGGCGGGGACTTCGCTGGACATGGGGATGCTCCGTTTCGTGGCGAGTTCAATATATCGAACTCATCCGCTTTGCAAGACACCGGAGAACCCGTAGAGCGGCGGCCTTGCGGAGACCTCTTCCGGCCATCGGCGCCGAAATCGGAGCAGATACCGCCCTGACACGAGGCCGCGCGCGATGATCATCCGCACGTTGCGGGGCCCTTCGGCCATGGAAATTCCAATATACGAAACCTCACGAGGAGGCCGTAGCCGCGCCGACCACGCGCACCGTCCGGCAGTCGCTGCCCAAGCGTTGCGCACGATGCAACATTGGGCGTTCGCGCCTCGTGTGCCGCGTTCCGCCGGGTCCGGTTAGCGTTCATGGATCGGACACAAGGGGAGCCGCACATGGCGACGATCGGCATCGTGGGTTTGGGCAACATGGGGCGCGGCATGGCGCTGACCCTGCAGCGCAAGGGCCATCGCGTCCTCGGCACCGACGCCTCGCCGGCGGCGCGCGCGGCACTCGCAGCGGAAGGCATCGAGACCCACGACGGGCTCGCGCCGCTGACCGCCGCAGCCGACGTGCTGGTCCTATCGCTGCCGACGGCGGAAATCGTCGAAGCGGTGGTCGCCGGCCCCGACGGCATCCTCGCCCATGCCCGCGCCGGGCTCACGATCGTCGACACGACGTCCTCGCATCCCGATACCTCGCGACGCATGGCCGCCCGTCTGGCGGAGGCCGGCATCGACTTCGTCGACGCGCCCGTCAGCGGCGGGCCGAAGGGCGCGATCACCGGCACCATGACCATGGTGCTGGGCGGCGACGACGTGGTGGTGGCCAGGGTCGAGCCGATCCTCGCCGACATGAGCGCCAAGCGCGTCCACATCGGCCCGGTCGGCGCCGGTCACGTCTGCAAGATCGTCAACAACCTGCTCTGCGCCGCCCATCTCCTGACCGGTGCCGAGGCGATGCGGATCGCCCGCGAGGCCGGCGTCGATCCGGCGCGGCTGCTGGAAGGCCTCAACGGCGGTTCCGGCCGTTCGGGCGTGACGCTGGTCAACTTCCCGACCTGGATCCTCAACGGCGCCTTCGATTCCGGCTTCACCATGAAGCTGATGCGCAAGGACGTCCGCCTCGCCGCCCAGCTCGTCGGCGAACTCGGGCTCGACCTGCCGATGACGGCGGAAACCGCACGGCTGTGGGCCGAGAGCGCCGAGACGATCGCCGACGGCGAGGACTTCAACCGCATCGTGGACCTGCGGCAGAGCCGCTGAATTCGGAAGGCCGATCGATGACCCTCTTCATGGACCCCCGCCTCGCCGAAGTGCTGGCACCGCTCTGGCCGAAGGACGCGCCGATCGGCTCTCTCGTCGGCGGCCGCATCATGGTCGGCACCGGGGAGCCGGTGACCGTCGCCGATCCGGCGACCGGCCGCACCCTGCTCGCCTATCCCGATGCCGGGTCGGAGGTGGTGGCCGCCGCCGCCGAGGCGGCGCGCACCGCGCAGATCGAATGGGCGAAGCTGACCGGCTTCGCCCGCGGCCGCGTTCTCCAGGCGGTCGCTCGCGCCATCCTCGCCGAGGTCGAGCCGTTGGCGCGGCTGGAATCGCTCTCGGCCGGCAAGCCGCTGCGCGACGCCCGCGTCGAGGTGACCAAGGTCGCCGAGATGTTCGAGTACTACGCCGGCTGGGCCGACAAGTTCCACGGCGACGTCATTCCGGTGCCGACCTCGCACCTCAACTACACCCGGCACGAGCCGATGGGCGTCGTCCTGCAGATCACGCCGTGGAATGCCCCGGTCTTCACCTGCGGCTGGCAGCTGGCTCCCGCTCTTTCGATGGGCAACGGCGTGCTGCTGAAGCCGTCGGAGCTGACGCCGCTCTCCTCGATCGTCGTCGGCCTCCTCGCCGAGAAGGCGGGCCTACCGAGCGGCCTCGTCAACGTGCTCGCCGGCTTCGGCCACACCACCGGCCAGGCGGCGATCGCAAACCCCGTCGTCGCCAAGGTCGTCTTCGTCGGCTCGGTGCCGACGGGGCGGCGCATCGCCGCAGCCGCGGCCGAGCGTCTTCTCCCTTGCGTGCTCGAACTGGGCGGGAAATCCGCCAACATCGTGTTCGAGGACGCCGATCTGGCGCGCGCCGCGATCGGTGCCCAGGCGGCGATCTTCTCCGGCGCCGGGCAGAGTTGCGTCGCCGGCTCGCGTCTTCTGGTGCAGCGCTCGGTATATGACCGTTTCGTCCGGATGGTGGCGGACGGCGCGGCCAAGCTGAAGGTGGGCCGCCCCGACGCGACGGACACGGAGATCGGGCCGATCAACAACGCCAAGCAGTACGACCACGTCCTTTCGATGGTGCGCGAAGGCATCGCCGCCGGCGCCCGCGTCGCCGCCGGTTCCGACGGCACGCCGGCGGACGAGGGCTATTTCGTGCGCCCGACCGTGCTCGCCGACGTCGACAACGCGATGTCGGTGGCGCGCACCGAGATCTTCGGACCGGTGGTCGTCGCCATTCCCTTCGACACGGAAGAGGAGGCGATCGCCATCGCCAACGACACCGAGTTCGGTCTCGCCGGTGCGGTGTGGACGCGCGACGTCGGTCGCGGCCACCGGGTCGCGGCGGCCGTCCGGGCCGGCACCTTCTGGGTCAACTCCTACAAGACCATCAACGTCGCCTCGCCCTTCGGCGGCTACGGCTCGAGCGGCTACGGTCGGTCGAGCGGCGTCGAGGCGCTGCACGAATACACCCGCGTGAAGAGCGTCTGGGTGGAAACCGCCGCCGAACCGGCGGTCGCCTTCGGCTATGCGCCGGGCGTCAGGGATTGAGAAGAACAGGCAATCGTCAGTCGAAGATCGGGGGATCGAACATGAGCAGCATCACCACGGCGGAGCCGGCAGAACCGGCAGGCCCGTCCCGGGCGGCACTGATGACGAAGATCTTCGTCATCGCCGCCGTCATCGTCCTCGCCGCCGAGACGATCGGCAACGTCGCCATTCCGCTCGGCGGCCCCTACAAGGTGGTGCTGATGCCGCTCCTGTGGGCGCTGCTGATCGGCCTCGCCTTCGGCATCGCCGCACAGCGCATGCCCAAGGGCTTCGCCCTCGACGCCGGCCAGCAGCACCTCGCCGCCGCCGTGCTGCAGCCGGCGCTGCTGCTCTTCATCGCCAAGCTCGGCCTGTTGGTCGGCGGTTCGCTGCCGAAGATCCTCGCCTCCGGCTGGGCGCTCGCCTTCCAGGAGTTCGGCCACTTCTTCGGCACGATGGTGTTCGGCCTGCCGATCGCGCTGCTGCTCGGCATCAAGCGCGAGGCGATCGGCGCCACCTTCTCGGTCGGCCGTGAGCCGAGCCTCGCCATCATCGGCGAGAAGTTCGGCATGGACGGACCGGAAGGCCGCGGCGTTCTCGCCGAGTACATGACCGGCACGATCTTCGGCGCGATCTTCATCGCCATCTTCGCCGGCTTCGTCACCAGTCTCGGCATCTTCGATCCGCTGGCACTGGCCATGGGCGCGGGCGTCGGCTCGGGCTCGCTGATGGCCGCCGCCTCGGGCGCCATCGCCGCGCAGCAGACGCCGGAAGTGGCCAAGGAGGTCGCCGCCTTCGCCGCCGCCTCCAACCTGATCACCACCACCATCGGCACCTATTTCACGCTGTTCCTGTCGCTGCCCTTCACGATCTGGGCCTACGGCGTGCTGGAGCCGATCCTCGGCCGCTTCTCCAAGGTCGACACCTCGAAGGCGGAGGCTCCGGCCGCGGCGTCGAGTGCTCACGTCGACACGAAGTTCTCGCCGCTGGTGCTGCTGGTGGTGTGGATGATCGCCGGCGCCATCGCGCTGATCGGCAACACCATCACCTACAAGACGGCGCTGTCCTTCGACGTGCTGATCGGCCTCTTGCTGATCCTCGCGCCGGTGGTCGTCGGCTACGCGATCTACGTCGGCACCCGCGGTCTCGTGCCCGCGGTCGTCTGGGTGTCGCTGGTCGCCATGGCCATGACCCATCCGGCGATGCCCTTCGCCGCCCAGGTCACCGCCTTCACCTCGAAGATCAACTTCGTGGCGCTGGCGACGCCGCTGCTGGCCTTCGCCGGCCTGTCGATCGCCAAGGACCTGCCGGCCTTCCGCGCGCTCGGCTGGCGCATCGTCGTGGTGTCGCTGATGGCCAATGCCGGCACCTTCATCGGCGCCGTGCTGATCGCCCAGTTCCTCATGCACAAGCCGGTCTGACGAGACCGCGCTCGGCGCGAAGACCGAACGGCCCGCAGGAGATCGTCCTGCGGGCCGTTTCGCGTTTCGGGTCGTGCGTCGGGCGCCGTCGTCGAGGGCATCGCCACGGCGACCGAGGTCTCGACCATCGGCATCGCCTACACGATCGCCGTCGCGCCGGTGATCTATCGCGACGGCCTGACCTGGCGCTCGGTGATCACCTTCGTGCCGTGGCTCTCGATCGGCTTCCCGTGAGCCGGGCCGGGATCGGCCGACGATCCGACATCGTGGTTCGACCGGGACGGCCCGGGGGCACGCCCCGGGTCCTTCGCCGTTTCGGTGCGACCGGCGCCGGCGTGCGGCGAAGACCCCGCCCCGGATCGTCGCCCGCTCGCCTCGACTTCGCGACATCTTGCCGCGCTTTTGTGATCGTACGCATACAAAACTATTATTGTATGGTTCAAGCATCGATGCGGCCGACCGCCGTGCAGGACGATGTCTGGAGATCACGATGCGCAGAGACGGCGTCGAGGAACGCGGGGGCATGCCCCTTCGCCTGGAAGAGACCAAGATCTATCCCGCGGCGGTCCGCGGGACCTTCCGGCGGTTGAAGTGGATGCTCCTGACGATCGCTCTCGCGATCTACTACCTCTTGCCTCTGTTGCGCTGGGACCGCGGGCCCGGCCGGCCCGATCAGGCCGTCCTCTTCGACTTCGCCGCCCAGCGCTTCCATGTCTTCGGCATCGAGATCTGGCCGCAGGAAGTCTATTACATCACCGGCCTGCTGATCCTGGCCGCCTTCGCGCTGTTCCTCACCACGGCGCTGGTCGGGCGTGCGTGGTGCGGATATCTGTGCCCGCAGACCATCTGGACCGACCTGTTCCGCGCCGTCGAGCGGTTCTTCCAGGGCGAACGGCGCGAGCAGATGCGCCGAGACGAAGGCCCCTGGACCTTCGATCGGCTGTGGCGCAAGGCCGCCACCCATGTCCTGTGGTTGGTGATCGGCGTCGGCACCGGTGGCGCCTTCGTGCTCTATTTCACGGATGCCCCGACGCTCCTCGCCTCGCTCTTCACCCCGGAGGCTCCGGCGCTGGCGTGGATCTGGATCGGCATCCTGACCGCGACCACCTACCTGCTGGCGGGGTTCTCGCGCGAACAGGTCTGCCTCTACATGTGCCCGTGGCCGCGGATCCAGGCGGCGCTCACCGACGAATGGGCGCTCAACGTCACCTATCGGTGGGATCGCGGCGAGCCGCGCGGCAGCCTCAAGGCGACGGAGACGGCGCGCGCCGCCGGCCGACCGGGCGGCGACTGCATCGACTGCGGCCGTTGCGTCGCGGTCTGTCCGACCGGCGTCGACATCCGCCATGGGCTGCAGATGGGCTGCATCCAGTGCGGCCTGTGCATCGACGCCTGCGACGAGGTGATGATCCGGATCGGTCGCGAACCCGGTCTCGTCGCCTACGATTCCGACATCAACGTCGAGCGCCGCAGACGGGGCGAAGCTCCCCTCTACCGGCCGATCCGGCCGCGCACGGTGATCTACGCGGCGCTCATCCTGGGCATCGGCACGGCCCTCGCATGGACCTTCGCCACGCGCCCGAACGAGATGGTGTCGGTACGGCACGATCGCAATCCGATCGCCGTCGCCAACTCGGACGGCTCGATCCGCAACGCCTACACGCTGCGGATCTCGAACATGGCGCCGCACGAACGCGTCTTCGAGGTCTCGGCGGCACCGCTGCCGGCGGGCGCGCGGCTCGAGGCGGACGGCGTCGCACGTACGTCCGTCGACGTCCTGGCCGTCGCCGTCGGTCCCGATCGAACCCGCGAGATACGCGTGCGCGTCACCGTGCCCGCCGACGAGACGGCCGCCCCGCGTCGGCCGCTGGTCTTCACTGTGCGCAGCGCCGGCGCGCGCGATCTCGTCGCCGAGGACGTCTTCGCACGGCCCTGAGGCCCGATCAGACGATCGCCGGCGCCTCGGTCGGGGGGCGGGCGATCGTCTGCGCGACGAGGCGCAGTGCTTCGCCCAGGCGCTCCCGCTCGCCCACGCCGCCGAGCGACAGGCGCACCGTATCGGGGGCGCCGCGCCCGGCGACACAGAACGCGTCGGAGGCCGCCACGCCCAGACCCTGGTTGCGCACGATGCCGGCAAGGCGATGGCGCTCCCAACCGTTCGGAAGCGGCAGCCAGAGGTGGAGGCCGCAGGGGTGCGCCGACGCACCGGGCAGAATGCGCGCGGCCAGAGACTGGCGCAGTTGCGCCTCTCGCCGCACGCCGTCGAGGATGTCGCGCGCCAGGCCGATGCCGATCCAATGGGTCGCCAGAGCGGTCATCAGGGGCGCCGGCATGCGGCACACCGCGGTGAGCGCCGTCACCACGGGGTCGACGTCGACGCCGTCCGGGGCGACGACATAGGCGGTCTGCAGGCCCGGCGTCAGGGTCTTCGACAGCGTCGCCACGTACCAGGTGCGTTCGGGAAGGCGCGCCGCCATCGGCGCCGGAGCCGATCCGAGGGCGAGGAGCGCATAGGGGTCGTCCTCGACGAGCGTGAGATCGAGCCGCCGCGCGACGGCGGCGATCGCCTCCCGTCGCCCTTCCGACATGGTCGCGGTCGTCGGGTTCTGGATGGTCGGGGTGAGACAGACGACCCGTGCTCCCGACGCCCGCGCCGCCGCCTCGAGTGCGTCGGCACGCAGGCCGTCGTCGTCGGATGCGACCGGCAGCAGCCGCAGGCGGCAATGCCGCGCCGCGGCGATCAGGCCCGGATAGGCCAGAGGCTCGCACAGCAGGACGCCGTCGGCCGGAACCAACGTCGACAGGAGCGCCACCAGCGCGGTCTGCGCGCCCGCGCTGACGACGATCCTCTCGGACTCGACACCCGGCAGGAGCGGGCGCAGCCAAGCGGCGCCGGCGGAGCGCTCGGCGCGCGAGCCGGGACCCAGATGGTAGCTCATCAGGTGATTGGAATCGGTACGCGCCAGGATCTCGTCGATGCCGGTGCGAATGGCGTCGCCGAGCCGGATGCCGAGAGGTGGCGGCGGGATGTTCATGCCGAGATCGATCGGCGGCCCCGCCGTCTCCGGCGTCTGCGAGACGAAGGACCCGCGCCCGGTGACGGCATCGAGCAGACCGCGGCGGCGGGCCTCGGTATAGGCACGGGTGATGGTGGTGAAGTCGACGCCGAGCACCTCGGCGAGCCGACGCTGCGGCGGCAGACGATCGCCCGGACGGAGCGCGCCTCGTTCGACGCTCGCCTCGATCTGCCGAACCACCTGCAGGTAGAGAGGATCACCGTTCGGATCGAGCGGATGCACCCAATCGAGCGCTTCAGTCGCCCGCGCCATTCGACAACCCTCGAAATCATACATGCATTCGACACATTGTATGTTCCGAATGATCGCCTGTCGAGGGTGCCGGATCGCCGCAGATCGGCTTCGCCGAGCCCCCCCGGGGGGGGCGTCACGGCGGGCAGGGGCTCACGACGCGGCGGGCCACCGTCGGTGGAGCGGTCGCCGCCGTTCGATCGCCGCCGCGGCGCGCAGCACCGTCGCCTCGCCGCCCACCCGGCCGATGATCTGCACGCCGACCGGCAGCCCGTCGACGAAGCCGATCGGCACCGACGCGGCCGGCTGACCCGTCATGTTCCAGGGATGGGTATAGGGACACCAGTCCCACGCCTCGGCCGGGAAGCCCTCCGGCGTATCGCGGCCGATGGCATAGGGCGGCACCGGCATCACCGGGCCGACGAGCAGGTCGAAACGCTCGAAGAACAGTTTCGACGCGGCGGCAAGCGCCATGCGGTTCTCCATGGCGCGGAAATAGTCGGGGAGCGACACCCGCCGGCCGGCTTCCGCCACGCTGCGGATCAACGGATCGACGAGATCGCGCAAGGGCTCGGGCGCGGCGTCGGCCGTCGCCATGCAGGCGGTCTCCCAGAACACCCGGAAGGGCACGAAGGGATCGACCGGCCAGACCGGATCTTCCGCCTCGACCCGCGCCCCGGCATCGGCGAGGAGCGGCCCGGCCTCGGCGACGAGCGCGTCGACGCGGGCGTCGACGAGCGGTGCGGCGCAGCCCAGACGCGGCGACACGGCGATGCGGAGATCGCCGAGATCGGGATCGCCGAGATCGCCCGGGGCCGCGAAGGCGATCGGCCAGGCGAAGGGATCGCGCGGTTCCGGTCGGCTCATCGCCTCGAGCATCAGGGCCGCGTCGGCGACGGTGCGAGTCATCGGGCCGACCACCGACATCGGCATGTCGATGTCGGGCGGAAAGGCCGGGACCCGGCCGAAGCCGGGCTTCAGTCCGAAGGTGTTGGTGGAAGAGGCCGGAATGCGGATCGAGCCGGCGCCGTCGGAGCCGACGGCGAGCGGGCCGATGCCGCAGACGAGCGCCGCCGCCGCGCCGCCCGACGAACCGCCGGGGGTGCGGCCGACGTCCCAGGGATTGGTGGTCTCGCCGGTGAGCGGGCTGCGGGTCACCACCTTGCAGCCGGATTCGGGCGTCGTCGTCTTGGCGAGGAAGACGACGCCGGCCTCGCGCAGTCGGGCGACGCAGGGGGTGTCCTCGGCGCTCGGACCGACGTCGGCGAGGGTCAGCGAGCCGCGTCGCCGCGGCCAGCCCTTCACGTGGGAGAGGTCCTTGACCGTCGCCGGCACCCCGTCGAGGGGCGACAGCGGCCGCCCCGCCCGCCACCGCACCTCCGACGCCTGGGCTCCAGCGAGCGTCGCCGCCCGATCGACGTGGGCGATCGCGTTGATGCGCGGATCGATCGCGTCGATGCGGTCGAGGAGTGTCGCGGCGACCTCCACCGGTGAGAGCGACAGCCGGCGGAAGGCCGCCGCGAGCTCGCCCGCGCCGAGGCGGGCGATCTCGTCGGAAGGGTGGCCTGCGGGAACGGAGGCGGGTTCGGACATCGCGGGCTCTCAGTAGAGGTCGAAATACTCGGCGAGCTCGGCGGCGGGGATCTCGTCGCGCAGGCGGGCGGTCTCCTGCCGCTTCATGGCGAGATAGACCTTCACGAATTCCTCGCCGAGCATGTCGCGCAGCGCCATGTCGGCCTCGAAGGCGTCGAGCGCGTCGTCGATCTCGGTCGGCAGCTTGGCGTAGCGGCTGTCGTCCTCCTTCGGACCGGAGCCCGCCGGCATCAGCTCGCGTCCCTGCATCACGCCGAGCAGACCCGAACCGATGATGCTGGCGGCGGTGAGATAGGGGTTGGACAGGGCGGCCGGCGTGCGCACCTCCATGTGAGTCGCCTGATCGTGGCTCGCCTTGATGCGGCAGCTGGCGGTGCGGTCCTGGATGCCCCAGGAGATGTTGGAGGGCGCATAGGTGTGCGGCCGAATGCGGCGATAGCAGTTCGGCGTCGGGCTCCACACTGCCATGGCGGCACGGGCATGGTCGAGCACGCCCTGGATGAAGCTCTTGAAGGTCTGCGACATGCCGTCCGGATCGGCCGGATCGAAGAAGATGTTGTCGCCGGTGTTCTGGTCGAGCAGCGAGACGTGGAAGTGCGAGCAGCTGCCCGACAGGCCCTTGTAGGGCTTGGTCATGAAGGTGGCGAGGAGACCGCGCTTGGCGAGGAACTCCTTGACGGTGTTCTTGAAGACGAAGGCGCGGTCGGCGGCGGCGATGCCGTCGAGGGCCGAGTAGTTGATCTCGACCTGTCCCGGCCCGTGCTCGACGTTCCAGGTGATGATGTCGATGCCCTGGGCATCGAGCACCTCGATCAGTTCCTCGATCGCCGGTTCCTGATGGGTGCGGGCGGTGGCGAAGATCGGCTGGCCGCCGAAGATCGGCTTCCGCGTCGCCGCGTCGACGACGTAGAACTCGTACTCGTGACCCATCTTGACGGTGTAGCCGAGCGAGGCGGCGAGCGAGAGCATCTTCTTCAGGAGGATGCGCGGCGCGGCGAGCTGCGGGCGGCCGTCGTACCACATGGTGTCGCAGATCACCCGGCCGGTCTTCTCCAGCCACGGCACCGGCGTCAGCGTGTCCTGATCGACCACCATGACGCAGTCCTGGTAGTTCATCTCCTCGTTGTAGCCGGAGTTCTTGACCGGCACCGAGCCGCTGTCGAGGGCGACGGTGCCGCCGTAGAGGTTGAGGCCGGTGCGCATGTAGCCGGCGACGTGCTCGATCGGGATGGTCTTGCCGCGGCTCATGCCGGCCATGTCGGCCATCTCGAAGCGCAGTTGATCGAACCCGGCCGCCTTCACCTTCTCGACGAAGGCGGCGGCCTCCTCGCGGCTCGAAAGCGTCAGGCGCGGGGCGTGGGCCGTCTGCGGGGTCTCTTCGATCAGGGCCTTCATGGGGATCTCCGATTGTCTGCGGGTGCGCGCGGTCTCGCGCGGGAAAGGGGAGCGACGAGGTCAGGCGGCCGGGGTCGCGAGGACCGCGGCGAGGTTGTCGTCGATGCGGCGGGCGGCCTCGCGGAAGGCCGGCAGCTTCGGCCCGACCCGGGCCTCGAGCCGCATGGCCTCCTCACGGCCGAGCGCCGCCTCGAGGCTCTCGGCATAGGCGGGGATGACCTGCCATTCGGGCACCGTCGCCGGGGTGATCTCGACGTGGTACTGGAAGCCCCAGGCGTGCCGCCCCCAACGGATCGCCTGGGTCGGACAGGCGGCGTTGGCCGCGAGCACCACGGCGCCCTCGGGCAGGCGGGTGATCTCGGCGCCGTGCCACTGGAAGGTCTCGATCGTATCGGGGAAGCCGGCGAGCAGGCGGTCGGCGAGGCCGGCCTCGGTCAGCCGCACCTCGGTGAAGCCGACTTCCGGCGCCGCCATCGGGCCGACCTTGCCGCCGAGCGCCTCGGCGAGGAGCTGATGGCCGAGGCAGATGCCGAGATAGGGCCGGCCGAGGTCGCGCACCCAGGTGGCGATCGCCCTCTTCTCGTCGACGAGCCAGGGCAGCTCCGCCTCCTGCCAGACGTCCATCGGCCCGCCCATGACGACCATCAGATCGAAGTCGGCGAGGTCGGGGATCGGCTCGCCGGCGTCGAGTTCGACCGGAACCCAGTCGTGTCCCTTCTCGGCCCAGAACTCGCGGAAGATCCCGGGGTGTTCGACGGGGACGTGTTGGAAGACGAGAATGCGCATCGGACTGTCTCCGTGATTGTCTTCGCCTTCAGGCGAGGCGGCGGCCGTCGACCGTGTCGAAGGCGAGGAAGGGGGCGCCGGTCGGGGTGAGGCCGACGGCCTCGCCGAGGTGCAGGGCGCGGGCGACGCCGGCCGCGACGACGATGCGCAGATCGGCCTCGGCGTTGCGCACCGTCAGAGTGGACTCGAGCCCGAGCGGCTCGACGTCGACCACTTCGCCGCGGATCGGCGCCATCGCCGGATCGCCGAGCACCAGATGCTCCGGGCGGATCCCCGCCTCGAAGGCGCCGGTGCCCTCGGGCAGGGAGGTCGCGAAGGTGCCGGCCATCGGCAGTACCGCCCCGGCGAGGCGCACGCCGCCGTCGACCGTCTCGGCGGCGACCAGATTGATCTCCGGCGCGCCGACGAAGCGGGCGACCTCGCGATCGACCGGATCGTCGTAGAGCACCTGCGGTGCGGCGATCTGGACGACGCGGCCGGCGCGCAGCATCACCACGGTGTCGGCCACCGCCATCGCCTCGGCGAAGTCGGGCGTGGTCATCAGGAAGGTGCGCCCGAGCTCGCGTTGCAGCCGCTTCAGCTCGGCGCGCAGCTCGATGCGCAGCATGGCGTCGAGGCTGGAGAGCGGTTCGTCGAGCAGGAAGATCGCCGGATCGCGCACCAGCGCACGACCCAGGGCGACGCGCTGACGCTCGCCGCCCGACATGGTCTTGGGGAGACGCCCCATGACATGGGCGATGCGCAGCGTCGCGGCGATCGCCTCGACCCGTTCGCGGATCGTCTCCGCACCGAGCCGGCGGATCTTCAGCGGACTGGCGATGTTGTCGAAGCCGGTCTTGTCGGGATAGAGCGCCAGATTGTCGAAGATCATGGCGACGTCGCGGTCGCAGGGCTCGAGCGCGCCGACGTCGCGGTCGCGGATGGCGACGAGGCCGGCGTCGGGCCGATCGAGACCGGCGACGAGCCGCAGCGTCGTCGTCTTGCCGGCACCCGCCGGGCCGAGGATCACGGTGAGCGAGCCCTCGGGCACGACGAAGCCGACGTCGTCGAGGGCGCGGGTCTGGCGGAAGGTCTTGCCGAGCCCTTCGATGCGCAGGGCCGGCGGCGGCGGGGTGGATCCTGACGTGACGGACGTGTGGGTCATCTTCGTTCCTAGATCCGTCAGGCGGTGAGCCGGCGACTGGTCTCGCCGCTGAACAGGACGAGAGCGGTGGGATCGATCACGAGACCGACCTCGGCGTTCTCCGGCGGGCATCCCAGCGTCGGCACCAGCGCCTTAAGCCGCACGCCGAAGACCTCGACGGTGACGACCGCCTGCGGCCCGCGCGGCTCGACCAGAACCGCCCGGCCGGCCAGCGCCGACGACGCGCCCGACACGAGCCGGATCGCCTCCGGCCGTACGCCGAGAACCACTTCCGAGGCGACGTCGCGGCCGTGGGCGCCGGGCACGTCGCCGATCGGCAGCCGGAAGCCGCCGCGGGCGAAGATCGGCGCCTCGTCCGGCCCCTCGATGCGGCCGCGCAGCAGGTTCATCGGCGGCGAGCCGAGGAAGCCGGCGACGAAGACGTGGTCGGGGCGATCGTAGATCTCGGCGGTCGGGGCGACCTGCCGGATCTTGCCGGCGCTCATCACCGCGATGTGGTCGGCGAGCGACAGCGCCTCGATCTGGTCGTGGGTGACGTAGACGATGGTGAGGCCGATCTCCTTCTGCAGCCGGCGCAACTCGCGTCGCATCGCCTGCCGGGCGGCGGCCTCGAGGTTGGAGAGCGGCTCGTCGAGCAGCAACAGCGCCGGCCGCGTCACCAGCGTGCGGCCGATGGCGACGCGTTGCAGCTCCGAGCCGCCGAGATCGCGCGCCTTGGCCTTCAACCGGTCGCCCATGCCGAGCATCTCGGCGACCTCGCCGACGGCGCGGTCGATCTCGGCCCGGTCGCGGCCGCGCACCTTCAGGCCGAAGGCGAGATTCTCGCCGACGGTCATGTGGGTGAAGACGGCGTAGTCCTGGAAGACGAGGCCGATGTTGCGCTTGCCCGGCGGCACGCCGACGACCGAGCGGCCGTCGATCAGGATGTCGCCGTCGGTCGGCTCCTCGAGCCCGACGATCATGTTGAGCGTCGTCGACTTGCCGCAGCCCGAGGGGCCGAGCAGCGCCACCGTCTCGCCGGCCGCGACGCGGAGATCGACGCCGTCGACCGCCGCCACCGAGCCGTCGGAGAATTCCTTCTTGAGGCCGACCAGTTCGAGTTTGGGTCTCGTCATCTCTTCACCGCTCCGAAGGTCATGCCGCGGGCGAGGTGGCCCTGGATGAGGAAGCCGGCGACCACCAGCGGCAGCATGGCGAGGACCGCGAGCGCCGCCTGGACGCCGTAGAGCGTGCCCGCCGTCGCCGTCACGTATTTGGCGAGCTGGACCGGGATGGTGATGACGTCGGTGTAGGAGAGCACCAGCGCGAACATGAATTCCGACCAGTTGAGGATGAAGATGAACATCGTCGTGGCGAAGAGACCGCCGCGGATGAGCGGGATCGTCACGGTCAGATGGGCCATCAGCCGCGAGCGGCCGTCGATCATCGCAGCCTCCTCGATCTCGCGCGGCAGTTCGTCGACGAAGCTCTTCAGCATCCAGGTCGAGAACGGCAGCGTCACCGCGACGTAGATGGCGATGAGCCCGCCGTAGGTGTCGATCGTGCCGACCGAGGAGAAGATGATGACGAAGGGCACCGCGATCGCCGCCGGCGGGAACATGCGGCCGGAGAGGATGATCAGCGCCGTCGACTGACCGCCGCCGCCGTAGCGCGAGATGCCGATCGCCGAGAGGAGGCCGATCGCCACGGAGAGCACGGTCGCGATCACCGAGGCGAGGATCGAGCCGCCGACCGCCGCGGTCGCCGCCTGGCTGACGCCGCCGACGCCGTAGACGCGCAGCGCTTCCGGATCGAACAGGGTCTGGAAGTTCACCAGGGTCGGATGGCTGGAGAACCAGATCGCCGGCGCGGCGTTCCAGTCGGTCGGGGGCTTCAGGGCCGTCGAGACGATCCAGAACACCGGGAAGAGCGTCACCACCAGCGATGCGACGAGCACCAGCGCGAGCGGCCAGCCGAGCGGACGGGCGTTCATCGGCGGGTCTCCAGCAGTTGGTCGCGCACCGGCATCAGCAGCAGGTGGATGAGCAGGAGCGTGCCGACCAGCACGAGGAAGGCCGCCGCGGCGCCGTAGGCGAGCTGGAAGTCGGCGAAGGCGAGCTTGTAGATGTAGAGGCTGATGGTCTCGGTCGCCGTGCCCGGCCCGCCGCGCGTCAGCATGAAGACCTCGTCGAAGAGCTTGATGATCTCCATCGAGCGGATGACGAAGGCGACGATGATCACCGGCTTCAGCATCGGCAGGACGACGCGCCAGAAGATCTGCCGCGGGCTCGCCCCGAGGATCATCGCGGCACGCACCGGGTTTTCCGGGACGGCGTTGAGGCCGGAGAGCAGGATCAGGAAGAACAGCGGCGTCCAGTGCCACACCTCGGTGACGATCACCGCGATGGTGGCGAGCGGCGCCGAGCGGAACCATTCGAGCATCGCCGCCTCGCCGAAGAGCAGCGCGATGATCTGGTTCACCGGCCCGTTCGACTGGAACAGCATCCAGAACGTGTAGCCGACCACCACGGGCAGGATCATCATCGGCGTCAGGAAGGCCGAGAACAGCACCGCCTTGCCGCGGAACTCGCGCATGAACAGCACCGCCAGCGCCAGGCCGAAGGTGAATTCCAGCGACAGGCAGACGACCGAGATCAGCAGCGTGCGTACCACCGCCTCGAGGAAGCGGGTGTCCCACACCAGGAGCTCGGCGTAATTGTCGAAGCCGACGAAATTCGCCTGGACGAGCGAGCCGCGCGTCGGCGACCAGTCGGTGAAGCTCATGTAGAAGGCGACGAGCAGCGGCACCACCAGCACCAGGAGCGAGATCACCTGCCCCGGCAGCGCGAGGATGCGGGCGACCGAGTTCGGGCGGGCGGCCGTCTTCGCGGTGGCGACGGCGGCGGTCGCGGCGGCCGGATCGGGTTCCCGGGCGGGCCCGGGATCGGGATTGAGGCTCATGTCGGCTCCTGCGGATGGCGGATCTGCCGCATCACCGCACCGGCGGAGAGGTCCGGCGCGGCAATGCGGGAATGCGAGGGGGAGCGCCGGCCGTCGGCCGGCGCCCTCGGGCCTCGGGGGATCAACCCCACTTGTCGGCGCCGCTCGCCTTGCGGATCGGGTCGGCGAGGTTCTTGGTCAGCGCCAGCCAGGACTTCTTGACCTTGTCCTTGCCGATGCGACGGGTGATCCGGTCGAAGGCGCGCGAGGCGTCGTCGAGCGCCTGCTTCGGCTTCTTCTCGCCGGTCATGCAGGCATGGATCTCCTTGTCGAGGGCGTCCTGGTATTCGAAGCCGCCCGGCAGGCAGAAGTCCGGCACCGTGTTGACCATGTTGTCGTAGAGCGTCTGCAGATACTCCTTGGAGTAGGTGTCGATCAGACGCTGGGTCGGCGCCAACATGTGGTTGGTGCGATAGGGGTCCGAATAGCCGCCGAGATAGGGGATGGCGTCGGCCGAGATGGTCGGCGAGGTCATCCACTGGGCATAGGCGTAGGCGAGTTCCGGATTGGCCGAATACTTGGACACGGCATAGCCGTAGCCCCAGCAGAACAGGCCGGCGTGGAGCAGCGTGCCGTCCTTCAGCTTGTCGGCCGGCATCACCGTCGCGGCGATCTTGCCGGAGGTGGCGGGACCGGTCGACGGCGCCTTGGAATACTTGTAGCCCGACGGCCAGACGATGTTCATGAAGCCTTCGCCGCGGCCGAAGGCGTTGTAGTTCGACGACCACGTGAAGCTGAACGCATCCGGGTGGAGATACTTGTTGATCTTCAGCATGTCGTCGAGGACGGCGAGACCCTCGTCGGAGTTGAAGGTCGGGTTCAGCTCCTGGTCGAAATAGAGGCGGCCCTTGGAGATCAGGCGCTGCATGAACATCCACTTGACGTAGTAGCGCGAGCGATACTCCAGAGCGCCGAAGAACTTGTTCGCCGGGTCGTGCATGAACTCGGCGAGATCGTAGTACTCGCTCCAGGTCTTCGGCACGGCGAGCGCCCGGCCGTACTTGTCGGCGAAGGCCTTGGCCTTGGCCGGGTCCTTGATGTGGTCGTCGCGGCACAGGAGCGTGATCTGGTCGCCGTCGCACAGCAGACCGGCGACGCGGCCGTTGTAGAGCTGGGCGTGGTGGCTGGCCGGGAAGGTGACGCCCCATTCCTTGTCGAAGAGCTCGGGGTCGTACTTCTGGGTCCAGTCGGTCAGATCGTAGATGACGCCGGAGTCGATCCAGTCGGGATAGGACATGGCGGTCGGCATCATGATGTCGTAGCGGCCGGTCTTGGCGACGGCCTCCTGCATGCCCTTGGTGTGAACCACCTCGTCGGGCTCCTCGATGAACTCGAGGGTGATGCCCAGCTCGTTCTTCCACTTCTCGACATAGGGCGTCATGTTGCCGATCGAACCGGTCGGGATCAGCAGCGTCAGCGTCTTCTTGGTCGCCTTGGCGGCGGCCTGTTTGGCGAGCGCCCAGGCGCGCTCCTCCGGTCCGGTGATCGCCGCATAGGCCTTGGTCGCGCCCAGCGGTGATTCCACGATCGTCGTCGCCACCACGGCGGAGACGCCGAACAGCGACATCGACCGCAGGAAGTTTCGGCGGTTGAGCTCACCGGATTCGAACCGGCCGCAAAGATCAAGGATCTCGGTCTTGTTCCGTCTCATGGCATCCCTCTGGATGGCCCGGAGGCCTCTAGTGTCGCGTCGGCGCAAGTCGGCCAGATGTTCTGACCAACAACGAAGGGTGTCGAGACAGTAATGCCTCGAGTATGGAATGAATTTCTTTTGACGATGGATCGTTGCATTGCCGAGTTCGTCAATGCTATCGTCGATAGGATGCTACGAATGGATTGGCGAGGACGTCAGGTCCATTTTGTTTTTTTCGAGGGTACCAATTTCGGCACCGCAGCGACTTGGGAAATCTGGCATATCAGAGGTTGAAGTGATGTCGCGTACATCGATCACCAGTGCTCTGATCTCGCTCGAGATCGACAAGGGCGGCTCGACACCGATCCATCGCCAGATCGCCGACCGCCTGCGCGAGGCGATCGGCGCCGGGCGCATCCCCCAGGGCATCCGCCTGCCCTCGACGCGGGTCTTCGCCGAAGAGCTCGGCGTCTCCCGCAACACCGTGCTCCAGGTGTTCGAGGCGCTGTCGCAGGAAGGCGTGCTGCAGAGCCGGGTGGGGGCCGGGACCTTCGTGGCGGGCAGCTTCGCCGACGCGACGGCGGCGCCGGAAGTGGTGCCGGATGCGCGCGGCCGTGTCGCCGGCGGCTATCCCTTCCGCTCGCTGTCGCGCCGCGGCCGCAACCTCGTCCAGTCGTCGACCGGCGAGTTCTCCGAGCGCCCGACCACCTTCATGCCGGACCTGCCGGACCTTCGCGAATTCCCCATCCGCACCTGGCTGCGTCTGCTCAACGAGACCTCGGGCCGCCTCACCGGCGAGATCCTGGCCGACTCCTCGAGCGCCGGCTACGAGCCGCTGCGCCGCGCCATCGCCCAGTATCTGGCGACCTCGCGCGGCATGACCTGCGACTACCGTCAGGTCATCATCACCACCGGCTCGCAGCAGAGCCTCGACCTCGTCTGTCGCCTGCTGCTCGATCCCGGCGATCTCGTCTGGCTGGAGGAGCCGGGCTACGTCGGCGCCCGTGCGGTGATCGCCGCCAACGGCGCCGTCTGCCGCGCCGTGCCGGTCGACGACGACGGCATCCGCATCGACGAGGCGATCGCCCGCCTGCCGGTGCCGCGGCTGATCTTCACCTCGCCGTCGCGCCACTATCCGCTCGGTGCGACACTGTCGATGGAGCGGCGCGAGGCGATGGTCGGGGTGGCGCGCAACGGCGGCTCTTGGATCGTCGAAGACGACTACGACCACGAGTTCCGCTACGCCGGCAACGCGCTGCCCTCGCTCTTCGCCCTCGACGGCGAGCATCGCACCATCCACATGGGCACCTTCTCGAAGATCCTGCTGCCGTCCTTCCGCCTCGGCTACGTCGTGGTTCCGGCAGACTTCGCCGAGGCCTTCGCCCGCGCCCGCGCGGTGGTCGACCGCCACGCCTCGCTGATCGAACAGATGGTCCTGTCGGAATTCATGCACCGCGGTCTGCTCGCCGCGCACATCCGCCGCATGCGCGGGCTCTATCGCAGCCGTCAGACGCAGCTGGTCGAAGGGTTGCGGACGATCTTCGGCCCCGAGGTCCACTTCGCGGCCACCGACACCGGCACCCACGTCCTGCTGCCCTTCGCCGACGGCGCCGACGATCGCCGCGCGGCACGGCAACTGGCGTTGGGGGGTGTCGTGGTGCGGCCACTGTCGCCCTATTACGCCGGCCAGCGACGGCGACAGGGCCTGCTCTTCGGCTTCTCCGCCTTCACCGGCCACGAGATCGCCGAGGGACTGACCCGGCTGGCGCGGCTGGCGCCGGAGATCGCGCCGGACATCGTCTGCACGCGGGTGCCGTCATGAGCCGGCCCGATGCCGATCGTGCGGCGGCAAAGCAGCAGTTCGAGCCCCGTCGCCGCCCCTCCTCGGACGGCGACGGGGCGTCTCGTCGTGCCGGCTCAGGCGACGAAGGCGCGTTCGATCGCGTAGTCGCCGGGGGCCGAGGCGGTCCCCTCGCGGAAGCCGAGCGCCTCCACCGTCGCCCGCGTCGAGGCGAGGAAGGCCGGCGATCCGCAGATCATCACGCGATCCTCCGCCGGCGAGAGGGCGGGGAGACCCAGCCAAGCCGCCAGCCGACCGTCCTCGATCAGGGTCGGAACGCGGCCCTGCAGCGCATGCGGTTCGCGCGTCACGGACGGCACGAAGCGGAAGGCCGCGCGGGCGATCTCGCCGATCAGCGGATCGTCGACGAGCGCGTCGGCGAGGTTCTGCGCGAAGGCGAGCTCGGCGACATGCCGGCAGCCCTGCACCATGATCACCTCGTCGAAACGCTCGTAGACCTCCGGGTCACGCACCAGGCTGGCGAAGGGCGCCGCGCCGGTACCGGTCGACAGGAGATAGAGCCGCTTCGCCGGCGTCAGGGCGTGTGCCACCAGCGTTCCCGTCGGCTTGCGGCCGAGCAGGACGCGGTCGCCGGGCTCGATCTTCTGCAGACGCGAGGTCAGCGGCCCGTCGGGCACCTTGATCGAGTAGAACTCGAGCGTGTCGGCCCAGGCGGGGCTGGCGACCGAATAGGCGCGCATCAGCGGGCCGGTCTCGAGCTCCAGGCCGATCATCACGAACTCGCCCGAGGCGAAGCGGAAGCCCGGCGGCCGGGTGACGACGAAGGAGAACAGCGCGTCGGTGTAGTGGGTCACCGACAGAACGGTCTCCACCGTCGCCGCCGCGGCGACGCGGCGGGACGACTTGTCCACCATGTTCATGGGGAAACTCCTCGGTCAGCCGATCTTGAAGGCGAGGACGTCCTCCGGCATCTCGACGCCGGGCAGGTTGCGCGGGTCGGCGACCGGCGCGTCGATGCGGAAGCCGACCGGAACGATACCGGCCCAGGCGGGGAAGGCGTAGTCGGCCTCGTCGTCCTCGGGCTGGCCGGTGCGCACCTTGGCCGAGGCCTCGGTGATCGGCAGCGACATCACCGTCGTGGCCTTCAGCTCCTGCTCGGTGACGGGGCGCAGACGATCCCACTGGCCGGGCACGAAGCCGTTGACCATGCGCGCGAGCTGGTGACGCTTCTCCTCCGGGTCGGTGATCATGGTGGCGGTGCCGAAGATCATCACCGAACGGTGGTTGATGTTGTAGTTGTAGGCCGAACGCGCCAGCACCAGACCGTCGATGATCGACACGGTGACGCAGACTTCGTGTTCCTTGGTGGCGCGGATCATCCGGCTGGCCGAGGAGCCGTGCCAGAAGATGCGGTCGCCGTCGCGCCACTGCAGCGTCGGGGTGACGATCGGCTTGCCTTCGTGGATGTAGCCGACGTTGCACAGCGGCATGGCGTCGAGGATGCCGTGGACGGTCTCGGCATCGTATTTCGCCAGCCAATGGTAACGCTTGACGCGGGTGCGGTCGCTCGGGGCCTGGGTCATGGTCGACGTCTCCTGGGATGTCGGGTCTCGATGCCCCTCGATGCCGTGGAAGCCGCCGACGGCATAGGTCCGCCACGTGGCCTTCGGATGGGACCACCCGGCGGAGATCTTTCGGGGAGGGTGCGGCCATGATGCCCATCCCGCTCGACCGCGCGGCCGACGTGTCGCTCCAGGAGCAGATCTACCGCTACATCCGCGACCGGGTGATCGACGGCACGCTGGCCACCGGTACGAAGGTGCCGTCGACGCGCGAACTGGCGATCGATCTCGGCGTGTCGCGCAACACCACCGTGCTCGCCTACGACTGGCTGGCGGCGGAGGGCTACATCGAGACGCGCTCGGGCGCCGGCACCTTCGTCGCCCGCGTGGTGCCGGACCACATGGCCGCGCCGGTGCCGCCGCCGCCCGTTCCCGCCGCCGTGCCGGACGAGGCCACGGCCGGGCCCGTCGTCGCCCCGTCGCTCAGCACCGCCGAGGCCGCCCGCCCGATCTTCGACTTCTGGTACGGCCGCCCCGATCCGCGGCTGTTCCCGGCCAACGTCTGGCGCTCGCTCGCGGTGGAGGTGCTCGGCGCCTGCGCCAGGGGGCTCACCGACTACGGCCCGATCGGCGGCGATCCCCGCCTGCAGAAGGCGATCGCCGACCACCTCGCCGGCGCCCGCGGCATCACCGCGGCGCCGGAGCAGGTGATCGTCACCACCGGCGCGCAGGAGGCGCTCAATCTGGTGGCGCGGCTGTTCCTCGGCGACGACAGTGCCGTGGTGGTGGAGGAGCCGGGCTATGCCGCCGCCGCCCAGGTCTTCGAGGCGCACGGCGCCTGCGTCCATTCCGGCACGCTCGATCGCGACGGGCTCGACCCGACCGGCCTGCGCGGCATCCGCCCGCGCCTCGTCTACGTCACGCCGTCGCATCAGTTCCCCACCGGCGCCGTGATGAGCCTCGCCCGCCGGCGGGCGCTGGTCGATCACTGCAACCGGCACGGCGGCCTCGTCGTCGAGGACGACTACGACGGCGAGATCGTCTTCGACCGGCCGCCGATCGCCGCCCTCGCGGCGCTCGACCGGCTGGAGCGGACGATCTACATCGGCTCCTTCTCCAAGACGCTCGGCAGCGGCCTGCGACTCGGCTACGTCGTGGTGCCGCGCCGCTTCGTCGCCGCCGCCCAGGCGACCAAGAGCCTGATGAGCTACGGTCAGTCCTGGCTCGATCAGCAGATCCTCGCCGAGTTCCTGGCGAGCGGGCGCTATCGCCGCCATCTGCGCCGTCTGCGCGTCGCCTATCGCGCCCGACGCGATGCGGCCGTCGCAGGGCTGCGCAGCGTCTTCGGCGCCGATCTCCGCATCTCGGGCGGCGAGGGGGGCCTGCATCTCTTCTGCACCCTGCCCCGCCCCGGTCCGGACGCCGCGACCCTGGCGGCGGCGGCGCGCAGCGTCGGCGTCGGGCTGCATCCGGCGTCGATGTGCGGCGTGCGCTCGTCCGACGCCGATCTGCCGCGCTCGCTGGTGGTCGGTTACGCCACGCTGACACCGGAGGAGATCGGCGAGGCCTTCGCCCGCGTCGGCCGGGTGCTGCGCGGGCTGACGAGCGCCTGAGGGCAGTGGTCCCATCCGGATCGGCGGAGCGGACCCATGGCGGACGGGTTGTGGGCCTTACAACCCGCGCTCACCGCCTCTCGCGGCACCACGTCGGCACGCAGTGCGAGAGGCCAGACCCGGGAGCCCCGCATGACCCTCGCCCGCCCGATCACGCCCGCGCCGCGCGTCGACTTCGCCGTCGGTGCCCGTCCGCTCGGCGAAGCCGATGCCGCCGTCCTCGCCGCCATCGAGGCCGAACGCACCCGCCAGTGCGACGCGATCGAACTGATCGCCTCGGAGAACTTCGTCAGCCGCGCCGTGCTCGAGGCCCAGGGCTCGGTCATGACCAACAAATACGCCGAGGGCTATCCGGGCCGGCGCTACTACGGCGGCTGCGCCAACGTCGACGTGGTCGAACGCCTGGCGATCGAACGGGCGAAGGCGTTGTTCGGCTGCGCCCATGCCAACGTCCAGCCCCATTCCGGCAGTCAGGCCAATCAGGCGGTCTATCTCGCCCTGCTCTCGCCCGGCGACTGCATCCTCGGGCTGGATCTCAAGGCCGGCGGCCATCTGACCCACGGCGCCGCCGTCAACATCTCCGGCCGCTGGTTCGACATCGCCGCCTACGGCGTCGATCCGCAGACCCATCGGATCGACATGGACGAGGTCGCGGCGGTCGCCCGGGCGCGGCGGCCGAAACTGATCGTCGCCGGCGGCTCGGCCTATTCGCGTGTGCCCGACTTCGCCGCCTTCCGCCGCATCGCCGACGAGGTCGGGGCACGGCTGATGGTCGACATGGCGCATTTCGCCGGTCTGGTCGCCGGCGGCGCCCATCCCTCGCCCTTCCCGCACGCCGACGTCGTCACCTCGACGACCCACAAGACGCTGCGCGGCCCGCGCGGCGGCCTCATCCTCACCGACGACGCGGCGCTCGCCCGCAAGATCGATTCGGCGATCTTCCCCGGCCTCCAGGGCGGGCCGCTGATGCATGTGATCGCCGCCAAGGCGGTGGCCTTCGGCGAGGCGCTCGAGCCGTCCTTCGCCGACTACGCCCGCGCCGTCGTCGCCAACGCGCGTGCGCTGAGCGACCGGCTGGTCGAAGGCGGTCTTGAGATCGTCTCCGGCGGCACCGACAACCATCTCGCCGTCGTCGACCTGCGCCCGTGGGGTCTGACCGGCAACGTCGCGGAGAAGGCGCTGGAGAGCGTCGGCATCACGCTCAACAAGAACACCGTGCCGAACGATCCCGAGAAGCCGACGGTGACCTCGGGCATCCGCGTCGGCTCCGCCGCGGGCACCTCGCGCGGCTTCGGCGTGGCGGAATTCCGCGAGATCGGCGGTCTGGTGCTCGAGGTTCTGGAGGCGACACGCTCGGGAGGCTCGACGGCCGATCCGATCGAGCGGGTCCGCGACCTGAGCCGGCGCTTCCCCCTGCCCTACTGACGCGACACGGGAGGCCGAACCGCCCCGGTCTCCCGTTCGCACGGCACGCCGACGCACCCGTGCGACGGGGACGTGTCGGGACCATTCGGCATGGGAGAGAGAAACTCGGAAAGCCCATCCTCGTCGAGGGCTTCTGGCGGTGAGAGAGGGATTCGAACCCTCGATACGCTTTCACGTATACACGCGTTCCAGGCGTGCGCCTTCAACCACTCGGCCACCTCACCGCATTCCCAAGAGGGAAGCGGGGCCTTCATATGCGATCGAAGGCCGGCTGGCAAGACGCTCCGAAGTGCCGCCGAAACCGACGCGACGACCGGTGCGATCAGCGCGCGGCGCCGGCGCGGACCGCGGTCGTCGCCGTCTGGACGGAGGCTTCGGCGGCGAGCAGGGCCGGGACCTCGCTCTCGCGGACGGCGCGACCGAACAGCCAGCCCTGGAACTGGTCGCAGCCCTCGCGACGCAGGCGCTCGCACTGCAGGACCGTCTCGACGCCCTCGGCGACGGTGGTGATGCCGAGCGACGAACACAGGCTGGTGACGGCGCGCACGATCGCGGTCGAATCGGCGCTGTCGCCGATGTCCTGCACGAAGGACTTGTCGATCTTGACCTTGTCGAAGGCGAAACGCCGCAGGTAGCCGAGGCTCGAATAGCCGGTGCCGAAGTCGTCCATGGCGATGCGGACGCCGATCTCGCGCAACTGGGCGAGGGTGGCGAGGGTGGCGTCGGTGTCGGCGAGGAGCACGCCCTCGGTGATCTCGAGTTCGAGCCGATCGGACCGGAGCCCCGACCGGCCGAGCGCGCCGAGCACGTCGAGCGTCAGCGCGCGGCGGCGGAACTGGATCGGCGAGATGTTGACCGCGACCCGGAGCCGCGACGGCCAGGTCGCCGCCACCCGCGTCGCCTCGCGCAGGGCCCAGGCACCGATCTCGCCGATCTGGCCGGTCTCCTCGGCGAGTTCGACGAAGTCGAGCGGCGAGATCAGGCCGCGCTCGGGGTGCTGCCAGCGCAGCAGGGCCTCGAAACCCTCGATGCGGCCACTCACGGCACCGACCAGCGGCTGGTAGTGGAGCTCGAACTCGCCCCGCTCGATCGCCGAGGCGAGATCGCTCTCCAGCGCCCGGCGTTCGCGCATGCAGGCATCCATGCCGGATTCGTAGAAGCAGGGCGCGCCGCGGCCCTCGCTCTTGGCGCGACCGAGTGCCAGATCGGCGTGGGACAGCAGCGCGTCGACCTCGGCGCCGTCCTCGGGCGCGACCGCGATGCCGATGTTGGCGCGCAGGACGATGCGGTTGCCGTCGATCTCGTAGGGGCGGGCGATCGCCTCGTCGATCCGGCGGGCGAGGTCGCCGACCTCGCGGGGATCGGAGAGACCGGTCCGCAACACCGCGAATTCGTCGCCGCCCAGCCGGCCGACGATCACGTCCTCGGCGACGCAGTCGACGATCCGTTCGGCCACCAGCACCAGCAGGCGGTCGCCGACGTCGTGGCCGTAGGCGTCGTTGACGGTCTTGAAGTGGTCGATGTCGATGTGCAGCAGCGCGACGCGGCGGTCGGGACTGCGCTCGATCAGCGCGGTGGCGAGGCGGGCGGAGAACTCGGTGCGGTTGGGCAGGCCGGTGGTGGCGTCGAAGCGCGAGAGGTGCTCGATCTCCTCCTCCGCCCGCCGACGCGCGGTGATGTCCTCGTGGGTCACCGCGGCGCCGCCGTCGGCGGTCGGCGAGGCGGTGATCACGACGATCCGGCCGTCGACGTATTCGTAGACCTCCTGGCGCGACCGGCCCTCGGCGACGGCGACGCGATAGAGCGGTTCCTCCATCTCGCGGGCGCAGGCGCCCATCGCCCGGCAACGCTGCATCAGCGGCTGCAGCGGCGCGCCGACCACGAGCTCGCCGGGACGGAAGCCGTACATCGACATGAAGGCGTCGTTCCACACCACCAGGCGCTCGTCGGCATCGACGAGATAGAAGCCCTGCGGCATGGTGGCGATCGCCGTCTGCAGCCGGTCGTACTGGCGCGAGATCTGGGTCCGGCTGTCCTCCTCGAGGCGCCGGCGGGCCGAGCCGAGCTCGGAGGCCAGCCGCGCGAAGGCCCGCGCCAACACGCCGAACTCGTCGTCGCGATGCAGCAGGCCGCCCGGAAGGGGGCGCTCGAGGTCGTCGTGGCCGTGGACCTGAGCGACGTGGCGGGTGACGCGATCGAGCGGCACGGCGATGCGCCGTCCCATGTCGCCGGCCACCCCGAGTACCAGGAGGAAGAGCACCAGTGACGTACCGGCGACCACCGTATAGGCCTCGCCGGTGCTGGTCACCACGTCCTGTCGGGCGGTCTCGTCGAGCCTGCGGGCCGTCGATTCGAGCGCTCGCACCGCCCGGAAATAGTCGTCGTCGATGGTGCCGAGCTCGTGGCGCAACGACATCTGGTCGTCGCGCAGGGCGATGCGGGCGCGCTGGAGCGCGATCATGCCGCGAGGGCCGACGACCAGGTCCTCGATGTCGTCCTGGACGGCGGCGAGTTCGGTGTTGTCCGACCCCAGGCCGATCTCGTTCATAACCGGTGCGAGATCGCGGATGTCGGCGTCGAGACGGGTGAGCCTGTCGCGTCGGCGACGTTCGAAGTCGTCGAGGGCGATGCGCGTGGACAGGGCGCCGACGTAGTCGCTCCACGTGCCGAAGCCGCTGA
The DNA here is from genome assembly GCF_056313985.1 of Pinisolibacter sp. DMC19. Lineage (NCBI taxonomy): Bacteria > Pseudomonadati > Pseudomonadota > Alphaproteobacteria > Hyphomicrobiales > Ancalomicrobiaceae > Pinisolibacter > Pinisolibacter sp. DMC19. The sequence continues at coordinate 111,045 of NZ_JBQUZF010000006.1, read as the reverse complement.
ATTCGGCGAGATCGCCGCGCAGGCGCGACAGGGCGGCGAAGCCCGGCAGCAGGCGAAGCGCCCCTTTCGGATCGATGGCGCGGCCTTCGCCGTCGCGCAGCGCACCGGTCGCCCGGGTCTCGAGTGCCGCGACCAACTCGTTCGCCCGCGTCAGGTCGACGACGACGCCGTCGCCGGCGATGTCGACCTGATTCTGCAGGGCCGAATCGCGGCGGCAGGCGGCGAGGACCGAAGAGGCGATCCGATTGAAGCGCTGTTCGGCGGCGGCGATGCGTTCCAGGTCGCGCGCAGCGCCGACCATCGCCGCGCGATCGGTCAGCGAACGGGTGATCCGCTCGGCGGCGGCCTCGAAGGTCCGCAACTCGCCCTCGGCGGCGTCGACCCCCAGGCACTGCTCGGCGGCGGTCCGCACCGAAGCGCGGACCCGGCGGCCGGCATGGGTGATCTCGAGCACGTCGGAGAGCAGCGGCGCGGTGACTTCGGATGTGCGATGCAGCGTCGTCGCGATGATGTCGACGTAGCGCAGGCCGAGGCCGCCGCTGGCCAGCAGCATCACACCCATGAAGGCCATCGCGAAGGTCAGGCGGGTACCGAGCCGGTGCCGGAAGGGCACGCCCTCGGCCGCCCCGCGTCCACTCGCCCTCACCATCTCGCGATACTCGCGCATCACTCGTCACCAGACCGTCATACGAGGAGCGCGACGCTCGCCGGGAGCGAGCGCCGAAAGTCCCCCGATCGTCGGACCGGCCCATGCCGATCGACGACCCTTCGTCGGCCGCTAACATGCTTGTAATCGTATTAACAAGTGATTGCTGACCAATGCTGTGAGGGCACTTCAGAATGACGCCCCGTCATCAGGAGAATTGGACAGAGTCTACTTGTGGCGTCCTGTCGCACCCCCGGCATAATCAGACGAAAGCCGTAGAGGCCGGGTGGCGGCGGATGCCGCGCGACCGAAGCGGTCGGCCGGGAATACCCTCTTGAAAGACGCCGCCGCTTCGCCGATATCGACGATCGACGGGCGCGTCGCCCTTTTCCATCGAAGACACGACGAAGACGAACGGTATCAAGATGACCGAGACCAGCGTTCACCCGACGGAATCTCATGCCTTCAAGGCCGAAGTCTCGCGACTCCTGCATCTGATGGTGCATTCGGTCTATTCCAACCGTGACATTTTTCTGCGCGAGCTGATCTCCAACGCGGCCGATGCCTGCGAAAAGCTGCGTTATCTCGCCATCGAGACGCCGGCGCTTCTCGCCGAGGACGGCGAGCTGGCGATTTCGCTCGCCGTCGACCCGGAGGCCGGCACGCTGACGGTCGCCGACAACGGCATCGGCATGGGCCGCGACGAACTGGCGGAGAACCTCGGCACCATAGCCAAGTCCGGCACCCGCGCCTTCCTCGAGGCGGCCGGCGAGGCGGGCTCGAAGTCGTCCAACCTGATCGGCCAGTTCGGCGTCGGCTTCTATTCGGCCTTCATGGTGGCCGGCCGCGTCGTCGTCACCTCGCGTCGTGCCGGCTCGTCCGAGGCCTGGACCTGGACGTCGAATGGCATCGACGGCTTCGAGCTGACGCCCGCCGACGAGGCCGACGCCCCGGCGCGCGGCACGGTGATCCGGCTCGAACTGTCCGACGAAGGCCGTCCCTACGCCGACCGTGCGACGATCGAACGCATCGTCGAGACCTATTCGGCGCATGTTCCGGTGCCGATCCGCTTCCTCGAGCCGGGCAAGGACGCGGCGGCGCTGTCGGACGGCTCGGCGCTGTGGGCGAAGCCGAAGTCGGAGATCACGCCCGAGGCCTACAGGGAGTTCTACGGCAACGTCTCCGGCCAGTGGGACGAGCCGGCGCTGACGCTGCACTATCGCGCCGAGGGTCGGCACGAATATTCGGTGCTGATGTTCGTGCCGTCGATGAAGCCGTTCGATCTGTTCGACCCGGCGCGCAAGGGCCACGTCAAGCTCTACGTCCGCCGCGTCTTCATCGCCGACGACGTCGATCTGTTGCCGCACTGGCTGCGCTTCGCCCGCGGCGTGGTCGACAGCGAGGATCTGCCGCTCAACCTGTCGCGCGAGATGCTGCAGCACAATCCGGTGCTGGAGGCGATCCGCAAGAACGTCACGACGCGGCTGCTCTCCGAACTCGCCAAGACGGCGGAGAACGACGCCGACACCTTCGCCAAGATCTGGGACGCCTTCGGCGCGGTGATGAAGGAAGGTCTCTACGAGGACGCCGACCGGCGCGACGAGCTGTTCAAGATCGCCCGCTTCAAGACCACGACCTCGGGCGAGGGTACGCGGACACTCGCCGACTATGTCGCGAGCCTCAAGGAGAACCAGACCAAGATCTTCTACGTGCTGGCCGACGACGCGGCGCGCGCCGAGGCGAGCCCGCATCTGGAAGGCTTCCGCGCCCGCGGCATCGAGGTGCTGCTCCTGACCGATCCGGTCGACGCCTTCTGGGTGCGCACCGCGCTCGGCTTCGACGGCAAGCCGTTCCAGTCGATCACGCAAGGCTCGGCCGATCTCGACGCCATCCCGCTGGCGGAAGAGGCCGAGAAGCCGACCGAGGCGGAAGCCGACGGCGTCGCGGCGCTGGTGGTGCGGCTGAAGGAGGTTCTCGCCGAGGCGGTCTCCGACGTCCGCACCTCGACCCGCCTCGCCTCGAGCCCGGTCTGCCTCGTCGCCTCCGAGCACGGGCCGGATCGCCAGTTCGAGAAGATCATGGCGCGCCATCAGGGCGCCTCGCCCTTCGACAAGCCGGTGCTCGAGGTCAATCCGCACCACGCCCTGGTCGCGGCGATCGCCGCCAAGGTCGGCTCCGACGACGCGCTGGTCGAAGATGCCGCCCATCTGCTCTTCGGTCAGGCGCGCATCGCCGACGGCGACGTGCCGGCCGATCCGGCCGACTGGGGCCGTCGTCTGGCGCGCGTGATGGAGAAGGCGCTCGGCGCCTGAGGTGGTCGATGCGGCGGGGCCTCGCGTCCCGCCGTCCGGCCGGTCGTCGTCAGGCGCCCGGCGCGCGGTGGCCGTCGATGGCGCCGAAGGCTTCGCCGATGCGGCCGACCTGCGGGGCGAGGCCCTTCAGCCGGTCGGCGACGCGGTCCTTCAGCAGGACGGCGATCTCGGGATAGTTCTCGAGCATGCGGCGGAACAGCGCCCGGCGGATCGACAGCAGCCGCGTCGGCCCGACGGCGAAGCCGGAGAGCACGCGGCGGGTCTCGACGATCATCGCCATCTCGCCGATCAGGCTGCCGGCGCCGACGCGCTCGACCATGCGCGGCGGGCGGACGCTCTCGTCGATCAGGTCGACACGCCCCTCGAGCACCAGGATGCCGCCCTCGGCCGGATCGCCGGCGGAGAACACCCGGTCGCGGTCGATGTGCTCGCGCGGTTCGGCGGAGAAGGCGAGAAGCTTCATGGCTTCCGGCCCGATGCCCTGGAAGAAGGGCACCGAGGCGAGCAGGCGAATGTCGCGGTCGAGAGCCATGGCTTTGTCGACGACCTCCCGGTCGGTCAGGGTACGAGCTTGTAGCCGCCGGCTTCGGTGACGAGCAGCTCGGCGTTGGAGGGATCGCGCTCGATCTTCTGGCGCAGGCGGTAGATGTGGGTCTCGAGCGTGTGGGTGGTGACACCCGAATTGTAGCCCCAGACCTCGTGCAGCAGCACGTCGCGCGAGATCGCCTTGTCGCCGGCGCGATAGAGGAACTTGAGGATCGCCGTCTCCTTCTCGGTCAGGCGCACCTTGGAGCCGCGCTCGTCGACGAGAAGTTTGGAGGCGGGACGGAAGGTGTAGCGGTCGATGGTGAAGACCGCGTCCTCGGTCTGCTCGTGCTGCCTGAGATGCGCGCGGATGCGGGCGAGCAGCACGGCGAACTTGAAGGGCTTGGTGACGTAGTCGTTGGCGCCCGCCTCGAGGCCGAGGATGGTGTCGCTCTCGCCGTCGTGGCCGGTCAGCATGATGATCGGCGCCTTGAAGCCGCCCTTGCGCAGGAGCTTCACCGCCTCGCGGCCGTCCATCTCGGGCAGGCCGACGTCCATGATCAGCAGATCGACCGAATCGTTGCGCGCCGCCTGGATCGCCCGCGTGGCGCCTTCGACGGAGGTGGTCTCGAATTCCTCGTAGAGCGAAAGCTGTTCGACGAGCGCTTCGCGCAGGTCGGTGTCGTCGTCGCAGATCAGGATCCTTCGGGCCGTCATGGTCGGTCTTCTCTCGATCGCGCGCGTCGGCGCGCGACGCAGGTTTGAGCAGGAGATCACCCTTCGCGAAAGGGCGCAAGTCGGGCGCGGGCCGGGAGATCCGGGCTCAGAGGACGAGACGCGCGCGGCGGATCTCGTAGAGCATGACCGCCGTCGCCACAGCCAGATTGAGGCTGTCGGCGCGACCGGCCATCGGGATCTTGACGATGCCGTCGCAAGTCCCGACGTGGGCCTCCGGCAATCCCGACTGCTCGTTGCCCATCATGAGCACGCAGGTCTCCGGCCAATCGACCGAGCGGTAGTCCACCGCTCCCTCGAGATGGGTACCATAGGTCGGAATGTCCACCCCGCGCTTCCAGACGGCGAACTCTTCCAGGCTCGCGGCATAGAGCGGCACGTGGAAGAGCGAGCCCATGGTGGCGCGGACCGCCTCGAGCGCGAAGGGATCGGTCGTATCGCCCAGAAGGATCACGCCCTTCGCCCCGACCGAATCGACGGTGCGGATGATCGTGCCGAGATTGCCCGGGTCCTTGATGCCCTCGAGCGCCACCAGGACGCCCTCCGGCTTCGCCAGGTCCTCGAGCCGGCCGATCTTCTGGACGAAGGCGGCGACGACCATCTGCGGGTTGTCGCGGCGGCAGATCTTGGTCAGCACCTCGTCGGAGGTCTCGAGCACCAGCGCGCCGGCGGCCTTGGCGGCGGCGACGGCCTTCGCGACCAGCGGCTGGGACTTCACCCGGCTCGCATGGACCAGCGTGCGAATCGGCCAGCCCTCTTCCAGCGCATCGGTGACGAGCTTCAACCCTTCCGCGAGGAAGAGGCCGCTCTCGGCGCGCTCCTTCTTCATGTGGAGAGCGCGCAGCTCCTTCACCACCGGATTGGTCAGGCTGGTCACCTCCTTGACCGCGCCGGCGGAGGCGGCGGGCGCCTCCGGCGGGCGGGCGGGGCGGTTGTGGCCGGGGCGGCGATAGAGATCGCGCGAGGCATCGCGCGGCGGGTCGCGGCGGGTCATTCGGGGGCCTCCGGCGTCCAGCGCACGAAGAGCGAGGTGGCGAGCCGGCGGCGAACCGCGTTGCCCGGCGCTTCCGCCTCACGGATGAAGAGTTCGCCCGAGGCGAGGTGACCGCCACGGCCGGCGAAGGCCTCCGCCGCCAGTTCGTGGAACGAGGCGTAGGACGAGCGCATGGCATAGACGGTGAGGACGAGCGCCAGCGCGTCGTCGGAGAGGAGCCGGCGGCAGGAGCGCAGCATCTCCGGCAGGTGCTCGAACAGCTGCCAGACCTCGCCGTCGGGACCGCGGCCGTATTTCGGCGGGTCGAGCAGGATCACGTCGTAGCGGGCGCCGCGGCGGACGTCGCGGGCGACGAACTTGCCGGCGTCGTCGCAGATCCAGCGGATCGGCAGATGGTCGAGGCCGCTCTCGCCCTGGTTTTCACGCGCCCAGGCGATCGACTTCTTCGAGGCATCGACATGGGTCACCTCGGCGCCGGCGGAGGCCGCCACGAGGCTGGCGAGGCCGGTGTAGCCGAAGAGGTTCAGCACCTTGGGCTTGCGCCCCTGCGCCACGGCGCGGGCAATCGCGTCGCGCATCCAACCCCAGTGCGCCACCTGTTCGGGGAAGACGCCGGTGTGGCGGAAGGAGGTGAAGCGGCAGGAGAACTTCGCCGCCTCGAAGCGCATCGGCCAGGTCTCGGGCATGCGGCGAGCGAAACGCCAGCGGCCGGGGCCCTCTTCCTCGACGTCGCCGGTGAATTGGGCGTCGGCCGCCTCCCAGGTCGCCTCGGGCAGGCGCGGCGACCAGATCGCCTGTTCCTCGGGCCGCACGATGGTGACGTGGCCGTAGCGCTCGAGCTTGCGGCCGAAGCCGCTGTCGAGGAGGCGATAGTCGTCCCAGCCGTCGGTCTCGAGCATGCGGGCGGCGAGCGCGTCGCCGGTCGGGCGGCGGGTGGTGAAGATCTCGGGATCGACCGGCGGACGCGGCGCAGCCACGGGCTCGGCGCGCTCGCGCGCGGCGTCGGGGCGCGCGGCCTTCTCGGGGCGCTCGGGGCGGCGATCGGCCTTGGATCGGTCGATCGGCGGGCGATCCGCCGACGGGCGGGGGCCGCCATCTTTCGGGGGCTTGCGGGAACGGTCCATCTGCGATGTGTTGTCCGAAGCCTCGGCCCCGGTCAACCGCCGGGGTGGAGAAAATCGACCAGAACCGGGGTTCGCGCGTGCATCCGCCGCGCAACCGCCGCAATCCGACACGATCAACCGTCCCATGATCTCGCTGCCCGCCTCCATCCCGCCCGCGCTGCGCGCCCGTCTCGAGCGCATCCTCAAGTTCGCGATGACCGGCGGCATCGGCTTCGTCGTCGACGTCGGCGTGCTGACGATCCTCAACGCCGGGCTCGGCGTCGACCCCTACGTGGCGCGCGTCTTCGCCATCGCCGTCGCCATGATCACCACCTGGCTGATCAACCGGCGCTACACGTTCGAGGTCCACGACAAGGCGACCACCGCCCGCGAGCTCGCCGCCGAAGGCGGTCGCTACGGACTGGTCGCCGTCGGCGCGGCGCTCTTCAACTACGCGACCTATGCCGCGACGCTGTGGACGCTGACGACGCTCGGCCTCGGGCCGGAGCACATCCTGCCGCCGATCGCCGCCGTGGTCGGCTCGGGCCTGGCGATGTTCGTGTCGTGGTTCGGCTACTCCCGCTTCGCCTTCCGCCACGCCGACCCGCTGCCGCCGATCCGCGAAGGGTGAGAGCCGCGCCCTCCCCCGCTTGACGCCGCACCCGCCCCCCTCGAGGATGATCGCCGAATCGGGGATGGGCGAATGAAGGTCGCGGCACTCTTCGCCGGCATCGGAGGGCTCGAGAGCGGCCTTGCGGCGGCCGGCCACGAAGCGCAGGTCTTCTGCGAGGTCTGGCGTCCCGCCGCCCTCGTGCTGGCCGACCGTTTCCCCGACCGCGACGTGCTGCCCGACGTCCGCTCGGTCGAGAGCCTGCCGGCCCATGAACTCCTCACCGCCGGCTTTCCCTGTCAGGACCTGTCGCAGGCCGGCCGCACGCTGGGCCTCGCGGGCGCCAAGTCGAGCCTCGTCGATCACGTCTTCCGCCTGATGGACGTGGCGCGGCCCGAACACGTGCTGCTCGAGAACGTCTCCTTCATGCTGCGGCTCGACGGCGGCTCGGCGATGACGCGCCTCGTCGAGGCCTTCGAGGCGCGCGGCTGGCGCTGGGCCTATCGCACCGTCGACACGCTCGCCTTCCTGCCGCAGCGCCGCCGCCGCGTCTTCATGCTGGCGAGCCGGACGCTCGATCCGGCCGAGGTGCTCTTCGCCGACGAGGCCGCGCCGGTCGAGGTGGAGACGCGGATCGACACCCATGCCCACGGCTTCTACTGGACCGAAGGCATCCGCGGCCTCGGCTGGGGGCCGGACTGCGTGCCGACGCTGAAGAACGGCTCGTCGGTCGGCATCCCCTCGCCACCGGCGATCCTGATGCCCGACGGCGGCGTCGTCACGCCGGACATCCGCGACGCAGAACGGCTGCAGGGCTTTCCGGAAGGATGGACGCGGGCGGCGGAAGCGGCCGGTCTGTCGCGCTTCCGCTGGTCGCTGGTCGGCAATGCCGTGTCGGTGCCGGTGGCGCGCTGGATCGGCGAACGCCTCGCCGCGCCCGGAAGCCACGATACGGCCCGCGACCACGATCTTTCCGACGGCGCGCGCTGGCCGGATGCCGCGCGCTTCGACGGCACGCGGCGCCACGGCGTGGCGATCGGAGCGCATCCGGTCGCCGGCCGGCACGAGGGGCTCACCGCCTTCCTCCGCCACCCCGGCAAGCCCTTGTCGATCCGCGCGACCGCGGGCTTCCTCGACCGGCTGGGGCGGACGAAGCTGCGCCTGCCGCAGGGTTTCCGCGAATGCATCGCCGATCACCTCGCCCGCCTGACGGCGGTGGCGCCGCGGGCGGCGGAGTGAGGGCCATGACGGAGGTGTCGGCGAAGCCGGGACGTCCCCTCCCCCAGTCGCCGGAGCGCGCGCGCCTGCTCGCGCGCGTGAAACAGAAGAAGACGAAGCCGGAGGAGGCGATCGCGCGTGATTTGCGCGATCTCGGCATCGCCTATCGCCGCAACGTGAAGGGGCTCCCCGGTTCGCCCGACTTCGCCAACCGGCGGCGCGGCTTCGCGATCTTCGTCAACGGCTGCTTCTGGCACGCCCACACCGGCTGTCGGCGCGCCACCACGCCGAAGAACAACCGCGCCTTCTGGGTCGCCAAGTTCGCCGCCAACCGGGCGCGCGACGCTGCGGCGATCCGGGCGCTCCGACGGGCGGGGCTGCGGGTCGTGGTGATCTGGGAATGCGAGGTCGCGGAGGCGCGCGCCCGGCTCGCCCGGATCTTCGCCTGCGAGGGCGTCGACGGCGAGATCGCGCAGGAAGCGCAGGAAACCGCCATTGCGTGATTTCGTTGGCTTTCCGTCCCCGTTTCGTGCATAAGACCCGCGCAACCGACCCTGCTGGACGACATCCCGGCGGGGCCATGTCTGTTACTCGTCACCCGAAAGGATGATCACCCGATGTCGATCACGGCAGAACGCAAGCTCGAAGTCGTCAAGCAGTACGCGACCCACGAAGGCGACACCGGTTCGCCGGAAGTCCAGGTCGCGGTGCTCTCCGAGCGCATCGCCAACCTGACCGAGCACTTCAAGACCCACGCCAAGGACAACCATTCCCGTCGTGGCCTCCTGAAGATGGTCTCCTCGCGCCGCTCGCTCCTGGACTATCTCAAGGCCAAGGACGTCGCGCGCTACAAGTCCCTCATCGAGCGTCTCGGCCTGCGCCGCTGACGCCGGCGCGGGGGACGGCCCGGCCGACCCTCGCGATCGAGCGACGAATTTCCGGAGCGGCGCTCGCGCCGCTCGGTGGAAGATCTTCGGAGCGGCGTCAACGCCGCTCCGATCATTCCGGCGGATTTCCGCCGAGGTGTCTCCGGCCGCCCGAGTACGGGTTGGCGGCCCGAGGCTCGCGGACCATGGCAGGATCGCCGGGGGCTCGTCCCGCAATCGCCCGAGCCCCCCGCCGTCTTGCTCATGGTCCAAACGGACGAGGCCTCGCCCCGTCCGCCCCGAAACAGCCGACGCCCTTGCCCCCTCGTGGCGAGCACGGAGCGTCGCGACGCGGCATCGCGATACGCGCGAGGCCGCAAGGACCGAAGAGACATGTTCAACGTTCATCGCGAAGTCATCGATTGGGCCGGCCGCATGCTGGTGCTGGAGACCGGCAAGGTGGCGCGTCAGGCCGACGCCGCCGTCTTCGCCTCCTACGGCGAGACCACCGTGCTGGCGACCGTCGTCGCCGCCAAGGAGCCGAAGCCCGGTCAGGACTTCTTCCCGCTCACCGTCAACTACCAGGAAAAGGCCTTCGCGGCCGGCAAGATCCCGGGTGGCTACTTCAAACGCGAAGGCCGTCCGTCGGAGGCCGAGACGCTGACCTCGCGCCTGATCGACCGCCCGATCCGCCCGCTCTTCGTCGACGGCTTCAAGTGCGACACCCAGGTGATCGTCACCGTTCTCAGCCATGACCTCGAGAACGCCCCGGACGTCCTGGCGATGGTCGCGGCCTCGGCCGCTCTGACCCTCTCCGGCGTGCCCTTCATGGGCCCGATCGCCGCCGCCCGCGTCGGCTACATCGACGGCGAGTACGTGCTGAACCCGCAGATCGACGAGGAAGTCGAGAACAAGCTCGACCTCGTCGTCGCCGGCACCAACGACGCCGTGATGATGGTCGAATCGGAAGCCAAGGAGCTCTCCGAAGAGGTCATGCTCGGCGCCGTCATGTTCGGCCACGCCGGCTTCCAGCCGGTGATCGACGCGATCATCCGCCTCGCCGAGAAGGCCGCCAAGGAGCCGCGCGACTTCACGCCTCCGGATCTCTCCGAGATCGAGAAGGCCGTGCTCGAGATCGCCGAGGCCGACCTGCGCGAAGCCTACAAGATCACCGTCAAGCAGGAGCGCTACAAGGCCGTCGACGCCGCCAAGGCGAAGGTCATGGCCGCGCTGTTCCCGGCGGACGGTGAAGCCAAGTTCGACAAGGAGAAGGTCGCCGCGACCTTCAAGGAAGTCCAGGCCAAGATCGTGCGCTGGAACATCCTCGACACCGGCACCCGCATCGACGGCCGCGACCTGTCGACCGTCCGTCCGATCGTGGCGGAAGTCGGCGTCCTGCCGCGCACCCACGGCTCGGCGATCTTCACCCGCGGCGAGACCCAGGCGCTGGTCGTCGCCACGCTCGGCACCGGCGAGGACGAGCAGTTCGTCGACGCCCTGACCGGGACCTACAAGGAGAATTTCCTTCTCCACTACAACTTCCCCCCCTACTCGGTCGGCGAGACCGGCCGCATGGGTTCGCCCGGCCGTCGCGAGATCGGCCACGGCAAGCTCGCCTGGCGCGCCATCCATCCGGTCCTGCCGGTGAAGCACGACTTCCCCTACACGATCCGCGTCGTGTCGGAGATCACCGAGTCGAACGGCTCGTCGTCGATGGCCACCGTCTGCGGTTCGTCGCTCGCCCTGATGGACGCCGGCGTGCCGCTGAAGCAGCCGACCGCCGGTATCGCCATGGGTCTGATCAAGGAAGGCGAGCGCTTCGCCGTCCTGTCGGACATCCTCGGTGACGAGGATCACCTCGGCGACATGGACTTCAAGGTGGCCGGTACCGCCGACGGCGTGACCTCGCTGCAGATGGACATCAAGATCGCCGGCATCACCGAGGAGATCATGAAGGTCGCCCTCGCCCAGGCCAAGGACGGTCGCATCCACATCCTCAACGAGATGTCGAAGGCGATCACCGCGGCCCGTCCGGAGCTCGGCGAGCATGCCCCGCGCATCGAGACGCTGAAGATCCCCACCGACAAGATCCGTGAAGTGATCGGTTCGGGCGGCAAGGTCATCCGCGAGATCGTCGAGAAGACCGGCGCCAAGGTCGACATCCAGGACGACGGCACCGTCAAGGTCTCGTCCGCCGACCAGAAGAAGATCAAGGCCGCCATCAACTGGATCAAGTCCATCGCCGCCGAGCCGGAGGTGAACGCGATCTACGAAGGCACGGTCGTGAAGTGCATGGAATTCGGCGCCTTCGTGAACTTCTTCGGTTCGCGCGACGGCCTGGTGCACATCTCGCAGCTCGCGCCGCAGAAGGTCGCCAAGGTCACCGACGTGGTCAAGGAAGGCCAGAAGGTGTGGGTCAAGCTCCTCGGCTTCGACGAGCGCGGCAAGGTCCGTCTGTCGATGAAGATCGTCGACCAGGCGACCGGCCAGGAGATCAAGAAGGAAGAGGGCGAGAAGGCCGAAGGCTGATCGCTCCCCCTCCCTCGACGTTTCGAAGGGCGCCCCTCGGGGCGCCCTTCTTCGTTTCGGCAGCCCGAACGCGCCTTACGGCAAGCTGAAGAGCCCGGTCTGGTCGAAATCGGGCGCTCGAGGCACAAGGACGGGACCCCGAAACGAGGACCCCGACATGACTCCCCTGCGCTACGATCCCCTCACCCAGGCCCTGCATTGGATCATCGCCGTCGCCGTGGTGACGGCCTATGCCATCGGTCTCGTCCGCGAAGATCTGCCCAAGGGCGACTTCCGCAACTGGCTGCTCACCCTGCACATGTCGATCGGCCTCCTGGTCGCCGGCCTGTCGGTCGTGCGGATCGGCTGGCGTGCCGGCCGCGCCGCGCCGGCGCCGATCGCCGGATCGCCGCTCCTGCAGCTCGCCGCGCGCGCCGGCCATCTGGCACTCTATGTCGCGCTGCTCGCGGTTCCCGTGGTCGGCCTCCTCGCCGCCTGGATCAAGGGCCGAACGGTCGGCTTCTTCGGTCTGCCGCTGCCGTCGCCCTTCGCCGTCGACAAGCCCTTCGCCGAACAGCTCGAGCATCTGCACGGCTTCGTCGCCCATGCCATGCTGCTGCTCGCCGGCGCCCACGCGGCGATCGCGATCGTCCACCAGTTCCTGCTCAAGGACGGCACGCTCGCCCGCATGCTGCCCTTCCTCGATCCGGCGCCGAAGAACCAGCCGGCGAAGTGACGAGACGGGGGTCGGCGACCGGAAACGATCGCCGACCCCTCGACCGAATCCATTGCCGACCGGCCGCGTTTCCGCGATGGTCGGGACATGATCGAAACCGACACCCTCCCCCCGTTCCGCCTTCTCGTCCTCGGCTGGGGCTATTCCGCCCGCCACGGCGTCGCCTGCCTCGGCCACGACGTCGCATCGCTCGTCACCACCGCCCGCGAAGCCGAGAAGGTCGCGCGGCTGCGTGCCGAGGGCCTCGAGGTGATCGATCTCGCAGCATCCGACGCCGATGCCCGACTCGCGGAGGCCGCGGCGAGCGCCACCCACGTGCTCGCCTCGGCCGGGCCGAGCGAGGCGGGCGACCCGTTCCTGGCGCGCGTCGCCGACGGGCTCGCCGCAGGCGCGGCGGCGGGGACGCTCCGCTGGATCGGCTATCTCTCGACCGTCGGCGTCTACGGCAACACCGACGGCGGCTTCGTCGACGAGGCGACGGTGCCGGTACCGGCCTCCGAACGCACGCGCTGGCGCGTGGCGACGGAGAGCGCCTGGGCCGATCTCGGGCACCGGCTCGGCGTGGCGGTCGGCATCCTGCGGCTCGCCGGCATCTACGGGCCGGGGCGCAACGCCTTCGTCAATCTCGAGCGCGGCACGGCACGGCGAATCATCAAGCCGGGGCAGATGTTCAACCGCATCCATGTCGAGGACATCGGCCGGGCGATCGCCGCGGCGGCGCGGACGCGGCTCGACGGCGTCCTCAACGTCTCCGACGACGAACCGGCGCCGCCGCAGCTGCCGATCGAATTCGCCGCCCGGCTGATGGGCATCGAACCGCCGCCGGAAATCCCCTTCGAGACCGCCGAGTTCACGCCGATGGCGCGGACCTTCTGGGGCGAGAGCAAGCGGGTCGGCAACGCGCGCCTGCGCGGCCTCCTCGGCGATCTCGCGCATCCGACATACCGCGAGGGCCTCGCGTCGCTGTGGACCTCGGGCACGTGGCGCGGCAGTGCCCTCGACCAGGAAGACGCCAGCCCGCGCTTCCGCCGCTGAACCGGCTCAGCCCGCCGACCGATGGGCGGCGGCGCGACGGTGCGCCACCACGCGGCGGCGCCACCAGCCGGCGAGGCGGCCCTTGAGGGTGAAGGCGACGAAGAGATCGGCGAGCGGCCGATCCTCGGGCGCGAAGCCCGCCTTGTAGGCCTCGTCGCCGACGGTGAAGTCGAAGAGCGTCACGCCGTCGGCGCGCGCCGCGGCGATCAGATCCTCGATCATCACGAGACCGGGCGACCAGTTCTTCCACGCCGGATCGAAGGCGGTGGCGAGCAGTTGGAAGCTCTCGGCCGTGCGGGTGCCGAAGCCGGCGGCCAGCAACTGCCCGTCGAGGCGCAGCGTGGCGAGGCGGGCGATCGGGCTCGACGCGACGAGATGCCGCCAGAAGGTCTCGACCTCGGCGGGATCGCGGTCGCGGTTGGCCTCGGCGAAACGGGTGCGGCGCAGAGCGAGGAGCGCCTCGAACCCTGCGAGATCCTCCGCGGCGGCGGTGCAGCGGAAGACCAGTTCGCCCTTGTTCGCGAGCTTGCGACGCTTGCGCGCCAGCGAGCGACCGAGCGTGCCGTCGATCGTCCAGTCGGGCGCGAGCCGCACGACGTGGCCGGCGTTGAGCGAGGGGGTGACGATACCGATGCCGTGGCGGGGGTCGGCGAAGCCACCGAGGTCGCGCGGCAGCTTGTCGAAGACGACGAGATCGCAGGGCGGCAGCACCGCGACGACGCGGCGCCAGATCGCCGCGAGTGCCACCGGGTCGGCGGCGACGTCGGGCGCGAGAACGGCCGCGTTGTAGTCGGAGGCGCCGCGATCCCAGAAGCGCAGGATGCGGACGGAGGAGAAGACCTCGAGCGACAAGGGCAGGCGCGCCACGACCCGTCCGTCGCGACCGTCGCGCACTCCGACCCCGAAGAGCCGGGCATCGGGCGCCGCACCGAAGGTCGCCGCCCAGGCGGCGAGCCATTCGGGATGCTGGAAGGGGGTCGCCGCGACCGCCTCGGGGGCGTGGTCGAGCAGGGCGAGCGCCGCCGTGGCCCCTTCCACGATCGTCGCCTGCCAGTCGCCGTCGCTTCGATCGCCGTCCATCATCGCCTCGTCGCGCCGCCGGCATCGGCCGGAACCCCTCTTGGATGCACCGGAATGCCGTGAAGTCAATCAAGGATTAACCTCGTTTCTGTTTCATGGACACCGATCGCGACGCCGTCGCGACCGGTCGACGCGTGCCGCCTCGCCGAGGACGGCTCGACCCCGACCACCGACGGCGCCCACCCGCAAAGGCGAGACCATGGCTTCTCCGACCGCCGGCCCCATTCCCGCGACCACGGAGCCCGCCGGGGCCCGGACGTCTTCGACGTCGGCCGCCGCGCTGGGCTCGCACGTCCTGTCGCGGCTGAAGACGATCGTGAAGATCGCCGCCGTGGTCTTCCTCGTCGCCATCGCCGGTTGGGCGATCTGGCCGGCCAAGTACAAGGCGACGGCGCTCGTCGCCATCGACCCGCAGTCGCCGCGGATCTCGGGCGAGAAGGATCCGTCCTCGTCCAACGCCAACGAGGCGACCGTCGTCTCCTTCGCGGAAGTGGCGACCTCCGACAGCTTCCTGATCCCGCTCGCCCAGAAGCAGAACCTGATCGACGATCCGGAATATGCCGATGCTTCCGATCGCGGTCCGGCGGCGGTGGCGGCGGAGCTGCGTCGGAACCTCAAGGTGACGCGACGCGGCCTCTCCTACCTGATCGACATCTCCTTCTCCTCGAAGGACGCCGACAAGGCGGCGCGGATCGCCAACGCCATCGCCGCCGAGATCGTCGAGCGCCAGCAGTCGCTCCGGCGCGGCGCCAACTCCGGCATCTCCGACGCGCTGCGCTCGCGCCTCGCCGACCTGCGCGCCACCGTGCTCGCCTCCGAGAAGGCGGTCGCCGACTATCGTCAGGCGAACAACCTGCTCGACGTCTCGCCGGACGGCCGCGTCGGGCTGAAGCGGCTCAACTCGCTGACCGAGCAGGTCGGCCCGATCCGCGCCCGGCTCGAGGACGCCCGTGCCCGCTACGACAAGCTGCGCAAGGTCAAGGCGACGGAGGACATCGATCCGCAGATCTTCCGCTCCGACCGGCTGACCGAGCTGCAGACGCGGCTGGCCGAGGAGAAGCGGCTGTCGGCCGCCGCCGCCCTGACCTACGGCCCGCGCCACCCCAGCCTCGAGGCGGCCCAGGCGCGCATCGCCTCGATCGAGACGGCGATCAAGGCCGAACGCAACCGCATCGTCGAGCAGGCCAAGGCCGAGGTTGACGTGCTGACCGAGCAGAACGCCGCCTACGAGGCGGAGATCGCCAAGCGCACCCGCGAACAGCTGACGACCGACCAGAAGGAGGTCGTGCTGCAGGACCTGATGCGACAGGCCCAGGCCGATCGCCAGCTCTACGAACAGTTCCTCGGCCGCCAGAAGACCGCCCAGGAACAGGGCGACATCGGCCAGGCCGAAGCGGCCGTCGTCTCGACCGCCGCACCGCCGAGCACCACCAGTCGCCCGCCGCTGCCGATCATGGCGATCGCCGGCCTCGTCGGCGGTCTCGGCGCCGGCGTGCTGTGGGTGCTGTTCGGCGAACGCGCCCCGGCCACCCGCCGCGTGGAACCGGAGGCACCGCCGCCCGCCCCGGCCATCGAGACCGTCGAGACGCCGTCGCCCCCGCCGCCGGCTCCCGCCGCGCCCGCACCGGTCGTCGCGGTCGAAGCGGCGCCGATACCGCCCGTGCGCCCCGTCGAGGCTGTCGTTGCGCCGGTCGTCGAGACCGTGGCCGCGCCCGTCGCGCCGAAGCCCGTGCCGGTCGCCCCGGTGACCGAGCCGACGGTCGAGACGCGACCCGCCGTCGAGATGCCGGTCGCCGTCGCGACGCCCGTCGCACCCGAACCCGAACCCACGACACCCGTCGCCGTCGCTGCCGTCTCCCCGGCCCCCGCCGCAGAGGCCCCCGCGACCGCGGAACGCCGGTCGGCGCGGCGGGCCAGTGCCGTCGCGGGCGAGGCGGCCGATGCCGCGGCCCCCTCGGCGCGGCGCCACGATCCGACGCAGCGGCGTCGGCGCATGCTGCGTCTGCTTGAGGCGCGTGACGTGCCGCTCGTCGCCGACGTCCGGCGCGAGGATCTGGCGAGCGACGGCGAAGGCCTCGCCGCCTTCGCCACGACGCTCGCCGGCCATCTCGCCCGTTCGCCCGGCCTCGTGGTGTCGGTCGCCGGCACCGGCGACGCCGCACTCTGCGGCGATCTCGCCGACGCGCTCGCCGACGCGGTCGAGGCCGAGGGTCACACCGTGGCGGTGATCGAGGGCGAAGCCGCGCTCGCCGAACCGAGCGACGACGATCTGGTGATCGAGATCCTCGACGGCGATCACGACCCGCAGGAGGGCGAACATCCCTTCGTGCTGGTCGCGGTGGAGGCGACGCGGGCGGGCGAGGAGCGGCTCGAGCCGTTGCTGGCACTATGGAACGCCGACGCCGAGCGCGTCGTCGTCGCCGCCTTCGTCGGCGATCGTGCCTGAACGATCGACGAAGGCGCAATCCGTCAGGGGCTGGGGCGCGGCCGACCGGGGGTCGGGGCGCGGCAGGTCTGCGGGTTCGCCGGTCCGGTCAGCGCGGCGATCAACCAGTCGTTCCAGCGGCCGGTGACCTCGTCCATCAGGGCGAAGTCGTTGGTGAGCTGCCAGTAGCTCCACGAGAAGCCGCGCGCCTCGGCGGCGCGGGCCACGCGATACGTCCAGCAGAAGCGCGAACGGGCGTCGCCGCGCTCGTAGGCGCCGAATTCGCCGATCAGCACCGGCCGCTTCTCCACCTTGGCCCAGGCGCGGATGGTGTCGAAGTCGCGCTCCAGCCGGGCGATCTCGTCCGCGGTGCCCCATTCGACGCCGGTCGCGTCCTTCAGGTTCGTCCAGGGCGCGCCCTGGTGGGTGAAGGCGAAGGGCTCGTAATAGTGAACGCCGACGATCAGGTTGCGATCGTCGGGCGGCAACGACAGCTTGTCGAGCGCGGTGAAGTGGTTGGAGGACGACGGCCCGATCACCACCCGCCGCGTCGGGTTCTTCGCCCGGACGATCCTGAGCGCCATGTCGGCGAGCCGGTTCCAGGTGACGGCATCGACGGCGCCGTCGGGCTCGTTGAGGATCTCGAAGACGACGCGGTCGTCGTAGTCGGCGAGCCGCGCGCCGAGCGTCGTCCAGGTCGCCGCCAGTCGCCGCTCGCACAGCAGGCTGTCCTTGGCGCAGGCGAAGGATTCGTGGACGTCGACGATCACCTGCAGCCGGGCGGCGAGCGCCGTGTCGATCAGGCTCCGCAGCACGCCGATCCAGCGGTCGGTCGGGTGCCCGTTCGCGTCGAGATCGGCGAAGGGGCGGGTGGCGAAGCGGACGTGATCGAAACCCAGCGCCTTCAGCCGCGGAAAGGTCGCGAGGTCGAAGCGGGTGCCGTCGCCGGCGGTGAAGATGCCGTCGGACTGGAACAGGTTGACGCCGCGCCCGAGATCCTCGGCGGCGGCGGCCGGCGTGACGGCGAGGAGGATGAAGAGGGCGGCACGGCGCCCGATCGCGGCAAGGGTCTCGGCACGCGGCATGGCGGCGGCTCCGTCGGATCGATCCCGCGATCCGACACGTTCAGCCGCTGCGCGTCAACAGCAGTCTGACCGCGGTGAAGTTGGTGTCGAGATAGCGCAGGCCGAGACGGCGCGGCTCGAGCATCGCCCGCCAGGCCCATTCCAGGCCGACCTTCTGCAGGAAGAGCGGCGCCCGCGAGCGCTTGCCGGCGAGGAAGTCGAACAGGCCGCCGGCGGTCTTGATCACGCCGACCGAGGTCAGCCGGTCGAGATTGCGCAGCACGAAGTGCTGTTCGCGTGGCACGCCCATGCCGACCCACAGGATGTCCGGGGCGGCGGCATTGATCGCCTCGACCACCGCGGTCTCCTCGGCCTCGGAGAAATAGCCGTCGCGGCCGGAGATCTCCGGTACGTCGGGATAGAGCCGACGCAGATTGGCGACCGCGGTCGCGTTGACCTCGGCGGTGGCGCCGAGCAGGAAGGAGCGGATGCCGGCCTGCGGCGCGATCGTCATGACGTCGTGGATGAGATCGGTCGTCGCGACGCGCTCGGGCAGCGGCGTGGCGCAGAACAGGCGCGAGGCGAAGACCATCGGCATGCCGTCGGCATGGATGACGTCGGCGGCGAGGAACAGCGCGCGGACGTCAGGCTCGCGATCGCACAGCGCCAGCACCTGGCCGTTGGCGGAGGTGACGAAGGGCGGGCGGCCGCCACGGCCGCGGCGCGCGAGGGCGAGATCGCAGAGGCGTCGCGCGGCGGTCGCGCGATCGGTGACGGCGATCGGCAACCCGCCGATCGTCGCGATCGCACGTGCCTGGTCGACGACCGGTGTTCCGTTGGCAGACGACGACAAATGGTGCTCCCGTGAACGCTGCCGCGCAGTCGGCGAACGTTCTATCTACGACCGTGTCCTATAGTCGCATTTCGTTTCGATTTCGTCTCGCCGCGCAATGATCGAGCAACTTTTCGATCGATACGATTTGTTGGTTTTTTTCATCGCATGCTTCCGTGCGCTCGTCGACATCGCGTTGAACGGGTTGCGATCTTGCGTTATCGATCGGGATGCGCGAAGGCGAAGGGACGAGTCGGTCGGACGACGTGTCGGACGACGGGGCCGTCGCTCGGGGGAGCGGAATCGGCGTGCGCGTACTCTTCGTCCAGACACAGGTGGAGAACGCCGGCGCCCAGGAGATCTCACGTCTCGTCGGGGCGGGCCTGGCCGCGCGCGGCCATGTCGTCCACCACCTCTTCTTCTACAGCCGCACCAGCGGGCCGGGCGACCTCGACAGTGTCGAGACCTGCGCGCCGGCGCGGCCCGACGGGCTCGTCGCCACGCTGCGGCTGATCTGCGCGGCACGTCGGCGGATCGCCCGCTTCGCCCCGGACGTGATCCTGACCTTCCAGCACTGGGGCAATGCGCTCGGCGCACCGATCGCCCGGACGGTGACGCGCGCGCCGATCATCGCCAATCAGGTGTCGCCGCCGGAGCTCGTCGGCTTCGCGGCGCGTGAACTCGACCGGCTGTGGGGGCTCTTCGGCCTCTACCGGACGATCACCACCAATTCGGAAGCGACGCAGACCTATTTCCAGCACTATGCCGAGGCCTATCGCAGGCGTCTTGTTCCGGTTCCCTACGGCTGCGAGAGCAAGTCGAGCGATCTCGACCGGGCGGGCGCGCGGGCGGCACTGGGGCTTCCCGGCGACGCGCCGATCCTCGGCTGCGCGGCACGACTGCATCCCTCCAAGCGGCTCGACGCGGCGATCGCGGCCCTGCCGCATCTGCCGGGGCACCATCTCGCGATCGCCGGTCAGGGCGCGGCGGAGGGCATGCTGCGCGCGATCGCGGCCGGTCTCGGCGTCGCCGACCGCGTGCATTTCCTCGGCGAGCTGAAGCCGAGCGACATCGGCACCTTCCTCGCCGCGCTCGATGTCTTCGTCTTCCCCTCGGCGGTGGAGACCTTCGGACTGGCGGTGCTCGAGGCGGCGGTCGCCGGTGTGCCGGTGGTCGCCTCGCAGCTGCCGGTGCTGCGCGAGGTGCTGGTCCACGACGGCGAGGCCGCCGCGCTCTTCGTCGACGTCGAGAACCCCAAGGTCTTCGCCGAGGCGATCACCCGCGTGCTGACCGACGGGGCGCTCGCCGCCAAGCTCGCCGCGGCGGGCACCGCGCTCCGGCGGCGCCACTCGCTCTCCGGCATGATCGACGCCTATGCGGCGTTGATCGAGGACACGACCCGAGAGGGAGCGCCGCGATGAACGTCCTGCTGGTCGTCGAGACCGGGCGGACGCGGCGCTGGATGGCCGATCTGGCGGCCGATCTCGCCGCGTGCGGCCTCACCGTCCGCGCCCGCGTCACTGATACCCCGCCGGCGGCGACGATCGTCGCGCTGGCGCTCGAACTCGACCGGCTGGTGTCGCCGCGGCCGCGCCGCCGTGGCTACGAGACCATCGTCGCCGCCGAAATCGCTCCGCCGCCCGATGACGGCTTTTCTCCCGATGCGGTCGTCGACTTCTCGGCCGCGCCGCGGCCGGTCGCGGGGGTCGCGACCCTCGCCGTCGCCTGGGGCTGCGCCTGCGGCGAGGACGCGCTGGTCGGCGCGGTGACCGCCGGGCCGCTCGAGGCGACGATCTTCGACGTCGCGACCGGCGCCGTGCTGGAGCGGGTGTTCCCGTCGTTCGAGACCATCACGGGCCTGACCGACGCCGTCGGCGTCTGCGGCGCGCGCGCCGCCACGGCGATCGCCGCCCGTCTCGCCGCCCGAGCACGCGGGCGCGACCGCGGCAGGCCCGACGGCGCGCGGATCGATCTCGCACCCGCTCGGCGGCCCGACCTCGTTCCGACGGCGAAGGCGACCGCGCTGCGGCTGGTGCGCTTCGTCTATCACCTCGCCTGCCGAGCGCCGCACTGGCGGGTCGGCTGGCGGATGATCGACGGCCCCGGCCTCCTCGACGGCGCGGGCTTTTCCGGTCCCGCCTTCCGGCCGATCGCCGATCCGGGAACGCATTTCTATGCCGATCCCTTCGCGGTCGAGGTCGACGGGCGGACCTGGGTGCTGGTCGAGGATCTCGACCACGCCACCGACCGTGGGCGGATCGCGGCCATCCCCTTCGACGACGACGGCCCCTGCGGCCCGGCGGTGCCGGTGCTCGAGGAGCCGTGGCACCTCTCCTATCCGTTCCCGATCACCATCGACGGCGTGTTGCACATCATGCCGGAGAGCTCGACGGCGGGCGATCTCGGCCTCTATCGCTGCATCGCCTTTCCCGACCGCTGGGAACGGGTGGCGACGCTGGTCGAGGAGCCGATCGCCGACGCCACGGTGGTCGAACACGCCGGCCGCTGGTGGATGTTCTCGACCCTCGACGACGGCCGCGGCGGCTGGTCCGATCTCGGTGTCGTCCACCATGCCCCATCGCCGATGGGGCCGTGGCGGCGACTCGACGGCATGCCGATGCCGATCGACGCCCGCATCGCACGACCCGCCGGCCATGCCTTCGTGCGCGACGGCCGGCTCTTCCGCCCGGTGCAGGACTGCAGCCGCACCTACGGCGGCGCCGTCCACGTCGTCGAGACGACGCGGCTCGACGAGACGGCACTGGAACAGACGATCCGCTTCACCCTGGCGCCCGGACCGCACTGGCCGGGCGGGCGGCTCCACACCGTCGGGCGGCTCGGCCGGCTCGAGGTCGTCGACGGCGCCGTGGTGCGGCCGAAATGGGACGCGATCGACCGACTGGTCGCCCGGCGCTTCGAACCGCGGAGCCCGGCATGATCGCGCGGCTCCTCGACCGCTTCCGCGGTCACACCATCCTCGGCGCGCTCTTCGCGCTCGGCATGAAGGCGGGCGGATCGATCGCCGCGCTGGTGATGTTCGCCCTGTCGTCCTGGACCATGGGGATCTCGGACTTCGGTGAACTCGCCGTCGTCTTCGCCATCGTGTCGCTGGCTGCGGTGATCTCGGTGCTCGGACAGGACATCCTCATCCAGCGCGCCTGGGGCGAATATGTCGAGCATCGGCCCGATCTCGCCGCCGGTGCGCTGCGTTTCGGCCTCGCCGTCACCTCCGTCGGCGCGCTCGTGTCGAGCAGTCTCTTCGTGGTCGGCGCGCACTGGGTCGACGGGCGGCTGACCGCGCCCGAAATCCTGGCCGCCGGCGCCTTCCTGCTGTCGCAGACCGGGCTGCACTTCACCTCGAACGTCGCGCGCGTGGTGTGCGGCACGCGCGTCTCGGAAGCGCCGCGCGAACTGTTCTGGCGCCTGCCGCTGGTCGTCGCCGCCGGCGCCGCGGCTGTCTCCGACGGCCACATGTCGATCGCGCTCTTCTTCACCACGGCGGCCGCGGCGCAGATCCTGTCGATCGCCCATCTGGCGCTGCGGATCGTGGCGTCGCTGCCGCCGGACGTGCGGGCCGCACGGCCGACCCGTCTCGTCGGCGTCTGGGCCCGGCGCAGCCTGTCGATGTGGCTCGCCGCGCTGGCGGAGGCCGGGCACCAGTATGCCGACCTCATCCTGATCGGCCACTTCCTCGGGTCGAGCGCGGCGGCGGGCTATTTCGTCATCATGCGGATCGCGGCGATCTTCTCGATGCTGGCCGGCGGCATCCACAACTACGCCACGGCGAAGATCTCGACGCTCTATTTCGCCGGCCGCCTCGCCGACCTGCGGCGGCTGATCGCCCATATCTCGATGCTGACGCTCGGCGCCACCACCGTCGCCTTCCTGCCGATCCTGTTCGCCGGACCGCTGCTGCTGTCGGTGTTCGGCCCGGAATACCGCGGGCTGCAGGTCGAGCTGATCCTGATGTGCGTGATCCTGGCGGTGCAGGGCCTCGCCTGGCCGGGGCCGACGCTGATGCTCTTCATGGGGGCGGACCTGCTCTACATGAAGCTGGTCGGCGGCGCGCTGGTCGTGCGCATCGCGGCGCTGGTCATCCTGGCGCCGGCCTTCGAGATCCGGGGCGCGATCGGCGCGGTCGCCCTGTCGCTGATCCCGATGGTGATTGCTGTCTCGGCGATCTGCATCCGCCGCTTCGGCATCGACCCGACCGTCGCCTCGATCGTCACGGCACCGCTGCTTTCCGGCCGCGACGCCGAGCGGCAGGCCGAGATCGCCCGGCGGCGAGGCTCCGTCCAGAGTGGACGATCCGACGAAAACAACCTCGATTTTACAGAAAAATAAGCAATGAATGTTCGACTCTGAATCGCCTCAGAGGAAACCGAATGGCGCGAATCCCCAAAATTCTGCACTATTGCTTCGGCCTGGCCGAAGACTTCGGCGGAAAGCCGTGGAGCTTGTCGGCGCACGTCTGCGTCGCGAGTGCGGTGGCGCACATTCGACCGGACGCCGTGTTCTTCCACTACGAATACGAACCTCAGGGCCCGTGGTGGGAGCTGACGCGCAAGCTCGTGACGCCGGTGAAGATCACCGCACCGCGCGAGATCTTCGGCAATCCGGTCGATCATCCGGCCCACCGCGCCGACGTCGTGCGTCTCGAACGGCTGATCGAGCAGGGCGGCATCTATCTCGACGCGGACGTGGTGGTTCACCGCAGCTTCGACGATCTGCTCGACCATTCCGCCGTGCTCGGCACCGAGGCGATGGGACGAACGACCTTCGGAACCGCCAATGCCGTGATCCTCGCCGAGCCGAACGCGCCCTTCCTGACGCGCTGGTACCGCCACTACGACACGTTCCGCGGGCGACGCGACAGATATTGGAGCGAGCACTCCGTCCAGCTGCCGAACGCATTGGCGGTGCGGCACCCGGACGAGATCACCGTGCTCGGCCCGCACGCCTTCTTCCACCCGATCTGGCTGCTCGACCAGCTGGAGCTGATCTTCAACTCGACGCAGCCGATCGTCTTCCCCGACACTTGGGCGACGCATCTGTGGGACGGGCGCTCGTCGCGCTACACCCGCGGCCTGACGCCCGGCGACGTTCGGCGGCACGACACCAACTTCCATCGCTGGGCGCGGCCCCATCTCGAAGGCCTCGCCGACGACTACGGCGCCACGGGCGATCCGATCCCCTTCGAGAGCCGTCTGGCCGGCCGGGGCGAGTTGATCGCCGAGAAGCTCAGGCAGAAGCTGCTCTACGAGCCCAAATACCGCCTCGCCAACCGGACGAAGACACGCTTCGACTGAACGGCCGACCGGGACGACGTCGGATGACCATGCAGGATTCGTCCATCGCTCTCCACGACCCGGCCGCGTTGCGGGCGGAAGCGGCGCGTCGGGTGGCGATCGCCGCCTATTTCCTGATCGTGATCGTCGGCATCGGTCCCTTCGCGCCGGGGCTGGTGGGCGCCGACCGCTCCGAGATGATGCAGCAGCTCGTGATCGAGGCGATGTGGGTGACGATCGTCGCCGTGTCGCTGCCGCATCTGCGGCTCGGGCGCATCCGCTGGGATCGCCGCATCGGCCTTCTCGCGGGACTGATCGCCTATGCCGTGCTGTCGTCGCTGTGGGCGATCCCGGCGGTCGGCCTCGCGGCACCGACCAAGGGCGCGGTGCTGGCCTTCAACGCCTTCGCGACCTGGGTGCTGTTCTCGACACGGCGTTGGGACGAGATCGTCGAGACGACGATCGCCGCCCTTGCGGTGCTCGACTTCGCCTCGCTCGTCGTCGTGGTGTTCCTGCCCGACGTCGGCGTGCTCTCGACGTGGATGCATGCGGGCCTGTGGGCGGGCGTCTACGATCACAAGCAGACGCTGGGCATCACCTCGGCGATCCTGCTCTATCTCTCGGCGACGCGGTTCCAGGCGCACGATCGCCCATGGCCGCGGGCCTGGCACGCTCTGGTGTCGGCCACGGCGATCGTCTGCATGATCGGCGCCGGCTCGCGCGGCGGCCTCGTGCTGGGCGTCGGCGCCGTGGTGCTCGGCATCGGCGCCGGCCGCAGTCGGGCGATCGGCGCCCTGGCGAGCTTCGTACCGCTGGCGACGATCGGCGTCGCCGCGGCGCTGATGGGCACGCTGTGGATCACCGATCTCGCCTGGTTCCAGATCGGCCCCTTCGAGATCGACTTCACCGAACGCACCGTGATCTGGAAGCACGCTCTCGACTATCTCGACGGCGGCAGCGCCGTGATCGGCTCGGGGCTCAACGGCTTCTGGGGCCGCAAGGAGGTCGTCGACGCCTTCATCGGCAAGAACGTCTGGTTCCTCGACAATTTCCACGACGGCTTTCTGGCGATCTTCGTCGAATGCGGCCTGATCGGCCTGACGATCTTCACCGCGATGACCGTGGCCTTCGTCTCGAAACGGCCGGAACCGGCGGCGTCGCGGGCCGAGCGGGAGCGCAAGATCTTCGTCTTCGGCTTCATGACGCTGTATTACGTCATCAACCTGACCGAAACCTACTTCCTGCGCTCGACCAACGCGGTGTCGTCGGTCTTCCTCTACTTCCTCTTCGTGCTCTTCTCCTCGGTCGGCGAGGGCGAAGACCCGATCTGAGCCGTCACGACCGACCGACGACGCCCTTGTCGACGAGACCGGAGATCTCGTCCGTCGAGAGCCCGAGCGCGCCCAGCACCGCGTCGGTGTCGGCGCCGAGCCGCGGCGAGGGACGATCCTGCACCAGCGGCGTGCCGGAGAGGCGGATCGGGTTGCGGATGCCCGGGACGGTGCCGCCCTCGGCCCCCGGCGCGGGAAGATCGAGCCGCATGCCGCGGGCGACGACTTGGCTGTCGGCAAAGACCTGAGCCACGGTGTTGATCGGCCCGGCCGGCACGTGCGCCGCCTCGAGCTTCGCGAGAAGATCGTCGCGGGCGAAGTGCTTCGTCTTCGCCTCGATCATCGGCACCAGTTCGGCGCGGGCGGCGACGCGGCCGGCGTTGTGGACGTAACGCGGATCGAAGGCGAGGTCCTCGAGATCGAGGATGGCGCAGGTGTCGCGCCACTGGCGATCGTTGCCGGTCGCTATGACGATGTGACCGTCGGCGACCGCGAAGACCTGATAGGGCACGATGTTGGGGTGGGCATTGCCCATGCGGGTCGGCGATTTGCCCGAGACCAGATAGTTCATGCCCTGGTTGGCGAGCATCGCCACCATCGTGTCGAGCAGGCTCATGTCGACGAGCTGGCCGCGACCGGTCTTGGCGCGCGCGGCGAGCGCCGCCTGGATGCCGATCACCGCGTGGAGCCCGGTGAAGAGATCGGCGACCGCGACGCCGACCTTGGTCGGCTCGCCGTCGGGCTGGCCGGTCAGCTCCATGTAGCCGCCGAGGCCCTGGATCATGAAGTCGTAGCCGGCGCGCGCCGCGTAGGGCCCGTCCTGACCGAAGCCGGTGACGGCGCACCACACGAGGCGTGGGTTCGCCGCCATCAGGGTCTCGTGGTCGAGACCGTATTTCTTCAGGCCGCCGACCTTGAAGTTCTCGATGACGACGTCGGCCTCCGCCACGAGGCGGCGGATCAGATCCGCCCCCTCGGGCTTCTCGAAGTCGACGGCGATCGAGCGCTTGCCGCGGTTGCAGGCGTGGAAATAGGCGGCGCCGAGATCGCCGCCGTCGGCGGCCTTCACGAAGGGAGGCCCCCAGTGGCGGGTGTCGTCGCCGGCGACCGGACGCTCCACCTTGATCACGTCGGCACCGAGATCGGCCAGCGTCTGGCCGATCCAGGGCCCTGCGAGAATCCGGGCGAGCTCGACCACCTTGAGGCCGGAGAGCGGAGCGTCGGTCATCGCATCTTCCTCAGAAGAACGCCTGGATGCCGGTCTGGGCGCGGCCGAGGATCAGGGCGTGGACGTCGTGGGCGCCCTCGTAGGTGTTGACCGTCTCGAGGTTCGCGGCATGGCGCATCACGGCGTATTCGATCTGGATGCCGTTGCCGCCGTGCATGTCGCGGGCCATCCGGGCGATGTCGAGCGCCTTGCCGCAGTTGTTGCGCTTGATGATCGAGATCATCTCCGGCGCCATCTTGCCCTCGTCGAAGAGCCGGCCGACCCGGAGCGCCGCCTGGAGGCCGAGGGTGATCTCGGTCTGCATGTCGGCGAGCTTCTTCTGGAAGAGCTGGGTGGCGGCGAGCGGCCGGCCGAACTGCTTGCGGTCGAGGCCGTACTGGCGGGCCCGCATCCAGCAGTCCTCCGCCGCGCCCATGACGCCCCAGGCGATGCCGTAGCGCGCCCGGTTGAGGCAGCCGAACGGGCCCTTGAGGCCGGAGACGTCGGGCAGCAGCGCGCTCTCGGGCACCTCGACGCCGTCCATGACGATCTCGCCGGTGATCGAGGCGCGAAGGCTGAGCTTGCCGCCGATCTTCGGGGCGGAGAGGCCCTTCATGCCCTTCTCCAGCACGAAGCCGCGGATCTCGCCGCCGTGGGCGACCGACTTCGCCCAGACGACGAAGACGTCGGCGATCGGCGAGTTGGAGATCCACATCTTCGAGCCGATCAGGCGATAGCCGCCGTCGATCTTCTCGGCGCGGGTCTTCATGCCCGCCGGGTCGGAGCCGGCGTCGGGCTCGGTCAGGCCGAAGCAGCCGACCCACTCGCCGGTGGCGAGCTTCGGCAGGTACTTCAGCTTCTGCTCTTCCGAGCCGTAGGCCTCGATCGGGTACATGACGAGCGACGACTGCACCGACATCATCGAGCGATAGCCCGAATCGACCCGCTCGACCTCGCGGGCGACCAGCCCGTAGGAGACGTAGCCGGCGCCGGCACCGCCGTACTTCTCGTCGACGGTGACGCCGAGGAGGCCCAGGGCGCCCATCTCCTCGAAGATGGCGCGATCGGTCTTCTCCTCGAGATAGGCGTCGACCACGCGCGTCGCCAGACGGTCCTGGGCATAGGCCCGGGCGGTCTCGGAGATCATGCGCTCGTCTTCGGTCAGCTGCTCGTCGAGGAGGAAGGGATCCTCCCACTTGAAGGGGGCACCCTTGGGGCTGGCCATTGTCGTTTCCTCGTTTCTTGTCCGATGGGGGGAGACGCGGGGACCGCGTCTCAGGTTTCGACGTCGAACTTGACGCCCTGCGCCAGCGGCAGGGTCAGTCCGTAGTTGATGGTGTTGGTGGCGCGGCGCATGTAGGCCTTCCAGGCGTCGGAGCCGGCCTCGCGGCCGCCGCCCGTCTCCTTCTCGCCGCCGAAGGCGCCGCCGATCTCGGCGCCCGAGGGGCCGATGTTGACGTTGGCGATGCCGCAGTCGGAGCCGAGCGCCGAGGTGAAGAGTTCGGCTTCGCGCAGGTCGTTGGTGAAGATCGACGACGACAGGCCCTGCGGCACGGCGTTGTTGAGCTTCAGCGCGGTCTCGAACTTGGTGTAGCGCATGACGTAGAGGATCGGCGCGAAGGTCTCCTCGACCACCGGGCCGCCCTGCGACGGCATCTCCACCAGCGCCGGGGTGACGTAGACGCCGCCCTCGCGACCGGGGACATTGACCCGCGTACCGCCGGTGACGGTGCCGCCGACCTCGCGGGCGGCGTCGAGCGCCTTCTTCATGCGCTCCCAGGCGGGCGCGTCGATCAGCGGGCCGACCAGCGTGGCGCTGCTCGACGGATCGCCGACGGCGACCGATCCGTAGGCGCGGCGCAGGCGGGTGACCAGCGTGTCATAGATCGAATCGTGGACGAAGAGGCGGCGCAGCGAGGTGCAGCGCTGGCCGGCGGTGCCGATCGCCGAGAAGGCGATGGCGCGCAGCGACAGATCGAGGTCGGCCGAGGGCGCGACGATGGCGGCATTGTTGCCGCCGAGCTCGAGGATGGCGCGGCCGAAGCGCTTGGCGATGCGCGGGCCGACGGCGCGGCCCATGGCGGTCGAGCCGGTCGCCGAGATCACCGGCACGCGCGGATCGTCGACCAGGATCTCGCCGATCGGACGGCCGCCGAGCAGCATTTCGAGCAGGCCGTCGGGGGCCTCGTTGCCGGCCTCGCGGTAGCGCTTGACGGCACGCTCGAACAGCGCGGCGACGGCGAGCGCGGTCAGCGGCGTCTTCTCCGACGGCTTCCAGACCACCGAATCACCGCAGACGAAGGCGAGCGCGGCGTTCCACGACCACACCGCGACGGGGAAATTGAAGGCCGAGATGACGCCGACGACGCCGACCGGGTGCCAGGTCTCCATCATCCGGTGCGACGGACGCTCGGTGGCGATGGTGAGGCCGTAGAGCTGGCGCGACAGACCGACCGCGAAGTCGCAGATGTCGATCATCTCCTGCACTTCGCCGAGGCCTTCCGACACGATCTTGCCGGCCTCGATGGTGACGAGGCGGCCGAGTTCGACCTTGTGGGCGCGCAGTTCCTCGCCGAGCAGGCGGACGAGCTCGCCGCGCTTGGGGGCGGGCACCGAGCGCCAGACGCGGAAGGCGGCGTCGGCGCGGCCGATGGCGGCCTCGGCCTCCTCCGCCTCGTGCTCGATGACGCGGCCGATCTCGGAACCGTCGATCGGCGAGGTCACCGGCAGCGTGCCGCCGCCGAACAGGGCGCGATCGACGCCGAGGGCGACGAGCAGATCGTGGGTCTCCGCGGCGAGCGGGGTCGAAAAGGTCATGGGGCGAGCTCCGGATACTCGGCAGACAAAGGGGCTGGCCGGGCGACGCGTCCGTCGGCCGGTGTCGGGTCATGACAATCATGCTCGACAGGCCGCGAGAAAAGCGAGAAATTCTCACCAGGTCATGACAGCAAGGAATGATCCCCGTGTTTCGCCGCGGCTTCCTGCCCCCGATCGGTTCGCTGGTCGCCTTCGAATGCGCCGCCCGGCACGAGAGTTTCTCGCGTGCCGCAGAGGAACTGCACCTGACGCAGGGAGCGATCAGCCGCCAGATCCGGGCCCTCGAGGACCTCGTCGGCATCGCGCTGTTCGACCGGGTGCGCCAGCGGGTGGTGCTGTCGGAGGCGGGGCGGGCCTATCTCGCCGACGTGCGCCGCACGCTCGGCGATCTCGGCGAGGCGACGCATCGGGTGATGGGCTTCTCGGGCACGCGCGGCGTGCTCGATCTCGCGGTGCTGCCGACCTTCGGCGCGCGCTGGCTGGTCCGGCGGCTGCCGCGGTTCCTGGCGGCGCATCCGGACGTCACCATCAACATGGCGGCGCGGATCGCGCCCTTCGACTTCGCCAGCGACCCGTTCGACGCGGCGATCCACGTCGGCCAGCCGGTGTGGGCCGGCGGGGTGCTGTCGCATCTGATGGACGAGGAGGTGGTGCCTGTCGCAGCACCCGGCTTCGCCGCGCGCCACGGCCTCGCCGCGCCGCGCGATCTCGAGGCGGCGCCGCTGATCCACCAGTCGACGCGGCCGACCGCCTGGGCCGACTGGTTCGCGGCGATCGATCTGACGACCGACGCGGTGTGGCGCGGGCCGCGGTTCGACCAGTTCTCGATGGTGTCGGAGGCCGCCGCCGCCGGCATGGGCGCGGCGCTGGTGCCGCGCTTCCTGATCGAGGAGGAACTCGACGGCGGGCGGCTGGAGATCCTCTTCCCGCTGCCGCTTGCCACCCGCTCCGCCTATTATCTGGTTCGACCAGAGGCCGAAGGGCGCTCGGCGCTGGTCGCCGCCTTCGAGGCCTGGCTCGTCGCCGAGGCGCGGGGCGAGGGCGCGCGCGATGAGTGAGCCCGATCGCGGATCACCACGGTTCGACCGTCAGCTCCGGCCACAGCGCCGCCATCCGCGCCGCCTTGGCGGCATGGGTCGCGGCATTGTCGAGCACGCGGTTGGGTCGGATGTGGAGCGCGAAGACGTCGTCGAGGCCGAAGGGGGCGTAGACGTCGATGCGGCCGTCGGCCGCCATCCGCAACCCGACCGCATGGCAGACCGAGGCATAGCGGCCGAGCGCCTCGGCGCTCGACGACAGCGGGGCGTAGGGCGCACCGAAGCGCCGTTCGAACCAACAATGGACGCGGGCCTGATTGCGCGCCTCGACCGGGACCGGCCAATCGGCGAAGATCGTCCCGACGCGGGCGATGACCCGGTCTTCCGCCTCGAAGGAGAGATCGACGGGATCGAACCAGACGAGGTCGATGTCCTTCAACCCGTGACCGGAGGGGCGGCCGGTCAGCCGGTTCCAGACAGTCTGATAGACGGCGCCGGAGACGACGAGCCAATCGGGCAGGGCGAGATCGCGCGCCCGGACCAGTGTCGCGGCGATCAACGGGTCGCTCGCGACGATCTCGACCAGGTCCGCGCGGCGGGGTGCATCGTCGACGAGCGGAGCGATCACGGCAATCTCCCGATGGAAGGGACCATGAAACAACGCGACTGCGATGTCGAAACGATGAAGCACCGATCGCGGCCGGGGACGACGCGATGAGGCTCGTGCGCATCGCGGCGATCGTCCTCGCCCTCGCCGCGCTGTGGCCGGCGGCAGGGCTCGTCGCCCATTCGATCGGCCATCCACCGACACCCTTGATGCTGTGGCGCGGCCTCTCGGGCGCGACGGTGACGCGGCAATGGATGCCGCTCTCGCACATCGACCGCGACGTCGTCGTCACCGCCATCGCCTCGGAGGACAACGGCTTCTGTGGTCACGGCGGGGTCGACTGGGACGAGTTGCTCGACGTCGTCGACGAGGAGGGCGGCCCGAGCCGTGGCGGCTCGACCATCACCATGCAGCTGACCAAGAATCTCTTCCTGTGGAACGGCCGCAGCGTGGTGCGCAAGGCGATCGAGATCCCGCTGTCGATGCTGGTCGATCTGGTCTGGTCGAAGGAGAAGATCCTCGAGACCTGGCTCAACATCGCCGAATGGGGGCCGCACGGCGAGTTCGGCATCGAGGCCGGCGCCCGGCGTGCCTTCGGCAAGGGGGCGGAGCGGCTCTCGCCCCGCGAGGCGGCGCTGCTCGTCGCCATGCTGCCCAACCCGCACACGCGCGACGCCCACGCACCGAATGCGCGGGTCGCCAGGGTGGCAGGGATCATCGCGCGACGGGCGGCCAAGTCGCCGGAACTCGCCGACTGCATCCGCCCGCCGAAGCTCTGATCACGCCTCGTCGAGCATGAACACGCGGCGCGGCATCAGTTCGCCGCGGGCGACCTCGCCAATCGCCACCAGTTCGCCGCCGCAGGTCGCATAGACCGCGTCCTCGTCGGCGATGGCGTCGCGGCCGCGCAGGATCACCGACTGACCGCGACGCAGACGGGCCGCGGCATCGCGGTTGACCGCCACTTCGGTCACTTCCTGCAGGCCTGCCTCGACCGGCGAGAGGAGCGCGCGGACGGCTTCCGAACCGCCGGCCTCGAACGCCGCCTCGAGCTCGGAGAGCGGGATCATGTCCTCTTCCTCGAAGGGGCCGACGACGATGCGGCGCAGGCCGACGACGTGGCCGACGGTGCCGAGCCGCTTGCCCATGTCGCGGGCGAGCGCCCGGACATAGGTGCCCTTGCCGCATTCGCATTCGAAGACGGTGGTGTCGGCGTCGGGCATCTCGACCAGATCGAGGCCGAGGATCTCGATCGGACGGGCCTCGAGTACCACCTCCTCGCCGTCACGGGCGAGGTCGTAGGCGCGTTCGCCGTCGATCTTGATGGCCGAGAACTTCGGCGGCACCTGCATGATCTCGCCGATGAACTCCGGCAGGATCGCCTCGATCGCGGCGCGGGTCGGGCGCACGTCGGAACGGGCGATGACCTCGCCCTCGCGGTCGTCGGTCGAGGTCTGGATGCCCCAGCGCACGGTGAAGCGATAGATCTTGGTGCCGTCCATGACGAAGGAGACGGTCTTGGTCGCCTCGCCGAGGGCGATCGGCAGCATGCCGGTCGCCAGCGGATCGAGCGTGCCGGCGTGGCCGCACTT
Source organism: Pinisolibacter sp. DMC19 (assembly GCF_056313985.1). Lineage (NCBI taxonomy): Bacteria > Pseudomonadati > Pseudomonadota > Alphaproteobacteria > Hyphomicrobiales > Ancalomicrobiaceae > Pinisolibacter > Pinisolibacter sp. DMC19. The sequence continues at coordinate 78,477 of NZ_JBQUZF010000006.1, read as the reverse complement.
GTTGGCGTGGGCGAGCTTCTTCAGCCGCGCGACCGCCTGCGTCGAGGTCACCTCGAGCGGCTTGTCGAGCACGACCCAGCCGTGAACGTCGTCGAACTTCTTCCTGCGGGCCATGGATGGGCTGCCTTCCGTCGAATTCCGAATCTGGTCGATCGGGCGCATCGCACCCCGAGGTCGCTGTCGCGCCTCACTTCGCCTCGTCGTCGCCGAGGTCGCGAGCGACCTCGGGACGATGGAGCACGGTCGTCACCGCGTCGTCGTCGTCGTAGCGGGTGTCGAGGATGAAGCGGATGTCGGGGGCGAACTTGAGGTCGATCCGGCGGGCGATCTGACCGCGGAACCACTTCCGCGACCGCTCGAGCGCCGCCATGACCTTCTTGATGTCGCGACCGCCGAGCGGCATCACCAGCGCGGTGGCGTTCTTGAGGTCGGGCGACATGCGCACCTCCGGCACCGTCAGGATGATGCCGTCGAGGTCGGGATCGGCCATCTGGCCGCGGGTCAGCACGTCGGCGAGGGCGTGGCGGATGATTTCGCCGACGCGAAGCTGACGCTGGGACGGGCCGGAGCCCTGTTCGTCGAAGCGGGACATGGGGTTCTTCTCTCGATGGGCCGAACGGCGGCGGCGATCGTGGACCGGCCCGGGGATGAGCGGATCGACGCGATCTGCCGGGCGGTCGATGGTTCAGAGGTTCTCGCGGGGCGTTCCCTCGGCGACGCGGGCCGCCACGGTCTCACGGACCGCGGCGAAGGCGGCCTCGTCGGCGAAGGCGGCGCGCGGGATCGGCAGACCCTCGCGACCACCGGTCGCCAGGATCAGATGGGTCGGCGTCTCGACCACGCGGCTCACGGCGGCCCAGGGGAAGCGCCAGTCGAAGGGACCGCCCTCGGTCTCCTTGACGCGGATCTCCTCGGCGCCGAGCTCGACGGCGAGTTCCTTGTCGGCCAGCGGCATGCGGCGGAAACCGGCGGCGGCGTTGAAGGCGACCAGCTTGTGACGATAGAGCGTGCCGGCGATCAACAGCGCCATCGTGGCATAGAAGGGGTACCAGTCGGCACCGCCGCGCAGGGCATCGTGGAGCATCGACGCAGCGGTCGGGTCGGTCGAACGCAGCATCGACAGGACGATGCCGACGATCGACAGCAGTACGGCGGTGACGGCGAGCCGGAACAGCAACGGCCGGAGCGCGACGGCCGAAGACAGCGCGACCCAGTCGGCGCGCGCCATGCGGAAACGGAAGGTCTCGGACATGTTCGTTCCTCGGTCGGGGGTCGGACCCGACGGGGATGGACGGGGACGGGCGGCGCCGGAGAGGCGCCGCCCGAATTTCGGTCACCCGATCAGAGCGAGCGGGCGATCTCCTCGACGCGGTAGCACTCGATGACGTCGCCGGCGCGCATGTCCTGATAGGCCTCGAAGGACATGCCGCACTCCTGGCCCGACATGACTTCCTTGGCGTCGTCCTTGAAGCGCTTGAGCTGCGAGAGCTTGCCTTCGTGGATGACGACGTTGTCGCGGATGAGACGGACCGAGGCGCCGCGCTCGACGGTGCCGTCGGTGACGAGACAGCCTGCCACCTTGCCGACCTTGGAGACCGCGAAGATCTCGAGGATCTTGGCGTTGCCCAGCATGGTTTCGCGGATTTCCGGCGTGAGCATGCCGCTCATCGCCTTCTTCACGTCGTCGACCAGGTCGTAGATGATGTTGTAGTAGCGGATCTCGACGCCCTCGCGCTCCGCCGCCTCGCGCGCTTCCTTCGACGCGCGGACGTTGAAGCCGATGATCGCGGCACCCGAGGCCGAGGCCAGCGTCACGTCGGATTCGGTGATGCCACCGACGCCGCCGTGGATGACGCGGGCACGGACCTCGTCGTTGCCGAGCTTCTCCAGCGCGCCGACGATCGCTTCGAGCGAGCCCTGCACGTCGCCCTTGACGACGAGCGTGAACTCCTTGCGACCGGCGGTCTTGAGCTGGTTCATCATCTCGGTCAGCGAACCACGCGCCGACGAACCGCGGGCCTGAGCCTTCTCGCGCTTGAGGCGCATGCGGTAGTCGGCGACTTCGCGGGCGCGGGCTTCGTTCTCGACCACGGCGAAGCGGTCGCCCGCCTCCGGGGTCTCCTGGAAGCCGAGCACCTCGACCGGCATCGACGGAGCGGCTTCGCGCACCGCCTCGCCCTGGTCGTTGAGCAGCGCGCGGACGCGGCCCCAGGCGTGACCGGCGACGAGGATGTCGCCGACCTTCAGCGTGCCGCGCTGGACGAGAACCGTCGCCACCGCGCCGCGGCCCTTGTCGAGCTTGGCTTCGATGACGGTGCCTTCGGCGGCGCGTTCGGCGTTGGCCTTGAGTTCGAGCACTTCCGACTGCAGCAGGATGGTCTCGAGCAGCTTGTCGAGATTGATGCGCTGCTTGGCCGAAACCTCGACCTCGAGCACGTCGCCGCCGAGCGATTCCACCACGATCTCGTGCTGGAGCAGGGCATTGCGCACGCGCTGGACGTCGGCCTGCGGCTTGTCGATCTTGTTGATCGCCACGATGATCGGCACGCCCGCGGCGCGGGTGTGGTTGATCGCCTCGACCGTCGTCGGCATGACGCCGTCGTCGGCCGCCACCACCAGGATGACGATGTCGGTGGCCTTGGCGCCGCGCGAACGCATCGCCGTGAAGGCCTCGTGGCCGGGGGTGTCGATGAAGGTGATCTTCTGGCCGTGGAGTTCGACCTGATAGGCACCGATGTGCTGGGTGATGCCGCCGGCTTCGCCCGCCGCCACCTTGGTGGAGCGGATGGCGTCGAGCAGCGAGGTCTTGCCGTGGTCGACGTGACCCATGATGGTCACGACCGGCGGACGGCTCTGCATGGCGACGACCTCGTCGGGGGCGGCGAACAGGCCCTCCTCGACGTCGGATTCGGCGACGCGCTTGACCGTGTGGCCCATCTCGACGGCGATCAGTTCCGCCATGTCGGCGTCGATCACGTCGTTGATCTTCATCATCTGGCCCTGCTTCATCAGCAGCTTGATGACGTCGACGGCGCGTTCGGCCATGCGGTTGGAGAGTTCCTGGATGGTGATCGTCTCGGGCAGGATCACCTCGCGCGAGATCTTCTCGCGCGGCTCGAAGGACTGCATGCGGCGCTGCTGGCGCTGGACGCGGCGCTTGAAGGCGGCGACCGAACGACCGCGGCCGGCCTCCTCGTCGTCGCCCGACTGGGCGGTGACGACGGTGAGCTTGCCGCGCTGCTTGTCGTCGCCCTTGGTGCGGGTCGGCTTGGGCGGCGGCGGCGCGATCATGCGGCGCTGGGCACCGGCCGGCGGACGCGAGACGGGACGACGCTCGTCCTCTTCCTCGACGGCACGACCCGGACGCGCCGGGGCAGCCGGAGCGGCGGCGGGACGGGCGGCCTCGGCCGGCTTGGCCGCGACCGGAGCCTCGACGACCTCCGGCTCGGGTTCGGGCGCGGGCTCGCCGCCGGCGGCGATGCGCTCGGCCTCGGCGATGCGGGCGGCCTCGACCTCGGCGGCACGACGGGCGGCCTCGATCTCGCGCTCCTTGCGCAGGCGCTCTTCCTCGATGGCGCGCAGACGCTCTTCCTCGACGCGACGGACGCGATCCTGTTCGTCACGGACGCGGGCCTCGGCGAGGGCTCGCTCGCGGGCGGCACGCTCGCCGGCCGACAGGGTCTGCAGCACGACGCCGGAACGCGGCGGGGCCGGACGGGCTGGCGCGGCCGGGGCGGCCGGCGCCGGAGCGACCGGCGCCCGAACGGGGGTCGGAGCCGGAGCGGCGGCAACCACCGGCCGCGGCGCGGGCGCCTCGACCGGCTTGGGCGCGACATGAACCGGGGCGTGGCCGTGTTCGACCTCGCCCGGCTTCAGGATGCGCTTCTTCTTCGTCTCGACGACGACCGTCTTGGAGCGGCCATGACTGAAGCTCTGCTGGACCGTCGCATCGGTCTTCAGCTTCAACGTCAGCTTTTTCTTGACGTCGACGTGCAGGGTCTTCTCGCCGGAGCTGTTCGTGTCGTTCATTTGCCCGTCATTCCTGCGGCTCGGTGCCGCTCGTCTGAGCGTTATCGTCGTTCGACGGTACCCGCGTGATCGCCTCGCCGCGGTACCGGCCGAGCGCCGAAGCGCGCTCGAGGAAGATTTCGGCCGCTCGTCCGTGAAGCAGCGCAGCATGTATCACATTCGACCGCCCCAATGCCAAATCCAATTGGGGCCCGGCGAAGATTCGGACGACCGGACAGCCGCCTTCTCCTCCGAAGCGGCGCTTCAGCGCCGCCGTCAACTTGTTGATGCCGTCCGCGCCCGCTTCCGCGGCATGGACGACACAGACGAGACGCTCGCGCGCCACCGCCGCTTCCACCTTGGCGAAACCGGTCACCACCAGCCCCGCCTTGCGCGCGAGACCGAATGTCCCGAGCGCATGATCGTTCATCAGACGGTCGATCAGGGCGGGAAGCCCGGGATCGACCGTGACCTGCGCCCTGAGGCCGCGGGCGAAGAGGCGCTTGGCGACGGCCTTCTCGACCGCCGTCCGCGTCGCCTCCACCCACACCCCGCGACCGGGCAGATCCCGCTTCAGATCCGGCACCACCGAACCATCGGGGGCCAGGACGAAGCGGATCAGATCCGCGATCGGCATCACCTCGCGCGAGACGATGCAGGTGCGCGAGACGTCCCCCTTCTTCGGCGGACGCTCGTCGTATTCGGCCGGACCGTCGAGCGGTCCGTCTTCGTGCGCGGCCGTGCCGTCGAGCGGCGCGGCGTCGGCCTCAGTCGTCGGCACTCTCCGCCTCGTCTTCCTCGGCGTCGGCGACCGGCGCCTCGATCCAGCCGGCGGCGACGCGCGCGGCCATGATGATGGCCTCGGCCTCGGCGCGGCTCAGTTCGAAGCCGTCCAGCGTACCGCCGTGCTTCTCCACTTCGCCGTTCTTGCGCTCGGTCCAGCCGACGAGATCGTCGGTGGCGCAGCCGGCGAGATCATCGACCGTCTTGATGCCTTCCTTGCCGAGGGCGACCATCATCGCCGTCGTCACGCCGGGCACCTCGCGCAGGGCGTCCTCGACGCCGAGTTCACGGCGTTCGACGTCTTGGGCGGCCTCGAGCGCCTCGAGATGCGAGTTGGCGCGGGCCTGGATCTCTTCCGCCGTCTCCTCGTCGAAGCCCTCGATGCGGGCGATCTCGTCGACGCCGACATAGGCGATCTCTTCGACCGTCGAGAAGCCTTCGGTGGCCAGCAGCTGGGCGACGACCTCGTCGACGTCCAGCGCCTCCGTGAAGAGGGCGGTGCGTTCGGCGAATTCCTTCTGACGGCGCTCCGATTCCTCGGCCTCCGTCATGATGTCGATGTCCCAGCCGGTCAGCTGCGAGGCGAGACGGACGTTCTGACCGCGGCGGCCGATGGCGAGCGACAGCTGGTCGTCCGGCACCACCACTTCGATGCGGCCGGCGTCCTCGTCGAGCACGACCTTGGAGACTTCGGCCGGCTGCAGAGCGTTGACGATGAAGGTCGCCGGGTCGTTCGACCACGGGATGATGTCGATCTTCTCGCCCTGGAGCTCCTGCACCACCGCCTGGACGCGGCTGCCGCGCATGCCGACGCAGGCGCCGACCGGGTCGATCGAGCCGTCGCGCGAGACGACGGCGATCTTGGCGCGCGAGCCCGGATCGCGGGCGACCGACTTCACCTCGATGATGCCGTCGTAGATCTCCGGCACTTCCTGGGCGAAGAGCTTGGCCATGAACTGGGGATGGGTGCGCGACAGGAAGATCTGCGGCCCGCGCTGCTCGCGGCGGACGTCGTAGACATAGGCGCGGACGCGGTCGGCGTTGCGGAAGGCCTCGCGCGGGATCAGCTCGTCGCGGCGGATGATCGCCTCGCCACGGCCGAGATCGACGATCACGTTGCCGTATTCGATGCGCTTCACGGTGCCGTTGACGATCTCGCCGATGCGGTCCTTGAACTCGTCGAACTGGCGATCGCGCTCGGCCTCGCGCACCTTCTGGACGATGACCTGCTTGGCCGACTGGGCGGCGATGCGGCCGAAGTCCATCGGCGGCAGCGGCTCGCCGATCCAGTCGCCGGGCTGGGCGTCGGGATTGCGCATGCGGGCATCGACCAGCGGAATCTCGGTCGAGGGGTTCTGGAAGTCTTCGACCACCTGGAGCAGGCGCTGCAGACGGATCTCGCCGGTCTTCGGGTTGATCTCGGCGCGGACCTCCGTCTCGGAGCCGTAACGCGAGCGCGCGGCCTTCTGGATGGCGTCCTCCATGGCGGCGAGAACGATCTTGCGATCGATGACCTTCTCGCGAGCGACCGCATCGGCGATCTGGAGGAGTTCCAGTCTGTTGGCGCTGACTGCCATCGTCTTCTCCCTCGAGGTCCCCGGGTCGCGGCACCCGCCGGACCGTCCTCGTGACGTCTCAACTCAGTGGACGGAAGGCCCGTCCGTTTCGTCTTCCCCGGCCTCGGCCACGTCTTCCGCGGCCAGGGCATGCTTGGCCGCCCGGAAGGAGGCGGCGATGAGATCGTCGGTCATCACCAGCCGCGCCTCGGAGAGAAGCGCGAAAGGGAGCCAGACGGTGTCGGGCTGGTCTTCGGCGACGTCGTCGAGACGGAGGCCGAAGGTGTCGTCGCGCATGCCCACGATCACGCCGCGGAAGCGCCGGCGGCCGTCGTGGCCCTCGGACAGCTCGATCTTGGCGACGTGGCCGGACCAGCGCTCGAAGTCGGTGCGACGCACCAGCGGCCGGTCGATGCCGGGCGACGACACTTCGAGGTGATAGGCGCGGTCGACCGGATCGTCGGCGTCGATGGCGGGGGCGAGGTTGCGGCTGATCTGCTCGCAGTCGTCGACACCGATGGTGCCGTCGGGCCGTTCGGCCATGACCTGGACGGTGAAACCGTTGCGGCCGGAGCACTTCACCCGCACGAGGCGATAGCCGAGATCTTCGATCACCGGTTCGGCGATCGCCGCGATGCGGGCATCGAGCCCGGTTTCACGGATCAGTCGGGGTTCGTGGCGGGTCGTCAGTGGCGTGGCTCCGTGTTCGATGGGGAGGTCTCGGAGTCGGCTTCGTCGGCAAAGCGGTCGTGCGGCCAACACCGAAAGAGCGGGTCCCGGCGGGGGCCCACTCTCGTTTCGTCCGGAAGACGATCCAAGAATTTCTTGCTTGAGGCGCAACATAGTCGAATCGACACGGATTGCAAGCGGATCGCGCGTCGCACGCCGATTCTCGTCCGATCACACTCTGCGGAAGATCAGATAGGCCGGGGTGCGGCCCTCGCGGATCGCCTTTTCCTCGTAGCGCGTGCCCGGCCAGCCGGCCCAGGGCGTCTTCCAGTCGTCGGCGATCTCGGCCGTCCAGCGGAAGGCGGGATGGGCGAGGACCTCGGCCAGCGCCCAGTCGACATAAGGAGCCCAGTCGGAGGCGAAGCGGAACTCGCCGCCGGGGCGCAGCACGCGGGCGATGCGGTCGAGATTGTCCTTCTGGACGAAGCGGCGCTTCCAGTGGCGCTTCTTCGGCCAGGGGTCGGGATAGAGCAGGTAGAAGCGGCCGATCGAAGCATCGGCGAGCGCATCGAGCAGGAAGACCGAATCGGCGTGGTGCAGACGGATGCGGTCCTCGAGGTCTTCCTCGTGAATCGAGACCAGCGCCTTGGCCATGCCGTTGACGAAGGGCTCGGCGCCGACGAAGCCGATGGACGGGTTCAGCTTGGCCGTCTCGACCAGATGCTCGCCGCCGCCGAAGCCGCTCTCCACCCAGACGTCGTCGACGGTGCCGGAAAAGAGCGTGCCGGGATCGAGACCGGGGGTCGAGACGTCGACCGCGAGTCGAGGCAGCAGCTCCTCGATCGCGGCGGCCTGGCCGAGGCGCAGCGCCTTGCCCTTGCGGCGGCCGTAGAAGGCGCGCGAACGGGCCTCCTCGGCGTCGTGCGGCTCGGCGGAGGGTTCCGCGGCGGGGTCGATGGTCGGGTCGATCAGAGTCGGGTCGATCACGGCGGGCCTCGATGCAGGAAGCGCACGCGGGGTGTCGGTCCCGGCGTGCGCTTCGAAGTGTCGCGACGATGTCGTCAGGCGCCGACGGCGGCCTTCAGGGCATCGACGAGGTCGGTCTTCTCCCAGGAGAAGCCGCCGTCTTCGCTCGGCGTGCGACCGAAGTGGCCGTAGGCGGAGGTGCGGGCGTAGATCGGCTTGTTGAGGCCGAGGTGCTCGCGGATGCCGCGCGGGGAGAGGCTCATCACCTCGCGCGCCGCCTTCTCGATCGCCGCGGCGTCGACCTTGCCGGTGTCGTGCAGGTCGACGTAGACGGCGAGCGGCTGCGACACGCCGATGGCGTAGGCGAGCTGGATGGTGGCGCGATCGGCGAGACCGGCGGCGACCACGTTCTTGGCGAGGTAGCGCGCGGCATAGGCGGCCGAACGGTCGACCTTGGTCGGGTCCTTGCCGGAGAAGGCGCCGCCGCCGTGCGGCGCGGCACCGCCGTAGGTGTCGACGATGATCTTGCGGCCGGTCAGGCCGCAGTCGCCGTCGGGACCGCCGATGACGAACTTGCCGGTCGGGTTGACGTGCCAGACGGTGTCGTCGTCGACCCAGCCGGTCGGCAGCGTCTCGACGATGTAGGGCTCGACGATCTTGCGGATGTCGGCGGAGGAGAGCGTCTCGTCGAGATGCTGCGTCGACAGCACGATCTGGGCGGCGCGCACCGGCTTGCCGTTCTCGTAGGCGACGGTGACCTGGCTCTTGGCGTCCGGGCCGAGCATCTTCAGCGGGCCGGCCTTGCGGGCGATCGCCAAGTCCTCGAGGATCTTGTGGGCGTAGTAGATCGGCGCCGGCATGAGATCCGGCGTCTCGCGGCAGGCGTAGCCGAACATGATGCCCTGGTCGCCCGCGCCCTCGTCCTTGTTGCCGGCCGCGTCGACGCCGACGGCGATGTCGGCGGACTGGGCGTGCAGGTGGACGGCAATGTCGGCGTGCTCCCAGTGGAAGCCGTCCTGCTCGTAGCCGATGTCGCGGATGGCGAGACGGGCGAGGTGACGCAGCAGGTCGTGGGTGATGCCGGCAGGCCCTCGGGTCTCACCGGCGATCACCACGCGGTTGGTCGTGGCCAGCGTCTCGGCGGCGACGCGCAGGTGCGCCGGATCCCAGCCGAGCTGCGGGCCGAGACGGAAGAAGGCGTCGACGATCTCGTCGGAGATGCGATCGCAGACCTTGTCGGGATGGCCCTCGGACACGGATTCCGAAGTGAAGAGATAGCTGGCGCGAGACACGTCTTCGGATCTTTCGGATCAGGCCCGGCACGGTCGCGAGAACGCACGTGCGGGCTCGTGGGATGGCTCGGTTGCGACCTCTCGGTCCGACCGCAGGAAGCGCCGGCAGGGAGCCGGCGAAAATGCGCTTCCCGTTTAGCAACGGCGCGCCGCGGTAGCAAGCGAGCGCTTCCGCCGCGGTACGAACGTGGGAAACGTTTTTTGCCCGAAATGCCCTCCCGCGAAAACGCGCGGGACTTCCAGAAACGCACGGGGCGCGCGAACTCGCGTCCGCGCGCCCCGATCGAACGAACGGCGGGGACGATCACTCGTCCTCTTCGCCGGCCATCGCCTTGACGAGTTCGACCACCTTGCGGCGCTGCTTGGGGTCCTTGATGCGGATGAAGGCCTTGTTGAGCGACAGACCCTCGGACGACGACAGGAAGTCGACGACGTAGGAGGTGGTCTGCGGCTCGTCGAAGCCCTGATCGCCGGCGACCGGGGCCTGACCGGGGGCGTCCTCGAAGAAGAAGGCGACCGGAACCGAGAGCACGCGGGCGATCGCCTGCAACCGGCTGGCGCCGATGCGGTTCGTGCCCTTCTCGTACTTCTGGATCTGCTGGAAGGTGATGCCGAGATGCTCGCCGAGCTTTTCCTGGCTCATACCGAGCATCATGCGGCGCAGCCGGACGCGGGAACCGACATGGATGTCGATCGGGTTCGGGGACTTCTTGCTGGCCATGATGTTGCCTTCGCTTCTTTTGTCGTTTTCTATCGAACGGCGCCGACGACTTCGCAGGGGAACGAACGAACCGGCGTCGCAGCGGCTCGTCGGTGCGCATCCGCATGGCCGGTCTCCGAGACCGGGTGCGATCCGACCATGACCAACGGGCTCTCGAGCGAAATCCCGGCAGTTCCAGTTCGCCATCTGCTGGTCGAACATTGAGTGCGCACGCACTCGAAGTCAACCAAATACAACCGAATTCAAGAATCCGCTAACCGCCACGGTGAACGCGTCGGTAACCAGCCCATAAAAATACAAACAATACGAGCACCGCCGAAGGGATCATACCGAAACGTGAGAATACCGTGGATTCCGTAGACTTCGGCAGATCCGCGTCGACCACGCCGACACGACCCAACGTCAAGTCGGCGACGATTCGTCCCATCGGGTCGATCATTGCCGAGATGCCGTTGTTGGCGGCTCTTACAACCGGAAGGCCTTCCTCTACGGCACGTAGGCGGGCCTGGTGGAGGTGCTGCCAGGGACCGGGCGTCATGCCGTACCAGGCGTCGTTGGTGACGTTGAGCATCCACTCGGGACGGTGCCCCGCCTCGACCACCTCGCCGGGGAAGACGATCTCGTAACAGACCAGCGGCGCGAAGGGCGGCAGGCCGGGCAGCGTCAGGGTGCGCAGGCCGGGGCCGGCCGAATAACCGCCGCGCAGCTTGGTCAGCTGGCGCAGACCGATGCTCTCGAGCACGTCCTGGAACGGGAGGTATTCGCCGAAGGGCACGAGGTGGGCCTTGTCGTAGGCGGCGAGGATCTCGGCGTCGCGGCCGATGGCGTAGATCGAGTTGTACCAGCGGTGGCGGACGTCGCCGGCCGCCGGTGCCTCGCCGCGCACCGCGCCGGTGAAGAGCACTGTGCGGTCGCCGATCAGCTGGGCGATGGTCGACAACGCCCAGGGTTCGTTGGCGAGCACGAAGGGAAAGGCGGATTCCGGCCAGACCAGATGGGTGATGCCGGGAATGCCTCCGGTGCCGCCGGTGCCCGACCGGAGATCGGTCGGCAACGGCTTGCCGTCGGCGCCGAGCGCCGGGCGGCGGGAGAGTTCGACGTAGCGCTCCATGGTCTCGGTCTTGTAGTCGGCCGAGAACTTCTTCACCTGCTCGATCGCCGGCTGGACGATGCGGAAGCGGATGTCGGGAACGAAGGCGGTCGGGGCGAAGTGCAGCCGCGCGGCACCCCAGCCGACCACCGCGACGAAGACGATGGTGATCGCCGCGAGGAAGCGCAGGTCGGCCTTCCGGCGGCTCGCCAGCACCGCCGGAGCGGCGAAGACCAGCACCGCCAGCGGCGTCAGACCGTAGCCGCCGAGGACGGAATCGATCTGCATCATCGGCTCGTTGGCGGCGAAGCCGTAGCCGATCAGGTTCCAGGGAAAGCCGGTCAGCACGTGGCCGCGCAGCCAGTCGGCGACGAAGAAGCCGACGGCGAGCGCCGCGATCCGCGCCGGCCCCTCCGACCACAGCAGGCGGGCGAGGGCGGCGGCGAGGCCGTGGAACAGGCCGAGGCCGATCGACAGGGTGGCGATGGCGATCGGCAGCAGCCAGCCGAACTCCTCGGCATCGACCAGGAAGGCGGCGCCGATCCACCACAGGCCGGCGAGGAACCAGCCGAAACCGAAGGCCCAACCGACGAAGAAGGCCGGGCCGAGCCGGGCGAGGCGATGGCCCTCCTTCATGTCGGCGGCGCCGTCGAGCGCCCAGACCAGCACGGGGAAGGAGATCCAGAGCACCGGGAAGGCGTGGAACGGCGCCAGCGACAGGGCGCCGAGGGCACCGGCGAGCGCGACCAGACCGGCCCGTCGCCAACCCCAGGACAGGGTGACGGCATGGGCGATGGGTTCGAGCATCGAGGACGTCTCCTGAGCGAATCACGGCACGGCGCGGCGTCGCTCCACCTCGTCGGGGGAGGACGACGACGTCAAGACGCTCGCGGTGCGCTCAGCCGGCGTCGACCGGACGACGCTGGAGCCGCAGGCGCTTGAGACGGCGGTTGTCGGCGTCGAGAATCTCGACGGCGAGCCCCGGCATGCGGTCGGAGACGAAGATCTCGCCCACCGCCGGCACGCGGCCGGCGAGCGCGACGATCAGGCCGCCGACGGATTCGACCTCGTCGTCGAGGCCGATGCCGGAGAAGTCGAAGCCGATCGTCTCGGCGGCGTCCTCGAGCGCGGTGCGGGCGTCGACCAGCCACAGGTCGGGGCCGGAGGCGACGATGTCGGCATCCTCCTCCTCGTCGTGCTCGTCCTCGATGTCGCCGACCACGGTCTCGACGATGTCCTCCATCGAGACGAGACCGTCGACGCCGCCGTATTCGTCGATGACCAGCGCCATCTGGATGCGCTCGGCCTGCATCCGCGTCAGCAGATCGTCGGCGCGCATCGAACCGGGCACGAAGAGCACCGGCCGGACGAGGCCGGTCGCGCCGAGCTTCTGGCCGAGGTCGGCGCGGGCGAGATCGAGCCGGGCGGTCGCCGGATCGTCGCCGATCTGGGCGGCGCGGGTGACGTGGGTGACGAGATCGCGGATGTGGATCATGCCCACAGCCTCGTCGAGGCTCTCGCGATAGACCGGCATGCGCGAATGGCCGGAGATCATGAAGGCGAGGAGGGCGCGTTCGAGCGAGGTGTCCTCGTCGATGCCCTCGATGTCGGCGCGGGCGACCATGACGTCGTCGACGCGGGTCTCGCCGAGACGGAGGATGGCGCGGATCATTTCGCGCTCTTCGGTCGAGAACCCCTCCTCGCCGGCCTCGTCGAGGGCGCTCTCGAGGTTTTCGCGCAGCTCGGCGGCGGACGGTTTCCAGCCCACCGCGGCGCGCAATCGATCGAGCCAACTCTCGCCCGATCGGGAAGACTGTTCGCCACGGGCGTCGGCCGTCTCGGCCCTGCCCGCGGCGCCGGTACTCTGCCCCGAACCGGGGGAATTCGCGTCGCTCATCTCGCGTCGGTCTCTTTCGCCATTCGAACACCGATGGTGCGGTGCGCGGGCGGTTCGTGTCAATTCGCTCCTTCGCCGCTCTCGTCGGCGTAAGGGTCGGCGATGCCGAGACCGCCCAGGATCTCGCGTTCCAGCGCCTCCATCTCCTCGGCCTCCTCGTCGGTCTCGTGGTCGAAGCCGAAGAGGTGGAGAAGGCCGTGGACGAGGAGATGGGCGACGTGGTCGTCGAGGGTCTTGCCCTCGTCTTCCGCCTCGCGCGCCGTGGTCTCGCGGGCGATCACCACGTCGCCGAGCAGCGGCCCCGGATCGTCGTCGTCCGGATCGGCGGCGGGGAAGGACAGCACGTTGGTCGGCTTGTCCTTGTCGCGCCAGTCGCGGTTCAGCTCGCGGATGCGGGCGTCGTCGGTCAGGACCAGCGACAGCTCGGCATCTTCCGGCACGATCAGCTCGTCGCGCAGCGCGACCGCCGCGGCGACGCGTTCGACCAGCGGGCGCCAGGCCTCTTCGGCCCCCCAGGCCTCGGCCTCGACGGCGATGTCGACGGCGATCGACGGCGTCCCGCTCACGTCCGCTCTCCGCGGTCGGGGCGGGTGATGCCGTATTTGTCGCGCAGCAGCGTGTCGTCGGTGGCGAATTCGGCGCGGGCGGCGAAACGGGCCTCCTCGCGCGCCTTCTCGGCGGCGAGGCGTTCGCGCGAGGCGTCGTCGTAGGCCTTGACGATGCGGCGGACGAGTTCGTGGCGCACCACGTCCTTCTCGGTGAAGTTCACCCGGATCATGCCCGGCATGCCGGTCAGGATCTCCAGCGCGTCGACGAGACCCGAGCGGGTGCCGGACGGCAGGTCGACCTGGGTCGGGTCGCCGGTGACGATCATCTTGGAGTTCTCGCCGAGACGCGTCAGGAACATCTTCATCTGCATCGCGGTGCAGTTCTGCGCCTCGTCGAGCAGGACCACCGCGTTCGACAGGGTGCGGCCGCGCATGAAGGCGAGCGGCGCCACCTCGATCATGCCGGACTGCAGGCCGCGTTCGACCTTCTCCGCCGGCATCATGTCGTAGAGCGCGTCGTAGAGCGGGCGGAGATAGGGGTCGACCTTCTCCTTCATGTCGCCGGGCAGGAAGCCGAGGCGCTCGCCCGCCTCGACCGCCGGGCGCGACAGGATCAGCCGGTCGACGTCGCCGCGCTCGATCAGGGCGGCGGCATAGGCGACGGCGAGATAGGTCTTGCCGGTGCCGGCCGGGCCGATGCCGAAGACGAGGTCGGCGCGGTCCATGGCGCGGACATAGGCGTCCTGCGCCGGGGTACGGGCCGAGACGGTCTTGCGGCGGGTGGAGATCTGCGCCGGGGCGAAGCGGGTCTTGGGCTCGAGGGTCGGCAGCGGCAGCTGCTCGGCCTCGCTCTCGGCCATGCGGATGGCGCCGTCGACGTCGCCGGGATGAACCTCGCGGCCGGCCTGGAGCCGTTCCCACAGGGTCTCGAGCACGGTGCGGGCGGTCTCGCAGCGCTCGTGCGGACCCTTGATCGTCACCTGGTTGCCGTGGGCGACCACCGTGACCTGCAGGCGGCGCTCGATCTCGGCGAGGTTCTGGTCGAACTGACCGAAGAGATCGGAGACGAGGCGGTTGTCGTCGAAGGCGAGGACGACATGGGTCATGTCGGAGGCGTGGCCCGTCACCGGGAAGTCGTTGGAAGACGGGCTCTTCGCATCGTTCACCGGGCACCTCCCTCGATGGCCGAATCGGACCTTCCGTCCGATGCTACACCGATCAGGCTCGCCGTCAGTGAATTCGGTGCGACGGCATCCACACGTACGCGCACGATCTTGCCGAGGAGATCCTCCGAGGCCGCGAGGTGCACCGCCTGGAGCCAGGGCGAACGGCCGGCCATCTGGCCGGGGCGGCGGCCCGGCTTCTCCAGCAGGACGTCCATCTCCATGCCGAGGCGCGAGGCGTTGAAGGCGCGGGTCGCCGCGTCGATCTCGGCCTGGAGGCGGGCGAGGCGCTCGATCTTCACGCTTTCCGCGATCTGGTCGGCCTCGCCGGCGGCGGGCGTGCCGGGGCGGGCGGAATATTTGAACGAGAAGGCGGAGGCGTAGCCGACCTCGGCGACGATCGACAGCGTGTCGGCGAACTCCGCTTCGGTCTCGCCGGGGAAGCCGACGATGAAGTCGCCCGACATGGCGATGTCGGGACGGGCGGCGCGGATGCGGTCGATCAGGCGCAGATACTCGTCGCGGGTGTGGCGACGGTTCATCGCCGCGAGGATCCGGTCGTTGCCCGACTGCACCGGCAGATGCAGCCAGGGCATCAGCTGCGGCAGGTCGCGATGGGCGGCGAGAAGGTCGTCGCTCATGTCGCGGGGATGGCTGGTCGTGTAGCGGATGCGGTCGAGGCCGGGGATCTCGGCGAGCGCGCGGCAGAGCCGGCCGAGGCGCCAGATCTCGCCGTCCGGTCCCTCGCCGTGGAAGCCGTTGACGTTCTGCCCGAGCAGCGTCACCTCGCGCACGCCGGCGTCGGCCAGACGGCGGGCCTCGGCGAGGATGCGGTCGACGGGCCGCGAGGTCTCGGCGCCGCGGGTATAGGGCACGACACAGAAGGTGCAGAACTTGTCGCAGCCCTCCTGCACCGTCAGGAAGGCAGTGAGGCCGCGGGCGATGGTCTTCTCGCGCGTCGCCGGGGCGAGATGGTCGAACTTGTCCTCGACCGGGAACTCGGTCTCGACGACGCGGGCGCCGTTCGAGGTGCGGGCGAGGATGTCGGGCAGGTGGTGGTAGCTCTGCGGGCCGAAGACCATGTCGACGACCGGCGCGCGCCGCGCGATCTCGCGGCCCTCGGCCTGGGCGACGCAGCCGGCGACGCCGACCAGCAGCTTCTCGCCGCGTTCCGCCTTCTCCGCCTTCAGCACGCGCATGCGGCCGAGTTCGGAATAGACCTTCTCGGAGGCCTTCTCGCGGATGTGGCAGGTGTTGAGGATGACCAGATCGGCCTCGTCGGCGCTCGCCGCCTCGACCCAGCCGTTCGGCGCCAGCGTGTCGGTCATCCGCTCGCTGTCGTAGACGTTCATCTGGCAGCCGTAGGTCTTGATGAAGACCTTCTTCGTCTCGCTCATGGAACCCGTCCGTGAAGGCTGTCCTGCAAGGCGGGGGCCTCGGGCCGCCCGCACCATCGTTCGGCGCTCTCTATCGCAGAAAAGCCGGCGGCGAAACCGCCCTGTCCGCGCAATCCGGCCTCACGCGGCGTCGCCCGCCTCCGCCTCGGCGGGCTCGGGCACTTCGACGGCGATCGGCTGCACCGGATGGAGACAGGCGGAGAGGCCGGCGCGCACCCCGGCCTCGAGTTCGGCGGTGAGGCTCTTGCGGTCGGTCCCGGCGCCGAAGGGGCGGGCCTCGCCCCAGACGATCTCGACGTCGATGCCGCCGGCGGTCGCGATGCCCCAGAGATGCGGCATCAGCTCGTCGTCGCCGACCCAGGCGACGCGGTGACGCTCGGCACGGCCGACCGGCAGGCCGGCGATGCGGGTATAGGCGACGGTCATCGGTTGGACGAAGACCTCGGTGTGGCCGCCGACGTCGATCGCCGCCCGAGCCGCGCCGAGCAGCGCCGAGCGGAAGGGCAGGACGCGGTCGCCCCACGACGAGGTACCCTCGGGGAAGAGTACCATGCAGTCGCCCGACGACAGGCGGTCGGCGAGTTCGCTCGCGGCCTTGCCCGTCGCGGTGCGGCGGGTGCGGTCGACGAAGACCGAGCGCTGGAGCTTCGCGAAGAGGCCGAAGATCGGCCAGGTCGCCACTTCCGCCTTGGCGACGAAGGAGACCGGCATCAGCGAGCCGATCACCGAGATGTCGAGCCAGGAGGCGTGGTTGGGGGTCACCAGCAGCGGCCGGGCGGTGACCGGGGCGCCGGAGACGCGGATGCGCACGTCGAGCGCCTCGAGGGCGCGGCGATGCCACCAGCCGGGAAGGGTGCGGGCGAGCGGCCAGGAGAACCTGACCGCCAGCCACTGCAGGGGCAGGGCGACGACGGTGATCGCCGTCAGGTGGGCGAGCGCGACGCCGGCGCGGAAGGTCCTCATGCGCCGCTCCGATGTCTCACGGCGTCTCCGGCTCGTCGAGCGGCACGCCGTAGAGTTCGAGCCGGTGATCGACGAGGCGAAAGCCGAGTTCGCGGGCGATGAACTGCTGCAGCTTCTCGATGTCGGCGTTGCGGAACTCGACGACGCGGCCGGAGCGCAGATCGATCAGGTGATCGTGGTGCTCGTCCGACACGGTCTCGTAGCGCGAGCGGCCGTCGCGGAAGTCGTGGCGTTCGATGATGCCGGTGTCCTCGAAGAGCTTCACCGTGCGGTAGACGGTGGAGATCGAGATGCGCTTGTCGATGGCGGAGGCGCGGCGATGCAGCTCCTCGACGTCGGGATGGTCGACGGCGCCCTCGATCACCCGGGCGATGACGCGACGCTGATCGGTCATGCGCATGCCGGCGGCGACGCAGCGATCCTCGAGCGGACCTTCTGGGTTGGCGGATCTGTTCGTCGGATGGTTCACGGGCGATCTCCCCCCGGCCGGATCGAAGTCCATCATGGCGATTAACGAAGATCGGCCCGCATGACAAGCGCCGTGGCGCCCGGCACGCTGCCGTGGGCGTAGTAGCCCTTGCGCTCGCCGACCTTCTCGAAGCGCAAGCGGCGATATAGGGCGAGCGCCGCACCGTTTCCCGCATCGACCTCGAGAAAGAGCGAGGCGATGCGATCACGGTAGAGCCGGCGCATCGCCTCCTCCATCAGCGCGCGACCGACGCCGCGGCGGCGATGGGAGGGGGCGACCGCGACGGTCAGCACTTCCGATTCGTCGGCGACGGTGCGCAGCAGCACGAATCCGACCGCCGAACGCGTGCCGAAGGCATTGGCGCGGCGGGCGACGACACCGGTCACCGTCTCCTCGCGCAGCAGGGCGGCGAGATCGGCGGCGCTCCAGGCCGCACCGGGAAAGCCGGCGGCATGGATCTCGGCGAGCTTCTCGGTATCTTCCGCCCAGGCCTCCTCGAAGGAGAACATCGGCGTCTTGGCCCAGGGGCTCCACGGCGCCACCCACCAGGCGACACCCCACATGTCGTCCCACAGGCTCATGGCGCGCCCTCCTCCGACCCGGCGGGGCCGAGCAGCGCGGCGGGCGTCAGGCGGGCGAGACGGTGGCCGTCCTGCGGCTTGGCGTCGGCGGGGCGGACGTAGAGCGGCGACGGCTTCTCGCAGACCCCGCCGCAGGCATCCAGCCTGGCGAGCGCGAGGCGGGCGACGGTCTCGATGCCCGGGATCGCCGGGACGTCGAGGCGGGTAAGATCCGGCGCCTGGGCGCCGACCAGCGCCGCGCCGGTGCCGACGAGCACGGCGTCCTCGGCGACCGCGCGGGCGGCGACGAGGGCGGGCGCGATCACCTCGGCACGGCCGAGGGCGCAGCCGTCGGCGGCGAAGCCCTGGGCATAGACCTCGTCCTTGCGGGCATCGAGCACGGCGAAGATCGCCCTGCCGGGCACCTGCGTCCGCGCCTCGGCGGCGAGCGCCTCGAGGGTCGGCACGCCGACGGCGGGACGGCCGGCGGCGAGCGCGAAGCCGCGCACGGCGGCAACCCCGATGCGGATGCCGGTGAAGGAGCCGGGGCCGGTCGTGACCGCGAAGGCGTCGATCGCCGTGATCGCCGTCTCGGTGCGGGCGAGAAGCGCGTCGATCGCGCCCATCAACTTCTCGGCATGACCGCGGCCGATGATCTCGCTCGACGCCGTGACGTCGACGCGGTCGCCCTCCCGCACCAGCAGGGCGACGGCGAGCGCATCGAGCGCAGTATCGACGGCGAGGAGTTTCATGGAACGATCAATATCGCGAAAACGCGCGCGCCATCAGCGCGACGAAGGTCGAGCGGACGGCGCGGGCGATCGTGGCCTCAGGAGGCCGCGCGCACTTCGCGGATTTCCGGAACGAAGTGCTTGAGGAGGTTCTGCACGCCGTTGCGCAGCGTCGCCGTCGACGACGGGCAGCCGGAACAGGCACCGCGCATGGTCAGATAGACGATGCCGTCCTCGTAGGAATGGAAGGTGATGTCGCCGCCGTCGCCGGCGACCGCCGGGCGGACGCGCTCGTCGAGCAGTTGCTTCACCGTCGCCACGACGCGGGCGTCGTCATCCGAATAGGCGCGGGCGGCGCCCTCTTCGGCGGCTTCGACCAGGAGCGGCGCGCCGGACATGAAGAATTCCATGATGGCGCCGAGGATGGCCGGCTTGAGATGCTGCCATTCCGGGCCGTCCTTGGTCACCGAGACGAAGTCGGCGCCGAAGAAGACGGCGGTGACGCCCGGCACCGCGAAGAGGCGCTGGGCGAGCGGCGAGGCGGCGGCCTCGGCGGCGGAACGGAACTCGCGGGCGCCCTCGCCCATGACCTTGCGGCCGGGCACGAACTTCAGCGTCGCGGGATTGGGGGTGACTTCGGTCTCGATGAACATCGTTTCTCCTCTCTCGGTTTCAAGGGCCGAGCCGGATTTCGAGACGTTCCAGATAGGGCCTTCCGTGCGCCTCGTCCAGCGAGGAGAATCACGCGATGGCGGCGATGTCGCCGTCGCGGAGGTGGCCGGGGACGATGGTGATCGGCACGGGGAAGGAGCCGGAGGCCCGTCCGATCGCCGTGACCAGCGGGCCGGGGCCCTCCGATCCGGTACCGGCGGCGAGCACCAGCACGGCGATGTCCTCGTCGGCATCGATCAGGGCATGGACCTCGGCGGCCCGGCCGCCGAAGCGGACGACCTGTTCGGCCTCGAGCCCCGACATCGTGCGGACGCGGGCGGCGACCCTCTCGAGCACCGCCTTCGCCTCGGCTTCGGCCTCGGCGCGCATCACCTGTTCGACGCCGAGGAAGCCGCGGAAGTCGGCATCCTCGACGACATGGAGCAGAACCACCGCGCCGCCGGTATGGGCGGCGCGCAGGGCGGCGAAGACGACCGCGCGGTCGCATTCCTCCGTGTCGTCGACGACGACCAGGAACTTGCGCCGGTGACCGGCTTCGTGCGAGCGGCGAGCGAGGACCATGGCGCGAGGCTGCCACGACGCGGGGCGCGGTGGCAAGGGCGAGCGATCTCGGCAGATCGTCGCCCTCGCCTTTTCTCAGCGCAGGAGGCCGACGATGTCCTTGACCGCGTCCATCACCGGGCGGGCGATGGCGGAGGCGCGCTCGCCGCCTTCCTTCAGGACGGCGTCGATGTAGGCCGGGTCGGCGACCAGACGCTTCATCTCACCGCCGACCGGGCCGAGCTTGTCGACCGCGAGGTCGGTCAGCGCCGCCTTGAAGGCCGAGAACTGCGATCCGCCGTACTGGGCCAGCACGTCGGCCGCCGTGGTGCCGGCGAGCGCGGCGTAGATGCCGACGAGATTGTCGGCCTCGGGGCGTTCCTTCAGGCCCTCGATCTCGCTCGGCAGCGGCTCGGGATCGGTCTTGGCCTTGCGCAGCTTCTGGGCGATGGCGTCGCGGTCGTCGGTCAGGTTGATGCGGCTGAGGTCGGAGGGGTCCGACTTCGACATCTTCTTGGTGCCGTCGCGCAAGGACATCACGCGGGTCGCCGGGCCCTGGATGATCGGCTCGGGCAGGGGGAAGAACTTCGGACCCAGACCGAGCTCGGCGATGCGGTCGGCATAGTCGTTGTCGAACTTCTGGGCGATGTCGCGGGTGAGCTCGAGATGCTGCTTCTGATCCTCGCCGACCGGAACGTGGGTGGCGCGGTAGAGCAGGATGTCGGCGGCCATCAGCGAGGGATAGGCGAGCAGACCGAGCGAGGCGTTCTCGCGATCCTTGCCGGCCTTGTCCTTGAACTGCGTCATGCGGTTCATCCAGCCGATGCGCGCGATGCAGTTGAAGACCCAGGCGAGCTCGGCGTGCTGATGGACGCGGCTCTGGTTGAAGACGATCTGCGTCTTCGGGTCGATACCGGCGGCGAGGAAGGCGGCGGTCACTTCGCGAATCTGGCGCTGGAGACCCTCCGGATCCTGCCAGACGGTGATCGCGTGCATGTCGACGACGCAGAAGACGCAAGGGAGGGTCTTCTGCAGCGCGACGAACTTCACGATCGCACCGAGATAGTTGCCGAGATGGAGATTGCCGGTCGGCTGGACGCCGGAGAACACGCGCGGTTCGAAGGCGGCGGGAATCGCTTCGGTCATTTTGGATCCTCAGAGGCTCGGACCCGAACCCCTGTGGACGGGGAGGCGGCCTCGGGCCGCGTTATGCGCGATCCACCGGCGCCTCGCAAGTCGCCGATCCGTCGGGCAGAGGCTCGGAAGACGCCGGCGAACGGCGGATGACGACGCGCGGATCGACCGCCCCGGTCGCCCACAGGAGGCCGCCGTGGACGGCGATGCCGGCGAGGATCGCGGCCGCGACCGCCATGAGCCGCAGCGTCGTTCCGCCGCTGGCGAAGGCCGGATCGACGACGAAGAGGCGGGCGAGCCCGACCACCGCGGCCATGCCCAGCGCCGCAGCGAGGATGCGCGGCAGGCGACGGCGGGCGGCGGCGTCGAGGCGCCAGTGGTCGCGACGAAAGAGCGCGGCGGCGAGCAGCCCGGCGTTGAGCCAGGCCGAGGCCGCCGTGCTCCATGCGACCGCCACCCAGCCGATCAGCGGCAGGAGGGCGAGCGACAGCGCGACGTTGAGGCCGACCGCGACGACGCCGTGGATCATCGGCGTGCGGGTGTCGCCGCGGCCCCAGTGGGCGGCCGAGAACAGGCGGATCGCCACGAAGGCCGGCAGTCCGAGCGCGAAGGCGGCGAGTGCGCGGGCGGCCTCGCGGGCGTCGTTCGCCGAGAAGGCGCCGCGCTCGAACAGCACCGAGACGATCGGATGGGCGAGCAGCACCAGACCGAAGGCGGCCGGCAGCGCCAGCGCCAGGGCGAACTCGAAGGCGCGGCTCTGCACCACGTGGACGCCGTCGCCGGGACGGGCAGCCTCCTCGGCGATCTCGGGCAACAGCACCTGCCCGACGGCGATGCCGACGAGGCCGAGCGGCAGCTGGTAGAGCCGATCGGCATAGTAGAGCCAAGAGACGGCGCCGGGTTCGCCCGAGGCGATCATCGTGCCGACGACGATGCCGATCTCGGCGAAGCCGCCGGCGACGAGGCCCGGCGCGAAGGCGCGGGCGAGCCGTCGCATCGCCGGATCGGCCCGCGGCCGCGCCGGCAGCGGCAGGGCCCCGGCCCGTGCGGCGGCGGTGACGAGGAATGCCGCCTGGGCGAGGCCGGCGACCGCCACCGTGGCGGCGAGCAGCCGGCCGGCGAAGACGGCATCGTTGCGGCCGACCACCAGCACGACGATCATCGCGACGAGCAGCAGCAGGTTGAAGAGGATCGGCGCGAAGGCCGCCGCCATGAAGCGCCGGTCGGCCGCCAGAATGCCGCCGAGCAGGGCGACGACGGTGATGCCGACGAGATAGGGGAAGGCGAGGCGGGTCAGCGTCACCGTCAGGGCGAGCTTGTCGGCATCGGCGCCGTAGCCGGGGGCGAGCAGCCGCACCACCGGTTCGGTGAAGACCCAGACCACGACGGTGATCGCCGCCACGGTGGCGACCAGCAGGAGCGCCGCGGCGCCGGCGAAGCGGCGGGCGGCCTCGCGGCCCTCGGCCTCGCGCACGGCGATGTAGCCCGGCACGAAGGCGGCGGCGAAGGCGCCTTCGGCGAAGAGCCGGCGGAAGAGATTGGGCAGGCGCAGCGCCACCACGAAGGCGTCGGCGACCGGCCCGGAGCCGAGCACCGCCGCCAACATCCCGTCGCGCAGGAAGCCGAGGATCCGGCTCGCCAGCGTCGCGGCGCCGACGCCGAGGGCATTGCGCAGCAGTCTCATGCTCGGCACCCCGGATGCCGACGTCAGGCGGCGGGCTTGCGGCTGGTCTCCCGGGGCGTACCGTCGAAGGCGCGCACGAGGTGTTCGCGGATGGTCTTCTCGCGCGACCGGTTCTCGACCTTGTGGCCGAAGAGGTCGGTCACGTAGAAGACGTCGACCGCGCGCTCGCCGAAGGTCGCCACATGCGCCGAGGCGATGTTGAGATTGAGATCCGAGATCGCCCGCGTCAGGTCGAAGAGCAGGCCCGGCCGGTCGAGGCCGGAGACCTCGATGACGGTGAAGCGGTCCGACCAGGCGTTGTTGACCATGACGTCGGTCGGGATCTGGAAGGCCTTGAGGCGACCCTTGGCGGCGCCCTTCTTCTGCTCGACCTGTTCGGGCAGGCGCTCGGCGCCGGTCAGCGTCTTCTCGATCAGCGCGGTGATGCGCTGGCCGCGGCGGCGCTCGTCGACGTCGTCGGTGAACTCGCGGCCGACGAAGATCGTGTCGAGCGCCAGACCGTCGGTCGTCGTGTAGATCTGCGCGTCGACGATGTTGGCGCCGGCGACCGCGCAGGCGCCGGCGATGGCCGAGAGCAGGCGGGGATGGTCGTCGGCGAGCACGGTGATCTCGGTGACGCCCTCGAAGACGTGCGGCATGACCGAGGTGGCGAGGTGCTTGCGCCCCTGCGTCGCCTCGCGGATGAAGTTGGCGTGCTCGACCTTGCGGGAGACGTCGACGCGCAGCCAGTAGGGCGCGTAGTGGCGCTCGACATAGGCCTGTTTCTCGACCTCGCTCCAGCCGACGAGACGGTCGCAGAGCTCGCGCTTGGCGGCGGCGACGCGCTGGTCGCGGGTGATCTGCGAATGGCCGCCGGCGAGATAGGGCTCGGTCTCGTAGTAGAGCGTCCTGAGGAGCTGCCCCTTCCAGCCGTTGAAGACGCCCGGGCCGACGGCGCGGATGTCGGCGACGGTCAGGCACAGGAGCAGCCGCAGGCGCTCGGGGCTCTGGACGATCTCGGCGAAGGTCTCGATGGTGCGGCGATCGTTGAGATCGCGCCCCTGCGCGACCGAGCTCATCACCAGATGGTTCTCGACCAGCCAGGCGACGGTCTCGGTCTCCGCGGCGGAGAGGCCGAAGCGCGGGCCGACCTTGCGGGCGATCTTGGCGCCGTAGAGCGAGTGGTCTTCCGGCCGACCCTTGGCGATGTCGTGCAGAAAGGTCGCGAGGTAGATCACCTTGCGGTTCTGGATGCCGGGGAAGAGCTCGGTGGCGAGCGGGCATTCCTCGGCCAGCGTGCCGTTCTCCAGCGACGAGAGCTCGCCCAGCGTCCGCAGCAGGTGCTCGTCGACGGTATAGTGGTGATACATGTTGAACTGCATCATCGCCACGACCTTGCCGAACTCCGGCACGAAGCGGCCGAGCACGCCGGTCTCGTTCATCCGCCGCAGAATGCGTTCGGGCGAATGGCGCGAGGCGACGATGTCGATGAAGAGGCGATTGGCGGTCTCGTCGGCGCGGACGGCCTCGTCGATCAGCGTCAGCGACCGCGTCAGCAGGCGCAGCGCGTCCGGATGGAAGTCGAGGTTGTTGCGGTCGGCCTCGTGGAAGATGCGGATCAGGTTGACCGGATCGCGGGCGAAGACGCCGTCGTCGGCGACGTTGATGCGGCGGTTGTCGACCGCGAAGGGCTCGCCGTCGCCGGTCTTGGGCTTGCGGCGGCGGGTGAAGCGGCCGAGCAGGCGGTTGAGCGCCGGGGTCTGCTTGACGTGTTCCTCCTCCAGCGCCGAACAGAAGATCAGCGTCAGGTCGCCGACGTCCTTGGCCACCAGGAAGTAGTGCTTCATGAAGCGCTCGACGGCGCGCATGCCGCCCTTGTCGACATAGCCGAGGCGGCCGGCGATCTCGCGCTGGAGGTCGAAGGAGAGGCGCTCCTCGGCCCGGTTGGTGGCGAAGTGCATGTGGCAGCGGATGCCCCACAGAAAGTCGTCGCAGCGCTCGAAGCGGCGGTACTCCGACTGCGAGAAGACGCCCTCGCCGACCAGTTCGCGGGCGTCCTTGACGCGGTAGAAGTACTTGGCGATCCAGAACAGCGTCTGCAGATCGCGCAGCCCCCCCTTGCCTTCCTTGATGTTGGGCTCGACGAGATAGCGGCTCATGCCCTGGCGCTTGTGGCGGTCGTCGCGCTCGGCGAGCTTCGCCGCGATGTAGTCGCGGCCGGTGCCCTGCACCACCTCGGCATCGAAGCGCTTCTCGAGATCGTCGTAGAGCGGCCGGTCACCCCAGATCCAGCGCGCCTCGAGGATCGCCGTGCGGATCGTCAGGTCGGAGCGCGAAAGGCGGATGCATTCGTCGACGTTGCGGGTGGCGTGGCCGACCTTCAGGCCGAGATCCCACAGCATGTAGAGGATGTATTCGACGACGCTCTCGCCCCAGGGCGTCTGCTTGTAGGGCAGCAGGAACAGGAGATCGATGTCGGAGCCCGGCGCCAGCGTGGCGCGGCCGTAGCCGCCGACCGCGGCGACCGACAGGCGCTCGGCCGAGGACGGGTTCTTGACCGGATAGACGTGGGTGACGGCGAAGTCGTAGACGACGCGGATCAGTTCGTCCTGGACGTGCGAGATCCGCTCGGCGCAGAGCACGCCGCGGCGGTCCTCCATCAGCAGCGTCTGGATCTTCGCGCGCGACTCGAGCCGCGCCTCCTTGAGGATCGCCAGGACCTTGGAACGGACCTGCGGATTGCCGCCGTCGGCGCCGTCGGCGACCAGCGCGGTGAGACGGCGGCGCAGGTCGGCGGAATCGATCAGGCCCTCGAACATCCTCGATGCGGTCATCGGCAGGCGGCGCTCCTCGTGTCGACGCGAAGCGACCGCCTCGCGGCCCTCGTCGATGTGACACCTTTGCCACGGCGCGCGAGGCATTTCCATCGCCGATCACACCGGAATGCCTCGTTGCGCGGCATGCGACATCGGAAGGGGTTTACGTCCAACTACGTATTACTCTATCTAGGCGCGCCCTACGGGTTTCCACCGAGGGCGCGAGACGGGGACCGGGCGCGATCGTCCGAATGGTCTACCCGCTCTCGCCCATCGTCGCATCCCGTGGAGGATTTTTCGTGCTTCAGCTCTTCATCGGCGCCGTCGTCGCCGTGCTCGTCTGGATCGTCGCCACCGCGATCTTCGGTTATCCGGCCCTCATCATCGGCGCGCTCTCCGGCGTCGCCGTCATGTTCGCCTTCGTGATCGGGCTGACCAGCAGCGGCCTGTTCGGCTCGAAGAGCAGCTCGGCCGGTCACTGAGCGGCGCGACGCACGATCGTTTCGAGAGGCGGCCTTCGGGTCGCCTCTTTCGTTTTCGGCTCACCCCCCGCGGCGAACCGCCGCGAGGGCGTCCTCGAGCTCCGGATCGCCGAGCGGGCGCGTCGTGTCGGAGACCG
The DNA here is from genome assembly GCF_056313985.1 of Pinisolibacter sp. DMC19. Taxonomy (NCBI): domain Bacteria; kingdom Pseudomonadati; phylum Pseudomonadota; class Alphaproteobacteria; order Hyphomicrobiales; family Ancalomicrobiaceae; genus Pinisolibacter; species Pinisolibacter sp. DMC19. The sequence continues at coordinate 52,220 of NZ_JBQUZF010000006.1, read as the reverse complement.
TCAGCATGAAGGCGAAGAAGATCGCCGCCCAGCGGTCGTAGGCGGCGGTGAGGGCGGGCGTGACCGTCGCACGGCCGGCGGTGTCGCGAACGAGGAAGCCGTTCTCGACGGCCAGCGTCACGACGTTGGCGACCTGCGACTTGGTCAGGCCGTAGGTCTCGGCGAGGACGCCGAGGGTCGGCAGCGGCTGATCTTCGCGGGCATGGGCGACGACCGTGTTGAGGACCGGCCAGCCGCATTCGTGGTGGAAGAAGCAGGCGAGTTCCGGCACCCGGCCGGTCAGCGGTTCGCCGGCGAGGAAGGCCTCGCCCATGGCGACGGCGACGTGTTCGACGAAACCGGGTTCGCCGGCGAAGCGCTCGGCGCGACGCGCGCCCGGCTCGAGCCGGTCGAGATGGGTCATCACCCCGGCGAGCCAGGCCCGCACCGTCGCCATCAGCAGCGGGGTCGGCACGAAGATCGAGACGCGGCGATCGGCGCGACCGGCCTCGACGTCGACGAGGCCCATTCGGCGCATCATGTCGAGCGTGGTGCGCACCACGCGCGGGCTGCCGCCGAGGGTGCGGCGGGTGGCCTCGACCATCTCGCCGAAGGAGGCGCCGCGTTCCGACCCGGCGAGGATGCCGCGGACGTGGAGGCAGAAGCAGAGGTTGACCACCCGAAACCGGATGTCGCGGCCGAGCAGCTTGTTGAGCGGCCCCCGACCTTCGCGGCGGAAGCGGTTCATCGAGACGGTGAAGGCGGCGACGGCTTCGGGGAAGGCCGGGTCGGCGAGAAGCGCGTGCGCCCGTTCCGCCAAATGATCTTCGCCGGCGATCGCCACGTCGGCGCAAACGACCGATCGGTCCATGTCGAAACCCGTCCCCGTCCGACCGGCCTCGGCCGGATGCACCGGTAGACATCCGTCACGGCCGGCGTCGGCGACGTTATCAACGCCGATTTCGAACCGTCAAGGCGAATGGATACAGATCGGACACAATAATGGATACGACGGACGTCCCGGCGCGTCACCGCGCCGGGACCGTCTCTCACCCATTGATGTCGTACGCCGCGAGCGCCGCCATGTTGACGAGGTCGCTGTCGCGGGCGCCCAGCGGCACGATCTGCACCGACTTGTCGAGACCGACCAGCAGCGGGCCGATCACCGTCGAGCCGCCGAGGATGCGCAGCATGCCGGTGACGATGGTCGCGGCATGGATCGCCGGCATGACCAGCACGTTGGCCGGGCCCTTCAGGCGACAGAAGGGATAGGCCGCCATCTTGGCCGGGTCGAGCGCCACGTCGGCCGACATCTCGCCCTCGTACTCGAAGTCGACGCGGCGGCGATCGAGGATCTCGACCGCCCCCTTGACCGACGCCGTGCGCACGCCCGGCGGCTGGCCGAAGTTCGAATAGGCGAGGAAGGCGACGCGCGGCTCGTAGCCGAGACGACGGGCGGCACCCGCCGCCTCCTCGGCGATGTCCGCCAGTTCCTCGCCGGTCGGCAGCTCGGTGATCGAGGTGTCGGCGATCATCACGGTGCGGCCGCGGGCGAGCACCAGCGACAGGCCGATGGCGCGATGGTTCGGCCGCGCGTCGATGACGCGGCGGACGTCGTTGAGCACCGTGGTGAAGTGGCGCGTCGTGCCCGACACCATGGCGTCGGCATCGCCCAGCGCCACCATCGACGAGGCGAAGTAGTTGCGGTCGAGGATGACCCGGGCGCAGTCGCGCTGGAGGAAGCCCGAGCGCTGCTGCCGCTCGTAGAGGTGATCGGTATAGGCCTTGATGCGCGGCGAGGTCGCGACGTTGACGATCTCGACGCCGTCCGGCAGTTCGAGGCCGGCGGTCGCCGCCGTCTCGGCGATGCGGTCCTCGCGGCCGACCAGGATGGCGGTGCCGAGACCCTGGTTGACGAAGGAGGCGGCGGCGCGGATCACCGGCTCCTCCTCGCCCTCGGCAAAGACCACCCGCTTCGGCTTGGCCTTGATCTTCGAGAAGATGCGCTGGAGCGTGCCGGCGACCGGGTCGCGGCGCGCCGAGAGCTGCTGGCGATAGGCGACCATGTCGACGATCGGCCGACGGGCGACGCCCGATTCCATCGCCGCCTGCGCCACCGCCACCGGGATCTCGGAGATCAGGCGCGGGTCGAAGGGCACCGGGATGATGTACTGCGGGCCGAACTTCGGTCGCACGCCGCGATAGGCGGCGGCCACCTCGTCCGGCACGTCCTCGCGGGCGAGCTGGGCGATCGCCTTGGCGGCGGCGATCTTCATCTCCTCGTTGATCGTCCGCGCCCGCACGTCGAGGGCGCCGCGGAAGATGTAGGGGAAGCCGAGGACGTTGTTGACCTGGTTGGGATAGTCCGACCGGCCGGTGGCGACGATCGCGTCGTCGCGCACCGCCGCCACCTCTTCCGGGGTGATCTCCGGGTCGGGGTTGGCCATGGCGAAGATGATCGGGTTCGGCGCCATCGAGGCGACCATCTCGGGGGTCAGCGCGCCCTTGGCGGACAGGCCGAAGAAGATGTCGGCACCGGCGACCGCCTCGGCGAGCGACCGCTTGTCGGTCTCCACCGCATGGGCCGACTTCCACTGGTTCATGCCCTCGGTGCGGCCCTTCCAGACCACACCCTTGGTGTCGCAGAGGATGACGTTCTCGTGGCGGAAGCCCATCGCCTTGATCAGCTCGATGCAGGCAATGCCGGCGGCGCCGGCGCCGTTGCAGACGAGGACCGCTTCGGAAATGTCGCGACCGGTCAGGTGCAGGGCGTTGATGATGCCCGCGGACGAGATGATCGCCGTGCCGTGCTGGTCGTCGTGGAAGACCGGGATGTCCATCAGCTCGCGCAGACGGCTCTCGATCATGAAGCACTCGGGCGCCTTGATGTCCTCGAGGTTGATGCCGCCGAAGGAGGGGCCGAGGTAGCGCACCGCGGCGATGAATTCCTCGACGTCTTCGGTCGCCACCTCGAGGTCGATCGAATCGACGTCGGCGAAGCGCTTGAACAGGACCGCCTTGCCCTCCATCACCGGCTTCGACGCCAGCGCGCCGAGATTGCCGAGGCCGAGGATCGCCGTGCCGTTGGAGATGACGGCGACGAGATTGCCCTTGGAGGTGTAGTCGTAGGCCTTGGAGGGATCGTCGGCGATGGCGCGCACCGGCACCGCGACGCCGGGCGAGTAGGCGAGCGCGAGGTCGCGCTGGGTCGCCATCGGCTTGGTGGGTACGATCTCGAGCTTGCCCGGCTTGCCCTGTGCGTGGAACTGCAGGGCTTCCTGATCGGTGACGGCGAGGCGACCGGTCTTGGTCGCGGGCTTCTCGTTCGAGTCCATCTGTCACTCCGGGGGCGGGTCGAGGCGCCGCCTCTTGCTTCGGTGCGGGTTCCACGTGAAACCCTCGGGACGACCGGTCCCGTCGGGCTCCGCGCAAAAGTCGGGGGACGGCGACCTTATCCCCCGACGGAACCGCGTCAAGGCGGCGCAGGGGCGAAAACACCCCGCTTTTCGTCGTGATCGCCGCAAAAATCGGTTGTTTTCGCGATGCGGCGGTGGACAGCCTCGGCCGGCGGCGGCGAAGCGGTCGCGGCGAGGGATCGCATCGGCTATCTTCGCCCGATCCTCGCCCGTCGCCCTCCCCTGCCGCCGAGCTCTCAGCGCCATGACCGACACCTCGTCCCGCGATGCCGACCAGCGCCCGACGCCCGTCATGGAGCAGTTTCTGGAGATCAAGGCGGCCAATCCGGACAGCCTGCTGTTCTACCGGATGGGCGACTTCTACGAGCTGTTCTTCGGCGACGCCGAGGAGGCCTCCCGCGCGCTCGGCATCGTGCTGACCAAGCGCGGCAAGCACCTCGGCGAGGACATCCCGATGTGCGGCGTGCCGATCCACCGCGCCGACGAGTATCTCCAGCGCCTGATCGCGCTCGGCTTCCGCGTCGCGGTCTGCGAGCAGCTCGAGGACCCGGCGGAGGCGAAGAAGCGCGGCGCCAAGTCGGTCGTCCGGCGCGACGTCGTCCGCCTCGTGACCCCCGGCACGATCACCGAGGACAGCCTGCTCGACGCCGGCACCGCCAACCATCTCCTCGCCATCGCCCGCACCGGCGGCGACGCCGAGACCGCGCGTTGGGGGCTCGCCCGCGTCGACATCTCGTCGGGCTCGTTCCGCGTGACCTGCGTCGACACCGGCCGGCTCGCCGCCGAGATCGCCCGCATCGACCCGCGCGAGATCGTGCTGGCCGAGAAGCTGTTCGAGGACGAGACGCTGAAGCCGCTGATCCGGCGCGAGAAGATCGCGCTGACGCCGGTCTCGGCGGCGCTCTTCGACGCGGCGACGGCGGAGGCGCGCATCGCCGCCTATTTCGAGGTCGCCGCCCTCGACGGTTTCGGCCGGTTCGAACGCGCCGAACTCTCGGCCGTTTCCGGCGTCGTCGCCTATGTCGAGAAGACCCAGGTCGGCATGAAGGCGCGGCTCGAGCCGCCGCGGCGCGAGGAGGATGCCGGCGGGATCCTCGCGATCGACCCCGGCACGCGGGCCAATCTCGAGATCATGCGCACGCTTGCGGGCGAGCGGCGCGGCTCGCTCATCGCCGCCATCGACCGCACCGTGACGCCGAACGGCCAGCGCCTCCTCGCCGAACGGCTGGCGGGTCCCTCGACCGCAGTCGCCGTCATCGGCCGGCGGGCCGACGCGGTCGCCTTCCTGGTCGACGACGCGACCTTCCGCCGCCAGCTGCGCGAAGCGCTCGCGACCGCCCCCGACATGCTGCGGCCGCTCGGCCGGCTGGCCCTGCAGCGCGGCGGTCCGCGCGACCTCGCCGCCATCGGCCGCGGCCTCGTCGCCGCCGGAACGATCGGCGGGGCGCTCGCCCGGCTCGCCGTTCTGCCCGAGGAACTCGCCCGCGCCCGCGACGCCGCCCTCGAGGCGCCGCAGGATCTCGCCGACGTGCTGGCGACGGCGCTGTTCGACGAGCCGCCGCTGCTGAAGCGCGACGGCGGCTTCGTGCGGACCGGCTGGTCGATCCCGCTCGACGAGGCGCGCGAACTCTCCGCCGACAGCCGGCGGCTGATCGCCCGCCTCGAGGGCGACTACGTCGCCTCGACCGGCATCAAGTCCCTGAAGATCCGCCACAACAACGTCCTCGGCTTCTTCGTCGACACCACCCCCGCCCATGCCGAGAAGCTGACGCAGCCGCCGCATGTCGAGCGCTTCGTCCATCGCCAGACGCTGGCCAACGCGGTGCGCTTCTCGACCGTCGAACTCTCCGGCCTCGAGGCGAAGATCGCGTCGGCCGGCGAGCGGGCGCTCGGCATCGAGGGCGAGATCTTCGAGGACCTGACGCGGCGGGTGCTCGCCGCCGAGCCGGCGATCCGCGCGGCGGCGGAAGCGCTGGCGATCCTCGACGTCGCGGCCGGTCTCGCCGAGATCGCCGATGCCGAAGGCTGGGTGCGGCCGGTGGTCGAGGAGAGCCTCGCCTTCCGCATCGAGGGCGGCCGCCATCCGGTGGTCGAACAGGCACTCAGGGCGACGACCGGCGAGCCCTTCGTCGCCAACGATTGCGACCTCGGCCCGCGCGCCTCCGAGGGCGAGGGGCGGCTGACGATCGTCACCGGCCCCAACATGGGCGGCAAGTCGACCTTCCTGCGCCAGAACGCGCTGATCGTGCTGCTCGCCCAGATCGGTGCCTTCGTGCCGGCACGGGCCGCGCGGATCGGCGTCGTCGACAAGCTCTTCAGCCGCGTCGGCGCCGCCGACGACCTGGCGCGCGGTCGTTCGACCTTCATGGTCGAGATGGTCGAGACCGCCGCGATCCTCAATCAGGCCGGCCGCAACGCCCTCGTCATCCTCGACGAGATCGGCCGCGGCACCGCCACCTTCGACGGCCTGTCGATCGCCTGGGCGACGATCGAGCATCTGAACGCGGTCAACCGCTGCCGCGCCCTCTTCGCCACCCACTATCACGAGCTGACGACCCTGGCCGAGCGCCTGCCGCGCATCGCCAACGTCACCTCGGCAGTGCGCGAGTGGAAAGGCGACGTCGTCTTCCTGCACGAGATCGTCGCCGGCGCCGCCGATCGCTCCTACGGCATCCAGGTGGCGCGGCTCGCCGGCCTGCCGCCGAAGGTGATCGAGCGCGCCAAGGCGGTGCTGCGTCAGCTGGAGGAGCAGGATCGCCGCGGAAGGCGCGACGCCTTTGTCGACGAGTTGCCGCTGTTCTCGGCGATGAAGCCGGCCCTCGCGCCGGAACCCGAACCCGCGCCGGACGACGGGCGGCTCGCGGCGCTGCTCGAGGCGATCGCCGCGATCGATCCCGACGACCTCACCCCGCGCGCCGCGCTCGACGCGCTCTATCGGCTGAAGGCGCGGGCGAAGGAGATCGAGGCCGAGGGCTGAGCGCCCTCGCCTTTCCCAGGCGGTGCCGATGTTTCACGTCGAACACGCCGAATGGCAGCTCAGCCCCTTGCGGAGGCCCTTCATCCTGAGGTGCTCGGCAAAGCCGAGCCTCGAAGGGCGAAGGGCCGAGTAGTACGGCCCGTCGTGGCTTCGTGTTTCGAGGCCCGACCTCCGGTCGGGCACCTCAACATGAAGCCGAACGATGGATCACGAGACGAAACGGCCGCCGTTCGATCCGCAAAGGTCTCACGCCGCCGGCTGGGCGACGTCGAAGAAGTCGACCCAGCGCTTGGCGATCTCGGCCACCGGCATGATGACGAAGACGTCCGTCGTGCCGAACTGGTGGTCGATCACCGCGCCCTCGCCGATCTTGGCGCCGAGCTTGAGGTAGCCCTTGAGCAGCGGCGGCAGCGAGCGCATGGCGCCGCGCGGGTCGATCGCCTCCTTCGACAGGCGGTCCATCGTCACGTAGCGCTCGGGCAGGGCGCGGACGGCCCAGTCGGCGCCGGCTGCGAAGTGGTGATGCAGGAAGGACAGCGGCAGGGCGAGGCGCGACGGGTCGGTGCCCTCGAGGCTGGCACAACCGATCATCGCGTCGATGCGGTGACGGCGGACATAGACCCAGATCGCCTGCCACAGCAGTTCGAGCGTCCGCTTGGCGCGCCACTGCGGCAGCACGCAGGAGCGGCCGAGCTCCAGGAACTCGAGATCGGCACGGGCGTCGAGCAGCGGCTGAACGTCGAATTCGCCGGCCGAATAGAAGCCGTCGTGGCGCTCGGCGACCGAGCGGCGCAGGACGCGGTAGGTGCCGACGATGCGCGGGCGGGTCTTGCCGAAGGGCTTGGATTCCGGCGCGTCGTGGTCGAGCACCAGGATGTGGTCGCAGATCGCGTCGAAGTCGTCGGCATCGCGGCGGGTCATCGACGTCCACATGTCGGGCACCGCCGACATTTCTTCGTAGAAGACGCGGTAGCGCAGTTCCTGCGCCCGCTTGACCTCGCCGACGGTGCGGGCGAGGCGCGCCTCGAGGCTGCCGATACGACCGAGCGGCGCCTGGCCGCGCATGCCGCCGAGAGGGCCGACCGGCAGCCGCAGACCGATGCCCGGCAGCACGTCGATGCGACCGGCGGGCAGGCGGCGGGGAGCGCCGATGCGGCCGAGCAGCGGAATGGGCGAAGCCGTGGAGGCGGAGGCGCGGAACATGGGCGACCCTATCGAGACGGAGCATGCCCGACGTCGACCGGCGCGCGCCGGTCCGTCGGCATGTTGTCGTCTGACCACGCCGGGGCAACACCGGCGTGACGGTTCCGCGAAGGATCGATGACGGTCCGGCTCAGCCGGCGGCGCGACGGCCGGCGAGGCAGTCGGCGCGACGGGCGAACAGGGCGGCGAGCCGATCGCGATCGATCGGCTTGACCATGGTGGCGTCGGCGCCGGCGGCGGCGGCGCGTTCGGCGGCGGCCGGGGTGGCGTCGGCGGTCAGCGCCACGACGAGGGCGCGCGGGCCCTCCTCCGGTTCGCCGGCGCGCAGCGCGCGGATGGCGGCGAAACCGTCGAGGCCGGGCATGTGGAGGTCCATCAGCACGACGTCGAAGGGGTGCCCCTCGGCGCGGGCGCGTTCGGCCCGCTCGACGGCGGCGGCACCCTCGCCGGCGACGGCGACGCGGTGGCCGGCGTGTTCGAGCGCGGCGCGACCGAGCAGCGCGTTGATCTCGTTGTCGTCGACCAGCAGCACGTCGAAGCCGGAGGTCGCTGGCGCGGCCGGACGCACGATCGTGCGGCCGCGGTCCTCGACGGCGAGGGCGACGACGCGGACGAGCGAGGCGGCGCGGACCGGGCGGACGAGATGGGCGGCGAAGCCGGCGGCCCGAAGCGAGGGCAGCGCCGAACGACCGGTCGGCGGCACCATGACCACCGCGGGAGCGGCGATGCCGCTCGCCCGCAGGTCGTCCAGCACGGCGGCGGGATCGACCCCGCCGTGGCCATCGATCAGCACGACGTCGAAACCGTCGCGACCGCCGAGCGCGGCGACGTCCTCGACCAGCCAGGCCTCGGCGCCGAGCGCATGGAGCCGGCGCACCAGCAGCGGCGGCTCGACGCCGGCGCGCGAGACGAGGGCGACGCGGCGGCCGCGCAGCGGTCGTTCGGGCTCGGCGGCGGGACCGACGGCGGGGAGATCGAGTACGAAGGAGAAGGTCGAGCCTTCGCCGGGTCTGGAAGCGAGCGCGATGCGGCCGCCCATGCCGTCGACGATGCCGCGGGCGATGGCGAGACCGAGACCGGTGCCGCCGCGGGCGGGTTCGCCCTCGGCCTCGACCCGGGCCCAGGCGTCGAAGATGCGCGAGGCCTCGGCCGGATCGATGCCGATGCCGGTGTCGCGGACGCGGAACAGCACGCCTTTCTCGACCCGTTCGACCTCGATGGCGACGCCGCCGGTCTCGGTGAACTTCACCGCGTTGCCGGCGAGGTTGATCAGCACCTGGCGCAGCAGCAGCGGATCGACGGCGACGGGGGCGGAGGCGGAAGACGCGACATGGCCGACCAGTTCCAGCCCCTTGGCCTGACAGGGCGGCGCCAGCAGCTCGACCACCTCCTCGACCACCGCCTCGAGCGCGGTCGGCACCGGGCGCGGCTCGACATGGCCGGCCTCGAGACGGGAGAGGTCGAGATAGCCGTCGACGAGCCCGAGCAGCGCGGTGCCGGAGGAGCGCAGCGCACGGACATAGGCCGTCTGTTCGGCGGTGAGGCTCGTCTCGCCGAGCAGGTCGGCGAGACCGAGGATGCCGGTCAGCGGCGTGCGGATCTCGTGGGCGGCGAGCGTCAGGAAATGGGCGCGGGCGTCGGCATCGACCGGGTCGGCGGACGGCGTCGCGGGCGCGGCGGCACCCTCGGCAGGCGTCTCGGCGACCGGGTTGAGGCGGTCGACGATCACCGCCAGTGCCGCGGCGACGGCGGCGACGATGACCAGATCGCGGGCGAATTCGGCATCGGCGACGGCGGCGACGGTCGCCAGCGCGATCGCCAGGAGCACGAAGCCGGCGTGACGGAGATGGCCGTGGCGGAATTTCGGCGAGGCGTCGGCTCGGGCCGATCCGGGAGGGGTGTCGATCATCGCTGGTCCGCCGCGAAGAGGGTCGAGGTCGGGTCCCACACGACCGCGGAAGAGAACCGCGGGCGCGTCGTCGCGCGACGGGCGCGCCGCCGTCTTCGGCGTGCCTGCCGCGATCATCGCCGGCAGGCGTTGCGAAAGGTTTGACGCGCGGGCGGGCGCGGCGGTTTTCCACCGGCGGCGGGGGTTTTCCACGAGCAAATCGGCCCCGGCGCGGCGGGGAGCCGAGTCGAGGGGCCGATCCGATCGATCGGCGGCGGCTTCGTCGTGCGGCGGCGCCTCAGGCGGCGCCGGCCAGACGCTCGCCGGCGCGGCGATAGGCGAAGCCTTCGGCGAGATGCAGCCGGGTGACGCGCGGCGCGTCCTCGAGATCGGCGAGGGTGCGAGCGACCTTGAGGACGCGATGACAGGCGCGGGCCGAGAGCCGCAGACCGTCCGTCGCCTCGGTCAGCAGCCGACGGGCGCCGGGTTCGAGATCGACCAGCTCTTCCACCAGGGCGGCGGGGATGTCGGCATTGGTGCGCAGACCGTCGAGGCCGCGCGCGGCGAACCGCGACAGCTGGCGCTCCCGCGCCCGGGCGACGCGGGCGGCGACGTCGCGCGAGCCCTCGCGCGACGCCGGCAGGAAGAGATCGGCGGCGGAGACGGCACCGACCTCGACCCGCATGTCCATGCGATCGAGCAGCGGTCCGGAGAGGCGGGCCTGATAGTCCTCGGCGCAGCGCGCGCCGCGGCGACAGGTATGGCCGGGTTCGCCGGCGTGGCCGCAGCGGCAGGGGTTCATCGCCGCGATCAGCTGGATGCGCGCGGGATAGGCGACGCGATGGTTGGCGCGCGCGATCACCACTTCCCCCGTCTCCAGCGGTTGGCGCAGGCCGTCGAGCACCTGCGGCGCGAACTCCGGCAACTCGTCGAGGAAGAGCACGCCGTTGTGGGCGAGCGAGATCTCGCCCGGCCGCGCCCGGATGCCGCCGCCGACCAGCGCCGCCATCGAGGCGGAATGGTGGGGCGCGCGGAAGGGCCGACGGTCGGTCAGCCGACCGTCGGCGAGTTCGCCGGCGATCGAGGCGATCATCGACACTTCGAGCAGTTCGCGGGGGGCGAGCGGCGGCAGGATCGAGGGCAGGCGGGCGGCGAGCATCGACTTGCCGGAGCCGGGCGGACCGACCATCAGCAGGTTGTGGCCGCCGGCGGCGGCGACCTCGAGCGCCCGTTTGGCGCTCTCCTGGCCGCGGACGTCGGCGAGGTCGGGCAGATCGGTCGCCGGCTCGCGCACCTTGGGGGCGGGGCGGGAGAGGACCTGGGTTCCCTTGAAGTGGTTGGCGAGCTGGGCGAGGCTGCGGCCGGCGACGATGGCGAGATCGGGGCTCGCCCAGGCGGCCTCCGAGCCGCTCTCGGCCGGGCAGATCAGCCCCTTGCCCAGCGCGCTGGCGGCGATCGCCGCGGGCAGGACGCCGTTGACCGTGGCGATGGTGCCGTCGAGCGCCAGTTCGCCGAGGGCGACGTGCTCGCCGAGCTGATCGCCGGGCATGGCGCCGATCGCCGACATGATGGCGAGCGCGATCGGCAGATCGTAGTGGCTGCCCTCCTTGGGCAGGTCGGCGGGGGCGAGATTGACGGTGATGCGCCGCTGCGGCAGGGCGAGGCCGGCGGCGAAGAGGGCGGCGCGGATGCGCTCGCGGCTCTCGCCCACCGTCTTGTCGGGCAGACCGACCAGCGCGAAGGTCGGATTGCCCGCCGTGATCTGGACCTGGACGTCGACCGGAACGGCCTCGACGCCCTGAAACGCGACGGTGGTGACTCTCGCGACCATGTTCCGCTCCTTGCACGAGAAGCATGGAACATTTCGCGAACGATTGCAACCCGTCGACGATCGCCACGTCTCCCAGGTTGTTTCATGCGAACATCGCCGGAACGGAGCCGGCGATCAGTCGGGCTTGGCCAGAAGGTCGCGGCGGGTGAAGACGTCGAAGCCGACATAGACCACTTCGGCGATCGGCTTGCCCTTGCGGCGGGCGGCGAGCATCTCGGCGATGCGCGCGCCCATCTCGGCCGGGCGCTGGCCGACGAGGACATGGGCGAGTCCGTCGCGCACCAACCGCTTCTCCAGCGGCAGCGCGTCGGCGACGACCAGGATCGGCTTGGCGCGGTCGAGACGATCCTTGTGACGGCCGGCGATCTCGCGCCACACTGCCTCGTCGAGCAGCGGCCAGGCGCCGATCGAGACCACCGCGTCGAGTTCGGGATGTTCGAGGATCACGCGGTCGACCGCCTGGGCGGCGACGCGGGCCTCGGCCGCGGTGGCGATCGGCGAGGCCGGGATCTCGCGCCAGTCGCCGCCGAGCGCGTCGCGTACGCCGGCGAGGCGATCGACCAGCACCGGCGAGGCGGCGTCGCCGGTGATCACGGCATAGAGGCCGCCGGTCGGCCGCCAGCGCTTCAACGAGGCGCCCAGCGCGCGGCCGAAGTCGCGGGCATCCGACCCGACGAAGGCGTCGCGGGTCGCGGCCGGCAGGTCGGCATCGTAGGCGACGACCGGGACGCCGGCGGCGCGCGCCGCGACGACCGCAGGCTGGACGTCGGAGAGCGAGGCGGGCGACACGGCGATGCCGGCGACCTTCTCGGCGACGAGATCGGCGATGATCCGGCCCTGACTGCGCGGCTCGTTCGGGCCCGGCGCCAGCATGGTGCATTCGGCACCGCCGAGCTTCGCCGCCGCGACCCGGCAGCCCTCCGCGACCGCCTCGTGGAACTCGCTGCCCGCCGTCGGGGCGATGATCACGAAGCGATCGGCCGCCGCCGCGGCATGCCCGCCGGCGAGGAGGCCGAGGGCGAGCGATGCGGCGAACAGGCGGGACGACGGGCGGGCTGCGGGCGGCAAGGGGCTCTCCTCAGGCGCGGGCGGCGGCGATCTTGGCCTCGATCCGGTCCCAGACCAGGGCCGCGATGTCGGGGCCGCCGAGGCGACGGATGGCGCGGATGCCGGTCGGCGAGGTGACGTTGATCTCGGTGAGCCAGTCGCCGATCACGTCGATGCCGACGAAGATCAGGCCGCGCTCGCGCAAGGCCGGCCCGATCCGCTCGCAGATCTCGCGTTCGCGCGGGGTCAGATCGGTCGCCGCCGCCTGACCGCCGCGCACCATGTTGGAGCGCAGATCGTCGGCGGCCGGGACGCGATTGACGGCGCCGGCGAACTCGCCGTCGACCAGGATGATGCGCTTGTCGCCCTGGCGGACCTCGTTCTGATAGCGCTGGATCACCCAGGCCTCGCGCCAGGTGGTGGCGAACATGTCCATCAGCGAACCGAAGTTCTCGTCCTCGCGTTTCACGCGAAACACCGCCGAACCGCCGTGGCCGTAGAGCGGCTTCATCACGATGTCGCCGTGCTCGGCGCGGAAGGCGCGGATCTCCTCGGCATCTCGGGTGATCAGCGTCGGCGGCATCAGGTCGGGGAATTCGGTGACGAAGATCTTCTCCGGCGCGTTGCGGACGGAGGCCGGATCGTTGACCACCAGCGTCTTCGGATGCACGCGCTCCAGCATGTGCGTCGTGGTGACGTAGTTGAGGTCGAAGGGCGGATCCTGGCGCAGCAGGATCGTGTCGAAGCGGGAGAGATCGACCCGTTCGACGGCGCCGAGCGTGTAGTGGTCTCCGGCCACGTCGCGGACCTCGAGACGCTCGACCCCGGCGGAGACGCGGCCGTCGCGCAGCGCGAGGCGATCGGGGGTGTAGTGCCACAGGCGATGCCCGCGCGCCTGGGCTTCGAGCAGCAGGGCGAAGGTGGAATCGCCGGCGACGCGAATCGTGGCGATGTGGTCCATCTGGACGGCGACGTCGAGAGACATGCGGCTCGGTATCCTTCCGGGTGAGCGCGGGGCCGACCGAGTTCTAGCGCGGTGGCGGGGACGTGTCATCGCCGACGACGGGGGAGGTCGAGGTCGTCGGCGCGGAACGCATCGCTGACATGGGTCGGCCAACGGCCGGGGACAACCGCGACGATGTCGAATCTACGGTCGAGATCGGCGTGATGCGGGTGGGCGACGACCCAGAGATCGGCGGCGGCGAGGATGCGGGCCCGCGCCGTCGGGCCGACGGCGTCGATCGCGGCTGCGACCGATCCGCGCGCCTTGACCTCGACGAAGACCAGCGTGCGGCCGCGTTTCGCCACCAGATCGATCTCGCCGAGGCGGCAGCGCCAGCGGCGGGCGAGGATGGCGTGGAGCTTCAGCCGCAACAGCCAGGCGGCGCGGGCCTCGGCGGAAAGGCCGAGGCCATAGGCCTGCCTGCGCTCCTCGGTGCCGCGCCGCGCCATGGGCGTCAGCCCTCCGCCTTGATCGCCATGGCGCGTTCGTAGAGCGCCTTGCGGTCGGCGCCGGTCAGCCGCGCCACCTCGGCCACCGCCTTGCCGGGGGCCTGACGGGCGAGGGCGGCGCGCAGCATGGCGTCGACGTCGGCCTCGGTCGCCTCTTCCGCCGCCGGTGGACCGACGAGAACGACGACCTCGCCCTTGACGGTGCGGGCGGCGAAGGTCTCGGCCAGTTCGCCGAGCGGCGCGCGCACCACTTCCTCGAAGGTCTTGGTCAGCTCGCGCGCCATGACGCCGGCACGCGCCGGGCCGAAGACGGCGGCGGCGTCCGCCAGGCATTCGGCGAGGCGGTGGGGGCTCTCGTAGAAGACCAGCGTCGCCGGCACGCGGGCGAGTTCCTCGAAACGATGGCGGCGGGCCTCGCGTTTCGGCGACGGGAAGCCGGCGAAGAGGAAGGCGTCCGACGGCAGGCCGCTCGCCACCAGCGCGGTCAGCAGTGCCGAGGCACCGGGCACCGGGATCACCCGATGGCCGGCGGCGATCGTCTCGGCGACCAGCTTGTAGCCGGGGTCGGAGACCAGTGGCGTACCGGCGTCGGAGACCAGCGCCACCACCTTGCCCTCCTCGAGGGCGGCGAGGATGCGCGGGCGGCGCTCGGCGGCATTGTGGTCGTTGTAGGAGACGAGATGCGCGCGGATGCCGTAGCGGTCGAGCAGCACGCGGGTGACCCGGGTGTCCTCGCAGACCACGAGATCGGCGGCGGCGAGCGTCTCGAGGGCGCGCAGCGTCACGTCGACGAGGCGGCCGATGGGGGTCGCCACCACGTGCAGGCCGGGCGTCGGACGGGTCGCGGGAAAGACGGTGGCGTCGATGCGGAAGGAGGCGGTCCCGCGCGGCGCGTCGGCGCGATCGTCGGGCGGGAATTCGTCGTCGGTGGTCATGGGGTGATCCGGACAGAAACGGGGAAAAAACGGGCGGAGACGCGGCCCAAACGCGCGGTCGGCAGGAAATCGCGTGGTGACGCTTTGACTTGTGCCGCTCGCGAGGCCAAAATTCGCCGCGATCGCGTGCCATGCGTCGAGTGGCCGACATCGACCGACGAGAGGTGTTCCTCCTTGCCGCGCAATGCCCCCTTCCTCGCGACCCGCCGAGGCTTCGTCACCGCCGCCGTCGGCGGTGCTTCCGCGTTCGCGCTCACCGGCTGCGGTTCCAACCTCTCCGGTGGTACCGGCGGGGGCGGTTTCGCCGAAGCTACACCGGGCGCGGCCCTGCCCGCCAGTGGCGACATGATCGGCACCGGCTCCGTCCGCATCGGCCTGATCCTGCCGAAGTCGGCCGGCGGCCAGTCGGCGCAGATCGCCGGCCAGCTGCGCAACGCCGCCGAACTGGCGCTGAAGGACTTTCCGGGCGCCGACATCACCATCCTGATCAAGGACGACGCGGGCACCACCGAGGGCGGCAAGGCCGCCGCCTCGGAGGCGATCTCGCAGGGCGCCCAGCTGTTGATCGGCCCGCTCAACGCGGTCGCCGCGCGCGGCGCGAGCGAGCCGGCGCGGGCGGCCGGCGTGCCGATCGTCACCTTCACCACCGACACGACGGTGGCGACGCGCGGCGTCTACCTGATCGGCTTCCTGCCGTCGGCCGACGTCGAGCGCATCGTCTCCTATGCCGGCGCGCAGAACCGCAAGTCGATGGCGGCGATCGTCCCCGACGACGCCTACGGCGTGGTGGTCGAGGCGGCGTTCCGCGAACAGGCGGCGCGCTCGGGCATCCGCGTCATGGCGGTCGAGCGCTACAAGGGCGATCCGGCCGACATGCAGGTGAAGGCGGCGACCATCGCCAAGCTCGGCCAGCAGATCGATTCCGTCTTCGTCCCCGATGCCGGCTCCAACGCCGCCACCGTGATCCAGGCGATGGTCTCGGCCGGTCTCGACCGGTCGCGCGTCAAGTTCCTCGGCTCGGGCCGCTGGAACGACCCGGCGAGCCTCGCCGCCCCGGCGCTCGCCGGCGGCTGGTTCCCGGCGGTCGATCCGCAGTCGGCCGACGGTTTCCGCGCGCGCTATCAGGCCGCCTACGGCTCGCCCGGCCCGCTCGCCATCCTCGGCTACGAGGCGGTGTTCCTGGCGGCCGGTCTGGTGCGCAACGCCGGCTCGCGCCCCTTCCGCGACGACGTGCTGCTGTCGCGCAACGGCTTCCTCGGCGTGACCGGCCTCTTCCGTTTCCGTGCCGACGGCACCTCGGAGCGCGGCCTCGCGGTGATGGAGGTCGGCGGCGGCACCGCCCGCGCGATCTCGCCCGCCCCGAAGCAGTTCGCGCCGGGGACGTGAGGACGCGCCGGGCGACGCCCGGCAGCCCACGCTCTCAAGCCGCCAGATCGGCCACCACCGCGTCGAGAACCGCCGCGCCGTCCTTCGTCGCGCGGACGCGGCGGGCGTTGCCGAGGGTGATCTGTTCGACCATGCCGTGGGCCTCGAGGTCGGCGAGACGCGCCGGATCGAGCACGCGGCCGGAGATGTCCTCCCAGCGGTCGAGATCGATGCCTTCGGTCAGGCGCAGGCCCATCAGCAGATATTCGTCGCCCTGTTCCTCGCGGGTCAGCAGCTCGTCGGTGTCGAGCGCGTTGCCGTGGGCTTCCACCAGACGCAACCACTTCTCCGGGTTCTTCTCGGTCGCGGTGGCGCGGCGTTCGCCCGCCTCGACGATGCGGCCGTGGGCACCGGCGCCGACGCCGACATATTCGCCGTAGCGCCAGTAGACCAGGTTGTGCCGGCTCTCGGCGCCTGGACGGGCGTGGTTGGAGGTCTCGTAGGCCGGCATGCCCGCGGCTTCCAGCGTCTCGCGGGTCGCTTCCCAGAGATCGGCGGCGAGGTCCATGTCGGGCAGGATCAGCTTTCCGGCACGGTGGAGATCGGCGAAGCGCGTCTCCTCCTCGATGGTCAGCTGGTAGACCGAGAGATGGTCGACGGCGAGATCGAGCGCCGCCTTCAGCTCCTCGCGCCACGCCTCGACCGTCTGATCGGGCCGGGCGTAGATCATGTCGAAGGACATGCGCGGGAAATGGGCGCGGGCGAGCGCGATGGCGTCGAGCGCCTCGGCGACGTCGTGGAGGCGGCCCAGACGCTTGAGATCACGGTCGTCGAGCGCCTGGACGCCGAGCGACAGACGGTTGACGCCGGCCGTCGCGTAAGCCGCGAAATTGGCGGCATCGGCCGAGTTCGGATTGGCCTCGAGGGTGATCTCGGCGTCGGTGTCGACGCTCCACAGCCGGGCGATCGCGCCGAGCACGGTCTCGACCGTCTTCGGCTCCATCAACGACGGCGTGCCGCCGCCGAAGAACACCGAGGAGACGCGGCGACCGGGGGTGCGGGCGGCGAAATGCTCGAGTTCGCGCACCAGCGCCCGACCGTAACGCGCCTGATCGACGCCACCGAGGCGGACGTGGCTGTTGAAGTCGCAATAGGGGCACTTGGATGCGCAGAAGGGCCAGTGCACGTAGATGCCGAAGCCCTGATCGAGACCCGCCATTCCCGTCTCCTTCGGCAGCCCGTCACGAAAGCGAATCGCTCTCCGTCCTGCCGCCGCGCGATGATTGCCCGGCAGCTCGTCAGAGACAACGCGCGGCGAAGGCGGAAAAGGCGCGTGCCCGGTGCGAAAGCCCGGTCTCGCCCGGCTTCAGCCCGTGCTTCTCCTCGGCCGACATCTCGCCGAAGGTACGGCTCTCGCCCTCGGGCAGGAACATCGGGTCGTAACCGAAGCCGGCGTCGCCCCGCGGCGGCCAGACCAGCGTGCCGTGGACCTCGCCGCGCACCGTCTCGGTGTGACCGTCGGGCCAGGCGAGGCAGAGGGCTGCGACGAAATGCGCGGCGCGATCGGTGCTGCCCGACTGCGCCAGCATCTCTTCGATGTTGCGCATGGCGCGGGCGAAGTCCTTGTCCTCGCCGGCCCAGCGCGCCGAGAAGATGCCCGGCTGACCGCCGAGCGCGGCGACGCAGAGGCCACTGTCGTCGGCGAGCGCCGGCAGGCCCGAGGCGAGGGCCGCCGACAGCGCCTTCAGGGCCGCGTTGGCCTCGAAGGTCTCGCCGGTCTCCTCCGGCTCGGGCAGGTCGAGCTCGCCCGCCGACACGGCATCGATGCCGTGCGGGGCGAGCAGATCGCGGATCTCGGCGAGCTTGCCCTTGTTGTGGGTGGCGACGACGATCCGGCCGCCTTCGAGACGACGTGGGGTCATGGACGATCCTCCCTCTCCGGGCCGAGCGATCGCGCTCAGCCGATGATGGTCTTCTGCAGGGCGACGAGCTCGCCGACGCCCTTTTCGGCGAGGCCGAGCAGCGCGTCGAGCTCGGCGCGGGTGAAGGGCTTGCCCTCCGCCGTGCCCTGGATCTCGACGATGCCGCCGGCGCCGGTGATGACGAAGTTGGCGTCGGTCTCGGCGTTGGAATCCTCGGCATAGTCGAGGTCGAGCACCGGGGTGCCGCGATAGATGCCGCAGGAGATCGCCGCGATGTGGTCCTTGAGGACCTCGCCCTTGACCATGTCGCGCGCCTTCATCCAGGCGAGACAGTCGTGCAGCGCGATCCAGGCACCGGTGATCGAGGCGGTGCGGGTGCCGCCGTCGGCCTGGATGACGTCGCAGTCGACGGTGATCTGGCGCTCGCCGAGCGCCTGGAGATCGACCACGGCACGCAGGCTGCGGCCGATCAGGCGCTGGATCTCGTGGGTGCGGCCCGAGGGCTTGCCGGCATTGACCTCACGACGCATGCGGTCGTGGGTGGCGCGCGGCAGCATGCCGTATTCGGCGGTGACCCAGCCGCGGCGCTGGCCGCGCAGCCAGCCCGGCACGTTGTCCTCGAGGCTGGCGGTGCAGAGCACGTGGGTGTCGCCGAACTTCACCAGGCAGGAGCCCTCGGCGTGTTTGGCGACGCCGCGCTCGAGGCTGACGGAGCGCAGTTCGTCGGCGGCGCGTTTGGACGGGCGCATGATCTTCTTTCGTTCGTTCGTCGTTTCGTAGGTCTCCCGTATCCCGCCGGGGGGCAGAGGTAAAGGCCGATCGGGATCGCGGGACGATTGATCGGCCGCCACCGTGATGTACGATCGAGGCCACGGCCCGATCGACGGGTCGACGGATTCAGCATGGCCCAGCCGCCGTTCCTCACCCAACCGCCGATCGCCGCCGGTGCCGGCAGCCTCGCCCAGCTCGACGAGCGCTCGCGCGAGATCTTCCGACGCATCGTCGAGGGCTATCTCGACACCGGCGAACCGGTCGGCTCGCGCAACATCTCGAAACTGCTGCCGATGGCGCTGTCGCCGGCCTCGGTGCGCAACGTCATGGCCGATCTCGAACAGGCCGGCCTGATCTTCGCCCCGCACACCTCGGCCGGCCGGCTGCCGACCGAGAGCGGGCTGCGCTTCTTCGTCGATGCGATGCTCGAGATCGGCGATCTCGGCGAGGGCGAACGCCGCCGCATCGAGGCCGAGATCCGCGCCGCCGGCCGCACGCCGGAAGAGGTGCTGACCGAGGCGAGCCAGATGCTCTCCGGCCTCACGCGCGGCGCCGGTCTGGTGCTCGCCCACAAGGCCGATCTCAGACTGAAGCACATCGAATTCGTCCGGCTCGAGCCGACGCGCGGCCTCGTCGTGCTGGTCGGCGAGGACGGATCAGTCGAAAACCGCGTCGTCGAGCTGCCGCTCGGCCTGCCGCCCTCGGCGCTGGTCGAGGCGACCAACTATCTCAACCGTACCATCCGCGGCCGGACGCTCACCGAGGCGCGGGCCGAACTCGAACGCCTCCAGGGCGAACGGCAGGCGGAACTCGACGACCTGACCGCCCGCGTCGTCGAGGACGGGCTCGCCACCTGGGGCGAGGCGGCGGAGGGCCGGCCGCAGCAGCTGATCGTGCGCGGTCGCGCCAATCTGCTCGACGATCTCCGCGCCGCCGAAGACCTCGAGCGCATCCGCTCGCTCTTCGACGACCTCGAGCGCAACCGCGACCTGATCGAGCTGCTCGGCGACGCCGAGCGCGGCGAGGGCGTGCGCATCTTCATCGGCTCGGAGGCGAAGCTGCATTCGCTGTCGGGGTCGTCGCTGGTGCTGGCGCCCTATCGCGACGCCGAGGCCCGCGTCGTCGGCGTGCTCGGCGTCATCGGCCCGACGCGGCTCCACTACGGCCGCATCGTGCCGATGGTCGACTACACCGCCAAGCTGGTCAGCCGGCTGATCGGGTGAGATCGATTCGGCGCCGTTCGAATCGGATGCGAGACGATCTGGTTCATCGTTCATCCATTTGGTTTCATTGACTTTTCTCAGCATGTGAGAAACCGCGGGCGTCGATTTGGGGCGGGCATCCGAGGGCCCGCAGCCACCGCCCGCCCGAGCCGTCTCGTGCCCCCATTTGCATTGTCCGCCGGGACGCCTACATGAGACGAACCGCGACGCGATCCGCGCCCCCGAGACCCCCGGAGCCCCCCATGACCACGCCCACCGCTTCCTCCCCCGAGAGCTGGCACGGAACCACCATCGTCGCCGTCCGCAAGGGCGCCAAGGTCGTGGTCGCCGGCGACGGGCAGGTGACGCTCGGGGCGACCGTGATCAAACACACCGCCCGCAAGGTGCGCCGGATCGGCCGCGGCGACGTGATCGGCGGCTTCGCCGGCGCCACTGCCGATGCCTTCACCCTGTTCGAGCGGCTGGAGAAGAAGCTCGAGCAATATCCCGGTCAGCTGACCCGCGCCTGCGTCGAGCTCGCCAAGGACTGGCGCACCGATCGCTATCTGCGCCGGCTGGAAGCCATGATGATCGTCGCGGACGCCACCACGACGCTGGTGCTGACCGGCAACGGCGACGTGCTGGAGCCGGAAGGCGGCGTCGCCGGCATCGGCTCGGGCGGCACCTATGCTCTGGCGGCGGCGCGGGCGCTGATCGATCAGGATCTCGATGCCGAAGTGATCGCGCGCAAGGCGATGGCGATCGCCGCCGAGATCTGCGTCTACACCAACACCAACGTCGTCGTGGAGACGATCTGACATGAGCGACGGCGGCATTCGGCCCGACGATCCCGCGTTCTCCATCGGTCCGGCCGATCTCGATGCGGCGGTCGCCGCCGGCGTGATCGGGGCCGACACCGCGACGGCGCTCGCCGCCTTCGCCACGGCGCGCGGACGGGAGCTGCCCGCCGCCGACGAGGAGGCCGTGCGCTTCGTCACCTCGTTCAACGACGTCTTCGTCACCCTCGGCATCGCGCTCCTCACCGGCGCGGTCGTCGTCCTCGGCTTCCAGTTCGCGCCGATCGCGACCGGCCCGGCCGTCGCCGTGCTCGCCTGGGGTCTCGCCGAGATCTTCACCGCGCGCCGGCGCATGGCTTTCCCCAGCATCGTGCTGGTCGCCCTCTTCGTCGCGGCCTGCGGCGGCAGCGTCATGATCGCGGGCGACGCCCGCGGACCCTTCGTGGCGCTCGGCGCCGGCCTCGCCATGCTGATCGGCGGCTATGTCCACTGGCGCCGCTTCGGCGTGCCGATCTCGGTCGCTGCGGCAGCGGCCGGCGCCATCGCGATGATGGTCGGTCTCCTCGCCGGCGTGGCGCGACCGTTCCTCGATGCGCATTTCGGCGAGATCTGTCTCGTCCTCGGCCTCGGCGTCTTCGCCCTGGCGATGAAATGGGACCTCTCCGACCGCGAGAGGCGGACGCGGCGCACCGACACGGCCTTCTGGCTGCACGTGCTGGCCGCCCCGCTGATCGTCCATCCGCTCGCCGCGCTGCTCGGCGCCGGCTTCGGCACGGTCTCCGGCGCGGCGCCGGCGCTGATCCTGGCGATGTTCGCGGTGATCGCCCTCGTCGCCGTCGTCGTCGACCGCCGCGCCCTGCTCGTCTCTGCGCTCGTCTATTTCGGCGGTTCGATCCTGATGTTGATCCGCGGCGCCGGCTGGACCGGGTCGATCGACGAGGCTCTGACCGTCGGCCTCGTCGGGGCCGTGGTGCTCGGCCTCTCCGTCGCCTGGGCGCCGCTGCGCGCGGCCGTCCTCACATTCGTTCCGGCCGCGGTCCGCGCGGTCGTCCCCGCTCCCCGCGTCCCCCGAGGCCAAGCGTCATGACCAATTTCTCGCCCCGCGAGATCGTCTCCGAACTCGATCGCCACATCGTCGGCCAGAAGGACGCCAAGCGCGCCGTCGCCATCGCGCTGCGCAATCGCTGGCGCCGTCAGCAGCTCGAAGGCGCGCTGCGCGACGAGGTGCTGCCGAAGAACATCCTGATGATCGGCCCGACCGGCGTCGGCAAGACCGAGATCTCGCGTCGCCTCGCCAGGCTCGCCGATGCGCCCTTCCTCAAGGTCGAGGCGACCAAGTTCACCGAGGTCGGCTACGTCGGCCGCGACGTCGATTCGATCGTCCGCGATCTGGTCGAGATCGGCATCGGCATCGTCAAGGCGCGCAAGCGCACCGAGGTTCGCGCCAAGGCCGAGATGGCGGCGGAGGAACGCGTGCTCGACGCGCTGGTCGGCAAGTCGGCCTCTCCCGCCACCCGCGACAGTTTCCGCCGCAAGCTCAGGGCCGGCGAACTGAACGACAAGGAGATCGAGATCGAGGTGGCGGCGCCCGCCGCCATGCCGAATTTCGACCTGCCGGGCATGAGCGGCGGCGGCTCGGTCGGCGTGATGAACCTCGGCGACATCTTCGGCAAGGCCTTCGGCGGCCAGCGCAAGACGCGCAAGGTGACGGTCGCCGAGGCCCATGCGCCGTTGATCGCCGAGGAATCCGACAAGCTCGTCGATCAGGACGGCGTCGTCACCGAAGCAATCCGCGCGGTCGAGGAGAACGGCATCGTCTTCCTCGACGAGATCGACAAGATCTGCGTCCGCGAGGGGCGCGGCGGCGGCGCCGACGTTTCACGTGAAGGCGTGCAGCGCGACCTGCTGCCGCTGATCGAGGGCACGACGGTCTCGACCAAATACGGGCCGGTGAAGACCGACCACGTGCTCTTCATCGCCTCCGGCGCCTTC
Source organism: Pinisolibacter sp. DMC19 (assembly GCF_056313985.1). Classification (NCBI taxonomy): domain Bacteria; kingdom Pseudomonadati; phylum Pseudomonadota; class Alphaproteobacteria; order Hyphomicrobiales; family Ancalomicrobiaceae; genus Pinisolibacter; species Pinisolibacter sp. DMC19. The sequence continues at coordinate 29,443 of NZ_JBQUZF010000006.1, read as the reverse complement.
CACGTGGCGACGCCGGCCGACCTTCTGCCGGAACTCCAGGGCCGCCTGCCGATCCGCGTCGAGCTGAAGCCGCTGACGAAGGAAGACTTCGAGCGCATCCTGACCGAGACCGAGGCGAGCCTGATCAAGCAGTATGTGGCGCTGATGGCGACGGAGGGCGTGACGCTCGAGGTGACCCCGGAGGCGATCTCGGAGATCGCCGGCGTCGCGGTCGAGATCAACGCCACGGTCGAGAACATCGGCGCGCGGCGGCTGCAGACGGTGATGGAGCGGATCCTCGACGAGATCTCCTTCACCGCCCCGGACCGCTCCGGCGAGACCATCGTCATCGACGCCGCCCTGGTCCGCGAGAACGTCGGTGAACTGGCGAAGAACACCGATCTGAGTCGGTTCATTCTCTGAGGCGGAGATCGATTCGGAGCCGATCGATTCGGCTTCGAACCGATCGCCCGCCTCACGCCCCGTCCTTGGCCGCCGCCGCGCGCACGCGGTGGGAGAGGTCCTTCAGCGACGCCTTGGACAGACCGCGGATGCGTTGGGCGAGAAGGTTCGCCAGTTCCGTCGCCTCCGGTGCGAGGCCCGAGGTGTCGACGACGACGCGCGGGTCGGAGGCCTCGGCGAGGCGCTGGAGCTCCTCGGCCTCGTCCCAGATCACGTTGAAATAGGCGATGATGCGCTGGACCAGATACCAGGTCGGCACGCCGCGCTTGCCGTGTTCGAGCGCCGAGAGATAGGAGGCGGAGACGCCGAGGGCGCCCGCCATCTCCTTCAGCGTCACGCCGCGCTCGTCACGCAGTTGCCGGACCTTCGCTCCGAAGGGCGTCATGCCGTCCCCTCCCCGCCCCGCGGGCGCCTCAGCCGCACATAGATCGCGCCGGCGCCGCCATGCGCCAGATGCGCCTCTTCGAAACCGATCACCCAATCGCGCAGAGACGGATCCGACAGCCAGTGCGGCACGGCGCGCCGCAGGATGCCGCGGTCGTGCGGGTCGCTTCCGGGCTTCGGCTTGCCCTTGCCGGTAATGACCAGGACGATGCGTGCGCCGCGCGACCGCGCCAGCGTCAGGAAGCCGCGCAGCGCCGAATGGGCCGCCTCCTGCGTCATGCCATGGAGATCGAGCCGGTCGTCGATCGGCACGGCGCCGTTGCGCAGGCGGCGCTTGGTGCGATGGTCGATGCGTTCGAGCGACGGCGGTGCCACCACTGCGGGCGGCAGGTGCGACGACTCGGCGAAGTGTTTCACGTGAATCACCGGCAGGCGCCCGGACGGCTGGCGACGGGTCGGGCCGGTCGGGCGCAGCGTGATGCGTTCGCGCGCGGGCGTCGGTTCCGGCGCAACCGCCGGGGGCGGCGCGGCGGCAGGTATCTCGGCGGCTTCTTCCGCCGCCTCGGCGAGCGCGCGGGCGGCGGCGCGCGGGTCGAGCGGCTCGACCGTCTCGGCCACCTTGGCCCAGAGGCGGCGCTCGTCATCGCCGAGGAGACGGATGCGGCGACGGCCGCGGCTCGAGCTCACGGGCGGCCTCCGTCTCTCGGCACCAGGGCGACGAAGGCATCGGGAACGTGGCGGATGCGGCCGGCGGTTTCGGCGGCGGCGGGACCGAGGCCGAAGAAGACGTCGCCGCGGGCCGGGCCGACGATGGCCGAGCCGGTGTCCTCGGCGAGCATCAGCCGGCGGAAGGGCTCGATCGCACCGCCCTCGCCGGTCGGTAGATCGGCGGCGAGGAAGATCGGCGTGCCGAAGGTCATCAGCGTCCAGTCGACGGCGAGCGAGACGCCGGGTGTCAGCTGGACGCCGGAGGCGGCGACCGCGCCGAGGTCGTCGTCGAGACCGGTCTGCTCGGCGAAGAAGACGAAGGAGCGGTTCTCGCGCATCAGGGTGCGGCCCTCGGCCGGGTGGTCGGTCAACCAACGGCGCAGGCGCTCGAGCGTCATCTCTTCCGCCGGGATCAAGCCGCGTTCGATCGCCAGCCTGCCGATCGACGTGTAGGGGTGGCCGGCCTTGGCGGCATAGGCGAGGCGCATGACGCCGCCCTCGACGAGGCGGACGCGGACCGAGCCCTGGACGTGGACGAAGAAGGCCTCGACCGGATCGGCGAGATGGACGAGTTCGAGCCCGCGACCGGCGAGTGCACCGTCCTCGATCGCGGCACGATCGGGGTAGGTGGCAAGGGTGCCGTCCTCGGCTCGCCGCGCGAAGGCGTGGGACGCATCGAGATCGGCGGGGCGATTGCTCGCGTCGACGTCGACGAGATCGGCGGGGCGCGCGAGAAGCGGCACCGGGAAGCGCGAGTCGTCGCTGCGGCGGGTACCCTCGACCTCGGGCTCGAAATAGCCGGTGAGGAAGGGTTGCCCCGCGCGCGGCACGATCCGACGGGGAGCGAAGTGCGTTTCGAAGAAGGCGCGGGCGGCAGGCTCGTCGAGCGTTTCCGGCAGATCGAGCGTCAGCGCCGCGACGCGGGCGAGCGCGGCGCCGTCGATGCCGAGGGCGCGGGTCTTCGGCGGCTTCGCCACGCGGTGCGGCGCCGCGCGGCGGAAGGCGGCGAAGGCGGGTGCGAGCGCCACCTCGCCCCAGCCGGGGAGATCGGCGAAGGCGAGGGAAACGAGATCGGCGATCGCTTCGCTCATGTCGGTCGTTCCGCTCGCGGCATCGAGGCGACGGGTTGGGGCGATCAGGCGGCCGCGCGGGTTTCGACCAGACGCCAGTTCGGATCGGACGAGCGGATCTCGCGGGCGAAGGTCCAGACGTCGACCAGATCGGCGAGACGGGCGGCGTCGCCGTCGGCGGCGGTGCCGTCGGCGGCGGTCGTCACCGAGATCACCTTGGCGGCGAAGCGCACCGTCAGACGGGCGACGCCCTCGGCGACCTCGGCCTCGACGATCTCGGTGCGGTCGAGACCGACGAAGGTGAAGTCGACCTTCTCGCCACGCTTCTCGCGGGCGTCGATGCCGGCGGAGAAGCTGTCCATCACCTCCTTGGAGAGGAGGTTCTTCAGCGCCTTGCGATCACCGGCGGCATAGGCGGTGACGACCATCTCGTAGGCGATCTTGGCGCCCTCGACGAAGCGGACCGGATCGAAGGCGCGATCGGACGAGGCGATCATGCGCAGCGCGGCGGAGAGCGGCGTATCGGGGGTGGTGTCGGGCACGGGTTCGACGGCAGGCGCCGAGGCGAGGGGTTCGACGTCGCGGCGGACGGGATCGTTCGGCCGCGGCATCGGGATGACGTTGTCGTTGCCGGCGGTACCGTCGTCGGTGTCGTCGGGCAGTCGGAACGGCGGACGTTCCGACCCGTTCTTCTGACCCAGCACGCCGTAGAGGCGCACGAAGATCACCACCGCAATGGCGAAGAACACGATGGTATAGACATCCAGGCGCATTTCGATCCGATCCTCGGCGACTCGCCGGCAGGAGGCGCGGCGACGGTTCTTTCGACACGTTTCTCCTTATCTAGCAACTCCCAGCCCCATGTTCGAGGGGTAGAGGCGCGGAAGTCGCAGCGTCGCGACTTGTTCGCGCGTTCGCCCCATGCTAGCCAAGCCCCACCCTTTCGGCCCGGACCGGCGTCCGGCCATTCCGGAGACATGCGATGAGCGAAGAAAACGGCGCCGAGGCGCAGGCCCAGGCCCCCTCCCTGAACGTGCTCGTGCAGTACGTCAAGGATCTCTCCTTCGAGAACCCGAACGCCCCGAACTCGCTGGCGCCGCAGCCGGAGGGTCCGCAGATCGAGATCAACGTCAACGTCGGCGCCCAGCCGCTGTCGGCGACCGAGTTCGAGGTCGAGCTGAAGATCGAAGCCACCGGCAAGTCGGGCGAGAACGTGCTCTTCGCCGTCGAGCTGCTCTATGCCGGCCTCTTCCGCATCCAGAACGTGCCGGAAGACCACCTCCATCCCTTCGTGCTGATCGAGTGCCCGCGCCTGCTCTTCCCCTTCGCGCGCCAGATCCTCGCCGAGGCGACCCGCAACGGCGGCTTCCCGCCCCTGCTGCTCGACCCGATCGACTTCGTCGCGCTCTATCAGCAGAACGCGGCCCGCGCCGCCGCCAACGTCAACTGACGTCAGGCGCTCGCGACCGAAATGCACGAAGGCCCCGGAGCGATCCGGGGCCTTCTTCGTTTCGGAACCCGTGTCGGACAGATCTCACGCCTCGCCGGCGGCGGGCAGGTCGAGGTCGGCATATTCCGACCACAGCGCCTTGTCGCCCATCTTGGCGACGAAGGCGCGGTGGGCGGCGTCGGCTTCGGGTTCGAGCCGCGGGGCGAGAGGGACGGGGCGGACGCGCGGGCCGGTCCGCGACGCCCGGCTGCCGTCGGCGCGGCGGTTGCGGCCGGGCTCGTCGGTGACGAGGCCGAGGGCCGCCTGACGGCCGCCGAGCAACTCGACGTAGACCTCGGCCAGAAGCTCGCTGTCGAGCAAAGCGCCGTGTTTCTCGCGGCGGGAGTTGTCGATGCCGTAGCGCGAGCACAGCGCATCGAGCGAGTTGGGGCCGGCGGGATGGCGCCGCTTGGCCAGCGCCAGCGTGTCGACCATGCGATCGGGCCCGAGCGGCGGCAGCCCGAGGCGAGCGAATTCTGCGTTGATGAACTTGAAGTCGAACTCGGCGTTGTGGGCGACGAGGCGGGCGTCGCCGACGAAGGCGAGGAAGTCGTTCGCGATCTCGGCGAACTTCGGCTTGTCGGCGAGGAACTCGTCGGAGAGGCCGTGAACCTCGAAGGCCGAGCGCGGCATCGACCGTTCCGGGTTGATGTAGACGTGGAAGGTCTGGCCCGAGACGATGTGGTTGACCAGTTCGACGCAGCCGATCTCGACGACGCGGTCGCCGGTGCGGGGGTCGAAGCCCGTGGTTTCGGTATCGAAGACGATCTCGCGCAAGGTGGCTCTCCCGGATCGGGCGCCATGGAATCAGCTCGCCGCCGCCGCTTCAAGCCTCGAGGTCGCGATGCTGCCCGTCATCCCCCGGCAAGCGCGCAGGATGCCCTCGACCTGGGCCCGCGCCGGGTCGATGCCGCGGGCGGTGTCGACGAGGAAATGCGAGCGCCGCCGCTTCTCGTCATCGGGAAGCTGGCGGGCGAGGATCTGGTCGAACTTCTCCGGCGTCATGCCGAGGCGGGCGAGAACGCGGGCGCGCTGGGTCTCGGCCGGGGCAGTGACGGTGACGACGGCGTCGACGCGAGCCTCGCCGCCGGTCTCGAAGAGCAGCGGAATGTCGAGGACGACGACGGCGCGGCCCCTGGCCTGCTCGGCGGCGAGAAACCGCAGTTCGGCGGCGCGCACCAACGGGTGGACGATCGCCTCGAGCCGCTTCACCGCCGCGTCGTCGCCGAGAACCCGGGCGCCGAGCGCGGCGCGGTCGACGCGGCCGTCGACCGTGGTGCCGGGGAAGGCCGCCTCGATCGGCGCCACGGCCTCGTTGGCGTAGAGCGTATGGACGGTCGCATCGGCGTCGTGCACGGGGACGCCGGCGGCGCGGAAGAGATCGGCGGTCGTCGACTTGCCCATGCCGATCGAGCCGGTGAGACCGAGGACGATCATACGACCACTCCGAGATCGGCGAGGATCAGACGGCGCAGTTCCGGCGTCACCGTCGGGCGGCGGCCGAACCAGCGTTCGAAGCCGGGGACGGCCTGGTGCAGCAGCATGCCGAGACCGTCGACGATCGGCAGGCCGCGCGCCTGCGCCGCGGCGAGGAGCGGCGTCACCAGCGGCACGTAGACGATGTCGGTGACGAGCGTGCCGTCGGCGAGCGGCGCGAGGTCGATCGTCATGTCGTCCTTGCCGGTCATGCCGAGCGAGGTGGTGTTGACGAGGAGACGCGCCTCGGAAAGGAGCTTCGGCACCTCGTCCCAACCATGCGCGGAGATCTCGCCGCCCAAGCGGGCGGCGAGCGCCTCGGCGCGGGCGAGGGTGCGATTGACCAGGCGGACGCGGAAGCCGCGGTTCTTCAGGCCCCAGGCGACGGCGGAAGCCGCCCCCCCGGCGCCGAGCACGACGGCGTCGCCGGGGCGGGCGTCCCAGCCGGGGGCGCGGTCGTCGAGATTGGCGATGAAGCCGGGGGCGTCGGTGTTGGCGCCGCAGATCCGTCCACTGTCGGTCCACAGGGTGTTCACCGCGCCGGTCGCCTCCGCGACCACATCCCTTTCGGAAGCGATCCGATAGGCGATCTCCTTGTGCGGAACCGTGACATTGCCGCCGACGAAGCCGGAGGTGGGGAGATTCCGCAGGAAGTTCTCCACGTTCTCCGGGGACACGGGGATCTTCTCGTAGGAGCCTTCGAGACCCAGCGTCGCCAGCCAGTGGCCGTGGATCAGCGGCGAGCGCGACTGGGCGATCGGCCAGCCGATGACGAAGGCCTTGGGAGCGGGAGCGTCGATCATGCGGTGAGGTGTCCCGTGCGGCGCAGCTCGGCGAGGAGCGGCAGGAGCGGCAGGCCGAGGATGGTGAAGTAGTCGCCGTCGATCGCCTCGAACAGCGTGATGCCCGGACCCTCCAGCTGATAGCAGCCGACCGAGGAGAGCACGGCGTCGCCGACGGTGGCGCAGTAGCTGTCGAGGAAGGCGTCGGAGAAGGCGCGCATGGTCATGCGAGCGACCGAGACGTGACGCCAGACGACCGTCGACCCGCGGGCGAGCACCAGCGCCGAATGGAGTTCGTGGGTCCGCCCGCGCAGACGTTCGAGCTGGCGGCGGCCTTCGTCGCGGTTCTCCGGCTTGACGAAGCGTTCGCCGTCGAGGCCGAGGGTCTGGTCACAGCCGAGCACCAGATCGGTGGGGCGGCGGGCCGCGACGTCGAGCGCCTTGGCCTCGGCGAGATGCAGCGCGATGGCGCCCGGATCGGCACCGGCGGAAAGCAGCGGCGCCTCCACCGCGCGTTCGTCGACATCGGAGGGTTCGGCGGCGAAGGCGAGGCCGGCGCCGTCGAGAAGGGCGATGCGCGAGCGGCTGCGCGAGGCGAGGACGAGGGTCTCGGTCATGGGATCCGGGTTCAGCCGCGGCGATGGTCGCGCAGCAGATTGATGATGGCGGCGGCGGTCTCTTCGATCGAACGACGGGTGACGTCGATCACCGGCCAGTCGCGATCGGCGCAGAGGCGCCGCATCAGGCCGAGCTCGGCGGCGATCGACGGCCGGTCGACATAGGTCGTGTCGAAGGACTTCGACCCCATCGCCAGCACGCGGTTCTCGCGAATCTGGGCGATGCGGTCGGGGCTGGCGATCAGGCCCACGACCAGCGGCCGGGTGATGGTGAAGAGCGACGGCGGCGGCGGGATCTCCGGCACGATCGGGATGTTGGCGGTCTTGATGCCGCGGTTCGCCAGATAGATCGAGGTCGGGGTCTTCGAGGTGCGCGACACGCCGAGGATGACGACGTCGGCCTCGTCGAGGTCGTGCGGCAGCTGGCCGTCGTCGTGCGCCATGGTGAAGTTCATCGCCTCGATGCGCTTGAAATAATCGGCATCGAGCGAGTGCTGGGCACCGACGCGCGCGCTCTCGGTCACGTTGAGGAACGAGCGGAAGATGTCGAGCACCGGGCTCAGCACCGAGACGCAGGGCAGGCCCTGATCGCGGCAGAAACGCTCGAGCCGGGCGGAGAGCTCCGGGTTCACCAGCGTGTAGAGCACGATGCCGGGAAACTGCTCGATCTCGACCAGCGCCTTGTCGAGGTGGCGGTCGACGCGGATCAGCGGATGGATGTGCTCGATCGGCTCGATCGCCTCGTACTGAGCGGCGGCGGCGCGCGCGACGGTGATCAGCGTCTCGCCGGTTGAATCCGAAATCAGATGCAGATGAAAGAACTTGGAGGATGTGTTCACGCAACTGTCCCCAGGCGGCGGGCAACGGTGGAGAAATCGGCGTCGGCGACCCGGCGCGGGTCACTCTCTCCCCTTCGTGCAATTCGATCAACAGGGACGAACGGCGAGAGCCGAACGGGGGTGTCTGATCGTCGCGGTGGACGAAAGGTCGGTCGGGCGCGGATCGTCGACTCCTCGTCCACAGGCACGATCTTCGAGCGATCTCGTCAACCTTTTGTAAAGACAGATTAACGAAAGGTTAACGAGGCGGTCGGTCGGAATCGCCCTTTCGAGACGGCGGCGCGTCGTCCGAACGGTTGGTTTCACGTGAGTCATTGTGGATCGGGCGAGATCCCGGTAATCCACCGTCAAAGAGTCACAACAATCTTCATTCGAAGAATGATTTGAAGAGTGACGGTGTGGATGGAGAGGACCCCGACATGGGCGATCGGAAGGTGATGGCGGTGCTCTCCGGCGAGAGCGTGTTTCCCCCGCCGATCTGGGTCATGCGGCAGGCGGGTCGCTATCTGCCGGAGTATCGGGCGACGCGGGCGGAAGCCGGTGGCTTCCTCGATCTCTGCTACACCCCGAAACTCGCGACCGAGGTGACGCTCCAGCCGATCCGGCGTTACGGCTTCGACGCGGCGATCCTGTTCTCCGACATCCTGGTCATTCCCGATGCGCTCGGTCGCAAGGTGGCTTTCCAAGAAGGCGAGGGGCCGGTCCTCGAACCTCTCGACTTCTCCCGCGTGGGCGATCTCGATCCCTCGACGATCCACGATCGTCTGGGACCGGTCTACGAAGCGGTCGAGATGATCCGGGCGGCCCTGCCGTCCGAGACCACCTTCCTCGGCTTCTGCGGGGCTCCCTGGACCGTGGCGACCTATATGGTCGCCGGCCGAGGTACGGCGGATCAGGGTCCGGCGCGCAAGGCGGCGCTGTGCGATCCCGTCGCCTTCGGCACGCTGATCGACGTGCTGGTCGAGGCCTCGATCGCCTATCTCGCCCGGCAGATCTCCTGCGGCGCCGACGCCGTGCAGATCTTCGACACCTGGGCCGGCATCCTCGACGAGTACGAGTTCGCCCGTTGGGTGATCGCGCCGACGGCTCGGATCGTCGCCGGCGTTAGGGCGATCCATCCGGGCGCCAAGATCATCGGCTTCCCGAAGGGTTCCCAGGCGCTGCTCGCGCGCTATGTCGTGGAGACTGGCGTCGACGCGGTGGGGATCGACTGGACCATGCCGCATGCCTTTGCCCGCGAGCACATCCAGTCGAAGGTCGCGGTGCAGGGCAATCTCGATCCGATGCGGGTCGTGGTCGGCGGCGAAGCGCTCGACGAAGGCGTCGACCGGGTGCTCGAAGGGCTCGGCCAGGGACGCCTGATCTTCAATCTCGGCCACGGCATCACGCCGGATGCCGATCCGGCCAACATGACGCGGCTCGTCGAACGGGTCCGTGCGGCCAAGCGGTGAGGTGACGGCATGGCGGCGACGCAGAGCGAAGTGATGACCCGAGCGACGCGGGCGATCGTCTTTCTGGCGATCACCGGCGGTGCGCTCGGTCTCTCGGTCTGGGGGATCGGCCCCCGGGGCTACGAGTGGATCAAGTCGCTTCACGTGATCGCCGTCATCTCGTGGATGGCCGGGATGCTCTATCTGCCGCGGCTCTTCGTCTACCACTGCGGCGTCGCGGTCGGGTCCGAGGCGTCGGAGACGTTCAAGGTGATGGAGCGCAAGCTGATGCGCTACATCATCAACCCGGCGATGATCGTCGCCTGGGTGGCGGGTCTGTGGATCGCCATCGTGATGTTCGGCTTCAAGGGCGGCTGGCTTCACGCCAAGCTCGCGCTGGTGCTGGGGCTTTCGGCGGCGCACGGCTATTTCGCCAAGGCGGTCGCTGACTTCGCCCGCGACGAGGGCCGGCGCGATCATCGCTTCTGGCGCTTCATGAACGAGGTGCCGACGCTGATCATGATCGCCGTCGTCATCCTGGTGATCGTCAAGCCGTTCTGACGTCCGGTCGACCCGGGTTTCCGGCCGGGATCCGATGGTCCGAGACGGGGGCTTGTGCGAAGCGGCCGGAATCGCTATTTTCCCGCCACCTTCCTCAGAGACGGTTCTTCACGGCGTACGCGCCGGAAGTTCGGAGGTCCGGCAGAGCCGCTCCCCGTTTCGTTCCCCCCTCTCGCATGCCGCGGACGTCTCGTCCTTCATCGCTGCGGCATCGGACATCAAGCAAGACGTCGCCCGGCATCGTGCCGGCACCGATCGTCCATCCGTCAGAGATCCCCCCTCCATGCAGCAGCTCAAGCTCCAGGACCTCAAGTCCAAGTCGCCGACCGAACTCCTCGCCTTCGCCGAGGAACTCGAGGTCGAGAACGCCTCCACCATGCGCAAGCAGGAGCTGATGTTCGCGATTCTCAAGCAGCTGGCGGCGCGCGAGGTCGAGATCATCGGCGAAGGCGTCGTCGAGGTGCTGCAGGACGGCTTCGGCTTCCTGCGTTCGCCCGACGCCAACTATCTGCCCGGTCCCGACGACATCTACGTGTCGCCCTCGCAGATTCGCCGCTTCTCGCTCAGGACCGGCGACACGGTCGAGGGTCACATCCGATCCCCGAAGGAAGGCGAGCGCTATTTCGCGCTGCTGAAGGTCAACACGATCAACTTCGAGGATCCGGAGCGCGCCCGTCACAAGGTCAACTTCGACAACCTGACGCCGCTCTATCCCGAGAGCCGCTTCAAGATGGAGCCGGAGGAGCCGACGTCCAAGGACATGTCGGCCCGCGTCATCGACATCGTCTCGCCGCTCGGCAAGGGCCAGCGCGCGCTGATCGTCGCCCCGCCGCGCACCGGTAAGACGGTGCTCCTCCAGAACATCGCCCGCTCGATCACGTCCAATCATCCGGAATGCTTCCTGATCGTCCTGCTGATCGACGAGCGTCCGGAAGAAGTGACCGACATGCAGCGCACGGTGAAGGGCGAGGTCGTCTCCTCGACCTTCGACGAGCCGGCCTCGCGTCACGTCCAGGTCGCCGAGATGGTGATCGAGAAGGCCAAGCGTCTGGTCGAACACGGCCGTGACGTCGTCATCCTGCTCGACTCGATCACCCGCCTCGGCCGCGCCTACAACACCGTCGTTCCGTCCTCGGGCAAGGTGCTGACCGGCGGTGTCGACGCCAACGCTCTGCAGCGGCCGAAGCGCTTCTTCGGCGCGGCGCGCAACATCGAGAACGGCGGTTCGCTGACCATCATCGCCACGGCGCTGATCGAGACCGGCAGCCGCATGGACGAAGTGATCTTCGAAGAGTTCAAGGGCACCGGCAACTCCGAGATCATTCTCGACCGCAAGGTGGCCGACAAGCGCGTCTTCCCGTCGATCGACATCACGCGCTCCGGCACCCGCAAGGAAGAGCTGCTGGTCCCGGCCGACGTGCTCAAGAAGACCTATGTGCTGCGCCGCATCCTCACGCCGATGGGCACGGTCGACGCGATCGAGTTCCTGCTCGACAAGCTGCGTCAGACCAAGCGCAACGCCGACTTCTTCGATTCGATGAACACCTGATCGAATCGGCAGCGTATCGAACGACGAAGGCCCCGGAGCGATCCGGGGCCTTCTGCGTTTGGCACCGTGTTTCACGTGAATCCGTGTGACACGGTCGAATCGGTTTCAATCCGACGAAAGGTGATCAGACGTAGCGCCCGGTTTCGAGCAGTGTCCGGAGCGGCCCCGGTTCGGTCAGCGGCAGACCGCACGATCCTTCGCGGCAGACCCAGGCGGTCGGCAGACCGTCGATCGCCGGCTTGCCGTGCGCCGGGTGGGATGCGGGGAGGCCGGCGGTCGATTCGGTTTCGAACAGAATGATCCGGGGGTCGGTCGATTCGAAGACGACACGACGCAGCGGCGCTGCGTCCGTTCCATGTGGCACGACCAGAACCACCTCGACCGCGCCGATGGCGAAATCGAGCGCGGTCGACAGCGAGGCCGTCGACCAGATGTCGGCGAGCATGGTGGTCGAGAGCCTGGTCAGGACCGTCTCGGCGCGCTCGTGCCACCGTGCCTCGCCGGTCAGCGTCGCCAGCCGGATGCAGTTGTCGAGCGCGACCGACATCGGGTTCGGCGTCGCGTCGTCCTTGGTCGGGGCAGGGCGCACCACCAGAGCTTCGGCATCGTCGGCGGTGAGGAACCAGCCGCCGGCCGGATCGGCGTGGTGTCGGTCGAGTGCCTCCATCCAGCGCACCGCATCGGCCAGCCACGGATCGCGGCCGAGCGTCTCGGCGAGGATGACTGCGGCGCGCGCCATGTGGGCGAGGTCGGAGGCGAGGCCGGGGAAGACGTCGCGGCCGTCGCGATGGGCATGGGCGAGGCGATCGCCGCGGCTCATGGAATCGGCGACGAAACGATAGGCGCCGATCGCGAGCTCGATCCAGTCCGGCCGATCGAGCCGACGGCCGACCTCGACCAGGGCATGGATGGTCGCGCCGTTCCAGTCGGCGAGGACCTTGTCGTCGAGGGCCGGACGGATACGGGTCTCACGGCGGGCGAAGAGCTTCGCCCGCGCCGCAGCCAAGCGCGCCTCGCGGTCGCGGTCCCAGCGGCCGGTGTCCTCGAGGCGGGAGAGGACGACCTTGCCTTCCCAGTTGCCCTGCGGCGAGACGTCGTAGGCAGCGGCGAACTCGGCAGCGTCGGGGCCGAGGATCTCGCGGATCTCGGCATCGCTCCAGACGTAGAACTTGCCTTCCTCGTGTTCGCTGTCGGCGTCGAGCGCCGAGGCGAAGGCGCCGCCGGGGAGACGCATCTCGCGGGCGAGCCAGCCGACAGTCTCTTCGATTCGGGCGCGGAACGACGGGTGGCCGGTCGAGGTCCAGGCCCGGCCGAGCAGCGGCAGCAGCTGGGCGTTGTCGTAGAGCATCTTCTCGAAATGCGGGACGAGCCAGCGTTCGTCGGTCGAGTAGCGGGCGAAGCCGCCGCCGAGGTGGTCATAGATGCCACCGCGCCCCATGCGCTCGAGCGTCAGGGTGACCGCATCGGCCGCCTGCCGTCCGGCGCGTCGCCGCGAGGCCGACCAGAAGAAGTCGAGGATCGGCGTCTGCGGGAACTTCGGCGCAGAGCCGACACCGCCGTTGACCGGGTCGACCATGCCGAGCAGACGATCGGCGACGGCATTGAGGAAGTCGACACCCAGCGACGGCGTCGGTCCGGTCGCCGCGCGCGCCGCCAGACGGCGATGGACCGCGCCGGCGTTCTTGTCGCATTTGTCGGGTTCCTCGCGCCACAGGCGTGCCATTTCCTCGAGCACCGGAATGATGCCGGGATGGCCCCATTTGGCTTCACGTGGGAAATAGGTGCCGCCCCAATAGGGCCGGCCGGCGGGATCGAGGAACATGGTCAGCGGCCAGCCGCCGCGCTCGTTGAAGGCGTGGAGCGCCGTCATGTAGATGTGGTCGATGTCGGGGCGCTCCTCGCGATCGACCTTGATGTTCACGAAATGCCGGTTCATCACCGCCGCGACATCGGGGTCCTCGAAGGACTCGTGCGCCATCACGTGGCACCAATGGCAGGCGGCATAGCCGATCGACAGCAGAATCGGCTTGTTCTTCTCCGCCGCTTCGGCCAAGGCTTCCGGGCCCCAGGGGCGCCAATGGACCGGATTGTCGGCATGGGCGATCAGATAGGGGCTGGCGGTGTCGGCGAGCAGGTTGCGATCGGGCAGGGGCAAGGTCGTCTCCGCGCGGATGGGCCGTGATGAAACTGGCGCGCCGGAGCGCGTCGGCAAGGAGCCGTGAACGAGGAATGAGCACGATCTATGCCATGGCGAGTGGTGGCTTGCCGAGCGGCGTCGCGGTCATGCGGGTCAGCGGACCGGCCTGCCGCGTCGTGCTCGAGGCGACGATCGGCCGTGTGCCGGCGCCGCGCATGGCGACGCTCGCATCGATTCGGGACCGATCCGGTTCGCCGATCGATCGCGGCTTGGTGCTGTGGTTCCCGGCGCCGGGCTCCTTCACCGGCGAGGACGTGATCGAGTTCCAGGTCCACGGCTCGCGCGCCGTGGTCCGTGCGCTCGCCGATCTGCTCGGCTCGTTCGACGACGTGCGCCCGGCCGAGGCCGGCGAGTTCACACGACGCGCCTTCCTCTCCGGCCGACTGGATCTGACCGAGGTCGAAGGCCTCGCCGATCTCCTCGCCGCCGAGACCGAGGCGCAGCGTCGGCAGGCGCTGGCCCAGAGCGAGGGCTCGCTGCGGCGGCTCTACGACGGTTGGCGCTCCGACCTGATCGATGCGCGCGCGGCGATCGAGGCCGATCTCGATTTCGCCGACGAGGACGACATCCCGGATTCGATCGCCGATCGCGCCTTCGCCATCGCCGAGACGACGATGGAATCGGTTTCGAAACATCTCGGCGACGCCCGGCGCGGCGAGCGGCTGCGCGACGGGTTGCAGGTGGTGATCGTCGGCCCGCCCAATGCCGGCAAATCGAGCCTGCTCAACCATCTCGCCCGGCGCGACGTCGCCATCGTCTCGGAGGAGGCGGGGACGACGCGCGACGTGCTCGAGGTGCATCTCGATCTCGCCGGCTGTCCGGTGACGCTGGTCGACACGGCGGGTCTGCGTGAGGCCTCGAACCAGGTCGAGCGAGAGGGTATAAGGCGTGCGCTCGAGCGGGCGCGGTCGGCGGATCTGATCCTGTCGGTCGGTGCACCCGATGCGAAACACGAGGTGACCGATGGTGTCGATGCGCCGACCTGGCTGATCGACGCCAAGAGCGATCTCGGCATCGGTGTCGCTGTAGCCGTCGATCCGACCACCGCGCGTTTCGCGGTGTCGACGGTGACCGGCGAGGGCGTCGATGCGCTGGTCGCGGCGCTCGGTGTCTTCGCGACGGAAGCCCTGTCGGGGAGTGGCGCCGAGGCGGTTCCGACCCGGGAGCGGCATCGCGTTCTTCTCGGCGGCGTGGTGAAAAGCCTCGACCGAGCGATTCAGACTCGAAACGATCTCGTTCTGGCAGCGGAACATCTGCGGCGTGCGACCGACGCTCTGGGGCGGCTCACGGGGCGGGTGGACGTCGAAGATCTGCTGGATCGCGTGTTCTCCAGCTTCTGCATCGGCAAATGATCGGTGTGTTTCACGTGAATCAGTCGATTCGATTCCGTTTCGAATCCGATGAATGACATGACGGGTACGACATGACGAATGGCACGGTGATCGTGATCGGTGGCGGACATGCGGGCGTCGAGGCGGCGGCCGCGGCGGCGCGGGCGGGGGCGGCGACGCGGCTCGTCACCCATCGCTTCGAGACGATCGGCGCGATGTCCTGCAACCCGGCGATCGGCGGGCTCGGCAAGGGTCATCTCGTCCGCGAGATCGACGCGCTTGGCGGCGTCATGGGTCGAGCGGCCGATCTCGGCGGCATCCAGTTCCGCCTGCTCAATCGCCGCAAGGGTCCGGCGGTGCGCGGCCCACGGGCGCAGATGGATCGGCGACTCTATGCCCGCGCCGTCCAGGCGGCGGTGACGGCGACCGAGGGGCTCGAGGTGATCGAGGGCGAAGCGGCGTCGCTGGCCTTCGAGGGAACCCGCGTCGTCGGCGTTCGGCTCGCCGACGGGCGGGTGCTCGCGGCCGATGCGGTCGTCGTCGCATCCGGCACCTTCCTCAACGGGCTGATGCACGTCGGTCACGACAAGACCTCCGGCGGCCGGGTCGGCGATCCGGCGGTCGTCGGCTTCTCCGATGCGTTGACGGCGGCGGGTCTGACGCTCGGTCGGCTCAAGACCGGCACGCCGGCGCGGCTCGACGGTCGGACCATCGCCTGGGATCGGGTCGAGATGCAGGAGGGCGACGACGTCCCCTCGACCTTCTCGATGCTGACCGACCAGATCGAGACGCCGCAGATCCGTTGCGGCATCACCCGGACGACCGACGCGACCCATGCGGTGATCCGCGCCAATCTCGACCGCTCGGCGATGTACGGCGGTCAGATCGACAGTCGCGGTCCGCGCTACTGTCCGTCGATCGAGGACAAGATCGTCCGCTTCGGCGATCGCGAAGGCCATCAGATCTTCCTCGAGCCCGAGGGGCTCGACGATCCGACGGTCTATCCCAACGGGCTTTCGACTTCCCTGCCGGCCGACGCGCAGATCGCGCTGCTCCGGACCATTCCCGGGCTCGAGGCGGTCGAGATCTTTCGCCCCGGCTATGCCATCGAATACGACCACGTCGACCCACGCGGGCTCGAGCCGACGCTGGAAGCCAAGGGCATGGCCGGCCTGTTCCTCGCCGGGCAGATCAACGGTACCACCGGCTACGAGGAAGCGGCGGCACAGGGGCTGGTCGCCGGCGTCAATGCGGCGCGGCGGGCGCGTGGGCGCGACGGGGTGACCTTCTCGCGGGCCGAGAGCTACATCGGCGTGATGATCGACGATCTCGTCACCCGCGGCATCACCGAGCCCTATCGCATGTTCACCTCGCGCGCCGAGTTCCGCCTGAGCCTGCGCGCCGACAATGCCGATCGCCGTCTGACCCCGCTCGGGATTGAACTGGGGCTGGTCGACGACGAGCGGCGGCGGCGGTTCGAGGCCAAGGCTGCGGCGATCGCCGATGTCGAGGCGCGGCTCGAAGGATTGTCGCTGACGCCGAACGAGGCGGAGAAGGTCGGGCTCGCGGTCAATCAGGACGGACGGCGGCGCTCGGCCTTCGAGATCCTGGCGCATCCGGAGGTCGACTTCGCGCGGCTGGCGACGATCTGGCCGGATCTCGCCGACGTCGCCGACGCGGTCGCCGAGCAGGTCGAGATCGACGCGAAATATGCCGTCTATCTCGATCGCCAGGCCGACGACATGGCGCGGCTGAAGCGCGACGAGGCGGTGGCGCTGCCGGCCGAGCTCGACTACGCCACCATGGCCGGGCTCTCCAACGAGATCCGCCAGAAGCTGCAGTCGGCACGGCCGGGAACGCTCGGTCAGGCGGCACGGATCGACGGTGTGACACCGGCGGCATTGACGCTCGTTCTGGCGCATGTACGCAAATTGCAGGCGGCGAAATCGGCCTGAACGATTCGAAACGGGACATGGATTCGGAACCGATACGATGACCGGCGACCCCTTTGTGCTCCTTCGGGACATCATGCCCGTTTCACGTGAAACAGAGGAACGACTCGCCGTCTATGTCGAGCTGGTCCGCAAATGGCAGAAGAGCCAGAACCTCGTCGCGCCCTCGACGCTGCCCGACATCTGGCGGCGACACGTCGCCGATTCCGTCCAGACGCTCGCGGCGGTGCCGGATGCGAAGACCTGGATCGACTTCGGATCCGGCGCCGGATTTCCCGGTCTGGTGACGGCGATCCTGCTCGCCGACGTGGAGGGCGCGCGCGTCCACCTCGTCGAGAGCAACAAGGGCAAGGCCGCGTTCCTGCGGACGGTGGCCCGCGAGACCGGCGCGCCCGCTACGGTCCACGCCGAGCGGATCGAGGATTTTCAGGAAAACTTCGCCGAATCGGTCGATGCGGTGTCGGCGCGAGCGCTTGCGCCGCTCGTCACGCTCGTCGGTTGGGCGGCACCGCATGTGGCGCGCGGGGCCGTCGCCGTTTTCCACAAGGGACAAGATTTTGCGGCTGAAGTGCGCGAAGCCACTCTATCTTGGAATCTGGACGTGGTAGAACAGATCAGTCGGATCGATCCCGCGGGGCGGTTGATCCTCATCCGACGGATCGTTCCGAAAGACCCGGGTTCCAGGAGCATCGATCGATGACCGACCTGACGAAGTCGCCGCGCGTTCTCGCCCTCGCCAACCAGAAGGGCGGCGTCGGCAAGACCACGACCGCGATCAATCTCGGCACGGCCCTGGCGGCGATCGGCGAGGAGGTTCTGATCCTCGACCTCGATCCCCAGGGCAATGCCTCGACCGGCCTCGGCATCGCCCGGCGCGAGCGCAAGCGTTCGACCTACGACGTGCTGGTCGGCGACTGCGGTCTCGACGACGTGCTGATCGAGACCGCCGTGCCGCGGCTGTGGGTCGCGCCGTCGACCCTTGATCTGCTCGGCGTCGAGCTGGAGATCGCCTCCCATGCCGACCGCGCCTTCCGGCTGCGTCGCGCGCTCGCCGACTACATCGCTTCCGCCGGCGCCGATCGGCCGCATTTCTCCTACGTGCTGGTCGACTGCCCGCCGTCGTTGAACCTGCTGACGATCAACGCCATGTGCGCGTCGCATTCGGTGCTGGTGCCGCTGCAGTGCGAGTTCTTCGCGCTCGAGGGCCTGTCGCAGCTCCTGTCGACGGTCGAGCAGGTCAAGACGACGCTCAACCCGCAGTTGTCGATTCACGGCATCGTGCTGACCATGTACGACGCTCGCAACAATCTCTCGGGTCAGGTGGTCGCCGACGTGCGCGAGCACATGGGCGATACGGTCTACGAGACGGTCATTCCGCGCAACGTGCGCATTTCCGAGGCGCCGTCCTACGGCAAGCCGGCGCTGCTCTACGACCTCAAGTCGGCGGGCAGCCAAGCCTATCTGCGGCTCGCCTCCGAGATCATCCAGCGCGAGCGCCGCTTCAAGGCCGACGCGGCGGCGTGAGGCCGTCCGAGACGAGATCCGAACCGATCGACAGACGGGAGACGACGATGGAAGAGCGCAAGCGTCTGGGGCGTGGTCTGGCGGCCCTGCTCGGCGACATGGCCGAACCGGAGACGATGAGCGAGCAGGCGCGCGCCGGCTCCAAGCGCGTGCCGATCGATCTGGTCCATCCCAATCCGCGCAATCCGCGCCGTCATTTCGGCGAGGACGAACTCGCGGATCTGGCGCAGTCGATCAAGGAGAAGGGCGTCGTCCAGCCGATCCTGGTGCGATCGGCGCCGGGGCGGGCGAACCACTTCGAGATCATCGCCGGCGAGCGTCGCTGGCGGGCGTCGCAGAAGGCGGGGCAGCACGACATTCCGGTGATCGTGCAGGAGGTCTCCGACAAGGAGGCGCTCGAGCTCGCGATCATCGAGAACGTCCAGCGCTCCGATCTCAACGCGATCGAAGAGGCCGTCGGCTACGAGCAGCTGATCGCCGAATTCGCCTATACGCAGCAGGATCTCGGCCAGGTCATCGGCAAGAGCCGCAGCCATGTCGCCAACACGCTGCGCCTGCTCAAGCTGCCCGATCCGGTCAAGGAGCATCTGCGCGAGGGTCGGCTGACCGCCGGTCACGCCCGTGCGCTGATCACCGCGGCCGATCCGGTGGGTCTCGCCGAGCGGATCGTCGAGGAAGGCCTGACGGTGCGCGACGCCGAGCAGCTGGCGCAGGCGCCGGCGGTGGGCGAGGCGAAGCCGGCCAAGCCGAAGAAGGCCAAGGACGCCGACACGCTGGCGCTGGAGGCCTCGCTCACCGAGCTTCTCGGGCTCGCCGTGGCGATCGACCACAAGGCCGACGGTTCGGGCCGGGTCGAGATCAAGTATCGCAGCCTCGAGCAGCTCGACGACATCGTGCGTCGCCTGAAGGACGGCTGAGGCCGGTCCGGTGATCGGGAAAGAGGGCGGCTTCGGCCGCCTTTTTTGTTGCCTGTGCGGCATCGTGAGGGGCTTCAGCGCCGGTCGGCGGCGCGGGCGGCCCGTGCCAGCGTGAGCGCCACGTCGGAGACGACGGCTTCGGCGAGCGTCGGCATGGTGCGGCTGCGCAGCAGGCCCTCGTCGAGCAGGCGGGCGGCGCGCTCGAGGCGTTCGCGGTTCCACAGGCCGAGCTGGCGGACGAAGGCGTCGCGGCGGCGGAAGAAGATCGGCGGCTGGACGCCGGCGACGACGGTCGCGGCGCTGCGGCCCTGGCCGATCTCGGCACGCAGGCGCTCGAGCAGCTGGAAATGCCGCATCAGGGCGGAGGCGGCGACCGAGACGTGGGTTCCGGAACTCGCCAGCCGCGTCAGCAGCCGATCGGCGCCGACGGGGTCGCCACCGGCGACGGCGTCGATGAACTCGTCCATCGCCAGTGCCGAGGCGTCGCCGACGATCGCCTCGACGTCGGCGAGCGTCACCTTCTTCTGCCCGTGAGCATAGAGGCAGAGTTTGCGGATCTCGCCGCGCGAGGCGAGACGGTCGCCGCCGAGATTGGCCTCGAGCATCTCACGGGCGTCGCGATCGATCGAGAGGCCGGCCTCCTGCAGTTCGCGATCGACGAGGCGGGCGATGTCCTGGGCGCCGTCGGCATAGCAGGCGATGGCGAGCGCCGAGGCACTGTCCTCGATCTTCTTGCGCAGCGGCGCCGTCTTCTTCAGGTCGCCGGCCTCGAGCACCACGAGGCTGCCCTTGGCGGGTTCGTCGAGCAGCGGCTGGACGGCCGGAAGGATCGCTCGGGCGCCGCAGTCGCGGACCCAGACGACGCGGCGCGAGCCGAAGAGCGAGATGGTGCGGGCCTCGTCGACGAGGCGGGCGGGGTCGGAGACGAGTTCCGCGCCGTCGAGGCGGACGAGGGAGAACGGGTCGTCGCCCGGGCTCGCGGCGCGGACGATCGCCGTGGCGCGTTCGGTGACGAGCCCGTCGTCGGGCCCGTGGACGAGGACGACGCCCCAGCGCTCGCCGGGAGCCTTCAGGAAGGCGTCGACCTCGTGGGCCTTGAGGACCGTCATCGCGCCCGCTCCACGACGTGAGCGCCCATCAGGGCGCCGGATGCTCGGCGAACCAGACGGCGATCTTGGTACGGATGTCGAGGGCGATCGCCTGAGCGGCGCGGTTCTCGGCATCGCGCTTGGCGCGGACGTCGGCGAAACGCTGCTGCGAATAGTCGTAGGCGGCGTTGGCGAAGGACGTGCCGGTGACCAGGGTCTTGTTGGAGCCGGCCTCGGTCAGCACCCAGTTGGCGGAGATCTGGTCGATGTGGCCGGTCGCGAGATTGGCGTAACGGTCGACGCCGACGGCGGTGTCGACGTCGGTAACCGCGATCTCGAGCCGCCAGCGCGTCGTCGTCGGCTCGCCGGCGCCGCCGGAGAAGCCGAAGACCAGATCGTTGCGGATCTGCTGGCCGATCCGGCCCGAGGTCTTGACGTCGACGTCCTTCAGCGCGGCGGTCGTGCCGCCCGAGGAGCCGTAGAGCGGTCGGATGCCCGTCGTCGTGCAGCCCGAGAGGGCGAGGCCGGCGACGAGGAGGCCCGCGACGGCGAGCGGGCGAAGGCCACGGTCAGGCGACGACATTGACGATTCTCCCGGGTACCACGATGACCTTCTTCGGCGGATTGCCGCCGAGCGCGGCGGCGACCGCCTCGAGGGCGAGGGTCGCTTCGCGCACGGCAGCTTCGTCCGCATCGCGGGCGATCGTCAACTCCGCGCGCTTCTTGCCGTTGACCTGCACCGGCAGGGTGACGGTGTCGTCGACGACGAGGGCACGATCGACGCTCGGCCAGGCGGCGTCGGCGACGAGGCCGGTGCGGCCGAGCGCGGTCCAGCACTCTTCGGCGAGATGCGGCATCATCGGGGCGATCATGCGCACCAGTGCGTCGACCGCCTCCTCGATCGCCGCGGCGAGGCTGGCGTCGGCCTTGACGGCATCGGGCTGGGCCAGAACGCGGCCGATGGCGTTGGCGAACTCGTAGAGGCGGGCGACGGCGCGGTTGAAGCCGAGCTTCTCGATGTCGTCCTCGACCGCAGCGACGGTCTTGTGGGTGGCCTTGGCGAGCGCCAGGGCGGTCGCAGAGCGGTCACCGGTGCCGGCACCGCCGATCAGCTCGACGGCGTCGCCCACGAGCCTCCAGACGCGCTGGACGAAGCGATGGGCGCCCTCGACGCCGGCCTCGGTCCAGATCACGTCGCGATCCGGCGGGCTGTCGGAGAGGACGAACCAGCGCGCCGTGTCGGCGCCCCAAGTGGCGATGATGTCGGAAGGATCGACGGTGTTCTTCTTCGACTTCGACATCTTCTCGATCGAGCCGATGGCGACCGCGCCCGAGCCGTCCTTCATGCGGGCGGTGCGGCCGGCGTCGGTCTCGTCGATGACGATGTCGGCCGGCGAGACCCAGTGGCCGTCGGGGCCCTTGTAGGTCTCGTGGACGACCATTCCTTGTGTGAACAGGCCGGCGAAGGGCTCGTCGAGGCCGACGTGGCCGGTCGCCTTCATGGCGCGGGTGAAGAAACGCGAATAGAGCAGGTGCAGGATCGCGTGCTCGATGCCGCCGATGTACTGGTCGACCGGCAGCCAGCGGTCGGCGACCGCGCGGGTGGTCGGGCCTTCGGTGTTCCACGGGTCGGTGAAGCGGGCGAAGTACCAGGACGAATCGACGAACGTGTCCATCGTGTCCGTCTCACGGCGCGCCGGCTTGCCGCACTTGGGGCAGGCGACGTGCTTCCAGGTCGGATGATGGTCGAGCGGGTTGCCCGGCTTGTCGAAGCTGGCGTCGTCGGGCAGCAGCACCGGCAGCTGCTCCTTCGGCACCGGCACGGTGCGGCAGTCGTCGCAGTGGACGACCGGGATCGGGCAGCCCCAGTAACGCTGACGCGAGATCAGCCAGTCACGCAGGCGGAAGTTGACCTTGCGTTCGCCCTGCGGCGCGCCGTCGACGATCGTGCCCTCGAGGCGCTTGGCCACCGTGTCGAAGGCGGTGTCGACGTCGAGACCGTCGAGGAAGTCGGAGTTGAAGATCGAACCGTCGTCGACGAAAGCGACGTCGGCGACCGCGAAAGTCGCCGGATCGGCGTCCTTCGGCAGAACCACCGGCGTGACTTCGAGCCCGTACTTGCGGGCGAAGTCGAGGTCGCGCTGGTCATGGGCCGGGCAGCCGAAGATGGCGCCGGTGCCGTAGTCCATCAGGATGAAGTTGGCGACCCAGAGCGGCACCGTCTTGCCGGGGATGAAGGGATGCTTCACCCGCAGTCCGGTGTCGAAACCCTCCTTCTCGGCGGTCTCGAGCACGGCCACCGAGGTGCCCATGCGGCGGCACTTCTCCTGGAAGGCGGCGAGTTCGGCGTTGTTCTCGCCGAGGCTCTTGGCCAGCGGATGATCCGGCGACAGTGCGACGAAGGAGGCGCCGAACAGCGTGTCGGGGCGGGTGGTGAAGACCTTCACGGTCTTCTCGCCCTGCGGACCCGGCGTGGCGAGCTCGAAGCGGACCTCGAGGCCCTCCGACTTGCCGATCCAGTTGCGCTGCATCAGGCGCACCTTGTCCGGCCAGCGGTCGAGACCGTCGAGCGCCTTCAAGAGGTCATCGGAGAAGGCGGTGATGCGGAAGTTCCACTGCACCAGCTCCTTCTGCTCGACCAGAGCACCGGAGCGCCAGCCGCGGCCGTCGATCACCTGCTCGTTGGCGAGCACGGTCATGTCGACCGGGTCCCAGTTGACCTTGGAGGTGCGGCGATAGGCGAGGCCGGCGTCGAACATGTCGACGAACATCGCCTGCTGATGGCGGTAGTAGCCGGGGTGGCAGGTGGCGATCTCGCGATCCCAGTCGAGCGACAGGCCCATGGCCTTCAACTGGCCGCGCATGTAGGCGATGTTCTCGTAGGTCCACTTGGCGGGATGGACCTTCTTCTCGATGGCGGCGTTCTCGGCCGGCAGGCCGAAGGCGTCCCAGCCCATCGGATGGAGCACCGCGAAACCCTTGGCGCGCTTGTAGCGGGCCACCACGTCGCCCATCGTGTAGTTGCGCACGTGGCCCATGTGGATACGCCCCGACGGGTAGGGGAACATCTCGAGGACGTAGTACTTCGGCCGGGTGTCGTCGTTCCTGGTGGCGAAGACGGACTCGTCGGCCCAGGTCTTCTGCCATTTCGGTTCGGTCGTGCGGGGATTGTAGCGTTCAACGGCCATGGAGGGTTCGAAGTCCGTATCCGGGGATGGGGCGCGGGGCCTCGGCGCGCGGGCGCGAAGCGGCGCGAAATGCTCGGCCCGACCTTCAACAGAAAGCACCCCCTCGGTCAATGGTTCGAAGCCGCGCGGGGGCGGATTTCGGCGCGCGGGGGACGCTCCGCGACACCGATCGGAGGGGCGGCGCCGTCGTCGCGGCGGATGACGCGGGGCGATCGGGCGTGATATGCGGGCAACGACCCGCCCGACCACCCGGAGAGCCCCATGACCGCCGCCGACCGTCTCGCCGACATCCGCCGCCGCATCGTCCGCGCCGAAAGGTCGTCCGGTCGTCCGGACGGCGCCACGACGCTGGTCGCCGTCTCCAAGACCTTCGGCGTCGAGGACATCCGTCCGGTGATCGCGGCCGGTCAGCGGATCTTCGGCGAGAACCGGGTGCAGGAGGCCGCCGCCAAGTGGCCGATCCTGCGCGGCGAGACCGAGGGCATCGAGCTGCACCTGATCGGACCGCTGCAGTCCAACAAGGCGGCCGAGGCGGTGGCGCTGTTCGACGTGATCCACACGGTCGACCGCGACAAGATCGCCGCGGCGATCGCGGCGGAGGCGGTGAAGCAGGGACGCAAGCCGCGGCTCTTCGTTCAGGTCAACACCGGCGCCGAACCGCAGAAGGCCGGCATCGATCCGCGCGAGACGGTCGCCTTCGTCGAGCGCTGCCGCGGCGTGCATGGCCTCGCCATCGAGGGGCTGATGTGCATCCCGCCGGTCGAGGACGCGCCGGGTCCGCATTTCGCGCTGCTGGCGAAACTCGCGCGCGACTGCGGCGTCGGCGGTCTGTCGATGGGCATGTCGTCCGACTTCGAGATCGCCGTCGGTCTCGGCGCCAGCCACGTGCGGGTCGGCAGCGCGCTCTTCGGCGGTCGGTCGTATCCGGTCTGAGGTCGATGCACGGAAGACGAGTCGGCGTAATCGCTGCGACTCCGAGATGATTTCGCTTCCGAAATGATCGACCTCGAGCGAGACTCGTGGACGGGCATTCTCGAAGTGCGACGAGGGGTTGGGGCGGAGAACCCGGCGCGGCCGTCCTCGGCCTTGCCTGCGAATCCTGGAGGGGGTCGCTTTCGAATTCGATTCGCGATCGATCCGATTGCATCCGAAACGAGTCTGCGGGACGGGATGCACCGATGGCGAGTCTCGCGGCGGCGCGACGATCGTCGATCAGCCGATCACCATGACCGTGCGTCGGCCGAGGCGCGGCAGCAGGCGACGCATGTCGGCGGGGGCGAGGGCGACACAGCCGGCGGTGGGTTCATAGCCCGGGCGCGCGCAATGGAAGAAGATGGCGCTGCCGCGACCGATCGACCGCTGCCGGACATTGGCGTCGAGCACGATGACGATGTCGTAGAGCCCGTCGTCGCGCCGCATCACCTCGTGCGAGCGGGCGAAGGGCAGGTGGACCAGACGATTGTAGCGGCCGTCGCCGATGTCGTCGCACCAGCCGTCTTCCGGCCGGATCGGCACCAGCGGGAAGGGCGCCGCGACCGGCAGGCCGCGATCGTTGCGCAGGTAGCCGTGGAGCAGCGCGAAGCGGCCGATGGGTGTGGCGCCGTCGCCTTCCCGTTTCATCCGCGTGATACCGGAACGGCCAAGCGCACAGGGCAGCGTCAGGCCGGCGCCGGTCAGGATGCCGCGGGTCGGTCGGCCGGGCAGCGGGCGCACGCGCAGGACGATCGGCGGGCGAGGGGGGAAGGCGGTGCGGCGGGGCATGGCGGGCTTGCGAATCCGGTGGAGGCGCGATCCTCGCACCCCGGCCGGTCGGCGTCGAGCGCAGGGCTCGTCTGCCTACGGGTTTCGGCCGATGCCGACGGCGGCGAGCGAATCCTAGAATGCTTCGATCTTCACCGGAACCTGCGGCAGGACCGTCCCGGTCGGCCGCCACGAGAGGACGACCTCCATGTCGACGACCGACGATCTCGCATATGCCTTTGCCGGCGAATCGCAGGCCAATCGCAAGTATCTCGCCTGGGCCGAGAAGGCCGACGACGAAGGCATGCCCGGCGTCGCCAAGCTCTTCCGTGCGGTGGCGGCGGCCGAGACGGTCCATGCGCTCGCCCATCTCAAGGCAATGGGCGGCGTCGAGGCGACGGCGGCCAATCTCGAGAAGGCGATCGCCGGCGAGCACGAGGAGTTCACCGAGATGTATCCGCCGATGGTCGAGCGTGCCGAGGCGGAAGGAAACCGCAAGGCGGCGCGCTCGATGCGCTTCGCGCTCGAGGTCGAGAAGGTCCATCACGAGCTCTTCCAGGCGGCGCTCGCGGCGGTGAAGGCCGGGCGCGACCTCGGCGAGATCGAGCTGCACGTCTGCCCGGTCTGCGGTCACACGGTGATCGGCAAGGCGCCGGACGCCTGCCCGGTCTGCGGTGCGCGCGGCGAGTTCTACGACGCCGTGGACTGAGACGAGACCCGCTCCGCCCTGCCCGGGGGCTCGACCCTCGGCCGGGCGGAGCGGCCGATGCCGGACGGGGCAGGAGGCGATCCATGAAGATCACCGTGGTGGGAATGGGCGCGGTCGGCACCGAGGTGGTCGGCCATCTCTTGAACGCCGGCGTGGCGACGGAGATCGTCGCGATCGACAAGGCGATCGACAAGGCGCGGGCGGAGATCTGGGACTTCTCCCACATCACCTCCTTCATCTATGCGCAGAACCCGCGGCTGGTGGTCGGCGACTTCGACGACGCCAAGGACAGCGACATCGTGGTGATGACCGCCGGCGCCAACATCAAGCCGGGCCAGACCCGCGACATGCTGGTGAAGATCAACACCGCGATCATGCGCGAGGTCGTCGCCGAGGTGGAGCGGACCTCGCCGAACGCCATCGTGCTGACGGTGACCAACCCGGTCGACATCCTGACCCAGGTGGCGCTGCGCCATTCGTCGTTCCCGAAGGAGCGGGTGATCAGCCTCGGTACGATCATCGACACGGCGCGCTTCATGCGCATCGTCTCCGACCACGTCGGCATCGATCCGAAGAACATCTTCGGCTGGGTGATCGGCGATCATTCCGAGACGAGCTTCATCCCCTGGAGCCTGTGCAACGTCTGCGGCCTCGACATCGAGACCTATTGCGCACTGAACGGCGTGGCGCCGATCGACCGCGACGGCGTGCGGCAGCGGGTGATCCAGATCGGCCTCGACATCCTGGCGGGCAAGGGCAACACCAACCACGGCATCGCGGCGAGCGTCTATCGCATCATCCGGGCGATCGCCGGCGACGAACATTCGGTTCTGCCGGTCGGCACCCTGCTCGAGGGCGAATACGGCGTGCGCGATGCCGTGATGAGCGTTCCTTGTGTGATCGGCCGACAGGGGCGCGAACGCGTCGTCGCCTGCCGTTTCACGGACGAGGAACAGGTCGCCTTCGACACCTCGCACGCCCATGTCCTGTCGCTGCTCGCCAGCGCCGAGACGTGAGGGCCGTCGGCGAGGAACCCCTGTCGGAATTACTGTATTACGTAACGTAATTATTGGTGATCCTGTAACATTCTACAGGGGTCCGATCGACGATCCGTCGATGTTTCCTCGGAAACGTCGGTAAATTCATCGAACGTTAGTCATTCTCGCATTGGCTTTCCGGAGGATACGCGCGACCGCGCGTCGTCACGATGCCGGAGGCTCCGCCGATGCGGATGAAGACACTCTTCCTGCTGATCATCGCGATGATCGGTGTGGTGACCACCTTGACCAGCGGTTGGATCGCCCGCGACGCGTGGCTCCGACGGTCCGACGCCGTGGTCGCCCGGTCTCTCGTCGACGTGATGGCGGCAACCGCGCTCCTCAACGAGCGCATCGCGCTGGAGCGCGGACCCTACAACGTCCTCCTGAACAGCGACGCGATGCCGTCTGCGAAGGGGCTGGAAGAGGCGAAGAGCAAGCGGGCGGGCAACGACGCGGCGCTCGCCGCGCTCGCCGCCGCGGTCGAGGCCCTGCCGCGCGATCTGGCGGAGAGCTACCGGACCTACGCGAAGGAGGCGACGGCCAATCTCGCCAAGGCGCGCGGGATCGCCGATGTGGCTCTGGCCCGGCCGAAGGCGGATCGCGGCGAGGATGCCTTCCGCACCTTCCCCGATCTGCTGATCGCCATGACCGAGGCCGGCACGCGGGTGCTCGCCCGCCTTGAGACCGACATCCTGCACCGCGACCCCGACATCGGCCGCACCGTGCCGGTCATCGCGGTGGCGATGGAACTGCGCGACGTCGCGGGCACGCGGTCGTCCTGGCTCACCAGCTACGTCACCACGGGCAAGGCCTTCAGCCCGGAAACGTCTGCGCGGATGTGGGAATTCGACGGTCGCATCGATCAGGTGTGGAACCGTCTGGTCCGCAGCGTCGATCAGGCCGGCCGCGAGGGCGGTCTCGGTGCCGCGCTCGACAAGACGCGCGTCGAATTCGTCGAAAAGGCCGGCAAGCACTATGCCGAGATGGCGCGTCGTGCCCGCGAAGGGCGTGAACCCGGCGAGGACGTCTCGGTGTGGCGGCCCTGGACGACGACGGCGATGACCCACATCGTCGACCTGCGCGACGCGGCGCTCGCCCGCATCGTCGCCGATTCCGACGCGGACATCGGCAATGCCACGCGCGACTTCGCCCTGGCCGTGATCGCCTGGTTCGTGGCGACGACACTGGCCTTCGCCGCGGGACTGCTCGCCGATCGACGGGTCATCCGGCCGCTCGGCCATCTTTCGTCGGCCATCCGCTCGATCGCCGCGGGCGATCGCGAGGTCGCCCTGCCGGAGGTGCGGCGGGCGGACGAGATCGGCGAGATCGTCGGCGCCGTCGCGGTGCTGCGTGCGGCGAGCCTCGAAGCCGATCGGCTGCGCGCCGAGCAGGCCGGCGAGCGCGAACGGGCGGCGCGCGAACGTCAGGCGGCGACGGAGGAAGTCGCGGCGCGGCTGCAACAGACCATCGGCACGGTGATCGGTGCCGTCTCGGGTGCCGCCCGTCTGCTCGAGGGCGAGGCGCAGGGGATGAGCGAGACGGCAGCGACGTCGGTCGTCCATACCCGCGAGGCGGCGGCGCTGTCGGCCGACGTCGCCGGCAACGTGGCGACCGTCGCCGCGGCGGCCGAGGAGCTCTCGGCCTCGATCGACGAGATCGGCGCCCGCGTCGCCGACAGCTCCAACATCGCCCGCTCGGCCGTCGAGGAGGTCGACCGTGCCTCCGGCAAGATGCAGGGCCTCGAGGAGGCGAGCCGGCGCATCGCCGAGATCCTCGGCCTGATCGCCGACATCGCCGGCCAGACCAATCTCCTGGCGCTGAACGCCACCATCGAGGCGGCGCGTGCCGGCGAGGCGGGCCGGGGCTTCGCGGTGGTGGCGAGCGAGGTGAAGAACCTCGCCGGACAGACCGCCAAGGCGACGGAGGAGATCTCGCACCAGATCGCCGCCGTACAGAAGGCCAAGACCGAGGTCGCCGACGCGATCGCCGCGGTGGTCGGAACGATCCGGTCGATCGACGACCTGACGACGGCGATCGCCGCCACCGTCGAGGAACAATCGGCGACGACCCGCGACATCGCCGCCAACATCACCCGCGCCGCCGACCGCACCGAGACCGTCGTCCACGAGGTGGCCGACGTCGAGACCGCGGTCGAGGCGACGGGTGCCGCCGCCGGCAAGGTGCTCGACTCGGCGAGCGATCTCACCGCCCAGTCGTCGATCCTGTCGGAGGCGCTCGCCGACCTGATGCGTCAGATCCGGGCGGCGTGACGCCGTCGCCCCGTCCGAACGAGAACGCCCGCGGATCGGTCCGCGGGCGTTCTCGTCGTAAAACGGGGAAGCGGGACCCTTTCGGGGGAGGTCCGGTCGCGGTTTTGCCGGCCCGCGATCGGTCCCGTCGGATCCCGCTTC